>NZ_LMRE01000018.1:0-22746 GCF_001424745.1 Methylobacterium sp. Leaf469
GGGGGAGCAACTCGGGCTCACCGACGCGGAGCGCGACCAGACGGAGTTCTGGGGCGCCGAGGCCGTCGACATGACCGCGGAGGCCCGTGAGGAAAAAGAGCGCGCCAAGGCTCGTGAGAGGAAGCGCGCCAAGCGGGCCAGCTCGCGGAAGAACAAGGCGTTTGCCCTGGCGCTTGCCCAGGCTCGGCAGCTCTATCCGAACGTCTCCCAAGCAACCCTTTACCGTCGGGCTCACAAGCTGGAAGGCACCTCCCATGCGTGAGAATTTCTGTCCGTTCGCGGGGGGTGTTTTGAGCCCGAAACGTGAGAATTTCGCGTCCGTTCGCCTAGAGCCAGAACCTCAGAACGGTCCTCACCAGCCTCTACCTCTCAGGACAGCTCTCCGGATCGTTCGGTCGCGACGCCTCGCCCTGCCGCACGGGAGCGGTCGCGGCCTTCAGGTCCGCGATCCCGACCATCCCGCCGCACAGGATGCGGGTAGCGCGACGCAAACCACGATCGCTCTCCAAGCTGAAGGACTGACACTGCATCCTGCCGCGCCGGGTGCCTGGTTCTGCACCCTGGCATCTCACCCCTGCGCCCGGGCGAGGCGGGTCGACGCGCTCGCTCTCTCCCCTTGCGGGTCGCGAGCGCGCCGCCCCTCGCGGCAGAGCCTAAACGTGACGCACCGCCACCTTTGCGCCTCACCCCCGAGGGGTTGGCATATGCCAACACCCCATTCTGAAACCGATGCCCTCGCCACCGTTCAAAGGGGTGGCGAATGGGGCGTCGAGGTTGCGGGAAGGGGTGTGCTGAAATCTCAGCAGACGTCCCCGCCTTCCCCGGTTCGCCCGCTCTGCCCCATCCGGGTGCGCTCAACGATGGCGGCTCCCCGGGGCGGCGGGCCCGTGCGGGTCGACCGTTGCGATATCCCAACGGTTGGCGCGGGCGGCCGGCGGCCGGTGCGGGGCATGTGTCTTCATATGAAGACGCACGATGCGACCGGCCCGTGCGTGCGCTGGCTTGGCCGTGGACGGGCGCGGCGGGTCGGGTCGGTGTTCGGGGCCGGGCGGGCGGGCGCGGCCGGTGACGGGGCTCCCAGCGCGTTAAGGGACCGTGGACGCGCGCGGAGGAGCCGCGGTGCCGACGCAGCCCGGGACTTGCGCGTTTTTGGTGGTCGAGAAATCGCGGTTTCGTTGCGTTTGCCCACCCCCATCCGGGGGGCCTCCCGATGACGGCGCCGCGCCACGATCCCGCCGGCCTGGCCGCCCGCATCCGGTCCACAATCGCCGAGATTGACGCCCTCGACGCGCAGGCCCGCGCCATCGCCACGATGCGGGCCGCCCGCGACGCCGAGGTGCGCCGGATGGCGTACCAGCTCGCCCGCATCCCGCCGGATGAGGACGCCGCCCCGGTGCTCCAAGCGCCAGAAAGCGTCCCTATCGCGCAGGCCGCAAGGATTGCGAAGTGCGGCGACGGCACGCTTCACCGGCACGGCGACGGACCGGGCTGGGTCTTCAAGAGGGGAGGCCGTTGGTACGTCAATGTGGCTGACCTGCGATCTTGGATGAGCGGTCGGCAGCCTCTGCCTCGCGCGCGCGCGTAGTTATACATCGTTGTGCCCGGTTATGCCCTGAGACGGGCCATGACCGGGCGGGGCAACATGCCCCTCATGAAGTCGCCCCTGCCCGCATCTGCCGCCGAGGACGCCGCTACCGCGCGGCAGGGGCGCCTTCACGTCCGCGTCCCCCCGAACCTCGCCCTGGCCGTGCGCCTGGCCGCAGAGGTCCGCCGGGTGCCCGTGTCCTCCTTCGTCGCCGACGCCTTGCACGATCGCCTCGCGCGCGACGCCGCCCCCTCGAAAACCCGAGCCGACCGATGAGCCTGAACCTCACCCTCCCCCCATCGCTTGGAACCGTGGCGCGGGCCGTCGCAGAGGCGGTCGGGTACGTCCCGACCCCCACGGCGCAGGTCGCACCGGCCAATCAGGTCACGAGCCTCTCCGAGAAAGACCCGGCCGCGTGGGCCGCCGGGTACGACGCCGGCATCCTCGCCGAGCGCCGGAAGTGGGAGAGCGCTGGGGCCGTGAAGGGCAACGACAACACCTCCGCGCAGGCCGGCGCCATCTCCTGGGACGAGGTCGTCGCCGAGACGAACGCGCAGGCCGGCCTCAACGCGCGATCGGAAGGCTAAGCCCATGTCGCGCCTCGCACAATTCCGCGCCCTGCTGACCCGCGCACGCCAGGACGCCCCGGCGCCGGCTCCGCAGCTCGCGAACGACCGTGACGCCGCCGCCGACGAACTCGTTGCCGCTCAGACCGGGGTCGAGGACGCGGAGGCCGCCTACCAGGGTGCCCTGTTGGGCGCGACCGACGAAGGCCTGCGCAAGCTGGATGAAGACCGCCGGGCCGCCACGATCCGTCTGGATCGAGCGAGGATGCTCGTGGACCGCTTCGCCGCTCAGACCGCCGCCGCAGTCGAGGCAAAGGACAGGGCGGCCCTGGCGGCCATCGTGGAGACCGCCACGGCGGCGCAGTCCGCCTTCCGCGAGGCCGTGGAGCGCGACCTACCCGACATGGCGGCCCGGGCCCGCGCGATCCTGGCCCTGCGGGTCGAAGCCGAGCGCGCCACGGTCGCCGCGAACCGGGCGCTGGCCGATGCCGGCGAGGGCGGCCCCCTGCCCGGCGTCGAGGCCTTCCGGGTCCTGCCCGGCCGGCCGCGGGAGGAGCTGCGCCGCGAGACCGTGGAGAAGTGGGTAGACGAGGCCGGCGTCGCGGCCGGGCACCAGGAGAAAATCGTCACGCGCGGTGACGGGTCCGGCTCGCTCATGTTGCCGAATGCACATCACCTCCGCGTCTACAGCCGGAAGCGCCTTTTCGAGGTGGTCGAGTTCCTGCCGGCCGAGCGCGGCGCGAAGCCCGCCTCCCTGGTCGACGCGCTGTACGTCCCCGACGTCTACGGGGTCGCCCGGCAGGGCGCCGATCGCCGGCCTCAGACCGAAACGCGCCCCGTAGGGCCCGCTCGGGTCGTCGCCAAGGTCGAGCCGTCGAGGGCCGAGCGGATGGCAATGGGCCAGCGCGCCTGAAATTCAAGAATTACCGGACGTAATAGAGGTTCCGTCCGGTGATATAGCGTGACATTCCTAGATGGCCCGTCGTCGGTCAGCAAACGGCAGTAAACCTCCGCGTCACGCACAATGAAAATTGGAACGGCGGTCAAGGTTTACACGGCGACACTTCAATTCATCAATCCGGCGCGAACGCGGGATCGGGGGCGCCGGGGGTGCCGTCAGGGGGTCGCGCTCTGACGGCGCACACCTGGGAGCATCACCGTGTCCACCCTCACATCCACACTCGCGATCCGCGTCGATGACGCCGGGCTAGTCGCCAAACTTCGCGCCGACGCCGAGGCGATGAGGCAGTTCGGCGCGAGCGCGAACAAGATCAAGGCAACGTCGGGCGGGGCCGATCTGCTAAAGCAGTTCGGCCACCTCCAGGCCGCGGCCGGCAAGCTCGATGGGTTCGCCGCCGCATCGAAGGGCCTCCAGGGCCTTGGAGCGCGTCTCCGGGACGCCCGTAGTGAGGTCGAAAAGACGGCGCGCGCCCTCGTGGCGGCCGAGCGGAAGGTGCAGTTCTTCGATCGATCCAAGGCCTCCGGGTCCGGCAACTATCCTGGCTTCGTCGGGTCCGGCGCCGTCGCGGAGGCCGCGGCCGGGTTGAAGGCCGCGCGCCGGGCCAATGCCGCCGCGATCCGGGCCGCGGCCGGCGTCGAAGACGCCTTCACCCGCCAGAGGATCGCCGTCCGCGGGGCAGGCCGGGAGCTGGAGCGCGCCGGGACGCCCCTGGTTGATATAGCCAAGGCCCAGCGCAAGGTGCGGTCTGACATCGAGGCCGTCACGGTCGCGGTCCGTCGTCAGGTCGCCGCCCACGAGGCGGCCGGCGTCGCGGCAGCGGCGAGCGCGGTAGAGACCAAGCGCCGGGCCACGGCGCAGCTCAGGGCCACCGTGGCATCCGGCAGGCAGGCCCGCGCCGATCGCGACCAGGCCGAGGCCGCCGAGGCCCTGCGCCGGGCAACCGCCGGCCGGGACATAACACGTGGCATGGGCGCCGCTGGTCGCCGGCAGTCGGCCGATATCGACGGCGGCCGGCGGCTCGCGGAGGGCATGTCGCGCCCTGCCCGTCAGACCCGCTTGCGCGCTGATGGAGAGGCCCTGGCTGAGGCCCGGGCGCACGCCGCGGAGGAACGGGAGCGCGATCGGCACGTCCGCCGCAACGGGGTCCTCCACGCCGCCAGCGCCGGGGCCGCCGGCTATGTCGGTGTGCACGGTGTATCCCACGGGATCGGTCACAGCGTCCGGGCCGGCGCACGTCTCCAGCATGAAAGGGTCATGCTTCAGAACGCGGGGCGCACCCCTGCGGAGATGAAGGACATCGAGGAGCATTCGGAGCGGACCAGCCGGGCCGTGCCGCACGCGACCTTTGAGGAGAACCTGAAGGTCGTAAACGAGACCGTTGGCGCCTTCGGTGACCTCCACCACGCCCTTGAGAACCTGACGTTCGTCCAGAAGGCCACGGCGGTCGTGCACGCAGCGGCCGGCGGCAAGATCACCGACAGCGCCGGGGAGATGGGAAACAAGACCGCACGTTTTTTCGAGATGAGAGGCACCGCCGGGAACACAAAGGTTTTCCAGCGCGAGGCCGGCGAGATGGTCCGGGCCATGGCCTTCAGCGGCGGCAACTTCAACCCGGCCGAGATGCTCAACTTCGGCCAGCAGGCGAAGGCGGCCCTGCCGCTCTACAACGAGCGGTTTTTGACCAAGATCGCCCCCTCCCTGGTGACGGAGTTCGGAGGCGATCGGGCGGGTACGGCGGCCAACGCCTTCCGCAGCGTCATCATGGGCCGGGCGAACGACCAGAAGCAGGCCGAGGCATGGGTCGACGCCGGGTTGCTCGATAAGAGCAAGGCCCGGATCAAGGGCGGCCACGTGACGTCGTGGAACGCCGGGGCGGTGAAGGACACAAACAGGGCCCTGTCGGACCCCCTGGAGTGGGCGGAGACCGTCCTGATCCCGGCCCTCCAGAAGAAGGGCGTCAACACCGACGACAAGCTGGAGCTCTCGAAGGCCCTCGGCACGATGTTCCGCAACTCCAACTCCAACCTGTTCGCGGAGGCCCTCACCCAGCAGATGAGCCGGACCCGGCTCCATAAGGACGAGGCCAACATCAACCAGTCCGACAGCATGTCGGGGATGTACGCCCGCAACCTCTCCAAGGACGCCACCGAGGGGTACAAGGCCCTCAAGGCCGGCATGGAGAACCTCATCTCCACCGCCTCATCGCCGCTCATGGAGAGCGCGGCCGGCGGCATGAAGCGGCTTGCAGGCGGGCTCCAAGACCTCGCCGTCATGGCGAAGGATCACCCGAGCCTCGCGGTGGCCGGTGGCGGGGCTGTCGCGGCCGGCGGCCTCGCCGGGGCTGGACTGCTTTCTTACAAGCTGATGACCGGCTTCGGCCTGGGCACGTCCGCCACAGCCCTGACGGCATCGGCCGCGGCCCTCGATGGGGCTGCCGTGGCCCTCGCCGGCAAGGGTGCCGTCGGCACCGCGGCGACGGTCGCCGCCCCGGCAGCGGCGGCAACGGCCGGTGCGGGCCTGAGCCTCGGGCTGGGCGGTGTCACGGTCGCCGCCGGGGCGATCTACGGCGCCATCGCGGACGCGCTGACCCCCGGCACCAATGGTGGTGTCATCGCTGCCATCCAGGGCAAGGAAAGCTCCCTGGCGCAGTCCATGAGGGTCATGCGCCAGGAACGCGAGAGGTCCCGCGGGACCTTCGAAGGCAAGGGCTCCCTGCCCCCCGGCCGGGCCGGGATGCCGGCGCCCGCCCCCGTGCGTCTCCCGGGCCTCGACGGCCGGCCGGCGCCGGCCGCGATCCCCGCGACCATCGCCCCGAAGGTCGAGGCGGGGGGCCTAGACGGCCTGCACACCCTCGCCGACGAGCTGCGCGCCAGCCTCGAAAAGGCCGGCGCGACGACCGTGTCACCCCAAGTGGACAGCTCAGGCCTTTCGAGCGGCTTGTCGGTCGCGGAGAAGTTCCTGGCGACCCTTCGGGCGATACCTGGGGCGATTTCGGCAGCTTCCAACGCCAGCGGCGCCCTCGGCGGTATCCAGGCTCGCGCCAACGCGAATAAGAACTCCTTCAGCGACGGCGTAACGGCGGGAGCGGGCCCATGAGCGTCGACCGGATCGAAGCCCTGGAACGGGCGGTAGAGCAGCTCGCCCAGCACCTTGTCGTTCAAGCGGCGGCCACGGCGGCCCAAGCCGTCGTGTGCCGTGCCGTGGTCGACCTGATCGGCCGGGCCGGCGCCTCACTCGATGACGTCCGCGACCACGCCCTGGTGATCGCCGAGGATATGACCGCGGAGGTCGGGACGGCGGTGCGCGCGATCCTCGCCGACGCCCCGGCCGGCCATGGGACGCTTCAATGACCCGGCCCGCTTTCCTCTACCGGGCCGACGGCAGGGTCGATTACGCAGCGATGACCGCCGCCGCTAATAAGGCCGCCAACCGGGCGCGACGCGAGCGGCTGCGCGCCGAGGCCGCGACCATCGCGGCTTCGGCCACGCGAGCGCTTCAGTCTCAGGTCCAGCCGGCATTTCGGCCGCCCGCCGGTCGTCTATGGCGGGTCGACGCCGAAGCGCGGATCATCATCGGCCCGGCCGGCGGGATCGGAACGACGCCCGTCATCGTCCGGACCCTTGAGGCCCTCTCGACGCCGGGCCGGCATGACGAGGCCGTCGTCGCCGCGGGGGGCGGTTGGCGCGATGTGGGACACCTTCGCGAGGCCATGGCCGGACTTGCGCCGAAACTCGCCGCAATCGGGCTACGGCTCGACCGGCGGAAGGCCGGCATCCGCATCACAAAGGCGAGGACGAAGTTGTAAGCTCAGATCGTAACAAAGCCTCGCTATCCCCTTAGATCCGCTTTGGCCAGTGCGCGGCAAAACGTCCAAAAAGATAGATCGGATTATATAAATCTAGATCTCTTATAAGATCATGACGACTTATAAGTTACAAGATATATCATTCCCGACGGGATGTATCTTCCCTCATTCTACTTTCTCCTTCGTATCTAACACGCAAACCGAACTCAAGAACGTTCCCTGCAAAAGCAATTTTTACAGCATATAGAGATGACGATTTGCTTGAATTAGACTTAAATATTGCAAATAAGACAATTAGCACACACCAAGTCGCAACAAAGACTCCAATATATAATAAAACTAGATTTACACTGTCGGTATTTTGTAAGTGATTCATCACCGACCCCTAAGTTTAGAGGCAAACTTATAGAGCTTCTTTATTGCGGACTTATTCCGATTTGTTCTCATTCTTAGGATAGTACGCCCAGTTCCGCTTGCAGCGAGACCTATCAAGCCTCCTGCAAATATTGCAATCGGCCCAAAGAATACGCCGACACTAGCGAAAAGTCCAATTCCAGAAAGTACGGCTGCGGTCGCGATCGGAAAGCTCGCTCTGTCAACCAATTCTATAACAGCTTCAGTATTATTTATGTTATTATCTAAAGCTTCCGCCGTATCTTCAACGTAGTCTATAATAAGATTTTTTAGGTTTTGATCAGTAATATCCTGATTAAACCTATATATGAAAGCATCTCTGAGATTCGAATTGCTAGCTATTTCCACAAGGTCTTGCGGAGAAATAGTAGATGATGCTTGTTGCCCAAGAAAAACAGCTTGAGAACTTGCAATGAATCTCTCGGGGAGATTCGTTCTTGGAACGGGCACTAAGTCGGTCATGCGCCAAACTTGGTGGAAAGGGAGGATGGCTAACTACTTTTGATTGCGTTTATAAATGGTTAATTTTCAAGTCGATTAGAGATTAATCGGGAAACGATGCCGAAGCCGCTGATACCTGTAGCGATAGGCTCAGATCAGCATTTTCGTAGATCGCAATTAGAAGCTCCATAACGTACTACACCCTGCTGATTGCCCATTCATGCTTTTATTTTTAACATTCGTTGGCATAATCATATTAATCTTCAATGCAATGCTAATAATTGATATTACGACATCTATGACTAGTCCATATTTACCTGGCCAGTAGCCCCTCGTTCCGCATACCGCCCGGCCTGATGCGTTCTCGACATGGCTCCGCCGTCTCTACAGATCGCTACGAATTCAAAACACCTTCACGGTCGGGTCCGGCTCTGCCGTTCCGGCAGCCTCTTTGACGGTTCCGCTGGCCGAATTGTCCCCGTAATTACCCCGCTATCCGTGGGGTGAATCGGTTTGCACCCTATCCCCTGGGCAAGCGTCGCCGGCTCGGCCTGCCTCCGACGGTGAGCACCCCCGCGACGCATCCATGCCTGCCACTCTCGGCTGATGATGCGGATGAGGTTCGGCGAGTTCTTCCGCCCCTCGTGGCGCCGCTCCTCGATGGTCAGCAGCCCGTCGCCCTCGGCGAGGCGGATGGCGGCCTGCGCCAGCCGGCGGCATACACCGGCCCGGGCCGCGATTGCGTCGATGCAGAGCCCGCACACGCCCTTGGCCATCACCTCGTCGGCGACGATGCGGAGCACTGCGAGCTGCCCCGTGGTGAAGCGGGCGGCGAGAGCCGGCGGCATCGGCCCGGAGCACGCCAGGAGCCGGCGCCGGTCGCGCGAGGCGACCTTGTCGGGCGAGGCCACGTGCCGACGCGGCGGGAACAGGCTCGGCCGGCCGGCCGGGATGCCGACGGGCACGATGCCTTCGCGGATCGCGCTGCGCCGGGCGTGGAGCCGTTCGGCGAGCGCCTGGGCCTCGTCGTCGCCGACGGCCCCTGCCCCGTGTGCCTGCCAGACCTGGCGCGACAGGGCATCCATGTGCGCGAGCGTCCGCGCGCCGTCGATCGCGGCAGCCATGGTCGCGTGAAACATCGTCCTCAACCCTCTCGGGCCGCGGCAGGCACAAGGCACGACTTCTCGATGCGGGAATTGGCGTTCCCGCTTGACACCCAAGGGCGCTGTATGGCTTGTGAGGGATTGGAACTGGTCCTCACAGACCTATCGATTTCGCGGCCCTCCTGTTTGGCGACAGGGGGGCCGTAGTCGTTTCAGGGTCTATCTCGCGGCGATCTCTCCTGATGCCGGCTCACGACTCGCACTAGGCGAGCTAGGCCGGACACGACATGTCGACCGTGCAGAGGTGCGAAGTCAACGCCCGCCACAATGGCAGAGCGGCATGAGCCTATCAAGAAACCATCTTGCGGCAATCATGCACACAGATTTCTAGCTGCGAGGCGGGCGGCGGCGATGTCGTGGACGACGGCGATCTGGCGCCCCTCATCGGCGGCGGCGACCTTCAGGAGGGCGGCCTGGTTGTTCTCCAGGCCGGCCGAGCGGGCGGCGTCCTTGGCTTCGGCGCTGATGCCGGCGATCTTGGTGGCGCGACGGGCTTCAGTACGCTCGATGCCAAGTTCTCGGGTTGCGGCACTCAGGCCACTTTTGATGCCGCGCCCGCCCCTCGAAACCTGGGCAGGTTGCCCAGGTTTTTCAGCCGTATCGGCCTCCGTGAGCGCGATCCACTCGGCGACCTGCTCATGCCGCTGGAGCGTCGTGAGGTCGGCGCGGTGCAGGTTCTCGGCGATCTCCCACCGGCGGGCTTGGCTCTCCCCCCAGGTCATGATGCGGCAGGGAAGGGCCTCAAGGCCGAGCGACTTTCAAGCTACAATCTTGCGTCTATCATTCGGCCATCATCCTGCATCGTATGCTGCAACAGCTAGCTCCAGCGCCTCAGCGATGGTGATGCGGCGACCGTAGGCGATCCGCCTGAGCGCTTCGTGCGTCTCGGGCTTGATTCGGGTCGCGAAGGGCTCCCGGCCGGTACGGCGCAGGGTGCGCCCATCGACCTTGCCAGGGTCAAAGCCAAGGGCCTCTCTCGGCTCAACCGCCGTCGGCGCCGGGGCGGCCGGTGGCGGCGGTGCGGGCTCGGCAGGGGCAGGGGCAGGGGCAGGGGCAGGGGCAGGGGCAGGGGCAGGGGCAGGGGCAGGGGGCGCGGCCTCCAGTGCTGCCTCGGCCGGCTCGGCCTGCTCGTCCTGCTCCCGCATCATGCGGGCGACGGCGTCGGCATCGATGCCGGCGCGGTTGCGGGGCTTGGACGACATTACAGGGTCTCCAGTCGAATGCTCACCGCATCGGCGAGGGCGGCGAATTCCAGGCCCGAGGGGCTGTCGGCGGGCACGGGCTCGCCGCCGGACAGACTGTCGGCTACGACGGCCCGAAGCGTCACGGGCGGCGCCACAGGCTCCGTCAGGCCGGCGAGAGTGCCGACGACGTCGCGCCCCGATCCGGTACGCCGGTCTACCCGGGACGGCACCACAAGGATATCCGGACGCCCCCGGCCCCCAGCCTTACGGTGACGGCGGACGATGCCGACGGTCTCGGCCGCGCCGCGGATATCGAGCATTGAGGCGCCGACCGGCACCAGCACCAGATCGGCGATGGCGAGGACGGCGCCGAAGGCTGGCCCAAGGGCGCCTGGTGCGTCGAGGATCACATAGTCCGCGTCGGCCCCGCGCACGGCCTTGGTCCAGGCCGCGACGGCCTTGGGCTCGACCTCCTCAAGGAGCAACGCCTGGACCGGGTAGGGCAGGGCGCCGATCGCCGCGACCGCCGCGGCGTGCCCGGCCGGATCGGCATCGAGGACCATGACGCGGGCGCCACGACGGGCCAGCACCGCCGCGAGGTTGAGCGCGATCGTCGTCTTCCCAACCCCGCCCTTGGTCGATGCCAAGCCTATGAGTTTCGCCATGCCGGCACCTGTCCTCCTGATTGCGTCCATCTACATGCAAGACGCTATCTTTCATGCTGCGATCAGGAGGGCACCTTACGGTTAAGGCTTCCTCAACGCGGCTGACGGAAGAGACCGCGCCACGGGCAGAGTCAAGTTGCCACGGTTATGAGCTGCCGAAGCCGGCAAGCAACCCTCTAGCAATTTATTAGCTCAGTGCTAAGATAACCTACGTACATAACTGGAGGTGAATTTGAGCATTTACAGGAAAGCTGCACATTTTGAGAACAAAATCGAAACAGGCAGCTTATTGGATCGGGTTATTGCGCTAAAGTCCGACTTTCGCGAACACGAACTGAACCGCGATTTAGACGTCGATCAAGAAGAAAGAGAGGCTAGCATTCTATGCAATCGATGGAGAGAAATTGCGACTGATATTGTTGCATTCGTTCCGTTGATTGAGGCTGATATAGAAGTGAAGCTCAAATGCCTTGTTCTACTGAACGATATGGAAGATATCTCTACCCAAGACCGAATTAACGACGCTGACGGAATGCATGATGAAATCGCGTGGAGCATTATTCGCGATCTAGTCGCTGCACGTCCGAACCTCGACGGCATCGAGTTGCAGCCCCGGTGCGCAGAAAAACTGTAAACCCGGCCGCGCCCCGGCGCCGCAGCTCCCGCGGTGGCGCCGCCTGACGGACTGACCTAAATCGCCAGCATGACCAGCCTCGGGCCAGCGATCCGCCGACTTCATGGCCGTTGTGATGGAGAACGTGGAACTCCGTCAGCAGCTCGCCGAGGTGCAGGAGCAGTGTGTCGAGCTGGCCGTCGATGCCGGCGAGCTGCATTCCGAGAACACGGACTTGCGGGCCCGGCTCGCCCAGGCCGAGCGGGATCGCGACGGATGGCGCGCGCAGGCCGAGCGGGTTCGGTGCACGGGCTGAGCCGGTGGACAGGCGTCACGCCCCCCTCATGAGCCCTTGGCCGGCGCCGGTCCGCGAGGTAGTTGAAGAACGCGCGTCGCAGATGCCGGCCACTGGCCCCGCACACGACCCGCAACCCGTGGTCAGAGCTTTGGCGAGTACCGACCGACGGTGAAGGGCCGGGGCCGCCTTAGGGCGCCCCGGCCTGCCCCATGCTGTACGGTGTGCGCAGCAACCGGAGCGACCCCAAGATGACCGCGCAGACTGATAAGCCTGAGAGGACGAAGGCGGCTAGGAACGAGATCAGGAAGATCAGGGCTACCTACGCCAACAATTTAGCTGTTGGCATAACCATTACGGGATACGTATCCCCTTTTATCGCTCTATCGTATAACTCTTACGCAATAGCTAAAAGATTTCAGGTAAACGGATTTTCGAAGATAGAGCAGTCTGAATGGCTTACAGCTTGTGTAGTTGGATGGAGCATCATTGTATCGCTCATTTTTGCGAGACGCTTACATAGAATTGCTATCAGTATCTTGGCCGATCTAGAGGACTGAGGCATATCATTTTCAAACGTTTGAAGATGCGCCCCGCACCGTCTCCCACGGCGGCAACGTCTACAGCTTCGTCGTCGTGTTCTAGGATCGTCCGTAGGCGCCGAGGAACAGGTCTCCGATGGCTCGGCGCCTCTGCCGGTTCGCGTGCCGCCTACGGCGATGCTCGGGCCCATCGTGGAGGATATGGCAGCGCTGGCACCATGCTGCGAGGTTGCCTGGGCCGTTCTCGGACGTGTCATGGTTCCGGTGCCCCGTCGCCAGGTACACCCGGGTCCGGCGCACGACCGCTGCGACCTCGGCCGGCGCCGGCTGCGCCTTGAGCGGCCGACCCTTGCCGTCGCGCCACCGCCCGGCTGCGGCGTCCCACCACCGGCCGTCGCCCAGGTGCAGGACGAGCTTGCCGTGCGGCCGGCCGCATTGCTCGCACGCTCCTTTGGCGCGCGCGAACCGGATCACGGCCGAGAGCTGCGGCCAGTCGATCGGGTAGAAGAAACGGTGCTCGGGCTTGATCGGCATGGGCTCAGGGGTCTCTGGCACACCGATGATGACGGGGTAGGGTCGGTCAGGGCAAGGCGAACGAGTCGCCCAGCCTTAGCTAGGCCCCCGGCGTTGAGCGCCGAGGGGATCGTATAAGCCGCTTCAGGCGCGGATGATGATCTCGACGCTGCTCAGCGGCACGTGGAGCCCGTCGGCAACCAACTTCTTAGCCTGCATGAGCAGCGACATGGTCGAAATGTCTTCGCCATCATCAACATCCTCGTGGACATCTTCGGCGGCGAGTGCGTTGACGGGAGAGGTAGATACGTCCTCGCCCAAGATTTCAGAGATAGGCTTCCAGTCGAGTTTAGCAGCGTCGATGCCAATGCTGCTTAAGTAGGGAAAGTACTGCGTCGGACTAGCGCTATTTAGCGGTACATAAGGACCGTCGATGATAGCATACTCTGACATCTCAACGCGGAAACGACCTTCCGTTTCGCTCGATGGGACGACGTCACTAACCTTTCCAACCAAAAAGGCGTGTTTGTGGGGCTCGTTGCCCTCAGCCTTATGTGGACCTTGCTGGTGGCGGACGCACACGACGTAGGCGCAACGCCGGGCACGATGCCGGCTGATCTTCCACGACTCGGTGCCGCGGCAATTGAGAATGTGGGAGGTGCTTTTGAACGTGAGGACGGTAAGGACTTCGGCCATTGAGATGCCCCTCGGAGATGCGACACATACCCGGCGTAGATGGCCAAGATGCTCTCGTCAACTGGGGAGCGTCGGGGGGACATGTAGGGGATGTGGCCCTACTCACCCCTCCATCAGAGGCATGTCATACGTAGGGGCGGGCGCATCTACGTCGTTGGTACCCATACCCGCCGGACCTGTGTCGCCGACCACGAGCCACCTCGGGCAGCTGGAATGCCTCGGGTGTTCAGCTCGGCTGCTAAAGCTCGAAAGGATCGGTGTCCTTCCGCCTCCATTGCCTGGATGATGGGACGTAGATCACGCAGACGAGCCTCTTTCCGGTCAGTCTGTGCGGCACGACCCCGGGCCCGGCCGACGTTCTCGTTGCACAAGTTCTCTGGCCGACCGAGGCGCACCCCGCGCGCCTTCGCAGCCGCGAGGGCAGCTTTGGTCCGTGTTGAGATCATCTTGCGCTCGGCCTGGGCGACCACCGCCATGATGCCGACCACCAGCTCGTTCGCCTCAGGCATGTCGGCGGCCACGAACGGCACCTGGCCTTTTTGGAGGTTCAGGAGGAACGCGGCGTCGCGCGAGAGACGATCGAGCTTCGCGATCACCAGCGTGGCGCCGTGCAGCCGGCAGAGCGCGAGGGCTTCAATGAGGCGGGGGCGTGTATCGCGTGCCCCGCTCTCGACCTCGACCAATTCGGCTACGTGACGCCAGGTACCGCCCTTAAGGAAATCAGCCACAGCTTGCCGTTGAGCCTCCAGGCCAAGGCCTGAGCGCCCTTGGCGATTGGTAGAGACCCTTAGGTAGCTGACATATTGTACCTGCATTTTACTGGTTACACTGGATGTCTGTATTCTCTCATATCCATAGCCTTTTCTATACGCATACCGCTCATCAACCGACTCCTAACCCATGCACTCTCTGCGGCCGTTTCTGCAGGGTTTAATCTTGCGAACCTCGGAAGATCCACCCCATTTCTAATGAATTCCACAACCTCTCCACCCTCTATCATCTTTATGTCTTCGTCTATTATAAAATCTAACCAATTATCCTCGTACGGATACGGCGTAATGCAAAACATTACGCCGTCCCTTCTAATTACTGAATGAGAAACAAATGCTATTCCTCTACACCACCACCCGGAGACTATTTCAGACTTTTTTTCTGGGTCTAATCTTTTGTAAGTAATGCAGTTTTGGTGGCACTGCTGCGGAAGCATTCTCATATACTTTATGTCTTCGTCTGACGCTCTTTGTATTCTAATTGGCTTCCTGCCTTGTAAATATGCCGATAACTCTGCCTCACCTTCCTGTGCAGGTACCATCCATTTCCCCATTTCTTCTATTGCAGCTTGCCGTAGAAGACGTTCTTTCTGCCTAGCTTGACCCATCGGTTTTTTAAACTCTCATAGGGTTGCGATACGTCTGGTTGAATGAGCGTTCGGACGGATGTCACGGGAGGATCGTCGGCAGGCCTTAACGTTCTGCTAACCATGACGTCAGGCATGAGCGATCGGCAGCTCGGCCACCTGGGTCGTGTAGCGAGGCGTTCGCATCTCGAACTTCGTGCTCCACGTGCGCTTCTGGGCAAGACCGGCGCGCGCCGGCACGACGGTCCCGCGCCCGAACCGGCCGTTGCAGGCGTCCATGGCCGCCATGAGCGGGCCGCTGCGCTCGCGGTCGAGCCGGCCGATTAGCGCGCGTGGCGAGGCGACCAAGGGCATCAGGTCAGTGGTGATGATGCCGGCCTTACTGTAGCGCCACGGCCGGTCGCCCGGCGCCTCGCGCCAAGTCCTGGCGACGCCGAGCTGTGCGGCCTGGATTAGCACGAGGCTGTCGTTCGTCGCCTCGGGCAGCGTCACGGTGGTCGAGACGGACCGCATCGGGTCGCCGCGGTCGTGGGTGGACGTATGGTAGAACACCGTGAGCTGGTCGGTGCCCAGGCCCTCGCGTCGAAGCTTCTCGCCCAGGCGTGTCGCGTGCGCGGCCACCGCCTGTTCGACCGTGCCGCGATCCTCGACGCGGCGGGAGAACGACCGGGTGACGGCGCAGCCCTTCCGCTGAGCCGGCACCATCTCAAGGGGCAGGCACGACAGGCCGCGCAGCTCGTAGATGATGCGCTCGCCGACCACCGTCATCGCCTTACGCACCGGGCGCGGATCGAGGTCGCGCAGGTCCGCCACCGTGTCGACGCCCATGGCCTCGATCTTGGCGGCCGAGGCGCGGCCGATCCCCCAGACCTCAGCCACCGCGATCCGGCAGAGCCAATGATCGTAGGCCGCCGGGTCGGTCAGGTCGCAGACGCCCTCAAGGGTCGGCTGCGTCTTGGCGATGTGGTTGGCGAGCTTGGCGAGCGTCTTGGTCGGGCCGATCCCGACGCAGGTCGGGATGCCGGTCCAGGCCCGCACCGTGGCGCGCAGGTCGCGCGCCAGCTCAAGGCGGCGATCGGCGCGCACGTCCGACAGATCGAGGAAGCTCTCATCGATCGAGTAAATCTCGATGGTGGATGCGAACTCGCGGTAGACCGCGTTCGCCCGGGCGCTCATGTCGCCGTAGAGCGTGTAGTTCGAGGAAAAAACACGCACGCCGTCGCGCCGGCACTGCTCCCGAATTTTGAAGAACGGGTCGCCCATCTTGATCCCGAGAGCCTTGGCCTCGGCGGTGCGGGCGATGGCGCAGCCGTCGTTGTTGGACAGCACGATCACCGGCACCCCGGCGAGCTTCGGATCGAACACACGCTCGCACGAGCAGTAGAAGCTGTTGCCGTCGATGAGCGCAATGGCGCGCCCGCCCCCGATTGGATCGCGTAGGCGGGGCGCTGAGGCGCTCACGACAGCCGCCCGCGTGCGAGGTGCCATCGGATCGAGAAGCGCAGCACGCCCCAAATCTCGACCTCCCCGTACTCGTCCACGGCGAAGGCGGGCATGTCGGGGTTGTCGAATTCGAGCCGGGCGCGGTTGCCGGCGATCCGGTGGCGCTTGCACGAGAGCTGCCCGTCGACCACCGCCACGACGACGGAGCCGTCCTCTGCGCGGAGGCTGCGATCGATGCAGGCTAGGTCCCGGTCGTGGATGCCGGCGCCACGCATGGACTCGCCGCGAACCTGCATAAGGAACGTCGCAGGCGGGTTCGGCACGAGCCAGCGCGGAAGCTCTAGGGCACCCTCGATGAAGTCATCGGCCGGGCTTGGGAAGCCAGCACAAAGGGCTTGTCCGATCACCGGCACGCGGACGGCGTCCGCGCTACGCAGGATCAGCTCATCCACGGCATAAGGGCTCACGGGGCTGCGCTCGCCCGTGCCAGGGGCACAGCGCCACGGACGTAGCCCCGAGAGATCAGCCGGTCCCGCTGCATCGTCCGGCGCTCGGCTTCCGCGAGGTCGGCAAGCGCGTCCTCGACCGCCCGCACCAGCGCAGCCCAGGCATCCCCATGGGCAGCCCGGTGGTAGGCGAGCGCGATCACCTCGGCGTCGGATAGACGGATTTCCACAGGTTCTCGATCCATCACGCCCTCATCCATTTCAGAACGAAAAGGGAACAGATAGGTTCGGCATGCCGGGGTCAATTGGCGCCAGAAAGCGTCTGTGCTCCCTGTGCACGCCTGTGGAAAAGATCGGAATACGCGAGTGCCAGCCGGGCTTTACCGGTTTCATTGCACGGATGGTCACCATGCCGTGTTCGATCGCGCTGGGCGGCGCGTGACTGATCCGGTTCTGGTGTGGTTGCACGCCGCGCGGAAAGCTCAAGCTGTGATGGCGAGCTGCGGCGGCCGGCTCGATTGGTCGTCATGGATCGTGGACGTCCATGACGATGCCGGCAGGCACGTCTGCACGCTACCGTTCACGTATATCCGGAGCCGCTGAAGCGAGTGAGCCCGCCTGGCGCGACACCAGACGGGCTCAAATTTCGTCTCACCCCGGCCTCAGACCGGTAACCGCAACCCGGTTTCCCAACAGGGAGGGCAGAAGCACGCTCCGCGGCAGCGCGCCATACGATCAGATGCGACGCGCTCTTCTACAACAACCCTCGACGCAAGATCAACGCATTTTCCAAAACCGGATGTATGGTCGAATGCTCGAAGAGTGCTACGTTTTCGAAATGGTTCCTATACCTTTGCAATAGCTCGACTGATAGAAGATTTATCCTTGCCAGCAATATCACCAATATCTTCATACGAAAAATCTAACTTTTCGTCTTCATGCAGAACCTTAAATAAATGTCCAGCCTCCGCAAATAGGAGGCTGCGACGAGACGGCTCTAAACGGGCGCTATTTAATATAGCAAACTGACGCAACGTATCAATTAATCCATCACCATCACTATTCTTTATAACGGAAGATCTCTTATATGATCTAACAACCGACTCTATTTCTGCCCCTGTAGAACCTTCTGTGAACCAAGCAATCAATTTCAAATGCTCCCGAGGTGCATTAATTGGGTACATGAAATTCTCGGTCAATTTTATACGTGTATCAAAATCTGGTCTCGGAATTTGAAGCTGCACTTCAAATCTCCTCCAAATTGCAGGATCGAGCAGATTTTGGTGGTTTGTAATGCCGATCGTAATCCCGACATCACGACGGATATCAAGATTTTGGAGAAGCGCGTTCACGACGCGCTTAATTTCCCCAATTTCTTGAGGATCGTCTCTTAGTTTAGCAACCGCATCAAACTCATCTAGAAGTAAAACACACCGATACTTATTGGCAAACGCAAATAAATTCCCAATGTTTCTTGCCGTAGTTCCTAGAAATGATGATATTAATCCATCAATACGGACAGAAACTACCGGTAGATCAAGTTTTGTCGCCATCCATAGAGCAAGTCGCGTTTTACCGGTCCCAGGAAATCCATATATCAAACAGCTGCGCGAGGGATGCACACCAACATCTGCCAACCTATCAAAACTATTCCACTCTTCTACCAAGGACATAATCGCCTGATGTATGGACTTCTCGAAAATAGGTCCCTGCATATTAGTTTCATTTGGGAAAATCAGCTCCGCTAGTGGAGCAGAGGTCTCTTTATCGACCGGCACCGGTGTATTTCGCGTGAGAATTTCTCCAGGTATTTGCGACCGCGAGGTCGTAATTCGGCTGGGTGCCATTTCCACGTTGCGATCTGCAGCTGTTAGAAGACTAGACAGTGCACCGGAGGATTTCGAGTCGCCGTCCTTAGCGAGTGCGTCCCTCAGCCGTTCGACCTGCTTTCGAATAGCAGGCGTGGGCTGAGAAAGAGCCGCACGGCACAATGCCTGAAGGATGGGAAAGTGGTCCATTTTGCTACCGTTGCGTCGGAACGTTACAAGAACGTCATTTCACACATTTTTGTTGCGCTGTAAACGCGCTTCGTTGCATGATATGGTCAGTTTGTTGCGATCTCTGGCTTTGATGTAACAGGAGGGAAGTGGTGGCGGGTCCGATCCAGGTCATTCTGAACACCGAGGCATTCGAGCAGAAGCGGGAGGTAGGAGGTGGGGGGCCTCGTCGGGATTTCTTCGCCCACCGCGACGCAGAGTTCCGAAATCACAAGCGTGCGTTGAGGACCCAGCTGACAGCGATAGGAGAAGCTATCCGCGATCAGCCCCAGGGAGGCATTGGAATCGTCAAGGTGATCCTTCGCCGTGAAGCGTGGGCCAAGAGCCATCGTCCCTTCCAAAAACTCTTTAAACCAGAACTCATTACCCTAGTTGGGGGCGGCGACCTCGGTGAGTTGTATTTCGAGGCTACGCCCATTGTGCTTGAGGCGATCGCCCACGAGGTCGACCAGGCGGAGGAACGTACACGCATTAAGCGCAACGATCGGACAGGGCGCGACGAGCCGCACCCGACCCCTCTAAGGAGCGAAACCGGCGCTGTCGAACGCGTCGAACTGTACGGACCGGAAGACCGTCGTGACTTCTCGGTTGAGGCAGCTGTCACATGGCTATCCAACCCCGTCACCGGCAGCAGCTATCAGGTGGAGTTGTTCGAGGTACCCCCACCCCGTGACAGATGGGATGCCAAGGGAGAAGCTCGGCAGCAGCTCTACAGGACGTTTATCGAAGGGCTCAACGCGGTCGGCCGAGGCCTCATTGTGCAGAGGCTGGCGCGCGGAGAGCTGGAAGATCCTCAGATAACGGTGCGCTTGGCCCGTCCCATCGCACCAGCGACTATCCAGCTTGGACGAACGCCGCAGGTAGAGCGCCGTCTCGGTACACGGGAACTGATCCCGTTCGACCCAGATGTCAGCCGGCACCGCCGCCTCCTGTCGTTCCTCGACAAGCACCCCTTGGTACGCCGCGTAGAACTTCCGCCCATTGTCACGCGTACTGCCGTCAGCGGTCGCCTGAGACGCCAAGAAAGTGCGGGGTCCACCCGCATCAGACCGGCTGACGTCATCCTTCCCGTGCGTAACGCTCGCCGCACGTACCCCAAAATGGGTATCATCGACGGCGGCGTCGGCGACGTGCTTTCTGACTGGGTAATCAATCGGTGGGGCGTCCTCAGCGAAGAGGATATCGATGCCGACCATGGCACCTTCATCGGCGGCTTGGCAGTTGCAGGTAACGCACTAAACGGTGGCGACGTTTGTCCCGAGCCAGATGGTGTCGAAATAGCGGACCTTGCTGTCCTACCCAATACCAACGCCAATGGCGCATTTCCAAGCTATTATCCCGATGGTATCGAGCAATTCTTTCATGAGGTCGATTACGCCGTTGCTGACGCAAAGGCTCAGCATAATGTTCGAATTTTCAATATGAGCTTGAATATCCAGTTACCAGCCCAGCCTAAGCGGTATAGTTCTTATGCAAAACAGCTGGACGATATCGCAACGGCACACAACGCTATATTCTTCATCTCAGCAGGTAATATTAGCCCACAAAACTTACGTGCAGAGTGGCCCGAAGACGAGACGCAGGCGCTCGTTGCACTCGCCGCTGCTCGCGACGACGGCGTCTTGATGCCAGCTGAAAGCACACGGAATATATCTGTTGCAGCACTAAATCCGCCTGGCTTGTCAAACGTCATTCCCTTCGCGCCGGCGCGCTACTCTCGACGGGGACCTGGACTGAGAGCCGGTGTTAAGCCGGACCTTGCCCACATCGGCGGGTCCGGCTCCCGCCATTCCCAGTTGGGGCATGGCCTCTACTCCCTCAATCCAGACGGCGATGTTACTGATGGATGCGGCACGAGTTACGCATCCCCACTCGTGGCCAAAACCGCCGCCGTCTTAGAACATAGTATCGAAGGCGAAGTGTCACGTGAGACCCTAACCGGATTGCTCCTGCACCATGCGCGCATGCCGGACGTGTTGGCCGGTAAACGGCTTGCATCGGTGGCAAAAGACCTTGCCGGCTTTGGTGTTCCCCCACCAGCCTATGAAATCCTTGAGGGCAGTGATCATCAAATCACCCTAGTTTTTGCGACTCGCATACGCCCAGACCAAGAAATTTCATTTCGTTTCGCATGGCCAGCGTCTCTTATTACGCCGGACGGCAAATGCCGTGGAGCGGCAAGACTGACGCTAGTGTCGACGCCGCCATTGGACACCCGCTTCGGCTCGGAATTTGTTCGAGTGAATGTTGATGCGGCTTTGCAACAGGAAGAAGTTGATGCGGAGGGGGTACCTCGCTGGAAGGGTCGACTCGATCCTGTCTACCTGCCCGGTGCAGCCGAGCGCCGAACTATTGAGGCAGAACGCATCGAACACGGCCTCAAGTGGAGTCCGGTGAAGATGTTCTCCAAGACAATGCCGATTGGCGTCGGTCGCTCCTCGAACTGGCGCTTATCCATTGAGTATCTGACGCGAGCGGGCGTGCGCATGCCCTCGGAAGGTGTACCGTTTACCGCACTTCTCACAATATCTGATCCCAAGTGGGAGGCTCCGGTCTTCAACGATATGCGTCTATCCCTCAACGCAATTGGAACGCGTGTTGAGGACATCAGAACAGCTGCCCGCGTCACGACTCGGACCTAGCACCGGGTAGAGCGATTTACATGCTGAAGCGCGTTTTGGTCAGCCCCGCCGCCCGATCTGCTCACGGGCTGGCGGGGAGGGCCGTCCATCTTACGCTCGGGCCGGTATGCAACTTGGCCCGCGGACACAGTGACGGGTAGGCGGTTACGCGACCCTCAAGAAGACCTCGACGGCAGGTTGTCGGAACGGGACCTCGTGGGGGCGATCACCACAGGCCGGCGGCATCAATCCCCGGGAAAATGCTCGGGCAAATAGCCGGGCAATCGAAACGCACTTGCCTATAAGTCACTGGTACGGTTAGTTTATTTCCGCTTTAGTAGGGAGTGGAAAATGAACACCGTCGCCATTCCGACCCACGTCACCGCGGAGGCACGTCGATGACGGACCTCTTCGATGCGGCCGGCCTGTCGCTCCCCCCGATCCCGGCGAAGAAGCGCAAGGGAGCCCCCAGGAAGCCGACGCCGGCCGAGCGGGCGGCGACGGGACGCCGTGACGCCGCCCGCCGCCCACGGAGCCCTCAGCGCCATCGGATCGGCCCGGGGCGCGACCTGTCCCACGTCGCTGAAGTGCTACCGTTCCCCTTGTCGAAGAACGCCAAGGTCCTGGCGGCCATGACGGCCCGCTTACCGGATGGTCACGCCGACAATCTGGAGGACGTCTTCACCTACGAGCGCAGCAAATACGCGCGCCGTCTCGTTGCGCGAGGCCTGCCGAAGAAGACGGCCCGCCTATGCGCAAATGAGCTGTTTCACCAAGCCTACATGATCCGAGCAACGGAGGCCGGAATACTGTGACCTACGCCCTCTTGAAGGGCGCCCAAGGGATCAATGAACGAGAAAGGGCCCCCCGACTGCAATCGGAAGGCCCTGGTTTCTTCGCCCTGGCAGGCGCTACACTCAATCTCCCAACGCATATCGCAAGAGTTCGATCCGGCCAAGCGGAAAACAGGTTTCCTGTCGGTCTGGCAGTGGATGCCGGCGCGCGCGAGATCACGAACGCGGGGCACCTCGCGAAGGCGATCGGCGGCGTTCATGCGCTGAAGAAGCTACGGTATAGCCGGAAGCGCGTGCCGGCCGACGCCGCCCGGGACCTGTACCGTGTCCTCGCTGCCATCGAGGCTGCCGCCGCAGCCCGCAATCCCCGGTTCGTGCCGGACCTGCACGACTGGTCCGTCCGGCACCTGTGCTTGAGCGAGAACGCCAAGGCCGAGGTCCGCGCCGAGCTGATCGAGCACGCCTTCGTCATCACGCCCCGGCTCTTGGGGGAGCAACTCGGGCTCACCGACGCGGAGCGCGACCAGACGGAGTTCTGGGGCGCCGAGGCCGTCGACATGACCGCGGAGGCCCGTGAGGAAAAAG
>NZ_LMRE01000019.1:0-22603 GCF_001424745.1 Methylobacterium sp. Leaf469
CCATCCCCGTGTTCTTGCTGTCGGTCCTCGCCAAGGGCAGCCGGGCGAACTTCACGAGGGATGAGGTCCACAGGATGCGCGATGCCACCAAGGCTCTCAAGGCCGCCTGGAAGGCCCGTGCAACGTCAACCACAGAGGGGAAGGCTCGATGAGCAACGACGTGTTCAACGACATCATGTCCGGCCTCGGTGAGGCGCTCGCGCACGCCAAGGGCGAGCCGTCACCGGGGCTGATCTTGCACGTCCCGGAAACCGTGGACGTTGCCTCGATCCGCGAGCGCACGGGTCTCAAGCGCCCCGCCTTCGCCGCTACGATAGGCGTGCCGGTCGCCACGCTCCGGCAGTGGGAGACCCGGCGCCGGCAGCCCCAGGGGCCGGCCCGCGTGCTTCTCGCCATGCTGGAGAAGAACCCGCAGATCGTAGCGGAGACGCTTGGGCGCGCGTCCTGACGAAAGCGGCAGAGCACTCGCTACGCCGTTGTGCACGAAGGGGAATTCATGAGGGACAGCAAAGGTCGCGGGGTCCTTCTTCGTTTCTGAACCGCGTTCAGAGCCGCGGACCCCAGGAAACCAAGACCGGGGCTGGCCCCTTGGGGCGGCCTATGGGGCGTGTCGCATAGATTTTGGTTGTAGAAATTCATGCTCTCCCCATAGGCGCACACTGATCCGATGGGGTGATACCAGGCCCGTCAGGCCGCCTCCCAACCTCGCTGGAGGCGGCCCGCAGGCGGCGAGCAGGCATTGTGGCGAGCTAGTCGGAGAAGACTTTTTGGCCGTTGAACGTTTGCGACAGGCCCACTCAGGGCAGCCGACCTCGATGCCGGCGCTGGCAGCGTCGTGATCCGCAGCCTGAAGAAGCGCGGCCTGGGTACGGTACGCGAGGTGCCGGTGCCCGATCAGTTGCTGGTCCAGCTCGCCGGCCTGCTGCCGGCGCAAGCACGGTGCTGGCCGTGGGTGTGGATCGGCTTCGAAGCATGACCCCTCCTTCAGCTCTGTTAAGTCGCTGCGATGTTAGCCAAAATACCTTGAGGGGTGGGGTCAAAACCGGCTCCGATCGTGACCCCACCAAAAACTCGGATTTTCTTACCGCGGCAGAGAGTTAGGAACGGATCTGCTGGGGTCATGTTTCGGACGCCGATCCACAAACTGGGTACCGATCGGCCCCCGGATATGTGTGACCCACCCACTATAGGAGCTGATAGCGTACACTTCGCCATAGTCCGCCGCGTGACCGCCGTGCGAGCGACCTCAACCCAATCAATCGTGTCCAAAGCCTGTTCCCTAGGCTAGGGTCCTCGGGAGCCAGGCGTGCTGCAAGGGGGCAGAAACCAAGCGTGAGTGACCGAGACATCGCCCATAAACTCTGGGGACTATGTAACGTCCTTAGGGACGATGGCATCACCTATCATCAGTACGTCAACGAGCTAACGTATTTACTATTTCTTAAAATGGCTCAGGAAATTGGCTCTGAACAGGACCTCCCCATAGGTTATCGTTGGAAGGACCTTGCGGGCCAGGCTCCTGCCCTCCAGTTCGATTTTTACCGCCGACAGCTAGTAGTACTGGGAACGACAGCCGATCCAATCATCCGCGCCATTTTTGCCAATCCGACGTCGCTACTGCGCCACCCAGAAAGTCTCTCGACTTTAGTCGCCAAGATTGACGAGCTTGACTGGTATAATGTGCAGCGCGAAGGACTTGGAGATATTTACGAGGGGCTTCTCGAACGAAACGCTAGTGAGAAGAAGAGTGGTGCAGGACAGTACTTCACCCCGCGCGCCCTGATTGAGACAATCGTCGCCGTTATCAAGCCGCGAGCAAGCGATATTATACACGATCCGGCGGCCGGTACAGGCGGTTTTCTTGTAGTAGCAAATGACTACATTTCGAAATCAAAATCAAATAAATTAAAACCAATTTTTGTGGGAGTTGAGCTGGTCCAAGACACTCACCGCTTGTTGCTTATGAATACAATTTTGCATGGACTAAAAGGTGATTTTGTACACGGAGATAGCCTGTCGGCAGAGGACGCCGCAAGGATCCCCCCGGCCGATATCATTCTCACGAACCCGCCCTTCGGTACAAAGCGGGGAGGCGGCCTACCAGGGCGTAGAGACCTTCCCTATCCGACTACCAGCAAACAACTCGCATTTCTTCAGCACATATATTTGGGGCTGAAGCCGGGTGGCCGCGCAGCTGTCGTTGTTCCGGATAGCGTGCTTTATGAGGGTCATGCCGGCAAGCAGGTGCGTCGTGACCTGCTAAGATTTTGCAATCTTCATACAATATTGCGCTTGCCAGATGGCATCTTCTACGCCAGCGTTACCACCAACGTGCTATTCTTCAGCCGTGACGACGAAGGCACGAACGGCATTTGGATCTACGATATGCGATCCAATATGCCAGTCTACGGAAAACGGTCGCCACTTCAACGAGCTGACTTCAAGGATTTTGAAGCTGCTTACGGTCTCGACGTGAATGGTAAGAGCCCGCGAAAAGATCAAGGCGCACTCGGCAGATTCCGTCATTTCACCCGTGATTACATTGAGGAACGAGACTTAGATCTGTCAATCAGTTGGCTACGAGACGAACGGCACAGCGGAGATAGTAATTCAACGGACATTGAAGAGATTACTATTCAACTACGGCACTTACTAGAAGGAATAATTGAAGATTTTGAACAACTTGTTGATGACATGCCGGTAATTGACATGGATTCGCGTGCATGACTAGCCGGATAATACCCAGTAGTTGGGAGCCAACACTCCTCCGGGAAGTGATGACGTTTGCTGGTTCTGCCCTAGAGCCTCGTGCTATGCCCGACCGAGCCTTCAATTATATCAGCCTGGAGGACATTGAGGCTGGTACAGGACAACTGTTCCAGCCCAACCCAACGCTAGGCCGTAATATCGCTAGTGCGAAAACGCGGTTCCATACGGGGGACTTGCTATATGGCCGGCTTAGGCCTTACTTACAAAAGGTGATAATCGCTGGTGCGGATGGTATCGCTGCAACGGAGCTACTAGTTCTGAGGGTCAATGAAGGGGTCGAAACCGAGTTTATCCAGGAAGTATTATTAGGTCCCGATCATCAGGCAAGCGTGTCGCAAATCATGTCCGGGGCTCGTATGCCTCGAATACGCGCTGATCAGCTTCTTAATTTACAGATCGCCCTTCCACCGATCGAGGTGCAGCGCGTCATCGTGCGAGGCCTTGGCGTTCATCGTCACCGGATAAACTCCTTACGGGCTCGGATCGCTGGAAGTCTCGAACTTGTGACACGACTTGAGCAACAACTACTCACGTCTGCATTCGACGGATCCTTGAGTGCAAGAGTTCACGCAAACGTCGGCTTCTCGTCAGGAACGGCAATGCTGTCGGCTATTGACGCAGCAAGACGCGCGACATGGGAAGATGCACGCAACTCAAAAATTTCCGATGTAAAGTGGATGAAGCGTTCATACACTGAGGCGGCCTCCCCGGCACTTGATCATCGGTTAGCAAGCTTACCTACAACTTGGGCATGGGCTAGCCTAGAACAACTCGCGTCGGCCACTAATCCCATTTGCTATGGAATTGTCGAGCCAGGGGAAGACATTGAGATCGGTGTGCCGATGGTGCGCATCCAGGATCTTACCTCAAATGGTATTAATTTAAGCGGTGTACGCAGCGTCACACCTGAAATCGATGAACGGCACGCGCGATCTCGTCTGCAGGGTGGTGAAGTACTAGTGTCTCTGGCGGGCAGCATTGGACGGATTGCACGTGTGCCGGAAGACCTCGCGGGAGCCAACATCAACCGAGCCTTGGCCAAAGTTACACCAATTGATGCCGATATGGGTGAATGGATCGCTCTCGCCCTACAGTCGCCCGTGTTGCAAGAATGGTTGAATGCTAGGGCTAGGGGTGCCGCGCGAGACATTCTAAATGTATCAATGCTCGTGCGTGCTCCTATCCCCGTTGCACCGTTAGTTGAGAGGCGGTGGCTTGTAGAACAGCTCAAACACCGTTTTAAAAAGCTCGCGTCACTACGGACTAGGCTTCAGACGACAGATACCGCATTAAACAGCCTCTGGACACAACTACGCGCGAAGGTTTTAGCGGGCGATATCAGTCTTTTAGATCCAACAGATGGGGCGGTTGCAGCGGCGTTCCGCGCTCGACTATCAACCTCAGACGGAAAGCAAAGGGGCGCAAGACGGAAGGCAAAGAAGGTGACAATAAACAAGCTGAAATTTGGAATTCCAAATGCACGATTAGACCTCAGGGCGGTTTTAGAGAACCATGCTGATGGCCTGGAGCCGCTGCGCCTGTTGGAGGAAGCAGGCTACGGACTGCAGGATGTAGAGGTATTTTTCAAAAATCTTGCGGAAGCTGTAGCTGCTGGAACAATTCAGGAGTATCGCTCTGAGATGGATTGGCCCCGCTTGGTGGCCGCCTGACATGCGGGTTGATCAGCTCCACCTCCCCAATTTTCGAAATCTCCGAGATTTCGTAATCGACTTTGACGAAAACAGCGCACGAACGGTTTTGATTGGCCGCAACGGTGTTGGAAAGACCAACATTTTAGAAGCCCTCACGACTATCTTTCGGCAGCTGGATCTTCGGGTCAAGCCTGCTTTTGCATACCGTATTGTGTTTTCTTGCAACGGTTATCGCGTTGACGTCGAAGCTAGTCCCTCTGCTGAAACAGAAGGGAGAAGCGTCCTTGTCACTTCGTACAAAGTCGCCCGTATAATTCCTAATCAAGAGCTTGAATTTGAAATTTTAACAGAACCAGGCTTTTATCGCTATCACAACCAGAACAGACTGCTTCCAAAGCATGTATTCGGCTATTATTCTGGCACCTCGCCGCGACTCAAAAGTCTTTTCATCGAACATACGGAAAGGTACCGAGACGAACTGATTGCTGGAGAAGAGGATACGATACGCTCACTCTTTCTAGCTGAAGATTGGCATAGTCAGTTCGTCCTTCTTGCCTTTTATGCTAAGAACGATCCAGAAATCCGCGCCTTCCTTCTCGATCAACTCGGGATCGAGGCGCTGGAGTCAGTACTGTTCGTTCTACAGCAGCCTCACTGGTACAAATCCGATCCCCCGCCTGAGGTACGCGAACGAGGAGATGAGCGTTACTGGTGGGCTGCAGGCACAGTAAAACGATTACTTGCCAAACTGCATCAAGTCGCCCTTGCTCCGATGAAGACTAGGGAGAGAGTACCGGTAGGTCTTAAGCGGCATAGCACACTTGAGAGACGTTACTGCTTTGTTCAGAGTGTAGAAGACCTAGGGCAGATCGCAGACGACATTGATTCAAAAGAGCTTTTCAAACGTCTGGAGAGCATGGTTTTAAGCGATCTGCTGCACGAAGTGCGTATTCGTTTCAGGGTGAGGGGCAGCGAAACAGCTCTAAGCTTTGTCGACCTTAGTGAAGGCGAGCAACAACTTCTTACAGTTCTTGGGCTATTGAGGTTTACTAATCAAGATGAATCTCTATTTTTGTTGGATGAGCCGGACACCCATCTTAATCCAGCTTGGTGTTTAGATTATCTGGACATCCTGAAAAAATATGGCGGCGGGCTGACCAGAAGCCAGATTATCATGACAACCCATAGTCCGTTAGTTTTTGCAGGATTAGATGCGAGTGAAGTCATCATACTTCAGCGGCGTGACGACGACGCAAGCACAATCGAAGCTGAACATCCATCATCAAGCCCGAAAGGAATGGGATTTTCTGCCATTTTAACAAGTGAATTCTTCGGCCTAAGATCCTCTCTAGATCGAGCCTCGCTCGCCCTTCTTGATGAAAAACGACGACTCGGTGTTCTGGAGCATCGAACTGCAAAACAGGAGGATCGACTCCGCGAATTAAATGCTGAGATTAGCAGGTTAGACTTCACACAGACTGTTAATGACCCACTCTACCGTGACTTCGTGCTCGCCATGACAGAACTAGAGAAGGACCAACCAGAACTGAGCAAGGCAGTTTTGACACCGGATGCGCTTGAGGCGAGGCGGAAAAGGGCAGCAGACGTGTTGAAGCGGGTGCGGGAGCGCAAGGGCGCATGAGGTACATAAAGCAAAGCGATTTACTTAAGCACGTCTCCGACCAGTGGAAGCAGGACGCCGCGACGGCACTGGAAGCACTCAAGATATTGGATGTGGCGTCTCGAGCAAAATTCATTGGCGACCGCGGCACGATCTGGAGTGAGCTGAAGACACACATGGCATCCTTGTCTCATGACAAATGCTGGTACTCAGAGAAGCGGATAGCAGTCAGCGAGCTTGAGGTGGACCATTGGCGTCCAAAAAACCGGGTTACCGGCGTTCGTCCTCCACACAAAGGATACTGGTGGTTAGCATTTGACTGGAAGAATTTCCGACTTGCATATTCACTTATCAATAAGCGCCGAACAGACGCCCGCACAAAGTCTGTCCAAGGTAAGGGTTGTCGCTTTCCGTTGATTGACGAGAAAGCTCGGGTTCCGGACGTCGCAAGTGCGTCAATTGCCGGGGAAAGCCCAAAATTGATCGATCCCTGTATTGCTTCTGATGTCTTACTACTTGATTACGCTGTAGAGGATGGTTTGGTAGTAGAACGTCATAAGAAGACCGAAAATGAAAAGAAGTTTGAACGCGCTAAAGTTTCGATCGATCTTTTCCATCTGAACGAAGGCAACCTGATCCTCGACCGACATGCTCTATACGTCGCTATCGACCACTGGGCGCGGCAAATCGAAGATCTTGAGAAGCAGCGGGCTTCTGACAACTGGACGGTCAAGCAGGAGGCTGATTACGAAGAACTGATCAACCGGGTTGGCGACCACATCAATGCGGCGGCCCCCTTCTCAGCGTTCACCCGCGCCTGTCTCAAACAGAAGGGCGATTTAGGCTGGAATACACAACTGCTAACAACGGCTTAGATATTGAATGTATAATTATTCAAGCGGTTGCTACGAGATAGAATTTTAATCGTAGGAAATAATATATGATCGGTTGTTCGCGGAATTTTAGGGGGAATCGACTGTCATGCGCGCACGCAGAAACAAATTTTTGCCTGAGTTCTTTAGTACAGGCTTCCATTAATCATTGTGTACAGTTTGAGTACGACGCAGGATGATGTCCCTATTGCTGCCGCCGCTCAGTTTGATGGACAAACCTCGCGCTGCGCCCGGCCATCGAAGCGCTAGACTATTCACTTCGTCTTCAATTTTCTGCTTCCACCCGCCAATATCCGCATAAGAAAGTCGCCCCGGCCTTGGCTACGGCCCGTAAGGTATACCAAAATGAGGCTTGAGCGTGAGACGCTGAAATGTGTCTCTTATGGATTGCTTTTTGGCTTTTGAGACATCACACCCGCATGGTCTAGAACCATCCGGAACGTTTCATGGCTCGTATCACGGGCCTACTTCGCCGGCACCGCCACGGTGATGGTGCAGGGCTGATCCTTGCCCGCCTTGGTGGCCGCCTCGCGGCACGCTGTCACCACCTCGGCGTTCGCCCGCATCAGCCGATCGGCGGCGCCCAGCTGACTCAACCCGACCGGGCTCCCGAATTTCATCAGACGGATGCCGGCTTGCCACGGCTCCTCTCCCAGGATGGACGCGGCCACGCGCTCGGCGGCCCCGTAAGGCAGGAGAGCTGGCAGGGTCAGGATCAGCACGACCCCAAGGAAGAGGCCCGCCGCACCGGCACCCACACCGGTACCGGTGAGCCAGAGGTTCTGCTCCCGGCGTTCTCGCAGGCTTCGCATCCTGCCCGTCAGCCCCTGGGTCTCCCGGAGAAACGCCTCCGCTCGCGCGTCGAGCTTTCGAACCGAGTCGCGGACCAACGCCTCGCCGCTGCTGTGAAGCAGGCGTGCGGTCTGCTGTGCATCCTGGCGCAGGACCGGGAGCCGCTCGATGGCACCCAGGCGCTTGCTCACGGTGGCGAACTCCTGGACCAGGCGGCCGAGATCGGCGCTGTAATCGACCGGCGTCCCCGCGGCTTGCGTGTGCTCCAGGGCGGCGGCCACCCCATCCCGCAGGAGCGCGGTTTCCGCGCGGACCTCACGCCCCACCCGCTCGACGCTCGCGCGCAGGGCCTCGAACGCAGCGGCCGCATCCTCGGGCTCCTCCGTCTCCACGACCCCCAGCCCGCCATCCAAGTGCTCGCTGTCCCGCATGGTGTCTCCTTGGCCCCTCAAAATCCGAGGCTCAGCCCGAGGCTCGGGCCGCGCTCCGGCGCCAGGCTTCGCTCGAGCTCGTGCGACAGGCTCATCTTTGGCTCGGCCCGGGATGTGATCCCAAGCTCCTTGCGCCACGCGCCCAGAGCCGCCTCCAGTGCGGGATCGCCGGTCAGGCTCAGCCGCAGAGCCTGCATCCGCTCCTCGACCGCGCCGCGCGCCCTCAGATGCTGCCAGTCCGGCAGGGCGGCGCGCTGCGCGCTGAGATCCACCCACGACCGGACGAAGCGCTCGGCGCGCAAGGCAGGTGAGACCAGCACCGCTGCCTCCCGCTCCAGAACCGTCACCAGAGCCGCGGTGCGGGCGCGCCCGGGCGCCGCCGCCAGCGCGAGCGCCGCCTCAGGATCGTGCTCCAGGGCCGAGCGCAGGGTCTCCCCGACCCCGGGTCGGGCCTGCTCCAGCGCCGCCGTGGCGGCGGCCAGCTCCCGCGTCTGTCCTTCGAGCACGGGCAGCCCGGCCCCGGCCTGGCGCTCGCGGGCGTCATAGGCGCGAAGATAGCGCCCCAGCGCCCCCTCGAACCCCGACACGGCCAGGATACGCGCGACCCAGCGTTCCGGCTCCGAGGCGACCGCCGGCTCCGGCTCGGCCGGGCGGCCAGGGCTGAGCTTCAATCCGGCAAACGGGCTGCGCCGTTCCGGCGGGGTCGGTGCCGCCGGATCCGCACTCGGTGTCCCTGGCACCGACGGGGCTGCGGCAGCTGGACCTTTCCGGCTCAGCTTGAGCCCGTCGAACATCCCCCGCCGGATCCGTGGCGCGGCCGCAGCCGCCGCATCCACCGCCAGCGCGATGGTGCTGGCGATGCCGAGGCGCTCGGCGATCCCGCGCTGCGCCGCATAGGCCGGCGCGTAGTCCAGCGTCGTCTCCTTCGTGCCCGCCCGCGACAGCCGGGCCACGAACCGCTCGGGCAGCGCCGTCCCGGCCTCGACCGGCCCCGCCACCCCGAACTCGGCTGCGTCGGCGTAGAGCCCGGCCGCGTCGCGGTGGCGCGTCATCGCCACGTAGGTGAGGTGCCGGTCCAGGGTGGGCGAGGCCAGCACGAAGGCCCGGTCCACCGTCGCCCCCTGACTCTTGTGGATGGTGGTGGCGTAGCCGTGATCGAACGCGGTGTAGACCTCGCTCTGTACCTCGACCCGCCGCGGTACGCCCCCCGCCGGGCCGTCGAGCCGCACGGTGATTCGCCCCGCCGCCACCGCCTCGACCGTGCCCAGCATGCCGTTCTTCACCCCGAGCCCGCGATCGTTTTCCAGGAACACGATCCGGTCGCCGGAGACGAAGGCGCGCTCACCCTCGCGGGTGGCAAAGGCCAGCTCGCCCCCGGCCTCCCCCTGCCCGAGGATGCCCTGCGCCTGCAGGCCGGAGCGGATCGCCGCGTTGAGCGCCGCCACGTCGACGCGCCGATGCGCCAGCACCACCCGCGAGCCCTCCGGCCGGCTTGTCCGGTCCGCCAGGGCGTCGGCCACGATCGCCGCCCGCGTCGCCGCTCCCCCGTCGAGGAACCGGATGGCTCCGGCCGCCGCATACGCGGCCAGGCCCTCGCCCGTGCGATGCGTGGCGAACGCCACCGAGGCCGCCCGCTGCCAGTTCTGCCGCTGCCGGCGGATATCGCCGAGCTCGGCATGGCCGACCGCTTGCGCGATCGCCCGGAACGGCGCCCCGGCGCCGATGGCCTGGAGCTGCTCGTGGTCGCCCACGAGCACGATCTTCGCGCCGCGAGCCTCGGCCTCGGCGACGAAGCCCGCGAGCTGGCGGCTTCCCACCATCCCGGCCTCGTCGATCACGAACACGTCGCCGCGCCCGAGCCGGCCGCGATCGCGCTCCCAGCCGAGCGACCACGACGCCAGGGTGCGGCTCGGGATCCCCGAACTCTCCTCCAACCCCTCCGCCGCCTTGCCCGACAGGGCCGCGCCCAGCACCCGGTAGCCTTGGGCTTCCCAAGCCTCGCGGGCGGCGGCTAGCATCGTGCTCTTGCCCGCGCCGGCAAACCCCACCACCGCGGCGATCCGCGCCGGCCCGGTCACGTGCCTGATGGCCACCCGCTGCTCGGGCGACAGCCCGGCGGTGGGATCCCCCGCACTTGTCTGGATCGCCGCGTCCTGGCGCGCCATCGCCGCCGCGATCCGGGCTGGCGCAACGCCGTGCGTACCCGCCGCCTGCAGGCGCCCGGACGCCGCCACCATCCCGGCTTCCAGCGCCACCATCGCGCGCGTGGCGTAGCGCGCCGGCGTCACCGCCCCGGTGCCGGGATCGGTGTGCTCGGGCTGCAGCGTGACCAGGGCCGGCGAGGCCAGCACCGTGGCGAGCGCGTTCTGGAAGCCGGACGCATCGTCGGGCAGGGCCCGGTGCAGGGCGCGGGCGATGTCGCGCCGGTCGAACACGCTCTTCTCGTGCGTGATCAGGCTCAGCACCTCTTCCGGCCGCTCGGCGATGAGCAGGGCGTTGCGCGCCGCCGCCTGCGCATCGAGCGCTACCCGCGTGACGCCGAGCCCCCGCCGCTGCATCCCGGTCGCGTGCACCCCGACATGCTCGGTCGGCGCCAAAGCCACCCCGCGCGCGGCATGGCTGCGATGGTCGATGCGCAGATCCAGATCCTGGGCGGCGAGATGCCGGTTGACGATGCCTTCCCAAGCCGCGCGGATCTCGCGCAGCTGCGCGTCCGTGGTCGGCCGCCCCTGGGCCAGCAGCCACTTGTTCTCACGCTCCAACCAAGTCTTCTCGCTTAAACCCTCCGGGCCGACCCGGCGCGTGGTCACGAGCACATGGGCATGGTGGTTGCGCTGATCGCCCGCCGCGTGCGGCGCGTGGATCGCGAAGTCCACCGCCGCGCCCGTGCGCCGGGCCAAGTCGTGCGCGAACTCCCGCGTCGCGGCCAGGTGCTGCTCGGGCGACAGCTCGTGCGGCAGCGCGATCTCGAACTCGCGCGCCACCCGGGCGTCCTTGCGCTTCTCCGCCGCCTCGGCCGCATTCCACAGGGCCGAGCGGTCGAGGGCCCAGGCCGCCTCGACCCCGGCCGGCAGCACGATCTCGGCTTGCACCACCCCGGCCTTGGCGGTGTAGTCGTGCACGACGCCGTCGCGCTGGTTCTCCAGGCGATCGCCCGCGCGGTAGGCCGCGGCAGCGACGGCGCTGCGCCCGCCGGCTCGCCCGATCGGCTTCATGCTGCAATGGTAGATTGCCATGTGCCCGCCCCCGACAGGCTTGGCCTTAGCACCGCCCTGAGTTGCGTAGCAACTCGTAAGTGCGCCCTTGCCTTGCTTCCGCTTCGCTCCAGACGGCTTCGGTGTCTCCCCGCGATCCATCCGGACCCCGGAATTGCCGGTACATTCAAAAGCTGCATCATGCGATCGGGCCGGCACGACCACGCGCGTTCAGACCGAGCTTGGCCTTTCGGATCGGGCTCGCTAGAACGGCCGAAATACAACCGCTTGAACCGGAGCACTCCGACATGGCGCGGCGGACGATTGCCGAACGGCTGGCGCAGATCGAGGCGCAGAAGAAAACCCTGCAGGCCCGGCTCGGCCAGCAGGAACGCGCGCACGACACCCGGCGCAAGGTGCTGCTCGGCGCGCTGGTGTTGCAGCGGCTGGAAGCGGGTCACGATCCCGCCTTCACCCAGCGCCTCGCCGACTGGCTCCGGCGCGAACTTCCGGGCTTCCTCACCCGGGAAGCCGACAGGGCTCTATTCGCCGATCTCATCGGCGCGCCCGGCGGAGATGGAGCGGTCGCCGTGCAGGCTCCCGGCACCGACGCCACCGTGCCGAGTCGCGATCTGGATCCCGTCGCCTGAGGCGAACCCGTGGAACCGTGAGGATCAGCCCTTCGACCGTGGCCCAACCGCGATCCGCGCAGCACTCACGCGAGCAGCGCCAGCGACGGATCGCTTCGTAGGCTCGGGTCCGATTACGGCGGGGGTTCTTCGTCCGTGACCAGCGGCACGCCCTCGGCCTGCATGCGTTCACGCACCCGAGCCAGGTAGGCCTGGCGCTCGATCATCGAGGCCGTCCGGCGAGGGGCAAAGGGCTGATACGCGACCTTGGGTGGCGACCGCCAAAGGCATCCCGGGTTCTCACGCTCGAACAGTTCCTCGGCCCGGGTATGCACGTCGAGTTCGGATTGTCGGATCACGCTGGGTCGCTCTCCCTGGCATGCGGGCGTGCAGTGTCATGCCCGGCCCTTCGAGCGGTTCGTTCGTCACCGGAATCGGGCCGATGGCACAAGTGCGTTTGTTAAACCGCCCGGCCGAATACCCCCACCGCATGGCTGCGCCGGTTCTGCCTGGCTGAGCGGGTGCGGAGGATTCGCTAGCGATGGGCAAGGCTCTGCCGTTCCGGCAGCTTCTTGACCGGTTCCGCTGGCGAACTTGTCCCCAAAGTTATCCCCCTATCCGTGGGGCGAAACGCTTTGCACCCTAGTGCCTTCGGCAGCGGCTTCTCTTCGCCGGCCAACGCGAACCCAACGCGCTTCTGACCGGCGCCGCGGCGGATCCACATCCCCCATTCGGCGCTGATGATCCGCACCAGGTTGGGCGAGTTCTTACGCCCCTCGTGCCGGCGCTCCTCGATGGTCAGCAGGCCGTCGCCGGCGGCCAGACGCAGCGCGCCCTGGGCCAACCGTCGGCACACCCCGGCCCGCGCCGCGATGGCGTCGACACAGAGCCCGCACACACCCTTGGCCGCCACCTCGTCGGCGACGATGCGCAGCACCGCCCGCTGCCCCTCGGTGAAGCGCACGGCGATCTGCGGCGGCATCGGGCCGGAACACGCCAGCAAGCGACGCCGCTCGCGCGAGGCGATCCTGTCGGGGCTCCTCGGGCTCCGGCGCGGCGGGAACAGGCTCGCACGGCCGGCCGGGATACCGACCGGCCGGATGCCCTCGCGGATCGCGCCACGGCGCCCGTGGAGACGTTCGGCGAGGAGCTGGGCTTCGTGGTCGCCCAACACCCCGGCCCCGTGGCCCTGCCAGAGCTGACGCGACAGCGCGTCCATCTGCGCGAGCGTGCGCGCGCCCTCGATCGCGGCCTGCATGGCGGCGTGAAACATCGGTCCCGGTCCCTGCTCGGGCCGCGGCAAAGCAGGGGGCACGGCGTGAGCCGGCCCCATCAAAAGGCAAAGCGCCATCGTCTCGGGAAGCGATCCCGATTGACACCTGAGCGGTGTTATGATGTCTGGGGAGTTGAAAAGCTTCTCCAGACTTCATCGATTTCAACGGCCTCACCCTTGCAGGGGTGGGGCCGTTGGCGTTTTGGGCTTAGGTCTTTCTCGCGGCGATTATCCTGGATGGTGGTTGGCTCACGACTCGCACCAGAGGGCGAGTGCAGCCAGACATGTCATGTCGGCTGGGCGGGATGGTTAAGTCAACGGCAACAGGCTCGGGGCGATAGCCGGGGGCATGATTCAGTCACGTATGCCCGTGCCCGATGCGCCGCTCACCGCCCTCGAAATCGCCCTGCTCGAACTCACGGCCGAGAACGCCGACCTGCACCTCCAGCTCGCCGAGGCGCAAGAGCAATGCATTGAGATGGCGGTCGATGCCGGGGAACTGCAGGCTGACATCGAGGCTCTTCGCAACGAGCTGACGGCGGCTCGGACAGAGCGCGATGCGGCGAGAGCCCAGCTCTCAAGCCGAATCAGCGGTCGATAAGTCGGTACCGCCGCGGACATGGTCCGCAGGTCAACGCGGGCTCGATCGCCTTGGGGCATGTCCGGTGTCCACGCCCTGGCATGTTGAGGCGGTGGGCTCTGCCGCCGCAGCCGTTCGACCCGCCGCTGAAGTCCCTTCGCATATGGAAGGCAGGCATTTCCGCGCTGCCGCTCACGAGAACGAAGGGAATGTTGCAATGAGTGATACGATTGGATTGACGGGATTGTTGCGTTCGGTGATACATGTATCACCGAGCGCAACACGGGCGGGCCGATGATCCGCAGTTTCCATGATCGAATAACCGAGGCGGTGTTCCGGGGTCGTTGCCCCAAGGGGTTCCCGGCCGACCTCTTCAAGACCGTTCGGCGGAAGCTCACCGTGCTCAACTCGGCGACAACGCTGGATGACCTCAAGGTGCCGGCATCGAACAGGCTCCACCCGCTGGCGCGCGACCGGGCTGGACAACACGCCATCGCGGTCAACGACCAATTCCGGCTCTGTTTCGTTTGGACGGATGCCGGGCCGGAACGGGTCGAGTTCACGGACTATCACTAGGATCTTGCGCCAGACGCCAAGGAGGGCAACCGCCAATGTCTGACACGATCGGAAACATCGAGGCCCTGCGCCAGACCTTTGACACCGCCGAGGGTGCCGGGGACATGGAGATCATGCCCCCGGTTCACCCTGGCGAGATCCTGCGCGAGGAATTCATGGCCCCGCTCGGCCTCACTGCCGGCGCGATCGCCAAAGCCCTGGACCTCCCGCGCTCCCGCATCGAGCGGATCGTGAGGGAGGAGATCGGCATCAGCACGGACACCGCCCTGCGGCTGGCCCGGTACTTCCGCACGTCGCACCAGTTCTGGACGAACCTGCAGGCGCATTTCGAGAGCGAGAGCCTGCTTGCAGAGATTGGGCCGGACCTCGCGCGGATCGAGCCCATTCCCGAACAGGCACAGGCGGCGTGATGACTGCATTCGGAAAGCGGCTCATCTAATCCGCCCAGGAAGCCGGCGCCATCGCCCGACCGACGTCGACGTGCGAGCGATCCGCGCCAGCCAGAAACTCACGCAGGCCGCGTTCGCCGCGCGCTATGGGTTCCCCATCGGGACCCTGCTGGACCTTGAACAGGGCCGGGCGCGGCCGGACGCCTCAACGCGGGCTTACCTGGTGGTGATCAGCCAGGAGTCGGCGGCGGTGCGGCGGGCTCTTGAGGCTACTGGCATCGAGCCCCTGCGCCACGGCCGGCAGGGCGTTCAGCCCAAGGAGCCTCCGGCATGAAGCGGGCACTACTCGCGTTCGGCAGCGGCGTGGTCGCCTCGCTGGCTGTAGCCTTCGGCCCTGCCCAGGGGCCTAATGGGGTTTCACAGCGTTGCGAATTTGCGATGGTACGGCTTCATGATGTTGCAGTTTCAAAAAATTGCGATATCGCAGCTTCATGATGCCTTAATGCCTCGACGTTATGAAGCTGCGCATGAGAACGATCACGCTTGTCACTCAGAAGGGCGGGGCTGGTAAGACCACCATCGCCACGTCGCTCGCCATCGCCGCCCAACAGCGCGGTGAGATGGTCGCTGCCTTCGATCTCGATCCTCAGGGGTCGATGGTCGAATGGGGTAAGATGCGGAAAAAGGCCGACCCCGCAGCCATCCCGGATCAGCACCTTCCAGTGATCGAGCGCTTCCCGCTTGAGCGCATCGGCCAGATCGGCTCGATGCTCGATAGCCTTGGTGGGAAGGGTGTCACGCTGACGATCTTGGACACGGCAGGTGCCGATACGCCCACGACCCATGCAGCCATGGAGGCGTCAACGTTCTGCCTAGTGCCCATCCGGCCGACGCGGCTCGACCTGCTCGCGGTACGCGCGACGGTGCAGGCGATCATGCGCAGCGGGAAGCCGTTCGCGTTCGTCCTGAACCAGTGCTCGCCCATCCCTCGCAACGGTCGGGCGAATGACACGGCCACAGGCTTGGCGTCGATCGGCTTCGTGGCCGAGCCTCTAATTCTTCTCAGGAACGACTATCAGGACGCCTTTGCCTCAGGCCAAGGCGTCACCGAGTACGCCTCTGACAGCAAAGCCGCCGACGAGATCCGGCAGCTCTGGAAGTGGCTCGACACCCAATCCAAGGAGACGAAGGCATGAGCCGCCGCGCACCCTCGATCTTCGACGCCGACACCATGCTACCCAGCGCTGATGAGCCGCCTGAGACCTTGGAAGCCGCTCCAGCTCGGAAGGTCGGCCGACCGGCAAGGTCGACCGCTAAGCCCAAGCCGACGCCCTTCTACATCCACCCGGCGGTTAAGGAAGTGCTGCGGGACATCAGCTACCATAAGCGGGTCAAGGAGCACGATCTGTTCGTGCAAGGCCTTGAGTACGTTCTGAAAAAGAACAGCTACCCAACGATCGCACAGATCATTGCCAACGCCGAAAAATCATAATTTCGCAACTTTGTGAAATTGCAACATTGCAAATTTACTTTGGGCCTTGCTACCTTCGGGGGCCTGTCGCAAACGCGATCGCGCGGGCGTTCAGCGACGCGCCGACATCTACGAAGCCTTCACCAGACTCGCGGCCGGCCTCATCACCCCCAGCCGAATCAGACGGTTCTGTTAAGCGCTCTTAAACCCCTTGAGCCAATTTGCTGGCGACGGCTCACGGGGTCTCCCATGTTCGACGTAGGGCCAGCGCGCCAGAGCGTTCAGAGACAACATGTTGCGTAAGCAGACACGGCGGTCATTCACCGTCGAGACCAAGCGCGGGGCCCATCAGGGGCGCGCTATCATTACCGCCAAGGCCCCGAGGGTACCGCGCAAAGTAGCTCGGAGCCCCCCCAATGCGTTCTCATTGGCCTTACCAGAGCCGGATGCCACTGCCGTGGTCGAGACAGCGAAGGGCGTCGAGTCGCGGCGCATTCTGCCCAGCCTCGTCATCTGGGAGCCCTCTGAGCCTGAGCCGGCCCCTGCTCTGCCCTCTGAGCCGCCTCTACAGCCTGTGCGCCGCGTAGACTCCTTGGCAGCCCTCAAAGCCCCACGCCCTAGAGGAAGGCCCAGGAAGGTCACCCTTGAGGCAGTGGATGCCGCGCCCGTAATCCTGGAGGCTGAACCGCGCGCGCCCGTTCCCGTGCTTGCCTCGCCCTCCCAAGCGCGTCCCGTGCGGAGCGACCGGAGCGAGACCGCTGGGCTTCCCCGTGGGGAGCGATGGAAGCGGCGCCTTCCGCGAGCCTGCTGGTAGCTTCAAAGCGGTCCCCGGCCCTACCCTATCGCGCACCTTCCCGTGCATCTCTCGTGCGCCTGGGTGTGATACCGCGCGGGGTGCCGAGCGCGCGTCTGGGGGGGTGCCAGGGGGGAAACTCGCCGTGCCGGGCATTGTCGGGTATCCGACGGTATTCCCGACATGAGCCTCGGGTCCGGTAACCCGCCCGTTTATGAGCTGAACCGTCCGTTTCCGACCCTTCTCGGACCCTCGGAGGATCCGCTTCGCGGCAGCTTGGTGGAAGACGCCCCGCGTCTGGGTTGGGTGGAAAACGGAAGTTCGATGATCACGCAACGAACGTCCAAATTTTTGGCTGGAGCAAAAGATTTAATTGCTCGAATATTCTATCTACATTCAAGACTTATTTGCTGGAAAATTCTCTACCTCCACACCAGTAGCACTAACTTTAATTTTTTTAAGTTTAAAGAAATTTAGTATCTTTTCTAAAAATTTCTGTTTCTTACAAGATTTACACGTAACATCTAGATTGAAGTCCCACTCAGTTGCGTTTTTCTTTTTGTTGGGTTTGATAGAGCTAACAGAAAAGTTGAAATCAGATTTTCCGCAAACGCAAGTTAAACCTTCCAGCTCTAGTGGAACAACTCTTTGAACTTCACGCAAAGCCATACCGCATACCGGACATCTAGACATCGGGACACTTCCAAACGTCGCGAATTTATCAATTTTTCGTTCGACGCTTGTAACTTTGAGAGCGGGCTCAAACTCCACTGCGATAACGTCGTCCCCGCACGCAGGGCACCTGTGCGACGGGGTGCAAACGATCGCCAGCTCTTTTTGCTGTGACGTGCTCGGAAGGTCGGTCATAGCGAAATCCTAAGCTGTGCTAATGAATTGGGAACTGTCGTCCGTTTCGACCACAACTCAAAATTCTGGATGGGCCGAAGAGCCCTGATCGATCGGGAATTGAGAGGCTCATAAGCCTCGACCAAAACTCGCGGCGAAGGACCCAGTTTCATCAACACCGGTTGTTGCAGAGTGCCAATGGGAAGGTCCGAGTAGGGTCGGAGGCGGAACGTCCGCTTCAGGGCAAAGGAGCAGAGTCCGCTCCCCACCCAACCCGGTCGTTGAACGGACCGGCGGGTCCCGACCCATCCTCGCCGTTCCAGCCATCTGCTTTCCCGCTCGTGAAGCGACATTCAGAACACCGCTGAGTATCGAGCAAACTTGCCTTTGAGCGTGCTTCGCAGGTGTACCTAGTCGGACCATATCGCGCCGGCAGCGAACGCGAGCTGAAGGTTCTGGGATCGCGTGACTGTGAGAGGCATCCCAAGCAACGATTGCAGTCGGTGAACTTTGTGCAGGAGGGCGGCCACGTTCGGGGCATGCTTTTCATCCTCCTGTACCGATGAGTTTTCGATGACGCCTCAATTTTGGCTCTGGCTCGGCTTCGCCGGCATGGCGGCAGGTGCCGCCGCGATCCTGTTCATGGGCAAGCGACGGACACACGCCGAGGAGGCGGATACCATCATCCACGGGATCGTGCCGATCATCGCGGCCTGCTCCTACTTCGCCATGGCGACGGGGCAGGGAAGCTTTGTTCTGCCCGCCGGTCCCGACGCGGCGGACACCGCGCGCCAGTTCTATTTCGCCCGCTACATCGACTGGACCTTCACCACGCCTCTGCTGCTTTTGGGCCTCTCGCGCACCGCGATGCATTCGGGGATGCGCCGGCCGGCCATCGTCTGGGGCCTGATCGGCTCCGACCTGATTATGATCGTGACTGCGCTGGCCTTCGGCCTCTCGACGGTCGCCTGGATCAAGTGGACTTGGTTCGCGATCTCCTGCGGCGCGTTCATCGCCGTATTCTACGGGATCTTCGTGCAGCTGCGCGAGGAGAACGCCGCTGAGCGGGCCGACGTGCAGTCTGCCTTCCGGCGCAACGCCGTCTTCCTCACGGTGGTCTGGTGCATCTACCCCGTGGTGCTTCTCGTCGGCCAGGATGGCCTCGGGATCCTGTCGCCGGCGGTGGCCCTGGCGGTCGTCGCGCTCTCGGATCTGACCGCCAAGGTCGTCTACGGGATCATGGCTACGCGGGAAACGACACGCGCGGTCGACCGTGATCTGGCCGAGGGGCGTGCCACTGCGACGCCGCTGCGCCGGGCGGCCTGACCCCGATGGCGGCTCGTGCGACCACTCCGGTCCTTGTGACCCCCGTTCGGGCGAGTCGCCGACGTCTGGGTTCGGCGGGAGCCGGGCCCCTGCTCTTGGCGGGGGCCCTCGTGGCGCTCGCCCTGGTCACCTCGGCCGCCTTGCCACGCCAAGCGTCCTGGCTAGTGGCCCTGGCAATCGTGATTGTCCTTGGCGTGCCACACGGCGCACTCGATGGTGTCGTGGCGGCCCCCCTGCTGCGTCCGCGCTACGGCCGGGCTTGGTTCGGGATCTTCGCCGTCCCCTATCTCGGCCTCTCGGCCCTGGTCCTGCTCGCCTGGCAGGTCGCACCCTTGGTGACCATGGCGGGCTTCCTTGCCTTATCCGTCCTGCATTTCGGTGAGGAGGATGCCGGCCCTGGCCGGCCGTTCGAGGCCCTGGTGCGCGGCGGGCTGCCGATCGCGCTGCCGGCACTGCTGCGGCCCGAGGAGACCGCTGCGCTGTTTGCAGCCGTCACGCGGGTACCGATGGCGCATCTCCCCGGCTGGTGGATCGCCGCCGCCTGGCTCTGGCTCGCGATCGCTGCCGCGTGGGTGCTGGTGCGCCGACACCGGGGCGCTGTACTGATTGAGATGGCCGTCCTGGCGCTCGCCTTCCGGCTGCTGCCGCCGCTGACGGCCTTCACCTTGTACTTCGTCGGCCTTCACGCCCCTCGGCACATGCGCGCCCTGGTGCAAGACCCAACCCGGGCGCCAGGCATTGACACGATGCGCAAGGCTGTCTGCGCCTCGCTGCCGGTATTCGGGCTGACGCTTGTTCTAGGCGCCGGCCTCTGGCCGCTCTACGCCGCCGATGCGAACGACCCCGCCGCCACCCTCCTGTGCCTCACCCTTCGGATGCTGTCGGCCTTGACGGTCCCGCATGTACTCCTCGACCGGATTGTAGGCAGGTACGAGAATTAGCCGCCCATGCCGGTGACTGCATCGTCGCTGGCAGACACGGCCTCGATTTGAATGTCGGCCAATCATCAGCCGTGCTCGTAAGCCGCCATTCCGCTTCCCACCCAAACAAGACATTCGTCCTATAAGCTCGATGTCAGAGATCCGACGGTATTCCCGACATGAGCCTCGCGGTCGGTAGCCCGCTCGCCCGTTCGTGAACTGAACCGTCCGTTGTCGACCCTTTGCAGACCCTCGGAAGGTCCGATTCCGGGCTTCTCGATGAGGCAGTGACCTGAGGCCGAGACGGGTGGGGGACCGGAAGGTAGATACTTACGATATGGTTGCAGCCCGCATGCTCTGATTTAGCTCACAGATCGTAGGCCGCCTCCTTTCCCCACCTTTTGTCAATTAATCAAAATGAAACCGTCTCCACATCGTCGCTTCGTCCGAGCAGAACAAGTCCTGGAGCGAATGCAAAACCTCGACGAGCAAAAACCGTCTCAGTTGATCCATCGTCATAAAGCTCTTCGTACGCTTGAATCGGCTCAACATAGCTCTCTCGCGAAAGGAGATCTGCTTTGGATTTCAGCCAGCTATATTTCACATCAGCTTTCTTGTTTGATAAGTGAGAACTAATACGCTCAAGTAAATTTCTTGCATTCCCTTGTACTCCGAGTATAGATCCTCCTTTCAACATTCTGTAGAAGAAAACTGCACCGTATATATTGTGATCTAATCCTAGATCTCTGTACATCTGCAGGAGCGTGATCACTCTGTCGATGTCAGCAATGATTGCATCAGGCGTCTGACTGCCAAGTTTGGCTTCGGCGATTAAGACTGGCGGATCTTTAGTGTCGGAAGTAAATACTACAATATCGACCCGCTTTTTGCCCTTTCCGGCGGCGCTGAACTGATATGTTGAGCCCGAAACTATTTGATTGATTTTCGCTATTTCGGCATCGCGGAGAGCGGAAATGGATTCACGCTCCTCTTTTGCCTTGCTGTATTTTGATGATTTTAGCATTTTAACTGAAATTGCTTTACGCTTAGCATTGTTTCTCAAGTCATCCATATGAGTCTCAAGGGCAACGACGCGGTCCATCCTACCCATTTTCTTCGCTACTTCAATAGTTACTAAATATTCAGGGTGTATTTCTGGATGCTGAAATTCCCTGGCTTCTGCGCCAAGCAAGAACTCGCTAGTTCGAAGTGCCTCCCGTACACCTTTCGCGATGTCGTCAACGATATTATCGGCCGTTATCATTACTCTACTCCTAAAGACTGTTTGGCCCATCCCGAGATTAAACTAGCGCGATGCTGACGGATTAATAACTGCTAAACCGGCCATTTAAGTAGCTGCCGTGAGCGTTTGGTTTGGATCGGAGATGGAACGGCCGCTTTCGGATCAAGAGCCAAGGTCTGGATGCCACCCAAACAAGACGTTCGTCCTATAAGACCGGATGTCGGAGATCCGATCGTTTTCCCGACGACAACAACGGGCTGGCCCCGAGTCCCTTGAAACGGCCGAGTTTATGTCGGGAAAATATGACTGGTTTTCTATTGTGGGTTAAACGCTACTTAATCACTATCCCGACATGATCGTTGGATATGCCCGCGTCTCCACCCTCGATTAGAACCTCGACCTCCAGCGCGATGCCCTGACCAAGGCTGGGTGCGAGCGCCTGTTCGAGGAGAAGAAGTCCGGCAAGGCCGGTACCAAACGCCCCGAGTTCGAGGCGGCCCTCGCCTACCTACGGCCCACTGACGTCCTGGTAGTGTGGAAGCTCGATCGCCTCGGTCGCTCCCTCGTCGAGATGATGCACACCATCGATGCGCTGCGGGTGGGCGGCTTCCGTTCTTTCAACACAGCACGCCGCACGATCTGCGGCTTCGAGGCCACGCTGTGGCTGAGCAAGGGCTTCGGCTTTGCTGGCGCATGGACCGTCCTCCAGCAGAACCGATTGCTCGGGGTCTGCTTCGAGTTTCACAAGGTTACAGTTTGCGACAGACCCGGGCAGAGTCACGTCTAGGGCAGCGGAACGCGGGCATTGGCGTTGATCGCGAGGCTGGCGGGGCCATGCCGGAGGGATCATCTGTGCCATTGACACAGGTGTGTCCCTGACACATATCTTGCTTATGACAGCGCCTCTCCACGCGGTCGCTGAAACCGCTGCCTACCTCGCCGCCGCGAAGCGAGAGGGCCTGTCCGACGAGGACCGGACCGCAATCGTGGATCAGATCGCAGCCGATCCCACCGCTGGCGACATAGTCCGAGAGTCCGGCGGGGTGCGCAAGATCCGGTACGGGGGGCCAGGGGGCTACCGCGTGATGGCCGCGTACCTCGGCGAGGCCATCCCCGTGTTCTTGCTGTCGGTCCTCGCCAAGGGCAGCCGGGCGAACTTCACGAGGGATGAGGTCCACAGGATGCGCGATGCCACCAAGGCTCTC
>NZ_LMRE01000020.1:0-20214 GCF_001424745.1 Methylobacterium sp. Leaf469
CATCGTGCCGGTGGCCATGGAAGAGAAGCTGCGCTTCGCCATCCGTGAAGGCGGCCGCACCGTCGGCGCAGGCGTCGTCGCCGCCATCAACGAGTAGTCGGTCCGCCATCACCGTCGCGACGCCGCGGGACCCCGGTCCCGCGGCGTTTGCTCTCCGAGCCGAACAATCCTGACGGCACCGACAATCTCGGAAAATCCCGTACGGTTCGCCATTGCGGCAAGGCCCGGGCCGGTCTATAGCAGCGCCGCGGCGATGAATGCGTCCCCGCATAGGAGTGTAGCTCAACTGGTCAGAGCGCCGGTCTCCAAAACCGGAGGTTGCGGGTTCGAGTCCCTCCACTCCTGCCAATTGGCCGCTGCTCCAGTTCAAGTCTACTCCCCGTTCCATTCCGATCAGATCGCCTGTCCGCAAGTCGGAACCCGGTGCAGTCGACAAGCACGGGGACTTGCGCTAGAGCGGTCGCCTTCCGAGATCGATGAAGGCTTTCGCGGCAGGCGTGGCTCCAGGCCTCCGCACCGCGCTTTCCCGATCCCCGGACCGTTCTCCTGTTTGTTGGCGCCATGGCATCGAACGAAGCATCGAAGAAAACGGACCTCGCGCGCACCCCGCCGCGTGGCTCCGTCACGCCGGGTCCTGCTCGGGCGACGCCCCCCGTGCGGCCCGCGCCCAAGCGCGTCGGCCCCGTGGAGTTCCTCGGCCAGGTGCGCGACGAGGGCCGCAAGGTCACGTGGCCGACCCGCAAGGAGACCGTGGTCACCACCGTGATGGTGTTCATCATGGTGGTCGCCGCGAGCCTGTTCTTCACCGTGGTCGATCAGGCCATGCGCTACCTCGTGACCCTGATCCTCGGGGTCGGGACCAACTAATCTATCGGTCCGGGCGCGCTTTCGCGACCGGTCGAGCGACGTCAGGATTTGGTGAGAACGTGTCGAAGCGCTGGTACATCGTCCACGCCTACTCGAATTTCGAGAACAAGGTCGCGCAGTCCATCAAGGATCAGGCGGCCCAGCGTGGCCTGATGGAGCTGTTCGACGAGGTCATGGTTCCGACCGAGAAGGTCGTGGAGGTCCGTCGCGGCCGAAAGGTCGATGCCGAGCGCAAGTTCTTCCCCGGCTACGTCCTGGTTAAGTGCGACCTCACCGACGAGGTCTACCACCTGATCAAGAACACCCCGAAGGTCACGGGCTTCCTCGGCGCCGACAAGTCGAAGCCCGTGCCGATTCCGGATTCGGAAGCCGAGCGCATCAAGGGCCAGGTTGCCGAGGGCGTCGATCGCCCGAAGCCCTCCATCTCCTTCGAGATCGGCGAGACGGTCCGCGTGTCCGACGGTCCGTTCGCGTCCTTCAACGGCACCGTGGAAGAGATCGACGAGAGCCGCTCGCGCCTCAAGGTCGCCGTATCGATCTTCGGCCGCGCCACCCCGGTGGAGCTCGAATACGCCCAGGTCGAGAAGCTCTGATCTTTTGGATTTCGCGGGTGAGTCACCACTGACTCATCCGCTTTTCTTCCGTTCGGCTCCGCGCCGGACGCGAAACCACCATCTCCAGGATGGTGTCACGCGCGGAAGGTCCGCCCGGTTCGCCGCCGGGGTCCACGGACCGTACCGCGACCTGCAACCGCCCGCTCCACCTGCGCTGAGGCCAGCCGGGTGCCGGGCATTCTTTGGGAGCAGTCCCTATGGCAAAGAAGATCACGGGCTACGTGAAGCTTCAGGTTCCGGCCGGCGCCGCGAACCCGTCGCCGCCCATCGGCCCCGCGCTCGGTCAGCGCGGCCTCAACATCATGGAATTCTGCAAGGCCTTCAACGCGAAGACCTCTCAGATCGAGAAGGGCACCCCGATCCCGGTCGTGATCACGGCCTATCAGGATCGCTCCTTCACCTTCGAGATGAAGCAGCCCCCGGTGACGTTCTTCCTCAAGAAGGCCGCCGGCCTGAAGATCGGCAAGAAGCCGGCTTCCGGTTCCAAGACCCCGGGCAAGCCCGGCACCAACGTCGGCAAGGTCACCGAGGCACAGCTCCGCGAGATCGCCGAGCGCAAGATGCCCGACCTGAACTGCGATTCGGTGGATGCCGCCGTCGCGATGATCCGTGGCTCCGCGCGGGCCATGGGTCTCGACATCGTCGCTTAAGGGGAGGGCACCATGGCACACGAAGGCAAGCGCATCCGCGCCGCCCGCGAGGGCATCGACGCGCTCAAGCTCTACACCATCGACGAGGCGATCAAGCTCGTTAAGGAGAAGGCCAGCGCCAAGTTCGACGAGACCGTCGAGGTCTCCATGAACCTCGGCGTCGACCCGCGCCACGCCGACCAGATGGTCCGCGGCGTCTGCAACCTGCCCAACGGCTCCGGCCGGACCGTGCGGGTGGCGGTGTTCGCCCGCGGCGCCAAGGCCGACGAGGCCCGGGAAGCCGGTGCCGACATCGTCGGCGCCGAGGATCTCCTCGAGATCGTCCAGAGCGGCAAGATCGAGTTCGATCGCTGCATCGCCACCCCGGACCTGATGCCGCTCGTCGGTCGTCTCGGCAAGGTGCTGGGCCCGCGCGGCCTGATGCCGAACCCGAAGGTCGGAACCGTCACCATGGACGTGAAGTCCGCGGTCGCCGGCGCCAAGGGCGGTTCGGTCGAGTTCCGCGTCGAGAAGGCCGGGATCGTCCACGCCGGCATCGGCAAGGTCTCGTTCGACGCCGACAAGCTCGTCGAGAACATCAAGGCCTTCGCCGACGCGGTCTCCAAGGCGAAGCCCGCCGGCGCCAAGGGCCAGTACGTCCAGCGCGTCGCCGTGACCTCCTCCATGGGTCCGGGCGTCAAGGTCGAGCCCTCGACGGTCCTGCCGGCGTAACACCCGCAGGCCTGCCACATTTTGGAAACGCCCGGCCTCGCGGCTGGGCGTTTTCGTTTAAGGCCTCACGCCCGCCAGAACGGCTGGCAGGCCTCCCGCCGAACGGCTTCCGGGTTCAGCCCGACCTCGCGCATCTGCTCGGGATGCAAGTTCGCCAAAGTCCGGCGGTGACGCCAGCGCCCGAGCCAGACACGGCACAACGCACCGAGCCCGCGATCCACGCCGGTTGCCACGGCAGACGGATATGGGGATCGGAGGAGGGACGTGGACGACATGGCGATCTACTCCGATAGCGCAGCCTCCGAAGGGGCTTGCCGCGCAACATTGATCCGAGCACAAATCGGATCAATCGAAACATTGATCTCGGAGCATTTTCGTTCGTGAGCGACTTCAGGGTCCTGGCCGACCGCCTTGCCGACGCGATCGCCGCGGGACGACTGGCACCGGGCGCGCGATTGCCGCCGCAACGCGCCTACGCCTACGCCAACGGCATCGCCGTCTCGACGGCGAGCCGGGTCTATGCCGAACTCGTCCATCGTGGTCTGGTCACAGGGGAGATCGGCCGGGGCACCTATGTGCGGTCGCGCGCCGCGACACCCATCCTCGCTTTCGCCGAACCGCCGCCGACCGCCATCGACCTCGAACGCAACTATTCGATCCTACCGGGTGAGGTGGAGACCCTTTCCGGTGCAATTGCGGGATTGCTCCGATCCGACCGCCTCGAAACCCTTGCCGGTCCCGTGGCGGCGACGGGTCATGCGGAGGGGCGGGCCATCGCCGCCCGCTTCTTTGCCCGACCGGGCTGGACGCCCACCCCCGACAGAATGCTGTTCACCGGCAACGGGCGCCAGGCCGTGGCAGCCGCCCTCGCGGCCCTCGCTCCGCCGGGCGAGCGCATCGGGGTCGAGGCGATGACCTATCCGGTGGTGAAGGGAATCGCCGCGCGCCTCGGCATCGTCCTGGTGCCCATCGCCATGGACGGGGAGGGCCTGTGCCCCGAATCGGTCGCCCAGGCGCACCGGACCACACCCCTGCGCGGCCTCTATCTCCAACCCTCGCTTCACAATCCCCTCGGAATCACCATGGGCGGTGAGCGCAGGGCGGCCATCGCGGCCTGCCTCGAAGCCTTCGGCCTCCTGGCTGTCGAGGATGCGATCTACGGATTCCTGAGCGACGCCGCCCCCTTGGCCGCCCTGGCGCCCGACCGCGTCGTCTTCCTCGACAGCCTGTCGAAGCGGGTCGCGCCCGGCCTCACCCTCGGGTTGATAGCCACGCCGCCGGCCCTCACGGATCTGGTCGCCCACTGCGTACGTTCGGGCGGGTGGGGTGCCACCGGTCTGCCCTTCGGCATCGGACTCCATCTCATGGATTCGGGGGAGGCGGCCCGGATTGGACTGGCGAAGCGGCGCGATGCCCGTTCCCGGCAGGCGCTCGCGCGTGACATCCTCGGCGACCTCGACGTGCGGGGCGATCCGGGCGCCTACCACCTCTGGCTGGTTCTGCCCGAAGCGTGGCGGGCCGAGACCTTCGTCGCGGCGGCTGCCCGGCGCGGGATCGCGGTCACCCCCGCCAGCGCCTTCGCCGTCCATCCCGGCCACGCGCCCAACGCCGTGCGCCTCGCGCTGGCCTCACCGCCCCTCGACGCCCTCGCCACCGCCCTGCGGACCCTGCGCCAGCTGGCGGCAGGGGGGGACGACCGCCCCGTCGAGTGAGACCGGACGGCCCACCGTTCAAAGGACCGTGAGGCTCCGGGCGGCAAGCAACCGGCGGTGCGAGAAATCGCGTTCGAGGGGGACGCCATCGCGCGGGGCTGTGCTAAGTACGGCTTCATGCGATGCACCCTCTCCGTCTCCTCCAAGCGACGCATCCTGTGCGTCTTCCCCGCTTACACGCCGTCCTTCGGGACGTTCGCGCACGCCTATCCGTTGATGGGCGGCGTCAAGGCGTTCATGCCGCCGCAAGGTCTGCTGCTCATCGCGGCCTACATGCCGGAGACCTGGGAGTACCGGTTCGTCGACGAGAACATCAAACGGGCCGGGCCGGACGACTTCGCCTGGGCCGACGCGGTGTTCGTGTCGGGCATGCACATCCAGGCCCCGCAGATCCGCGATATCTACGCCCGGGCGCACGCGGCCGGTAAGGTCACGGCGCTGGGCGGCCCGTCGGTCTCGGGCTCGCCCGAGCAGTACCCCGAGTTCGACTACCTCCATATCGGCGAGATCGGCGACGCCACCGACGAGCTCGTGGCGATCCTCGACCGCGACGTGTCGATCCCGGCCGCCCAGGTGCGCCTGGAGACGAAGGAGCGCCTGCCGCTCTCCGACTTCCCGGCCCCCGCCTACGAGGCCGCCCCGCTCAAGCGCTACCTCATCGGCTCCCTGCAATTCTCGTCGGGCTGCCCGTATCGCTGCGAATTCTGCGACATCCCGCAGCTCTACGGCCGCCAGCCGCGCCTGAAGAGCCCCGAGCAGATGCTCGGCGAACTCGACGCGATCATCTCCCAGCCCGGTCACCCGGCGGTGGTGTACTTCGTCGACGACAACTTCATCGGCAACCGCAAGGCGACGAAGGACATGCTGCCCCACCTCGTGGCGTGGCAGAAGAAGAATCACTACCCGCTTCAGTTCGCCTGCGAGGCGACCCTGAACATGGCGAAACAGCCCGACATCCTCGCGCTCATGCGCGAGGCCAACTTCATGACCGTCTTCGTCGGCATCGAGACGCCGGAAGAGGACGCGCTCGCCGGCATCGACAAGAAGCACAACGCCGCCGTGCCCATGTACGAGGCCATCGAGACTCTCAACAGCTTCGGACTGGAGGTGACGTCCGGCATCATCCTCGGCCTCGACACCGAGACCGACGGCTCCGAGCAGAAGCTCATCGACTTCGTCGACAAGTCGGCGGTGCCGGTGCTGACCATGAACCTGCTCCAGGCCCTGCCCAAGACCCCCCTGTGGGACCGCCTCACCCGCGAGGGCCGTCTGCTCCACGACGCGTCGCTCGAATCCAACGTCCTGTTCAAGCGGCCCCACGACGACGTGGTGGCGAGCTGGCGCCGGGCCATCGCCCATGCGTACGAGCCGGCCCACCTCTTCGAGCGCTTCAAGTATCAGGTCGAGCGGACCTACCCGCACCGGATCAAGACTCCGCTGAAGGGCAAGCTCACCCGGACCAACCTGCGCCGCGGCTTGATCCTCGGCTTCAACATCGCACTCAGGGTCGGCGTCCTGTCGGATTACCGGGGCGTGTTCTGGAAGGCGGCGGGCCACGCCCTGAAGCGCGGGCAGATCGAGGCGGTGTTCAACATGGGCTTCGTCGCCCACCACCTCATCCGGTTCACCCGCGAGGCCCTGCGCGGCGAGCACAACGCTTCGTTCTACGCGGCCAAAGCCGACCAGGCGAAGGAGCAACGCACGCCATGGTGGCAGGCCGCGCGCCGGTTCCTGCCGACGTGATGGAGTGACGGACCTGCCGCTGCGCTCGGCCGCAGCGGCAAGTGCCGTCAAGGAAAATCGGCGCCTGCGACCGAATAGTCCCGCACTGGCCCTTGGCAGGCTGCTTGCAAGGTTCTATAGACCGCGCTCAACGTTTTCATGAACGAGAAAGGAATCGACCCATCGGTCGGTTTCCAATCGAGAGATCCCTGGGCAACCAGGTGATATGGCCGGAAGGCTTTGAGGGGCGAAAGCCCTTTCAGGCTTTATCCGGCCATGTCCTGTCCGAGACTGCAGGCGCTGGGCGACCGGCTTAATCTTCCAGCCTGCACAGACGGGGAAGACCGAATTCAACATCCTCGCGCACCCTGGCGATTCGTCGGGGTCGAGAGGCATCGGTTTGAACCATCTCACCCGTGTCGTCCACCCATTCGGGGGGGCAGCAGGGGACAGGGCCGTGAAGCGTCGTCCAGGACGTTCCGGCTTTCATGAGCCGAATTCCGTCCCGGGCGGCATGTGCAACCGGCGGACCCATCCTCGGGTTCCGCCAACCGGAGAGAGCCCCAGTGGACAGGACAGCCAAAGCTGATCTCGTCTCGACGCTCAACGGCGTGTTCGCGAACACGTCCGTCGTCGTCGTGGCCCACTACAAGGGCCTCACGGTCGCCGACATGCAGAAGCTGCGCTCGCAGATGAAGCTGGCCGGTGCCACCGTGAAGGTCACCAAGAACCGCCTCGCCAACATCGCTCTCGATGGCACGGACGTCGCCTCCATCAAGCCCCTCCTGAAGGGTCCGACCCTGCTCGCCTATTCGAGCGACCCGGTCGCGGCCGCCAAGGTTGCGGTGGAGTTCGCCAAGGTCAACGACAAGCTCGTGATCCTCGGCGGCGCCATGGGCACGACAGCCCTGAACCCGGACGGCGTGAAGGCCTTGGCCTCGCTCCCGTCCCTCGACGAACTGCGCGCCAAGATCGTGGGCCTCATCCAGGCTCCCGCGACCAAGATCGCCCAGGTCGTCAACGCACCGGCGGCCAAGCTCGCCCGCGTGTTCGGGGCCTATGCCACGAAGGACGAGGCTCAGGACGAAGCGGCCTGAAGGTCGCATCGTTCTTCTCAACCCATCCGTTCAAACCGATCTCTGAAGGAACACCACCATGGCTGATCTCGCCAAGCTCGTCGACGACCTGTCCTCGCTGACCGTTCTCGAGGCCGCCGACCTCGCCAAGCTGCTCGAAGAGAAGTGGGGCGTCTCGGCCGCCGCTGCCGTCGCCGTCGCCGGCCCCGCCGCCGGTCCGGCCGCCGCCGTCGAGGAGCAGACCGAGTTCACGGTCATGCTCACCGCCGCCGGCGACAAGAAGATCGAGGTCATCAAGGAGGTCCGCGCGATCACCGGCCTCGGCCTCAAGGAAGCCAAGGACCTCGTCGAAGGCGCTCCGAAGGCCGTCAAGGAGTCCGTCAACAAGGAAGAGGCCGAGAAGCTCAAGGCCCAGCTCGAGAAGGCTGGCGCCAAGATCGAGCTCAAGTAAGACTCTTCGGTGGGCCGCCTCAGGCCCATCACTTCCCCGTCGGGCTCCCCGGAGCTTGACGGGCCCAAAGGCCCGCGGGTTCGCGCCCGTGGGCTAAGGTCGCTTCCGGCGACACGACCGGCCCGGCGACGGGCCACCAGATTTTCAGTTCGGGAGGGCGGCGTCCGGCGGGGCGCGTCCATCGCCTGGTCGCGGGAGGCACGAGCCTTCCCCGGGCATCCGGTACGCGGGACGTAGGAGCGAGGTCACCCATGGCCAACACGCTGGTCGGTCGCAAGCGCATTCGCAAATTCTTCGGCAAGATCAAGGAAGTCGCCGAGATGCCGAACCTCATCGAGGTTCAGAAGGCATCCTACGACCAGTTCCTGATGATGGACGAGCCGGAAGGCGGGCGGGGCGACGAAGGCCTGCAGACCGTGTTCAAGTCGGTTTTCCCGATCTCGGACTTCTCGGCCACGGCCCTCCTCGAGTTCGTGAAGTACACGTTCGAGCAGCCGAAATACGACGTCGACGAGTGCCGTCAGCGCGGCATCACCTATGCGGCCCCGCTCAAGGTGACCCTGCGCCTCATCGTGTTCGACGTCGATCCCGACACCGGTGCGAAGTCGGTCAAGGACATCAAGGAGCAGGACGTCTACATGGGCGACATGCCTCTGATGACGGAGAACGGCACCTTCATCGTCAACGGCACCGAGCGCGTCATCGTCTCCCAGATGCACCGTTCGCCCGGCGTGTTCTTCGACCACGACAAGGGCAAGACCCACTCGTCGGGCAAGCTCCTGTTCGCCGCCCGCATCATCCCGTATCGCGGCTCCTGGCTCGACGTCGAGTTCGACGCCAAGGACATCGTCCACGTCCGCATCGACCGCAAGCGCAAGCTGCCGGTGACCTCCCTGCTGTTCGCCCTCGGGCTCGACGGCGAGGAGATCCTGTCGACGTTCTACAACCGCGTGCTGTACGACCGCGACGGCGCCGAGTGGCGCGTGCCGTACGATGCCGAGCGCCTGAAGGGCTTCAAGGCCTCCGTCGACCTCGTCGATGCCGAGTCCGGTGAAGTCGTGCTCGAAGCCGGCAAGAAGCTCAACGCCCGGAACGCGCGCCAGATCGCCGAGCGCGGCGTGAACTTCCTCAAGGCCACGGACGAAGACCTCATCGGCCAGTACATCGCCGAGGATCTGGTGAACGACCAGACGGGCGAGATCTGGGCCGAGGCCGGCGACGAAATCTCCGACAAGCTCCTCAAGAGCCTCGAAGAGGTCGGCATCACCGAGCTGCCCGTGCTCGACATCGACCACATCAACGTCGGTCCCTACATCCGCAACACCCTCGCGGTGGACAAGAACTCCGCCCGCGAAGGCGCGCTGTTCGACATCTACCGGGTCATGCGTCCCGGCGAGCCGCCGACCCTCGACACCGCCGAGGCGATGTTCCACTCGCTGTTCTTCGATTCCGAGCGCTACGACCTCTCGGCGGTCGGCCGCGTGAAGATGAACATGCGCCTCGACCTCGACGCCGAGGACACCGTGCGGACCCTGCGCCGTGAGGACATGCTCGCGGTCGTCAAGGCTCTGGTGGATCTGCGCGACGGCAAGGGCGAAATCGACGACATCGATCACCTCGGCAACCGCCGTGTGCGGTCCGTCGGCGAGCTCATGGAGAACCAGTACCGCCTCGGTCTGCTCCGCATGGAGCGCGCCATCAAGGAGCGGATGTCCTCCGTCGACATCGACACGGTGATGCCGCAGGACCTCATCAACGCGAAGCCCGCGGCCGCGGCCGTGCGCGAGTTCTTCGGCTCGTCGCAGCTGTCGCAGTTCATGGATCAGACCAATCCGCTCTCGGAAGTGACGCACAAGCGTCGCCTCTCGGCGCTCGGACCCGGCGGTCTGACCCGCGAGCGCGCCGGCTTCGAAGTGCGCGACGTGCACCCGACGCATTACGGCCGCATCTGCCCGATCGAGACCCCGGAAGGCCCGAACATCGGCCTGATCAACTCGCTGGCGACCTTCGCCCGGGTGAACAAGTACGGCTTCATCGAGACCCCCTTCCGCAAGGTGAAGGACGGCGTCGTCACCACTGACGTCGCCTACCTGTCGGCGATGGAAGAGGCGAAGTACTACGTTGCCCAGGCCAACGCCCAGATGGACGAGGCCTTCAAGCTGACGGAAGACCTCGTGGTCTGCCGTCGTGCCGGCGACGTCATCGTCGTGCCGCCGGACCGCGTCGATCTCATGGACGTGTCGCCGAAGCAGCTCGTTTCGGTCGCCGCCGCGCTGATCCCGTTCCTCGAGAACGACGACGCGAACCGCGCCCTCATGGGCTCGAACATGCAGCGCCAGGCGGTGCCGCTGGTTCGTGCCGACGCGCCCTTCGTGGGCACGGGCATGGAGGCCGTGGTCGCCCGCGATTCCGGTGCCGCCATCGCGGCGCGCCGCTCGGGCATCGTCGATCAGGTGGACGCCACCCGTATCGTCATCCGCGCCACGGAAGAGGCGGACGCCACCAAGCCGGGCGTCGACATCTACCGCCTGCAGAAGTTCCAGCGCTCCAACCAGTCGACCTGCATCACGCAGAAGCCGTTGGTGCGCGTCGGCGAGTCCGTGAAGAAGGGCGAGATCATCGCCGACGGTCCGTCGACGGAGTTCGGCGAACTGGCGCTCGGCCGGAACGTGCTCGTCGCGTTCATGCCCTGGAACGGCTACAACTTCGAGGACTCGATCCTGCTTTCCGAGCGGATCGTGAAGGATGACGTGTTCACCTCGATCCATATCGAGGAGTTCGAGGTGATGGCCCGAGACACCAAGCTCGGTCCCGAAGAGATCACCCGCGACATCCCCAACGTCTCCGAAGAAGCGCTGAAGAACCTCGACGAGGCCGGCATCGTCTACATCGGCGCCGAGGTCCACGCCGGCGACATCCTGTGCGGCAAGATCACCCCGAAGGGCGAAAGCCCGATGACGCCGGAGGAGAAGCTTCTCCGCGCGATCTTCGGCGAGAAGGCGTCCGACGTGCGCGACACCTCGCTTCGGGTCCCCCCGGGCGTGACCGGCACCATCGTCGAGGTCCGGGTGTTCAACCGCCACGGCGTCGACAAGGACGAGCGCGCCCAGGCCATCGAGCGCGAGGAAATCGAGCGCCTCGCCAAGGATCGCGACGACGAGCAGGCGATCCTCGACCGCAACACCTATGCGCGTCTGGCCACCGTCCTCATCGGTCAGGCCCCCATCGCCGGTCCGAAGGGCTTCAAGAAGGAGACCACGCTCAACCGTGAGCTCCTCTCCGAGTACCCGCGTTCGCAATGGTGGCAGTTCGCCGTCATCGACGACCGTCTCATGACCGAGATGGAAGCGATGCAGAAGCAGTACGACGAGTCGAAGAAGCGCCTGGAGCAGCGCTTCCTCGACAAGGTCGAGAAGCTGCAGCGCGGCGACGAGCTGCCCCCCGGCGTGATGAAGATGGTCAAGGTCTTCGTCGCGGTGAAGCGCAAGATCCAGCCGGGCGACAAGATGGCCGGCCGTCACGGCAACAAGGGCGTCGTGTCGCGCATCGTCCCCATCGAGGACATGCCGTTCCTCGAGGACGGGACGCATGCCGACATCGTGCTCAATCCGCTGGGCGTGCCCTCGCGCATGAACGTCGGTCAGATCCTGGAGACCCACCTGGGCTGGGCCGCGGCCGGTCTCGGCCGCAAGGTCGGGCTCGCGGTGGACGCGTATCTTCGCAGCAACGACATCGCGCCCCTCAAGGCGGAGATGGAGGCGATCTACTCGCCGTCGGAGCTCGAAGGCCTGTCGGACGAGGACATGGCGGAAGCGGCCAACAACGTGCGCCGCGGCGTGCCGATGGCGACTCCGGTGTTCAACGGCGCCAAGGAAGCCGACATCGAGCAGATGCTGGAAATGGCCGGTCTCGACCGGTCGGCCCAGTCGACGCTCTATGACGGCCGCACGGGTGAGCCCTTCGACCGCAAGGTCACCATGGGCTACATCTACATGCTGAAGCTGCACCACCTCGTGGACGACAAGATCCACGCCCGGTCGATCGGTCCGTACTCCCTCGTCACCCAGCAGCCGCTGGGCGGCAAGGCGCAGTTCGGCGGTCAGCGCTTCGGCGAGATGGAGGTCTGGGCGCTCGAGGCCTACGGCGCCGCCTATACCCTGCAGGAGATGCTCACGGTGAAGTCGGACGACGTCGCCGGCCGCACCAAGGTGTACGAGGCCATCGTGCGCGGCGACGACACCTTCGAGGCCGGCATCCCCGAGTCCTTCAACGTGCTCGTCAAGGAAATGCGCTCGCTCGGCCTCAACGTCGAGCTCACCTCCTCGAAGAAGACCGCCAACGACCAGATCGAGCCGCCCGCCGAGGCGGCCGAGTAACCACCGCACCACGCTCCCGCGCCGGCTCACTCGCCGGCGCGGTCCGAGCGGGGAGGGGAAGCGCCTCCCGGATGATGACGGCCAGCGGCGACTGAGACAGTCGCGGCGCCGACCAGTTTACAGCACGCGGTAGCCCCTCGGCGGAGGGTGCGCCCCGTCAGCAGGAGTCGATCCATGAACCAAGAGGTCATGAATCTTTTCAACCAGCAGGCTCAGCCCCAGAGCTTCGACCAGATCAAGATCTCGATCTCGTCGCCGGAGAAGATCCTCTCGTGGTCTTTCGGCGAGATCAAGAAGCCCGAGACGATCAACTACCGCACGTTCAAGCCCGAGCGCGACGGCCTGTTCTGCGCCCGGATCTTCGGGCCGATCAAGGACTACGAGTGCCTGTGCGGCAAGTACAAGCGCATGAAGTACAAGGGCGTCATCTGTGAGAAGTGCGGCGTCGAGGTCACCCTCGCGCGTGTGCGGCGCGACCGCATGGGCCACATCGAGCTCGCCGCCCCCGTCGCCCACATCTGGTTCCTGAAGTCGCTGCCGTCCCGCATCGGCCTCCTGCTCGACATGGCCCTCAAGGACCTCGAGCGGATCCTGTACTTCGAGTCCTACGTCACCATCGAGCCGGGCCTCACCCCCCTCAAGGAGCGTCAGCTCCTCTCCGAGGAGGAGTACCTGCGCGCGCAGGAGGAGTACGGCGAGGACTCGTTCACCGCCATGATCGGCGCCGAGGCCATCCGGCGCATCCTGCAGGAACTCGACCTCGACGGCATCGCGGATTCGCTGCGCGAGGAGATCGCCACCACGACCTCCGAGCTGAAGCCGAAGAAGCTCCTCAAGCGCCTGAAGATCATCGAGGCCTTCCAGATGTCGGGCAACAAGCCCGAGTGGATGATCCTCACCGTGGTGCCGGTGATCCCGCCGGACCTGCGCCCCCTCGTCCCGCTGGACGGCGGCCGCTTCGCCACGTCCGATCTCAACGACCTCTACCGCCGCGTCATCAACCGCAACAACCGCCTGAAGCGGCTAATCGAACTGCGCGCGCCGGACATCATCATCCGCAACGAGAAGCGCATGCTTCAGGAGGCGGTCGACGCCCTGTTCGACAACGGCCGCCGCGGCCGCGTCATCACGGGCGCAAACAAGCGTCCCCTGAAGTCCCTCGCCGACATGCTCAAGGGCAAGCAGGGCCGCTTCCGCCAGAACCTGCTCGGCAAGCGCGTCGACTATTCCGGCCGTTCGGTCATCGTCGTCGGCCCGGAGCTGAAGCTGCACCAGTGCGGCCTGCCGAAGAAGATGGCGCTGGAGCTGTTCAAGCCGTTCATCTACGCGCGCCTCGACGCCAAGGGCTTCTCGGCAACCGTGAAGCAGGCGAAGAAGCTCGTGGAGAAGGAGAAGCCCGAGGTTTGGGATATCCTCGACGAGGTGATCCGCGAACACCCGGTGATGCTCAACCGCGCGCCGACGCTCCACCGCCTCGGCATCCAGGCGTTCGAGCCCAAGCTCATCGAGGGCAAGGCGATCCAGCTCCACCCGCTGGTCTGCGCCGCGTTCAACGCCGACTTCGACGGCGACCAGATGGCCGTGCACGTTCCCCTGAGCCTCGAGGCTCAGCTGGAGGCGCGCGTGCTGATGATGTCGACGAACAACATCCTGCACCCTGCCAACGGCCTGCCGATCATCGTGCCGTCGCAGGATATCGTGCTCGGCCTGTACTACCTCTCCATCGTGGCCGAGGGCGCCATCGGCGCGTTCGACCCGACGAGCAAGACCAACCCGATGCAGGGCGTCTTCGGCAATGTGGGCGAGCTCGAGCACGCGCTGGCGGCCAAGACCGTCAAGCTGCACTCGAAGATCCGCTGGCGGTGGAACGGCATCGGCCCCGATGGCGAGCCGCTGACGAAGACCTACGACACCACGCCGGGCCGCGTGATCCTGTCCGGCGCCCTGCCGCTGCACAAGAACGTCCCCTTCGACGTCGTCAACAAGCTGATGACCAAGAAGGAGATCTCGTCGATGATCGACACCGTCTACCGCCACTGCGGTCAGAAGGAGTCGGTGATCTTCTGCGATCGCATCATGGCGCTCGGCTTCAATCACGCGTTCAAGGCCGGCATCTCGTTCGGCAAGGACGACATGGTGGTGCCCGACAACAAGTGGCCCATCGTCGACGACACGCGTGCCCTCGTGAAGGACTACGAGCAGCAGTACAACGACGGCCTGATCACCCAGGGCGAGAAGTACAACAAGGTGGTCGATGCCTGGGCCAAGTGCTCGGACAAGCTCGCCGCCGAGATGATGCTGCGCATCTCCACGGTGCAGAAGGACGAGAACGGCGCCGACAAACAGATCAACTCGATCTACATGATGAGCCATTCCGGTGCCCGTGGTTCGCCGGCGCAGATGAAGCAGCTCGCCGCCATGCGCGGCCTCATGGCCAAGCCCTCGGGCGAGATCATCGAGACGCCGATCATCTCGAACTTCAAGGAAGGCCTCGACGTGCTCGAGTACTTCAACTCGACCCACGGCGCCCGTAAGGGCCTCGCGGACACCGCGTTGAAGACGGCCAACTCCGGCTACCTGACCCGTCGTCTCGTCGACGTGGCCCAGGACGCGGTCATCCGCGAGGTCGATTGCGGTTCGACCTCCGGCATCCGCATGCGCGCCATCGTCGACGCGGGCCAGGTCGTGGCCCCGCTCTCGATCCGCATCCTCGGCCGCGCCACGGCGGAGGATCTCGTCGCCCAGGACGGAACGGTCATCGTCAAGACCAACGAGACCATCGAGGAGAAGCACCTGCCGGCCATCCAGGCGGCGGGCATCCAAGAGGTGAAGATCCGCTCGGTGCTGGTGTGCCAGACCCGCAGCGGCGTCTGCGCCACCTGCTACGGCCGAGATCTGGCCCGCGGCACGCCCGTCAACATGGGCGAGGCCGTCGGCGTCATCGCGGCGCAGTCCATCGGCGAGCCGGGCACCCAGCTCACCATGCGCACCTTCCACATCGGCGGCGCGGCGCAGATCGCCGACTCGTCGTTCATCGAGTCGAGCTTCGAGGGCACCATCAAGATCCGCAACCGGGCGCTCGCCCGGAACACGGACGGCGACCTCATCGCCACGGGCCGCAACGTCGCCGTCGTCATCGTCGGCTCCGACGGTTCCGAGCGCGCGGTGCACCGCCTGCAATACGGCGCCAAGCTGCGGGTGGACGAGGGCGACACGGTCAAGCGCGGCCAGCGCATCGCCGAATGGGACCCCTACACCCGTCCGATCATCACCGAGACCGACGGCATCGTCGCCTACGAAGACCTCATCGACGGTCAGTCAATCACGGAGACCACCGACGAGTCGACGGGTATCGCCAAGCGCGTGGTCATCGACTGGCGCGGCACCGCCCGCACCGCCGACCTCAAGCCGGCGATGCTGGTGCTCGATGCCGACGGCAAGCCGATGAAGCTGCCGCGCGGCTCCGACGCCCGCTACTTCCTGCCCGTCGACGCCATCATCGGCTACGATCCGGGTGGGCGCGTGAAGGCCGGCGACATCCTCGCCCGCGTCTCCACCGACTCGGCCAAGACCCGCGACATCACCGGCGGTCTGCCGCGGGTGGCGGAGCTGTTCGAGGCCCGTCGGCCCAAGGACGCGGCGATCATCGCCGAGAAGTCCGGCACGATCCAGTTCGGGCGCGACTACAAGAACAAGCGCCGCCTGACGCTGACCCCGCACGACGGCTCGGACGCCGTCGAGTACCTCATCCCCAAGGGCAAGCACATCCACCTGCAGGACGGGGACGTGGTGGAACTCGGCGACTACATCGTCGACGGCAATCCGGCGCCGCACGACATCCTGGCGATCAAGGGCGTGGAGGAGCTCGCCGCTTACCTCGTCAACGAGATCCAGGAGGTCTACCGGCTCCAGGGCGTGGCCATCAACGACAAGCACATCGAGGTCATCGTCCGGCAGATGCTGCAGAAGGTCGAGATCACCGACGGCGGCGATTCGGACATCCTCACGGGTGACCAGATCGACCGGACGGAACTGGCCGACGCCAACGAGAAGCTGCTCGCCGAGGGCAAGCGTCCCATCGTCGGCGTGCCGGTCCTGCTCGGCATCACCAAGGCCTCCCTGCAGACGAAGTCGTTCATCTCGGCGGCCTCGTTCCAGGAGACCACCCGCGTCCTCACGGAGGCGGCCGTCAACGGCAAGATCGACTACCTCGAAGGCCTCAAGGAGAACGTCATCGTCGGCTCGCTCATCCCGGCCGGCACGGGCTCCATGGCCGCCGACATCCGCGCCGTGGCGCGGCGTCGCGACGCCATGATCCTCCAGCAGAAGGCCGCCGAGAGCGGCGCACAGCCCCTCACGGGCCTGCCGCCCGCCGCCGAGTAGGCGAGAGCGACCGTCACCGAACAAACCAGGGGTCGCCTACGGGCGGCCCCTTTTTCGTGCGCGGACCATCGGAGACAGGTTTCGGGCCGCGACGCCCGTTTCATTCACGGTTCGCTAGGGGAAATGGGTTGACGGCCGGCGAATCCACCTCTATCAGGCCCTCATTGAACGGCTGGCCGTAAGCAGCAATTGATCCACGAGCGTCTCGCTCGGATCCAAGCTTCTTAAACGCATCCGACTTCAACAGACGAACACGTGTCAGCCCGGCATGATCGCTTGCTTCATCGCAGGTGATCCTCTGCTTGCAACGGCGCGCCAAAGGCTGACATCAGCCTGGGGCGCGGTTTTGCGTTTCATCGCACAGATCGTGCGGCGACGGGGCGGGCCAAACGAGATTTGGATTTCGACGGTCGCCGACGCAGGCGACGCGTTTCGAGAGGATTGGCATGCCGACGATCAACCAGCTGATCGCTCAGCCGCGCAAGGCGCAGAAGAGCCGCAACAAGGTGCCGGCGCTCGACGCCTGCCCGCAGAAGCGTGGCGTCTGCACCCGCGTCTACACGACGACCCCCAAGAAGCCGAACTCCGCGCTCCGTAAGGTCGCCAAGGTTCGTCTGACCAATGGCTTCGAAGTCATCGGTTATATCCCGGGCGAGGGTCACAACCTTCAGGAGCACTCCGTGGTGATGATCCGCGGCGGCCGTGTGAAGGACCTTCCCGGCGTTCGCTACCACATCCTGCGCGGCGTGCTCGACACGCAGGGCGTCAAGGGTCGTAAGCAGCGCCGGTCCAAGTACGGCGCCAAGCGTCCGAAGTAAGTTATTCGCGCACCCCGCAAGGATGTCGCCGGCCCCGATTGGGCTCGAGGCGGCCTGCGCGGGGTGGTTTCAAGACCCTGTATTTAGACGGAGCGAGCGATGTCCCGCCGCCATTCTGCCGAGAAGCGCGAAATCATTCCGGACGCCAAGTACGGCGATATCGTTCTGACCAAGTTCATGAATTCGATCATGTACGAGGGCAAGAAGTCCATCGCCGAGGGTATCGTGTACGGCGCGTTCGACATCGTCGAGAACCGCGCCCGCGCCAACCCCATCGAGGTGTTCCGCGCCGCCCTCGAGAACGTGGCCCCGGCCATCGAGGTCCGCTCCCGCCGCGTCGGCGGCGCGACCTATCAGGTCCCCGTCGAGGTTCGCACCGAGCGCCGCCAGGCCCTGGCCATCCGTTGGCTGATCCAGGCCGCACGCGGCCGCAACGACCGCACCATGGTGGAGCGCCTGTCGGCCGAGCTCCTCGACGCCGCCAACAACCGCGGCAACGCCGTGAAGAAGCGGGAAGACACGCACCGGATGGCGGAAGCCAACCGCGCCTTCTCGCACTACCGCTGGTAAGCGGACCCGGACCCTTTCAGGAGCAATCCGATGCCCCGCACGCACGCGATCGAGGACTACCGCAACTTCGGCATCATGGCCCACATCGATGCCGGCAAGACCACGACCACCGAGCGGATCCTCTACTACACCGGCAAGTCCCATAAGATCGGCGAAGTCCATGACGGCGCCGCGACCATGGATTGGATGACGCAGGAGCAGGAGCGTGGCATCACGATCACCTCCGCGGCGACCACCTGCTTCTGGCGCGACAAGCGCCTGAACATCATCGACACCCCCGGCCACGTGGATTTCACCATCGAGGTGGAGCGTTCGCTTCGCGTACTCGACGGCGCCGTGTGCGTGCTCGACGGCAACCAGGGCGTCGAGCCCCAGACCGAGACCGTCTGGCGCCAGGCCGACAAGTACGACGTGCCTCGCGTCGTGTTCGTCAACAAGATGGACAAGATCGGCGCAGACTTCTTCAAGTGCGTCGCCGACATCATCGACCGCGTCGCCGGCAAGCCGGTGTGCCTGCAGCTGCCGATCGGCGCCGAGACTTCCTTCAAGGGCGTCATCGACCTGATCAAGATGAAGGCCATCGTCTGGACCTCGGAGAAGCTCGGCGCCGAATTCGCCGAAACCGAGATCCCCGACGATCTCGCCGAGCAGGCCGCGGAGTACCGCATCAAGCTCGTCGAGGCCTGCGTAGAGATGGACGATGACGCGATGTCGGCCTACCTCGACGGCGTCGAGCCCGACGCCGAGACGATGCATCGCCTGGTGCGCACCGCCGTGCAGCGTCGCGCCTTCCATCCGGTGCTGTGCGGATCGGCTTTCAAGAACAAGGGCGTCCAGCCCCTGCTCGACGCCGTGGTCGATTACCTGCCGTCCCCCGCCGATCGCGGCGAGATCAAGGGCCTCGACTTCAAGACCGAGGAAGAGATCGTCCGTCATCCGTCGGACAGCGATCCCTTCTCCATGCTCGCCTTCAAGATCATGGACGATCCGCACGTCGGCACGATCACGTTCTGCCGCGTCTACTCGGGCAAGATCGAGTCGGGCGCCAACGTCATCAACTCGTCGCGCGACAAGAAAGAGCGCGTCGGCCGCATGCTCCTCATGCACGCCAACAACCGCGAAGACGTCAAGGAGGCCTTCACGGGCGACATCGTCGCCCTGGCCGGCCTCAAGGACACCCGTACGGGCGACACCCTCTGCGATCCGCAGAAGGCCGTGATCCTCGAAAAGATGGAGTTCCCCGAGCCCGTCATCGAGATCGCCGTGGAGCCGAAGTCGAAGGCCGATCAGGAGAAGCTCGGCATCGCTCTCGCCAAGCTGGCCGCCGAGGATCCGTCGTTCCGGGTTTCGACGGACCAGGAGTCGGGCCAGACCATCCTTCGCGGGATGGGCGAGCTCCACCTCGACATCAAGGTCGACATCCTTCGCCGCACCTACATGGTCGATGCCAACATCGGTCAGCCGCAGGTGGCGTATCGTGAGAAGCTCACGAAGCGCACCGAGATCGACTATACCCACAAGAAGCAGACCGGCGGTACCGGTCAGTTCGCCCGGGTGAAGTTCATCGTGGAGCCCAACGAGCCCGGCAAGGGCTTCGAGTTCTCCTCGAAGATCATCGGCGGCACGGTGCCGAAGGAGTACATCCCGGGCGTCGAAAAGGGCCTCAACTCGGTGCTCGGTGCCGGTATCCTGGCAGGCTTCCCCGTCGTGGACATCAAGGTCGAGCTCATCGACGGCGCCTACCACGACGTCGACTCCTCGGCGCTCGCTTTCGAGATCGCGTCGCGTGCAGCCCTCCGTGAGGCCCTCCAGAAGGGTGGATCGGTGTTGCTCGAGCCGGTGATGAAGGTCGAGGTCGTCTCTCCGGAAGAATACACCGGTTCGGTGATCGGCGATCTCAACTCCCGCCGTGGCCAGATCCAGGGCCAGGACATGCGCGGCAATGCGAACGTCATCAACGCGATGGTGCCGCTGGCCAACATGTTCGGTTACGTGAACCAGCTGCGCTCCTTCTCTCAGGGGCGCGCCAACTTCACGATGCAGTTCGACCATTACGAAGAGGTGCCGCGCGGCGAGGCCGAGAAGGTCGTCGCGAAGTACGCTTAAGGCTTCCCGCCTTTTCCGGACCGCAGCAGCATCACCTGAAACACTGAGATTACGGAGGCTACGATGGCCAAAGAGAAATTCGCTCGTACGAAGCCGCACTGCAACATTGGCACGATCGGTCACGTGGACCACGGCAAGACGTCGCTGACGGCGGCGAT
>NZ_LMRE01000021.1:0-18861 GCF_001424745.1 Methylobacterium sp. Leaf469
ACACAACCAAAGGTCCAGACCCTTCGTCTGGACCAAACCCGCCGCTGCCATCTTCGACGCTCTCAACCGAACCCCTGAACCATCCGTCTGAGTCAGTGCACTAGGAAGGGTCGTCGCCCGCCGGGTGTCGGGCCAGATCAGCCTCCGGCCCAGGGCGCCACCTCGGGCCAATCACAGGGGTCTACCCTCCGCATCCCGGATCGTCTCGAAGCCGGTCATGCGAGCGGCCGACCCGCCAACCGGCGCACGATCCTGCGGAGCCACGCGACTTGCGTGGCGCGGGCTCGCAATCTGTCGCGCGCCGTCATCAGGACCGTTGCGAAGCGACCACGGGCGGTAATGGCCTCGTCGTAGCGGACCAGCGGCATCAGGGCGTTGGCCCAATCGTCCTTGTAGGCCTCTTCGCCGACGGTAAAGTCGAAAACCCGCAGGCCTTCGTCGAAGGCCTGGCGCAGCAGAGTCTCGGTCATGAGGCGTCCGGTACTGAAACGGCGCCAGCCGTCCGCCTCCCATCCGATCAGGAGGAGGTAGAAGCGGCTGCGATAGACGAGGCCGAGATGCGCTGCCACGGCCGTGCCCGAGACGTTGAGCGAACTCCCGTGGATTCGCCCCTCCGGAAGGTCGATCCGGGCCATGGCGTCGTAGAAATCGGAGAAGGCCGGGACGGCGAACCAATCCTTGGAGTGGGTCTCACGCCATCGCCGCGACTTCATCCGCTTCAGCGAGACGATAAGCGCCCGCATGCCGGCGTCATCGTCGGCGACGACGAAGGCAATGGGCCCCACTTCGGCGAGTCGGCGGCGACAGCGCTGCGTGTCGGCCCAGAATCTCGGGCGCAGGGTCCCTGTCAGCGCTTCGTATCTGTCCGGGAACGTCACGCTTCGCGCTTGCCCGGCAGCGTTGACGCCCGGCAAAAGGGCGAGGGGATTGGGCACCCGCTCCCCGACCGCTCCCTCGGGCGGGTCCAGGGTCACGGGCATCCGTGTCAGGCAAACGACGTCGTGGGACGGCAGGGCGGCAGTGATCCGGCGCCACAGAGCTTGCACGGCCGTGGCGTCGAGGCTGCGGGCGAAGTCGGGATCAATAGCGGGCGCGTTGTAGTCGGTGACGATCCCACCGAGAAATTCCAACGTGCGCAGGCCGTTCCGCCGAGTGATGCCGAGGGGCAGGACCATTTGGATGCGCGCATCCGCCATCACGACGATGGCGGGTTCTATGTGAGCCTGCGCGCCGAAGGTATCGGCCCAGGCCTGGAGCCAAGCGTGACGCGCGAAGGCGTAGCCCGCCAGGCCAGGCGTCTCGAGATCCGTGGCAGCGGCGCGCACCGACGGATAGATGCGGAGGGTCAACTCGTCCATCAGCGATGCCCCTTCGGCATTGTCCATCAAAGCAGCTTGCCGGCGACCTGCGCGACCTTGAGCCGGCGCGCGCCCGTATCGGGAGCGTTGCGCAGGCGCGCGACCGCCCAGAGGGCGCCGACCAGCCCGAGTTGCACCAGACCATGCGGCGACCGGGGCGGTCGCGGCGCACGTACAGGTCGTAATCCTCGCCCCCCGAGCGACTGAGGCGCGGATCGAACGGGTCGGCCTTGGGAAGACAGGTATTGCGCCGCAGAAGCGAGTTGCCGGTGCCGATCCAGCGGTCGCTCGCCTGCGCGTCGTAGCCGATACCGAAGGCGGTGCCGCTGGGCTGAGGGGGCCGGCGTTCGTAGGGGCGGCCGCCAGCCGTCAGGCGGCGGACTTTTGCTCCCCCCAATGCCGATATCCATCGACGATCACTGATGCTCCGCCTCGCGAAAAGGCATCCTGCTAATCGACGGTTTTGCCGTAACAGCAGGAACGCTGGCGGCGATGGATTCATCGGATGGGCCTGACCGACAGACGCCCGACCGCAGACTGATCGCAACGCCGCACGCGATCGTGGGCCCGCATGTTCAGCACCTCCAACGTTCGGGCTCGATCCCATAGCAGCGCTCGGGACTGAGCCGTGAATCGTACCAACGGCTAGCAAGCAGTCGCTCCTCGAGCCCAGCCAACAGGCCTGTCCGGTCGACTGGAAGAATGAGGCCGGGTGCCGGTTTCCACACCGTTCGTAGGTAAGGCGTGACCGCAACGAGCCGGGCGTTGTGGACCGCGTCGAGTCCGAGACGAATCATGAGCTCGTCGGAGGTCAGGGCGTCGCCGCTCGTGCGGAGGACCCGTTGCAGGGCCGAGATCCGGATGACGACGTTGGTCGGTGCGGCAACGTCGACACAGCGCTGGGTATGGATCTGCCCGTGATAGGAGCCGTCGAACGTCCGGCCGAGATTTGGGTCGAGCACCGTCCCGTCCGGGCAAAAGAACGCCCCGGACCACGTGATGAGGGTTCCCGTGGCATCGGTGAGCAGACCCGAGGCGACGTCGAGGCGCTCGTCCCACAGGGCGAGGGCCGAGAGCTCCAGCAGATCGGCCTCAACGGGCGACGCCCCGGTATGCAGGTACAGCCATTCGGCGTCCGTGCTCGCAGCGGCCCGCAAGACAGCCCCGCCGTCTCGCCAAGCCTCCTCGACACAGAGATTCATGACGCTGTCGAGGGTGCGCCGTGGTCTCAGCGACCACATGCCGGTGTGCTGGCCGCTCTCGTTCGAACGCACGGCGACATCGCCCGACCGCCCGCGTGCCTCGACCAACCGATCGAGGACGAACTTCTGTGAGGCCACCGCTGCAGGCTTGTCCCCGGTCTCCGCCGAGGCCGTCGACCCGGGATTGATCCGCCAGGCGTAGAGCAGTTCCGGCACATGCACGGGCTCATGCCCGACGGCCCAGGCCCGGCCGATGGCATCCCAATCGTGGCACCAGGTCGCGCGATCATCACTGTACGCGTCGATCTCGACGAGGAAGTCGCGCCGCCAAGCCATGAGATGGGTCTGATAGCAGCAGTTCGCAGACAGAAATGGATCGAAGGCGGGTTTGAAGAACGGGCTCGCCTTGGCGGAGGCGGGATTGGACTTGAACTCGTCCGAGTAGAACACCCGTGCCTCGGGGAAGCGCGCGATCCAGTGCGCCATCACCTGGAGCGCGTCGATGGTGAGGTAGTCGTCGGCGTCGAGGGGTACGAGGATCTCGCCCTCGGCCGCGGCGAGCCAGGTCCGGTTGGCGCCGGCGATGCCGGCGTTCGCCTCGTGCCGGATCACCCGGGCATGGCCCGCGGCCTCGACCTTGGCGAGCCAAATCAAGGTATCCTGCCGGGTCGATCCGTCGTCGACGATGACGATCTCGCGGTTGGTGTAGGTCTGCAATAGGCAGGATTGCAGCATTTCCTCCAAGAAGGCGGCCGGCTGGTCGTAGACTGGCACGCAGAGCGTGAACCGGATCGCGCCGGAGGTTGGGTAATGTCGGATGCGCCAGGCGATATGGCGATCAAGCCAATTCTCGAACGCGGCCGGGTCCGTCTCGACGGGGGCCCGCTCGGGCCGAAGCAGCACACGGTAGGTCGGATCGCGCTGGTCGAAGCCTGGGTTGAAGTACGGGTCGCGCAAGCCCGGCCAGCGGGCGTAGAGCGCTTCCTTTTCGCAGCGATAGGTGCCGGTCTTCGAGGCACTCTCGTAATGATAGACCCGTACGCCTGGATCGACGACGCAGGTGCGGCCGGATTCGCGCAGGCGCAAGCAGAAATCGACGTCGTTGTAATTGAGCGGGAAGCGCTCGTCGAAGCCGCCGAGCGCCTGATAATCGGCGCGGCGCACGATGGCCATGGCCCCGGTGACGCCGAACACCTCGCGCCGACATTGCAGGAGATTGCCCGTGGCGCCGGCATGGCTCGGGGCGACGAACAGCCCCGCGTGTGAGGGCCCCTGTTCGAGGAGGATCACCCCGTTGTGCTGAACGGTGCCGTTCTCGAACAGGCAAAGGGGGCCGATCATGCCGACGTCCGGATGCGCGAGCAGGAAGGCGACGAGTTCCTCGCCGCCGCGCGCCGTCATGGCCTCGACGTCGTCGTTCAGCAGGCAAACGAATTCACCCTCGGCGGCTGCGACGCCGATGTTGAGTTTCCGCGCGATGTTGAGGGAGCGGTCCTCGTAGTGCACCAGGCGAATACCCGGCGTCTCGGCGAGTTGCGCGTTCTGCTCATCGGAAAGATCGCCGTTGTGGACGATCACGTATTCCCGGTTCGGATAGAACTCCGTGTTCTCGAAGCTCCGGACGCAGTTCAGGATCAGATTGATGCGCCGGTCCCGCACCATCCGGGACCCCGCCCCCGTGGGAATCACGTAGGACAGAAGTGGTGCCGCGGCCGGCAGGGTGTAGTGCGTGCGCCAGAATCCATCTCCGAAGCCGGGCGAGACGGACGCCTCCGGATCGCGCTGCCGGGCGAATTCGAGGAGCGACGCCTCCTGGCGCCCGACGCTGTAGGATTTCGTCGTCATCGACGTCGCCGTCGAGGTCGGCGACGCGCGCCAGACGTAGCCGATCACCGGCACGTGGATCGCCTTCTCGACATGGCGGGAAGCGCGCAGGACGAAGTCGTAATCCTGAGTGCCGTCGAAGTCCGGCCGGAACGCGCCCACGGTCGCGAGAAAGTCCCGGCGGTAGACGGAAAGGTGAGAGAGATACATGGTGTTCTCAAGAAGAACCGGCGACCAGCCGGGCTTCAGAACCACGTCGTAGAGTTCGCCCGTGTCCGAGATCTTGCACTCGTCGGTGTAGACGAGGTCCGCATCGGGCTCGGCCTCGATCGCCTTCCAGATCGCCTCGAACACGGTACGCGGCAGCAGGTCGTCGTGGTCGACGAGCGCGACGTGCGTCCCGTCGGCCTCGGCGATGGCGCGATTCGTGCCGCCGGCAATGCCGAGGTTGCGCTCGGCGAACACCACGGTGACGCGGGGATCCGCGGCCGCGATCCGGCGCAGGGTTCGCAGCGTATCGGGCCGCTCGGATCCGTTGTCGACGATGATCCAGCGCCAGCCGACGTAGCTCTGATTCAGCAGGGTCTGAAAGAGTTCCTGGAGATAGGAAGGCTCGGTGTTGAAGGCCGGCGTCACCACGCTGGGGCGAAAGGCCGAGTCCGACAGGCCGGCGGTGGCCTCTGAACGGGTGGGCTCGCACAGGTCGCGCAGACTGAGTTGCTGACCGATCCCGCGGGGGTTCAGGGGCGCCTCACGTCCCTCAAGGGTTCCTGTCCGCAACCAATGCACGAGGGGGTTGATCGCGCTGGCGCGGACATCGGGGTAGCGCTCCAGGTAGGTTTGGCCGTGGAAGAACAGCGACGGCTCGCGCTCCTGAAGGTGCCCGCTCGTGAGGTAATGGGCGATGGGATCCATGCCGTCGGCGGCGACATCGGGATAGGTGCGCAGATAATAGCCGACATCGAACAGGCCGCTTCGGGCGACGAGTTCATAATCGGAGGCGATACCAGCACCGGGCGGTAGGGCGCCGCGCAATGGTGGCCGCCGCCCCTCGACGAGGCCAACGCGTACCCAATGCACCAGGGGTGCGGTATCCACAGCATCGGGATAACGGGCGTGGTAGCCACGTCCATCGAAGAATTCCGACGGCTCGCGTCCCTCACGAAAACCCGAAGTGACGTAATGTGCCACCGGATCGAACCCAGCCGCGGCGACGTCAGGATTTTCGCGTAAGTAGTAGGACCGGTCGAACAATCCGCTGCGCACTGCAACGTCATAGTCCGAGCCGATCCCGGCTCCGACGTCGGTCAGGGCGCGGATCGGTGCTTCGCGACCTTCACCCAGCCCGATACGCAACCAGTGAATCAAGGGCGCGATATCGGCGAGGCCTACGTCAGGGTAGCGCGCGCGGTAACCACGTCCGTCGAAGTACCCCGATGGCTCGCGATTCTCGCGAAAGCCCGAAGTTAGGTAATGTGCGACGGGATCGAGGCCAGCCTCGGCCACATCTCGATTCTCCCGCAAGTAGTACGCTCGATCGAACAAACCGCTTTGGATCGCGATGTAGTAATCGGAGCCGCCTTCCGGCTCGGCTATCCCGCTGTGGAATGGAGCATCGCGACCTTCGGCCAAACCGATGCGCAACCAATGAATCAGGGGCGCAGTGTCTGCGAGCCCAACGTCGGGGTAGCGGGCGCTGTAACCACACCCGTCGAAAAACCCAGACGGCTCTCGGTTCTCTCGAAAACCGGAAGCGAGGTAGTGAACCACCGGATCGAGACCGGCTTCGGCAACATCCTTGTTCTGCGAAAGATAGTATGCACGATCGAACAGCCCACTTCCGTTTGCCAGGGCATAATCGGAGTCGTGACCTGGGCTCGGTAGGACGTGGATCGGTGGATGACGCCCCTCCGTACGACCGATACGAAGCCAATGGACGAGCGGGGCCATGGCTCCCGCCGCCACATCGGGGTAGCGTGCACTATAGCCACGTCCGTCGAAGAACGCGGACGGCTCACGATTCTCGCGATAACCTCCCGTCAGGTAGTGCGCCACCGGATCCAAACCGGCCTCGGCAACGTCGGCGTTCTGCGTGAGATAGTGTGCCTCATCGAACCAGCCGCTGCGGGCCACAAGATCATAATCGGACCCAGGACCGTGCTGTCCTGACGGGCCAACGGCTACGGGTGCGGAACGGCCTTCGTCGTGACCAACTCGCAACCAATGCACCAGTGGATTCACGCCGGCCGCTGCGATCTCGGGATGCCGGGCGAGATACGCGGCGCCGTCGAAGAATGCCGAGGGCTGAAGCCCATCCGCATGGTCGCTACGCAGGTAGTGAGCGACGGGATCCAACCCGGCTGCGGCCACTTCCGGATAGGTTCTTAAGTAGAACGCGGCATCGAACAGGCCGCTACGGGCGACAAGATCGTAATCGGTCCCGGGACTGACGCCCTCGCTACTTCGGATCGGTGCAAAACGGCCTTCGTGAAGTCCAACGCGCATCCAATGGACGAGCGGGGCGAGATTGCTTGAGCGGACGTCAGGATAACGTTCAGCGTAGGTCTGGCCGTCAAAAAATTCAGACGGCTCCCGTCCTTCAGAGAAGCCGTTAGTGATGTAATGGAGGATCGGATCCATGCCGCTGTCCGCGACATCGGGATTCGCCCTCCGATAGTAGCCGACGTCGAACATCCCGCTTTGGGCAACGAGCGCGTAATCGGTACCCGGCCGCGCAAGGGTCGGAGCGGTGCGGACGGGCGCTACGCGTCCCTCGGCGCTACCGAGGCGCAACCAATGGACCAGAGGATTGATGCGCGCGTCGCGAACGTCTCCGTTCTCGGTGCGATAGCGGGTTCCATCGAAGAATGCCGATGGTTCGCGTCCGTCCAGATATCCGAATTGGAGATAATGGACGATGGGATCTTCCCCGGAGGCAGCAACGTCCGGATTGGCCGCGAGATAGTAGCCAATATCGAAAAGACCGCTGCGGGCGACCAAGGCGTAATCCGACCGGACTTCACCAGAGATCGGCGACCGACCCATGCGTACGGGGGCCGGCCTCCCTTCAGCTGCACCCGAGCGCAACCAATGGACGAGAGGGTTGATACCCTCGCTCTTGATCGCGGGGTCCGCCTCCCGGTAACCCGTACCATCGAAGAACGCTGAGGGTTCACGCCCCTCGACGAAGCCGATGGTGAGATAATGATGGATCGGATCCGCCCCATTCTCGGCGACATCCGGGTTCTCACGGAGATAGTAGCCCCGATCAAATAACCCGCTGCGTGCAAGCAGATCGTAGTCGGATTGAATCGAAAGGTTGCTGTCGTGCCGCGTGCGGGTGCCGAACAAGGCTTTGATTGATTTCATTACGTCAGAATGTCCAGCAGTCGCACGGTTGAACTTCCAGCCGCCGGGACCCGCCTGCCCCCGAACAACCAGCAATGACGATACCCCTACGGCATCGTTACGATTCCGCGGGATGGGATGGCACCCCCGCGCGGATCAATCCCACATCCTTCCCCAAGCAGGCGTGGCCGCAGCCTAATGCATAGGCATTTTTCATCGTCCGTTGGTTGTCAAGCAAAACGCGGCGCTCACTTCTCTGGGGGTACAGGGTGGGTCACGCCAGAATCAATGGCCTTATGACCATACAGTCACGTCGCCGACCTTGCATCCGTCACCTCGGTCACCGATTTTCGCCATCGCGCCTATCGAGGATACGCGTGCGGCCGTCATCCACAGACGCATCGTGCGATCGCCTGTCCGCGACGGAGACCGTGTCGGCTTTGGGCAGAACGGGCGCAGAAGGTGGTGCGAGATCCAGCCCGAGGAAGTAGCGGGCGAAACCGATCCGAGCGGCTTCCGCGTCGGGAAACGGGCCGAGCGCACCGAGCCCACCAATCTCTTCGATGATCACATAGAGCCCATCGGCACGCTGTTCGTGACGCCAGTTCTCGTGAAACAGATCACCTGCCATTGCCCCAACCCTTTCGGCCCTCACGCGGCGCAGCCTCCCTGCAGGTTCGAAGCTCCCTGCTCCTCACCTCAGAAGGCAGAGAAAAGGACCGAGGCGGCTGCGCTTCCGCCCCTGCATACAGGGTGGTCATATCGGTATCCGTTCGCTCGGCACGGCGCCGGGCAACACCATTCGTCCTGAGGCCCATGCCGGTCCACCGAGATCGAGGTGGGCAGCGATGACGCCCCACAGCGTCAACGGTAAACTCAGTCCGGCATCGGCGGCGCTTCCGCGGGGTCGAACATCGGATCGCGCGGTTCCGGCGCTGCCTGCTCGCGGACACGACGACGCGGAGTCGGACCCGTCGTACAATTGCTGCAGATGGACGAGGTCGCGCGACGAACGCGATCGTCGAAGGCCTTCTCGCGGACCTTGCGCTCGGCCTCGGCGCGATCACGCCGCGCCTGCGCTTCCTCCGATGACGTGGACGGCGCGTCCGGCGTGGCGGTTTCGAGCCGAGGCGCGGACGGCCTCGGCTTATGAGGACTCGGATCGGGTTGCGCCGAAGCACCCAAGGGTAAGCCTGTCAGCAGGCCCGCGACCAGAAGGACAGCACGCATTTCCGTAAACCTCACGCTGCCGGGACCCGTAGCATATCGGACATTCGACGTCGCCGAGGGGCCGGCATAAACCGCCGCCGCATCGGCAAGACTTGCCGGGGCGCAGCGCCGCCCGGGACGAACGATACGACCTAAGCCCTTGATTTTCCGAGACAACACCGACGGCATACGGATTGCTGACTCAGGTATGACCGATCTCGCGGACCCCAAGGCCGACCATGGACATTTTCAGTGCGCTACAAACCGCGGTGTCGGGCCTCCAGGCCCAGTCGTATTCGCTGAACAACATCTCGGGCAACATCGCCAACTCGCAGACAACCGGGTTCAAGCGGGTCGATACGAACTTCGTCGACATGATCGCCGAGCAGCCGCTGAACAAGCAGGTCTCCGGCTCCGTCGGCGCCTTCTCACGGCTGACCAACACCATTCAGGGCGGCTTGGTTTCCACCGGGATCGACACCAACATGGCCCTGAGCGGGCAGGGGTTCTTCACGGTTCAGACGAAGACCGGCGACGCGGCGGGTCAGGCCAGTTTTTCCGCAGCCCAGTACTTCACCCGCCGGGGCGATTTCAAATCCGACAACCAGGGTTATCTCGTCAACGGGGCCGGCGGTTACCTGACCGGCCAGAGTCTCGACCCCCGAACCGGACAGACCACCGGGACCGGCCCCATCAAGATCTCGACGGCATCGCTTGCCGCCAAACCGACGACGAGCATTGCCTACGGCGCCAATCTGCCGATGACGCCGTCGACCAAGAATGCCGTCGCGGGCAATGCCGACTCGGCACTGCTCAAGACCCTGACATCCGGGGCCTACACCCCCGTTCTCACCGATCCGGCGGCCCCCGCCCTGGGAACGCCGATCAAGGGAAGCGATGCCACGAAATTCCTCAACGACACCCTCTCCGGGGGTTCGCTCACCGCCTATACCGATTCCGGCGCTCCGATGACCGTTCAGATGCGTTGGGCCAAGGTCCAGAACGGAGGCGCGGCCACCGCCGCCGTGACGGCCGATCCGACGGCGACGCCACCCATCGCCGCTGCGCCGGCCAAGCCCGCAACCGATGACGTGTGGAACCTGTTCTACCTCGGCAACTCGAATGCCGGCGCCGCGGACGACGCCTGGCAGAACGTCGGCCAAGCGTTCACCTTCAAGAGCGGCCAGCTCACGTCGCCGACCGCCCCGATCATCCCCGACCTTACCGTCGACGGGGTCAAACTCAGCAATGTCGGCCTCAACATCGCCGCAGGCGCCCTGACCCAGTACGCCACCAGCGAAGGAAGCGTCCGCACCGACACGGTGCAGCAGGACGGCTACGCGTCGGGTACCCTGACCTCGCTCTCGATCACCAGCGACGGCAAGATCACCGGCACCTATTCCAACGGCAACTCGGCGGCCCTCGCCCAGGTCGGGATCGTGCAGTTTAAGAACGCCGACGCCCTCAAGGGCGACACCAACGGGACCTACACCCAGACCCTCGATTCCGGCGCGCCGATCTCCGGCCTCAACGGATCGTCCGTCGTGGGTGGCGAGATCGAACAGTCGAACACCGACATCGCGGCCGAATTCTCGAAAATGATCGTCACGCAGCAGGCCTACTCAGCCAACACCCGCGTGATGTCGACGGCGCAGACCATGATGAGCGACCTGATCAATATCATTCGCTAACATCGATATTAAGATGAAAACGAAACATCAACCATCCAAGTCATCTTTCTAGGAACGCCGCCCCTGCGAACGTTTTCTGCCTCACTTTCCAGAGCAGATTAGGGACGCAAGGGGCACCCGGCCGCAGGACGAACACTCTGCACGCCCGCTTCAGGACCTCGCGCGAGGGGAAGGCCCGAATCGATGTCGCTGAACGCGATCAACACCGCAACAGCCGGCCTGCAGGCGATGCAGGCCCAGATCGGCGTCGTTTCGCAGAACATCGCCAACGTCAACACGGTCGGCTACGTCAAGCGTGTCCAGTCCTCCGTTGCCCAGAACGACGGAACGGGCATCAACAGCGGCGATGTCTCGCGAATTCTCAACGCCACGTCGCAGAAACAACTGCGGTTGGAGAGCTCCGGCGCGGCCTATACGAGCATTGCCGCCAACGTGGGGACGCAGCTCGATGCGCTCTATGGCGTTCCCGGTTCGAGCACATCCCTCGACGGCGTCCTCAACGGATACACGCAGTCCCTCCAGGCACTCGCCAACGATCCCACGGTGAGCTCCGTACGCGCCACCGTAGCCAGCAACGCTGCGACCCTCGCGAGCCGGATCGGCACCATCGCCAACGGCATCCAGACCCTGCGCACGGGGATGGAATCGCAGATCGCCAGCGACGTGAAGAGTGCCGGTTCCCTGCTCAGGTCCATTGCACAGCTCAACGTGAAGATCGTCGCCGCCAACGGCATCGGTGCCAGTCCCGATCTCCTCGATCAACGCGACCAGGCCATCAACCAGCTCGCCCAGTACATGGACGTTCAGGCGACCCAGGTGGGCGATGGCTCGATCACGGTGATGACCCAGTCGGGCGTCACCCTGGTCGATCACGGCGTTTCCGCATCGCTCGGCTTCGACAGCCGCGCGGTGTTGAGCCCCGAGGCCCTCTATTCCACGGAGGCGGGCAAGAGCGGCGTCGGCACGATCACCGCAACGACACCCGGTGGCGCTCGGATCGATCTCATCGCCACGGGCGCCCTGCGCTCGGGCTCCCTCGCGGCCGCCGTGACCGCCCGCGACGACACCCTGGTCCAGGCACAGCGCCAGATCGACGAATTGGCGGCCGGGCTGGCGCAATCGACCACGGACAGGACCGTTAGCGCCGCTGCGAGCACAGGCATCGACCTAAACGGGTTGAAGGCAGGCAATCGGATCACACTGGGTCTCGCGAACGGTTCTCAGATCGTTCTCGTCGCCTCGGACACCGGGACTGCTACCTTCCGAACTGGCGATATCGATGGTTCCGCGCCTATCGCCTTCCGAATGCCCGGTGCCCAACCCATTGGGACGATCAACGGCGATGCGACACTGGCAGCGAATATCACAGCCGCCCTGCAACCGAATTATGTCGCGTCCGTCACGGCGGGCAAACTCACGATTGCGCTTGGCACAACGCCGGTGGCAGGCACGGCATCCGTGACCACACTTGGCGCGACCCTCACCATCCCGTCCGCCGCGAGCGAAACGAAAGCTCCCAGCAACAATCCCGAGATCGCTCTGTTCGTCGATTCCGGCCGGGCCAACGGCCTCTACACAGGCAACTTCGATGGCGGCTCCCAGCTGACGGGCTTTGCCCAGCGCATCGCCCTCAACCCGGCGATCAAGGGCGATACCAGCGCCCTGGTGCTGTCCTCGGCGACGACCCAGTCCGGCGACGCAACGCGTCCGCAACGGATTTTGGACGGGCTGATCACCCGCCCCTACACCTTCTCGGCCGCTTCCGGCATCGGCGGCGTGCGGGCGCCCTTCACCACCAACGTGGCCGACTTCACCTTGCGCATCATCGACGCGCAGGGAGCGAACGCGGCGTCGAGCCAGAGCCTGGACGAAGGGCAGCAGATCGCCCTCGCGACGGCACAGAGTCGGTTCTCCAGCGAATCCGGGGTCAAGATCGACGAGGAGATGGCCAACTTGATCCAGCTCCAGACCGCCTACGGTGCCAACGCGCGGGTGCTCACGGCCGCCCGCGACATGCTCGACACGCTCCTGCGGATCTGAGCCGTGGTCCCGCCCAACGTCGTCCGTCCTCCGTTCCCGGGATCGCGCCCATGACCATCACGCCCTTCGCGGCCGGCAGCTACACCACCACCTTGAACACGCAGCGCCTGCTCGCGACCAAGGACAAGCTCGACACGCTCACCACCCAGCTGACCACGGGCCGGGTGGCGGAGACCTATGGCGGCTTGGGTGCCTCCCGTACCACGAGCTTGAGCGCACACGCCCAGGTCGCGCGCCTCGATGGTTACGCCGCCAGCATCACCGGCGCCCTCAACCGCATCACGCTCGGTTCGGCCAGCCTGCAGAATCTGTCCAAGGTCACGTCGACAACGGTGAGCGGCATCGCCGAGGGATTGACCAACACGAGTTCGTCCTCGGCCCGCGACACCACCCGCCAGACGGCTGTGGCCAACCTCGACCTCTTCGTCGATACCCTGAACCAGAACTACGCCGGAACCTTCCTGTTCGGAGGGCGCGCCACAGATACGCCACCCGTCATCTCAGCCCACGAGATCCTCAACGGCGACGGCACCAAGGCCGGCCTCAACGCCATGATCGCCGAGCGCAAGGCCGCCGACGGGATCACCGGGACGGGAAACCTCAGCATTCCGGCCACCGGGACGGCGGCGGTCACGGTCTCCGAGGGAGCGAGCGCGATCGGACGCGCGAATTTCGGCTTCACCCTGCTGGGCATCGACAGCTCCAATAAGGCCGCGTTCAGCGAAAATCTCGACGCGGCCAGTGCGCCGAGGGTGGCTCTCGGTTTCGGCACGCAGCCGACGGACGGCGATGTCGTGCGGCTCAGCGTCAACCAGCCCGATGGCAGTCAAGCCTTCGTCGATTACACGGCGCGGACAGGCCCCGCCCTCGGAGCCAACGAATTCCTGATCGGCACCGATAGCGGCGCCAAGCTGAAGTTGGCACTCGGGCAGAGCCAGATGGCGGCTCCCGCAAGTCTCGCCGCGCAACCCGTCGACGGCGCGTCGGTCCCGGTGACCATCGTGCAGCCCGATGGTACTCGAACCGTCGCAATCTACACGGCACGCACGGTCGCAACGGGCGCGGCCAACGAGTTCGTGATCGGGCCGGACACGGCCGGAAGCTTCGCCAGCCTGACGATGGCCGTCGGGGAAAGGGGGATCGCCGCCGCCCAGAGCAAATCTCCCCCGGGCGTGACCCTGGCCCTCTCGGGCGGTACCCCTGCCAGCGCCTCCCTGACGGTCAGCGCCGTCACGCCGCCCAAGGACGGCGACACCATCACGCTGACCCTCGGCCTGCGCGACGGCACCCCGACGACGATCACGCTGACGGCCAGAACCGTCGCGGACAGCAAGGATCCTTCGGTTTTCGCCATCGGCGCCAGCCCGGAGGCGACGGCCCTGAACATCCAGAAGGCGCTTTCCGACACGGTGAAGACGAGCGCCGGCACGACGCTCGCGGCCTCGTCCACCGTCCTGGCCTCCAAGGACTTCTTCGCGGGCTCGAAGTCGGACGCGTTCGCCCCACGCCGGGTCGACACCACCACCGGCGGCTTCTCCACCAATCCAGCCGGCAAGACGGTCATCTGGTACACGGGCGACGAGAGCCTCGCCGATCCACGTGGCACGGCAACCGTCCAGGTCAGCAGCGGCCAATCCATCGGCATCGGCGCGCAGGCCAACGAGGCCGGCATCCGCAACGCGCTGGCGGGCATCGCCGCCCTGGCGAGCGAGAGCTTCGCCAGCACCAAGGAACCGAACGACACGACCCTTTCAGCCGCGGACCGGACCTTGGCGTTGAGCGAACGGAGCCGTTACACCGCCCTGACCGACCGTGTCCGCACCGTTCTCACATCCAAACAGGACGATCAGGGCATCGCCCAGATCGCCACCGAACTCAGCCTCGCCGCGGCCCAGATCACCAACGCCAAGGCACAGAACGGCGCCACCAAGGCGCAACTGCAGAACACCCTCGCGGGCACGGATTCGATCTCCACCGAAGAAGTCGCATCCAAACTTTTGGCCATGCAGAACCAGTTGCAGGCGAGCTATCAGGTGACCTCGATGCTCTCGAAACTGACGCTGGTGAACTACCTGTCGTGAGCGACTGGGTCGGGCCGGCCTTTCTGGCAGGCTTGGTTCGCTTCGGCATTCACGGCTCGGGTCGCAGGACTCGCCCCGTCCATCGGGCCCTTGCGGTATCGCGGGCCACCGGTCCGGTTCGCGCGATCCCGGCGTCGATCGTACTGGACCCGGACGGCGTTCACATCGGAGTTCGCAACAGGCCGCACCTTACCGGGGCTTCGGATCAAAGGGTGGAAACGGGCGCGGTCGCGCCGCGTATCGTCGTTGTGGCTGCGTCACTCGCCCCGACAAGACCGGTTTGCGAAAAGCGCGATCCTGCATCCATGCCTCCGGTCGGAAACACGACGCGGTCGTGACCCGTCGCACCCAACGCCGAAATGGGCGCGACGGGCATCCCTCCTGGATGGTCGCGGGGAGGTCGTGGACCGACTCGGACTGACGGAGGCTTTCCGGTCGACCGAACGACGCCTGCATCCGTATCGTCGGCGGCGCGGCGCAACATCGGACCTCCTGCAGGAGCCGTCCCTTGCCTGGTGGGCTCGAGTGATCGACTCTGCGCCGCACCTCGATGATGGGCAGGGAGAACGAGAGATGGAATCGATCGGACGGGACCTCGCCGAAATGCAGCGGGTTCCCCTCGCGGCATCGCATATCGCAGCCCTTCGGGCCGTTGGGGTGGAGCGGCATTACCCGGCCGGGAGGTTCCTGGCACGTGCTGGCGAACCCGCTGATCGATTCGTCTACGTCGAAACGGGCGAAGTCGAAGTGGTGAACCCATTCACGGACGAGCGCCATCTTCCGTCGACACTCGGGCCGACGCAGTTCATGGGCGAGATCGCGTTCCTGAATGGCGGCAACTGGTCGATGCCGATGCGGGCGGTGCGGGATACCAGCGTGATCGAGGTGCCGCGACTGGAGATGCTGCGGCTGATGTCCGAGATCCCCGAGATGTCGGACATCGTGATCACGGTGCTCGCCGCCCGCCGTCGGCGGCAACTCGACACGCGGGACGGCACCTTGGTCCTCCTCGGCGAGGACGACGACCGGGCGGTTCGGCGGATTGCAGAATTCATGAGCCGCAACCGCCTGCCCTACAGATCCTACGCGCTGGCAAGCCCGGAGGCCGATGCCGTGGCGCGAAGCTGTTCGATTGCCGTCGACAGGCCTGCCGTGATCTTCGGACGCGACATCGTCGTGACGGAGCCCACATCCGACAAGGTCGCGCATCTGCTGGGCCTCAACCACGACCTCGTCGACGACGAGGCTTTCGACGTGCTCATCGTCGGCGGTGGCCCCGCCGGCGTTGCGGCCGGCGTCTATGCGGGCGCCGAGGGGCTGCACAGCCTGGTGATCGAGGATGTCGCGATCGGCGGCCAAGCCGGGACATCGAGCCGCATCGAGAACTACATGGGATTTCCGACCGGGATCTCCGGCGCCGATCTGGTCTGGCGCGGCGAGGTCCAGGCGATGAAGTTCGGGACGCGGTTCGCCATGCCGCGCCGGGTCACCAGACTGGATCAGCTCGAAGACGGAGCGTTCTGCGCCACGTTCGAGAACGATCAACGGGTTCGCGGCCGTGCCGTGGTCGTTGCAACCGGTGTACAATATCGTCGCCTGCCGATCGATCGGCTCGAAGCGTTCGAGGGCGCCGGCGTCTACTACGCGGCAACGGAAATCGAAGCGCGTTACTGCCGGAATGCCGAGGTCATCATCATCGGCGGCGGCAATTCAGCCGGTCAAGCGGCGATGTTTCTCAGTCGGTCGGCCAAGCATGTTCGCCTCCTGGTGCGCGGACCGTCGCTCGCGGCCTCGATGTCGCACTACCTTTCGAGCCGTCTGGAAGCGGACCCGGCGATCACGATCGACTACGGCACCGAAATCAGCGCTCTCCATGGCGAGCACCGTCTCGAAGCGGTCACCACCCGCAGCGTTGTCGATGGAACTCTGCGGACGAGCCCGGTCTGCGCCGTCTTCGTGATGGTGGGGGCCGCACCCAACACCGGATGGCTCTCGGGCCTCATCGAACTGGATGGCCACGGCTTCGTGCTGACCGGAGACGCGATCGGGGCAGGATCACCTTACGCGACGTCACATCCCGGAATCTTCGCGGTGGGCGACGTCCGCGCAGGCTCGGTCAAGCGTGTGGCCTCGTCCGTGGGCGAAGGCTCGGTCGTGATCTCCAAGGTCTGGGAGTATGTCCGGCACTGACGGCGCAGAGCTTCTCAATGGGAATGAGACATCGACGGCTCAGCGACGCCCCGGAACGTGGCGCTGCGACGAACCCACCGGCCAGGACAGCTGGCTCGCCTATCCGCATTCGGTCGCGCGATGGGGTCTCGGGAGGTCGCATGCCTCAGCACGGGCCGATCGCATCGTTCGCTCGACCGGGTGCCTGGATGGAGGGACCGAGCACCGGCAGAGCGACCTCATTCCGAAGGCGCCCGATGTCGTTCACCCGCAAGCATTGTCGCCTGAGAAGCTGTCGTCTCCCGGTCCCGTGCTGGAAGGCTTCAAGCGAACCGCCATAGCCCCCGTGAGCGATCGACTACACTTGAGCGAAAAACTTCGTGCCGGCCACACCCGTGATGGTGAGGGCGATGAAGGCCATCTGGGTCGCATTCACTTTCTCGCCGAAGACCAGCGCGCCGAACACGACCACCCCGACGGCGCCGAGGCCGGTCCACACTGCATAGGCCGTCCCGGCCGGCAGACCACGCATGGCAAGAGCCAACAGGCCCATATTGACGAAACTCAGGACGATTGGGACCGACGAGGTCGCCCAATCTCCCCGCACAGCCGCCCATTTGAGGCTCAAGGCCCAAGCGATTTCCGTGGCCACCGCCACGCTCAGAATGACCCACGCCATGGGGTGACTCTCCGATGCGGGCTCGAAAGAAAACGCTGCAGCCGGAAACCCGGAAGAGGCCGAACAGCTCCGCCGAGCACCGGGGCCCGACCCATCGAAGGCGAGAGACTTAGTGCACCGCAACATTCCTGTCGATGCCGCAAATCGAGGCATCGCACCTCACCCCGTTGCCGCATGGTTGGGCAATCGAGCGTCTTCAAACGCTGCGTCGGTTGACCGCCCGAATGCCGAGCCGCGGTAGGACGCCGGATTAATCCATTCTGGTCTGAAGCCTCGTTGTGCCCCTGCGCCTTGCGAGAAACCTTCCATCGACGGCTGCAGGCGACCGATCGAGCGTCTCGCCACCCCGGGATCCCGTGCGACACATCATTCAGCGAAGCAACGAGAGTCATCGGACCCACGGCCCATGCCTCCCGTTCTATCGATCGCCCGACCACTACCGAGCGGCGAAAAGGTCGCGTAACGCATCGGGCGCGCGGGGGATTTCAAATTATCATATGATAATGCATCGGTATCACGCACATCTAGAAACGCTTCCAGCGTCGGCGGAGCAATAAGAGAGGCGGGTGGCTTGAGGAGCAGAGCGCTCGCGCCACAAGTGAAAGGCGAAGTTGCTATGCACCCGGTTTCCAACAACGCTCCCATGACCATGCTGCTGCGCAAGCTCGACAGCATCGCCACCCTCTCGGATGAGGAGCAGGAGACCCTCGAGCCCGGGCAGGATATCGTGCGGGAAGGCGACAAGCCCTCGCAATGCTGCCTGGTCCTCGAAGGCTGGCTGTGCCGCTACAAGATCCTCGGCGAGGGTCGCCGCCAGATCTTCTCGTTCCACATTCCCGGCGACACCCCCGATCTGCAGAGCCTCCACCTGCCGGTGATGGATCACAGCCTCGGCACCGTGACCGTGGCCACGGTCGCGTTCATCCCGCACGACAGCGTCCGTGACCTGACCCTGCGCTTCCCGCGCCTCGGGGCGGTGCTGTGGCGCGACACCCTGATCGACGCGGCGATCTTTCGGGAATGGATGACCGGCATGGGCCGCAAGTCGGCCTATGGCCGGATCGCCCACCTGTTCTGCGAGATGTACCTCAAGCTCGAAGCGGTGGGCCTCGCCGGCGATCACCGCTGCCCCCTGCCGATCACCCAGACCGAACTCGGCGATGCGCTCGGCCTCACCACCGTGCACGTGAACCGCACCCTGCAGGAGATGCGGGGCCAGGGGCTGATCACCCTGCGCAGCAGCACCCTGGTGGTCAACGC
>NZ_LMRE01000022.1:0-16541 GCF_001424745.1 Methylobacterium sp. Leaf469
GCCACGAGGTGCTGATCACCCTGGAGGAGGGCTCGGTGGGCGGCTTCGGCGCCATGGTGCTGCATCTGCTGGCCGAGAAGGGCGCGCTGGATGCCGGCCGCGTCCGGGTGCGGACCCTGACGCTGCCCGACACCTACCAGGACCACAACTCCCCCGACGCCATGTACCGCGAGGCCGGCCTCGACGCCGAATCCATCGCCCGCACCGCCCGCGATACCCTGCCCGAGCGGAAGGCCCGGAGCGCGGCCAAGCTCGTCAGCGTCGGCCAGACCCAGCGCTGACCCGCACCGCCCCCGATCCGTCGGGGGCGCGTCAGGCCCCGTAATACGACCGGTACCAATCCACGAAGGCCGGGATCCCCACCGACAGGGGCGTCTCCGGCACGGTGCCGACGAGGGCCCGCAGGAGGTCCGTGCTCGCGTGGGTCCGGGCCACGTCCCCGGGCGGCAGGGGCTTCAGGATCCGCTCGGCCCGCTGCCCCAGGGCCGCCTCCAGGGCGTCGATCATTGCGTCGAGGCGCACGGGCCGGCCGCCGCCGATGTTGACCAGGCGGTAGGGCGCCACCGGGCTCAGGGTGTCGAACGCCCCCACGGGGACCGTCCCGGGCGGCGTGTCCATCAGGCTGGCGATGGCCGCCACGAGGTCGTCGACGTAGGTGAAGTCGCGCTCGGCCGCGCCCTCGGCGAAGACCTCGATGGGCTCCCCGCCTAGGATCTTCCGGGTGAACAGGAACAGGGCCATGTCGGGCCGCCCCCACGGGCCGTAGACCGTGAAGAACCGGAACGCCGTGGTGGGGATGGAAAACAGGTGGCTGTAGGAATGCAGCATCGCCTCGCCGGCGAGCTTGCTGGCGGCGTAGAGAGTCAGGGGCGACACCGCCCGATCGGTCTCGCGGAACGGTGTCGTGGCGGCGCCGCCATAGGCCGAACTCGTCGAGGCGAACAGGAGGTGGCGCACGGGATGGGCCCGCACCGCCTCGATGAGGTTGGCGGTGCCGACGAGGTTGGCCTGCACGTAGGCGCCCGGATTCTCCAGGCTGTGGCGCACGCCGGCCTGGGCCGCGAGATGCACCACCACGTCGGGCCGTACCCGCGCCAGGGTGTCGAGGAGCAGGCCCGGGGTTTCCAGGCGTCCCTCCACGGCCGCGAAGGCCGGATGCTCGGCGAGCGCCGCGTGCCGGGCGCGCTTGAGCCCGACGTCGTAATAGTCGCTGAACCCGTCGAACCCCGTGACGGCGTGACCCGCCGCGAGGAGGCGGCGGCCGAGGTGATAGCCGACGAAGCCGGCGCTGCCGGTCACGAGGACGCGCATCCGATCTTTCATGCTGGTGCGGGAACGGAACGGGACGGCATGCCCGACCCTGTGCCCGATCCCGTGCGCCACCGCACCTCAAAAAACCGCCCCGCGCCGTCCATTTCGCCAGTGCGATGCACCCGGCCCGGGGCAGGCATACGCAGTGGGACTTGTTTGCGAGCGCGAGAACGCCATATATAACAGCAGCATGACGTGATCGCGTCCCGCTCGCCCCAATCCTTCCGGTTCCGCTTGGCTGAAAGTCCGCTCCGTCAGCGCGGTCCTGACGGCGAAACGAGCCGTTCGGGACACGGCGAGCGCCTTCGATCATCCCGTCGGGCCGAGGCCCGCGACACCCTATTTCCGTGAGTCGAATTCAACCATGAACCAGCTTGTCCGCATGTCCCAGGTCGGCGAGGCCGATGCGATCGCCGAGCCGTCCGCTTCCCTGCGGGTTCCCTTCGCGCAATCGGGTGCGTTCGTGTGCAAGTTCATCATCGGTGAGCCCAACGACCGCGCCGTGTGCTGTGGCGCCTCGGTGCCTGACGGCAAGAGCTGGTGCGCCTATCACCGCCGCATCGTGTTCGAGCCGGCCCGCCCGGGCCGCCTGCGCTGAGGCGCCGCACGAGCACCGATACGTCCTTCACCCCCGCCGGGTCTCCCGGCGGGGTTTTTCGTTTGTGGCGTTGCCGCCGCGAAAACTCAATCGTCGGCGTCATCCGGATCGTAGGGCCGGTAGCCGTACAGGATGCGGCCATCGGGCGCCGCGACGGTGCTGCGGCGCACGACGAGGTAGCCCGCCGCCTCCGCCTGGCGGATGCGCCGGGCGCGCGGATCCTCGGGGAATCCGCCCGGCGGCGGGGGCGGCGCGATGAAGCCGTAGCGCATCGGACGGGCGGACGAGCGCTGAGCGTGGGCCATGCGGGGCGACGCGCTGCGCAGGTCGGGCCGGGTCGGCGTCAGGGTCCGGACCGTGACGCCGCGACGGGACTCCGCCGCCACGCGGACCTTCGGCGTCCGCTGCACGGTGCGGGGCTCGACACGCGACCGCGGGGCCTCGGCGACGGTGGCCTTCGTCCTGGCCTTGCCAGCGCTCGGCTTGGCACGACGAGTGTCGGCAAGGGTCCTCTCGGCAAGGGTCCTCTCGGCAAGAGTTCGCTCGGACTGCGGCACTTTCCCTGCCGCCCGGGCCGGCTCGGCTGCGGACTGGGCCTCCGATGCCGCGGCGGCCCGCGCCGGGGGATCGGTCCAGGTCCGCTCGGCGGGCGCGGTCTGCGCCGCAGCGGGGCCGGCGCAGACCAGGGCCAGCAGGGCGACGAGGGGGAGAGGGGTGGACATGCGGCGCTCCCGATCGAGTCCCAGCCTTCGCGGAGGGGTGCGCGAATCGCAGACGATCCCGCCCCGGATCGGACGAAACCTTAAGGAAGTGTCAACGCGGCGTCCACCGGAGGGTGCGGCCGTACCGGGGGCGGACTGCTTGCGCGAAGGCGGCCGGAGCGGCATGCCTCGCCCTGGAAACACCCCGTCCGAAGACGCCCCCCGCATCGGACGAATCGGTACGGTCCCGGATCGACCCGGGACCTTGCCTCGTTGAGGCTCAGAAGCGCCCCCGGCGTGGAGAGGAAAGCCATTCCATGAGACGCGTCCTGACGATCACCCCCCTTCTGGCCCTGCCCTTCTTGGCTCTGACAGCCGCCGCCCAGGCGCAGGAGCCGCCGGCTCAGGCGACGCCCCCGGGGCCGGCCGCCCCGGCCGCGCCGGCCGCCCCGGCCGCCCCCCAGACGTTCGAGGCCGACATCCAGAACGGCAAGGGCGAGGCCATCGGCCGGATCGCCATCCGCGACGGGGCCAGCGCCCTGGTGATGCGGGTGACCATCAACGCCGGCGGCCTGCCGCCCGGCTGGCACGGCATCCACTTCCACGCCGTGGGCGACTGCTCGGACACGGAGAAGTTCGAGAAGTCGAAGGCCCACGTGAACCACGACCAGAGCAAGCACGGCCTGCTCAACCCCGACGGCCCGGACGAGGGCGACCTGCCCAACGTCTACGCCAACGCCGACGGCTCGGTGAACGCCGAGGTGTCGAGCGAGACCCCGCTCACGGGCGAAGGCGGCTTGAAGGACGGCGACGGCTCGGCGCTCATCATCCACGCCAACCCGGACGACCACACGACCCAGCCCATCGGCGGGGCCGGCCCGCGCATCGCCTGCGCGGTGATCAAGTAGCCTGACGGCGTCGCGGCCGGATCACTCGGCCGCGAACAGGCCCGGCATCTCGGGCACGGTCGACGGCGACGGGGCCTCGCCCGTTGGCACCTTGGCGTCGCCGGTCGGGGCTTTCCCGTCCCCGAACGGGGCCTTGGGGTCGCCGGGCGCCGTCTCGCAGTTGAGGGACGGCAGGGCGACGACGCGGTTGCCGCGATAATCCATCCGGCAGACGATGGTGCCCCGCGTCTCCACATAGGCGAGCAGGCGCTTGGCCCGGCCGGGCGAGCGGCTGCCGATGGCCCGGGCCAGGGCCTCGTCGCCGGGGCAGGGTTCGCCCGCCAGGGCGGCGCGGGCCAACATCAGGAACAGGCCCTGGACCTCGTCGGGAAGCGCGGCGGCGGCGGCCTGCGCCTCGTCCCACCGCGCATCCGCCTGCGACGGCTCGGCCTCGTCGAGGCCGGCACGGGCGACGCCGAGGCGACGGCGGAACGCGGCGAGGCTCAGGGATTCGCCGTCGAGGCCGCGCATGCGGCAGCGGACGAGGAAGTCCTGATACACCACCGCCACGGGCTGGCCGCCGGCATCGGGATCGGCGGCGATGCCGCGCAGGACCGCGTCGCAGCCGGCGCGGATCTCCGCCTCGCTCAAGGGTTCGGGTGTCTCCACGGGCTCGGGCCGGTAGGCGCTGAGTTCGCGCATGAGATCGGCCGGCGTGGCCCGCGGCGCCGGCGGCGTGCGGGGGGCCGGCGCCCAGGCCGGGCCGCTGTCCTCGGCCGAGCGGGTGAGGATGAGGGCGCGCAGGTCAGCGTCCGCCGGGGCCGGCAGGGGCACGAGCTTCGGGGACCCCGACCGCGCCGAGGTGGTGACGGGACCGATGCGCAGGGCCAGGGGCCGGCGGCTGAGGGCCGGGCCGAGGGCCACGAACTCGCCGCGCGCCAGATCGCGGAACCGCTCGGCGCCGCGCCGGTCGAGGCCCAGCAGATCGGCGGCCCGCGCCATGTCGATGTCGAGGAAGGTGCGGCCCATGAGGAAGTTCGTGGCTTCCGCCGCGACGTTCTTGGCGAGCTTGGCCAGGCGCTGCGTCGCGATGATGCCGGCCAAGCCCCGTTTGCGGCCCCGGCACATGAGATTGGTCATGGCGCCGAGGGAGGCCTTTCGCGCCTCGTCCGAGACGTCGCCGGCGGCGGCCGGCGCGAAGATCTGCGCCTCGTCGACGACGACGAGGACGGGATGCCAATGGGTGCGCTCGGCCTCGAACAGGCCGCCGAGGAAGGCGGCCGCCGCGCGCATCTGCGCCTCCATGTCGAGGCTCTCCAGGGTGAGCACCACGGAGACCCGGTGGGCGCGCACCCGGGCGGCGATGGCCTGGAGGTCGGCCTCGCCGTGGGCGCCGTCCACCACCACGTGGCCGTAGGCCTCCGCCAGGGTGACGAAATCGCCTTCCGGGTCGACGATCACCTGCTGCACCGATCCGGCGCTCTGCTCGAGGAGGCGCCGCAGCAGGTGCGACTTGCCCGAGCCCGAGTTGCCCTGGACGAGGAGACGGGTCGCCAGCAACTCCTCGAGGTCGAGGCGGGCGGGCTCCGCGCCCGGCCCCATGCTCAGTCCCATCTCGATGCCGACGCTCATGCCCGCTCCGGTTGCCGTACGACGGGACCCGCCCCGACGCGTCCCGGCTCTCGCACGAAAAGCTTAACACGCGCCGGGCGGGGTCGGATCGGCCCGGGCGCCGGACGTCCACAGACTTGTTCCATTCTGTTCGTCATTTGTCCCATACCTGGGGGATCGGCAGGCAAAATCTAGATTATCATCCTAAGACTATAAGCCCAGGACAAATATCCTTGCACGATATCGCAGCCAAACCGTGAAACAAAACAAGCACGAAACAGGATCTCGGGGCGGCGCGCGGCACGCCGGGCTTATGCGACGGGCGATCCGGCATTTCCCTGCAGGGCCGGCGGCGCCCCGCCCTTGCCGCGCCGGGCCCGCGATCTAGGTGGTGTGGCATGAACCCAGTCCTCGTCGTCGCCCTCGTCTGCGCCTCCACCGTCCAGGCCCCGGATTGCTCCCGGGAAACGGCGCTCGACATCATCACCGGCCCGGCCCACACGCTTCAGGAATGCCTGATGCAGGGCCCGGTGCTCGCGGCCAATGCTGGCCACGGCAACGACAAGGACACCTACGTGAAGACGCGCTGCGAACCCCGGCGCTGAGACTGTAGACCGGAGACGGAACAGCCGATGGACGATGTCAGCCCCGAGCGCGCGGTGATGATCCGCCTGCGCGCCCGCCTCGCCGTGGTGGAGCGCGCGGCCTGGTTCGGCCTCGTCCAGGCCATGCGGACGCAGCCCACCGAGACGGAGGCCTATCTCACGGCCGAGCGGGCCAAGTGCGCGGACGGGTTCGGCACGCGCGGCTGGGCCGCCGACCTCACCGACGCCGAGCGCGCCCTCCTCGGCGCCGAGGTCGATGCGGGGCTCGCCAGCCTCATCACCGATGCCAGGGCGGAGGCGGAGGGCTGAGCCGGAGCGCTCTCCGGGGCTCCGCCCAGGACCCGCGAACCAAGACCCGCGAACCAAGACCCGCGAACCAAGACCCGCGAACCAAGACCCGCGAACCAAGACCCGCGAACCAAGACGCGCGAAGGGCCGGGCCCTTCGAACCCTGATCTGGCCGGGCGGCCGGGCCTCAGCCCATGCGCCCGAAGCACTCGGCCCAGGCCGACGGCATCCGCTCGAACCCCGGCAGGGATGTGGCCCGGTGCACGCCGATGGCGATGGCGCGCGCCAGGGTCCGGGCGGCGGCGTCCCCGAGGCGCGCAAGGTCGCCGACGGGGTCGGCCAGCGGCACCCGCCCCGTCGCCACGGCGAAGACCACGTCGCCGTCGAGCGGCGTGTGGACGGGGTGGATCGCCCGGGCGAGGCCGTCCTGGGCCATCACGGCGAGGCGCCTCGCCTGGGCCTTGGTGAGGATCGCGTCGGTGGCGACGACCGCGAGGGTCGTGCTGGCGCCGGCCGGGCCTGCGTCTTTGCGCGGCCAGTCGAACGCCTCGGGCGGCAGGGTCCGGGGAAAACCCAGTCCCCCGAACTCGTCGCCGACTTCGTAGGGGGCGGCCCAGAATTGCGCGCCGTCGCCCACGGTGACCCGGCCGAAGGCGTTGACGGCGGCGAGCGCGCCGACCCGGGCGGCAAGGCCCGGAACCTCGGCGAAGGCCGAGCCGATCCCGCCCTTGAGGTTGGCGGTGGCGGCCCCGGTGCCAGCGCCGACGGAGCCCAGCGCGAAGTCGACGGCCGCCGACTGCGCCGCCGCGTAGCCGAGATCCCGGTAGGGCGGGAACCGGCCCCAATCCTTGTCGCCGCCGTTGAGGAGATCGAACAGCACGGCGGCGGGCACGATGGGCACCCGGGCCGTCCCCACGGCGAAGCCGCGCCCGGCCTCGGCGAGCGCCGCCATGACGCCCGCCGCCGCGTCGAGGCCGAAGGCCGAGCCGCCCGACAGCACGAGGGCGTCGATGCGCTCCACCGTGCGCTCGGGGTCGAGGAGGTCGGTCTCGCGGGTCCCGGGGCCGCCGCCGCGCACGTCGACGCCGGCCACCACGGGCGCGTCGAAGATCAGCGCCGTGACGCCGCTGCCGAGGGAACGATCCTCGGCGTGGCCGACACGCAGGCCGGCAATGCTGGTGATGCGGTTGTGGATCATGCGGGCGCCCGGCTGCGGATCGGCCCGAACCTCGCACGCGGCGGGCGGCCAAGGCGAGGGCTCGGCTCGGTGGTGTCCGGTCTCGCGCGGGTCTCGCGTGGGAGACGGGTAGGCATCCCCCCGTCCAGAAGTTAGAGCGGTTGCAGGGGGGCGGGAATCGCACGCACGCCGCTCCCTTCGCACCGGGCCGGCCTGGCTCGGGCGGCGCCCTTCGGAGTACGACATGACCACTTGGACGGCAGGCTACGTCGCCGATATCGGCTATACCCACGGCTTCTATCGCGAGCTGACCCCGGCCCTGCTGAACTTCGTCATGCTGACGCGGGGCCAGCGCGGGCCGGACCTCGACGGGCGCGCGGCCTATTGCGAGCTCGGCTGCGGCCAGGGCGTCTCCACCAACCTGCTGGCGGCGGCCAACCCCAACGTCGACTTCCACGCCACCGACTTCAACCCGGCGCAGATCGCCGGCGCCCGGGCGCTGGCGGCCGAGGCCGGCACGCCCAACGTCCACTTCTACGACCACAGCTTTTCGGAGCTTCTCCACGAGCCGGCCCTGCCGGCGGCCTTCGACGTGATCGCGCTCCACGGCATCTACAGCTGGATCAGCCCGGAGAACCGGGCGCACATCGTCGAATTCCTGCGTCGGCGCCTCAAGCCCGGCGGCATCGTCTACATCAGCTACAACACCCTGCCGGGCTGGGCGGCGGCCATGCCCCTGCGCCGCCTGCTCACGGACCACGCCGGCACCCGCACCGGCCCGATCATCCCGCGCATCGACGAGGCCGTGGCCTTCGCCGAATCCATGCGCGAGGCCAAGGCCTCGTACTTCACCCAGAACCCGGCGCTCGCCCCGCGCTTCGAGAAGATGAAGGGCCTGCCGAGGAGCTACCTCGCGCACGAGTACTTCAACCGCGACTGGACGCCGTTCTACGTCGCCGACGTGGCGGCCGAGCTGGCCGAGGCGAAGCTCAGCTACGTGGGCTCCGCCGCCCTGCTCGAGGGGGTCGACGCCATCAACCTCAATGCGGAGCAGCAGGCGATCCTGAAGGCTTGCCCCGATCCCGTGCGGCGCGAGACCCTGCGGGACTACATGGTCAACCAGCAGTTCCGCCGCGACGTCTACGTCAAGGGCGCCCTGCCCCACACGGTGCCCTCCTCCCGGGCGATCTGGACCCATCTGCGCTTCGCCCTCTCGACGCCGCGCGCCGACGTCGCCCTGAAGGTGCAGGGCAGCCTGGGCGAGGCGCAGCTGCAGGAGGAGGTCTACCGCCCGATCCTCGACGTGCTGGCCAAGGGGCCGGCCACGGTCCAGGCGATCTTCGCCGACCCCTCGGTGAAGGCCCTCGACTGGGGCAAGCTCATGGAGGCGTTCGGCATCCTCGTCGGCTCGGGCCACGTCCAGCCCTGCCCCTCCCCCAAGGACGAGGCGGCGCGCGCCAAGCGCACCAAGGCCTTCAACGCCGCCGTGACGAAGCGGGCCGAGGCCACGGAGGAGCTGCAGTTCCTGGCCTCGCCGGTGACCGGCAGCGGCGTCCCGGCCGACCGCATGGCGCAGCTGTTCCTGGCCGCGCAAGGCAGCGGGGCGGATCCGGTGCAGCGGGCCTGGGCGGTGCTGCAGGCGCAAGGGCAGCGCCTCGTCAAGGACGGCAAGCCGCTGGACGGCGACGAGGCCAACCTCGCCGACCTGCGCGAGCGCTACGACACGTTCGTGAAGACCCGCCTGCCGGTGTTCCGCCAGCTCGGGATCGCCTGACCCGAATCGGGCGGCCCGTTCAGGCCGCCCGCGCCCGGCGGGCCGCGCGGTACGCGTCCGCCGCGTAGAGGGCCAGCGCCAGCCAGATCAGGCCGAACAGCATCATCCGGTGCGGTTCGAGGCGCTCGCCGTAGGCGACGACGCTGAGCACCAGGAGGCAGCTCGGGGCGAGGTACTGCATCAGGCCGAGGGTCGCGAGCGTCAGGCGCTCGGCCGCGGCCGCGAACCAGATCAGCGGCAGGGCGGTGGTGACGCCCGTGAGCACGAGGAGGCCGGCCCGCACGGGATCGCCCGTCACCACGGGCGGCGCGAACAGGACGAGGTAGCCCAGGGCCACGGGCAGCAGCACGGCGGTCTCGGCCGCGAAGCCCACCATGGCGTCGACCCCCACCACCTTGCGCACGAGGCCGTAGAGGGAAAAGCTCGCCGCGAGCGCCAGGGACACCCAGGGCAGGTGGCCGGCCACCACCACCGCCAGGAGCACCGCCCCGGCGGCCAGGGACACGGCGGCGACCTGGACCGGGCGCAGGCGCTCGCCGAGCACCGCGGCCCCGAGCACCACGCTCACGAGCGGGTTGATGAAGTAGCCCAGACTGGCGTCCAGCATGTGCCCGGATTGGACGGCGCGCAGGTAGAGCAGCCAGTTCACGCCGATGAGGACGGCCGAGAGCACGAGGAGCCCGTGCCGGGGCCTCAGGGGGAACGGGCTGCGCACGCGGCGGCGCAGGGCCACCAGCAGGCCGGTGACGAGAACGGCCGACCAGACGATGCGGTGGGCCAGGATGCTGGTGGCCGGCACCGCGTCGAGGAGCCGGAAATGCACCGGGACCACGAGGCCCCAGCTGAGATAGGCGCCGAGCGCGTAGATCAGGCCCAAGGTCGAAGGCTCCCGCTCCCGCGGGCCGTCCCGCGGACGGGGCTTATACCAGACGGCGCGGCGTGGAACGCATCGTCGTCTGCCCGCGCGACCGCGCGGCGGCGGAGGTCCGCCGAGCGGCGCCGAGACCGGCCGTCGCCCGGGGGATCGGCGCCGCTCGGTCTGCGAGCATCAGCGCGTGCGCGACAGGGTGACGGCGGGATCGCCGCGCATGAGGGCGTTGAGGCGCTCGGTGTCGAACCCCTCCACCGCCTTCGGCCGCGCGGCCTTGGCGGTCTTCGTCGGGGCGGGCGCCCCGGACAGGGGGCCCGTGCCGGAGCCGCCCAGGGGCGAGGCCCCACCGGTGCCGAGGGAGCCCGTCGCCAGGGGGTCGGCCATCACCGGGCGCGCCAGGGTGAGCACGGGCGGTGCCGGCACCACCACCGGATGGGCGAGGCGATCGACGCAGGTGAAGCCGATGATCGTCAGGCTGACCCCGAAGAGGCCGCCCACGGCAAGGAAACGCAGGATACGCACGGCGACGCACTTCCGAGATACGCGAACAACACGAACCGCAACAGCTTTAGCCCAGGGCCGTTAACGAACCGCGCGACGCGGCGCGCCCCCGACCCGTCGATCGGCCGGGCCACGCGAATTCACCCTGGCGACGCCACCGCTTCGTCCTGTCTAGGTCCTTGGTACGGCGCGGGTTTTCCGCTCGGAAGCGGGGACCACTTTTGCGAAACCCACCGAGCCTGCTAGAGCTCGCCCCGATCCCCCACGAACCCCTACGGAGACGCATGCGCGTGGTTCGACCAAGGCCGGCCCTGCTCCTCGCCCTGGCGCTCCTCGGCACGCCCCTCCCCGCCTGGGCCGAGCCGGCCAAGACCGATTCAGTCAAGACCGACGCCACCAAGACCGACGCCACCAAGACCGGCACCGGCAAGGCCGAGGGCACCCTGGCGCAGGTGAAGGCGCGCGGGCACCTCGTCTGCGGCGTCAGCCCCGGGGTGGCGGGCTTCAGCGTGCCCGACGGCCAGGGCCACTGGACCGGCCTCGACGTCGATTTCTGCCGGGCGTTGGCGGCGGCGATCTTCGACAACCCGGAGGCCGTGCGCTTCATCCCGCAATCCTCCGCCGCGCGCTTCACCGCCCTGCAATCGGGCGAGATCGACGTGCTCGCCCGCAACACCACCTGGACCCTGTCGCGCGACACGGCGGCCATGAACTTTCCGGCGATCACCTTCTACGACGGGCAGGGGTTCCTGGTCCGAAAGGCCCTGAACATCGGCGCCGTCAAGCAGCTCGACCGGGCGACCATCTGCCTGCAGCAGGGCACCACCACGGAGCTCAACCTCGCCGACTGGTTCCGCACCCGGGGCCTGACCTACCAGGTCGTCACCTTCGCCAACAGCGAGCAGACGCTCGGCGCCTACGAATCCGGCCGCTGCGACGCCTACTCGACGGACCAGTCCTCCCTCTACGGCGAGCGCCTGAAGACCGCCCACCCCGACGAACACGTGATCCTCAGCGAGGCCATCTCCAAGGAGCCCTTCGCCCCGGGCGTGCGCCAGGGCGACGACCAGTGGCGCGACATCGTCGCCTGGACCCACTACGCCATGCTCGACGCCGAGGAGGCCGGCATCCGCCAGGACAACGTGGAGCAGATGCGCCGGGAGGCCCCGAGCCCCGACGCGCGGCGCATCCTCGGCCTCGAGGGCGGCTACGGCGAGCGCCTCGGCCTGACGGCGGACTGGGTCGCCCGGATCGTCCGCCACGTCGGCAATTACGGCGACAGCTTCGCCCGCAACCTCGGCGACGGCACGCCCCTCAAGATCCCGCGCGGCCTCAACGCCCTGTGGAACCAGGGCGGCCTGCAATACGGGCCCCCGATCCGGTGAGGGGCCTTTTGCGGAACGCGGATGCGCCCCCCCTCTCCCCCCTGCGGGATGCGGCACACCTGGCATGTGGAGACGCGGGTCCCCTCTCCTGGAAGGAGAGGGACAGGGTGAGGTGTGTGGGTTCTCCGGAGAGTTCGCACACCTCACCCCAGCCCTCTCCTTCCAGGAGAGGGAACCCGTCGCGCTTCACGCCCTCGGGCCGGGGCCAATGGCGAGGGACCTCGTCGAATGGCTGAGCCCCGCGTCTCATCCTGGCGGGCCCTCGTCGTCCAGGCCGCCCTCGTCCTGGCACTGGCGACGCTGGCGTATTTCGCCGCCACCAACGCCGCCCAGAAACTCGCGCGCCAGGGGATCGTGGCCGGGTTCGGCTTCCTCGAGCGCCCCGCCGGGTTCGACATCGGCCAGAGCCCGATCCCGTACGCGGCCGCGACGGCGACCTATCTCGATGCGTTCCTCGTCGGGCTCCTCAACACCCTGCTGGTGTCGGCCCTCGCCATCGTCCTCTCGACGGTGCTCGGCTTCGCCCTCGGCATCGCCCGGCGCTCGTCGAACCTGCTCGCCCGGTCGTTCGCGGCCGCCTACGTCGAGGGGTTTCGCAATCTGCCGCTGCTGCTGCAATTGCTGGTCTGGTACGTCGCCGTGCGGGTCGCCCTGCCCGCGGCGAGCGATCCCGCCGCGTGGGGCGGCGCGTATCTCAGCCAGCGCGGCCTCTTCCTGCCCCGCCCGGATTTTTTCGGATTGGCCGCCCTTGTGCCCCTGGCTTTCGCCGCCGGCCTTTTCGCGATGGGGCTCCTCCTCCGCATGAGCCGCCGCGCCGTGGCCCTGGGCCGGAAGCCCGTCCCCGTGCTGTGGCCGGGTGCGCTCCTCGGCCTCGGCCCGCCGGCGCTCGCCTGGGCCGGCCTCGCGCTCGCGGGGCATCCCGTGCCGGTGGCGTGGCCGGCGCGCGGCCCCTACGACATCGCGGGCGGCCTGGCCCTGCGGCCGGAATTCGTGGCCCTCCTCGTCGGCCTCTCGACCTACTCGGCCGCCTTCATCGCCGAGATCGTGCGCTCGGGCCTCGACAGCGTGCCGCGCGGCCAGCGCGAGGCCGCCGCCGCCCTGTCGCTCAGCGGCGCCCAAGCCCTGCGCCTCGTGGTGCTGCCCCAGGCCATGCGGGTGATCGTGCCGCCGCTGACGAGCCAGTATCTCAACACGACGAAGAACTCGTCGCTCGCCGTGCTCATCGGCTACCCCGACCTCGTCCACGTCTTCATGGGCACGGTGCTCAACCAGACCAACCAGGCGGTGGAGGTGGTGGCGATCACCATGGGCGTCTATCTCAGCCTCAGCCTCGCGACCGCCCTCCTGATGAACCGGTACAACGCCCGCGTGGCGGGGGGCCGGCCATGAGCCGCGCCGATGGGTTCTTGACCGAGGGTTACGTGCGGAAAACCCTGATCCCGCCGGCCCCGCCGCCGCGCCGCCTCGGCGGGCCCCTCGCCTGGGTTCGGACCAACCTGTTCGCGAGCTGGACCGACGGCCTCGTCACCGTCCTGATCCTGGCGGCGCTGGCCTGGCTCGTGCCCCTGGCCCTGCGCTTCCTCGTGTTCGACGCCGTCTGGACCGGGACCTCCGGCGAGGCCTGCCGGCCCGAGGTGGTGGGCCACCCGGTCGGGGCCTGCTGGGCCTTCATCGGGACCAAGATCAACTACCTCGCCTACGGTTCCTACCCGGCGGCCGAGCGCTGGCGCCCGAACCTGTTCTTCGCCCTGCTGGCCTTCGGGGCGGGCTGGATGCTGTGGCTCGGCGCCCCGAAGCGCGCCTGGGGCGCGGCCTACCTGTTCGTGGTGTTTCCGTTGCTCGCCTACGCGCTGCTCGCCGGGATGCCGGCGCTGGGCCTCGTTTCCGTCGCCACCGGCCTGTGGGGCGGCCTCCTCGTCACCGTGGTGGTCTCGATGGTGGGCATCGTCGCGTCCCTGCCGCTCGGCATCCTCCTGGCGCTCGGCCGGCGCTCGGACTGGCCGGTGGTGCGCTACGCCTGCATCGGCTTCATCGAGTTCTGGCGCGGGGTGCCCCTCATCACCGTGCTGTTCATGGCCAACGTGATGCTGCCCCTGTTCCTGCCGGGGGACCTCACGGTGGACCGGCTGGTGCGGCCGCTCGTCGGCATCGCGCTGTTCGCCTCCGCCTACATGGCCGAGGTGGTGCGCGGCGGCCTCCAGGCGATCCCGGAGGGCCAGATGCGGGCCGCCCTGGCGCTGGGGCTCACGAAGACCCAGGCCCTGCGCGCCGTCGTGCTGCCCCAGGCCCTCAAGATCGTGGTGCCGGGCATCGTCAACACCCTCATCGGCCTGTTCAAGGACACGACGCTGGTCTCCATCGTGGGCATCGCCGACTTCATCCGCGTGCTGGAGGCGGCCCGCGCCGACCCGCGCTGGTCGGCCCCCGCCGTGCCGGCCACGGCCTACGCCTTCGCGGCCCTGTTCTACTTCGCGATCTGTTTCGGCATGGCCCGCTACGCCGGCTTCATCGAGCGCCGCCTCGCGGCGGGGGATGCGCGATGACGGACACGCCTGCCCAGAATACGCCCGCCGTGGAATTCGCGGGCGTCGACGCCTGGTTCGGCACCACCCACGTCCTGCGCGACATCGACCTCACGGTGGCGTGCTCCGAGACCCTGGTGATCTGCGGCCCCTCCGGCTCGGGGAAATCGACGCTCATCCGCGCGATCAACGGCCTCGTCGCGCACCAGTCCGGCACCATCCGGGTCGCGGGCCTCACCCTCGACGGCAGCGCCAAGGCCACCGACGCCGTGCGCGCCCGGGTCGGGATGGTGTTCCAGCAGTTCAACCTGTTCCCGCACCTCACGGTCCTGGAGAACTGCACGCTGGCCCCCCTCCACGTCCGCCGCCTCGGGCTGAATGCGGCCCGCGACCTCGCCATGGGCCACCTCGCGCGGGTGCAGCTCGCCGACAAGGCCGACCGCAGACCCGCCGAACTCTCCGGCGGCCAGCAACAGCGGGTCGCCATCGCCCGCGCCCTGTGCCTCGAACCGGAGGTGATGCTGTTCGACGAGCCGACCTCGGCCCTCGATCCCGAGATGGTGCAGGAGGTCCTCGACACCCTCACCGAGCTCGCGGGCGCCGGCACCACGCTGCTGTGCGTCACCCACGAGATGGGGTTCGCCCGGGCGGTGGCCGACCGGGTGGTGTTCATGGACGAGGGCCAGATCGTCGAGATCGCCGCGCCGGACGCCTTCTTCGACCGGCCCCGGCACCCGAGGACGCAAGGGTTTCTGAGCCGCATCCTGGGGTGAGGCGGACGGTCTGCGCGCATCCCCCTGCCTTCCGAACGAGTGGACTTGATGCGTCCGATCGATCCGAGGAAGCGAACGAATCTCCCGTCACAGGTCGAGTACCTGGGAGGCTGACTTGACGGCCCACCCCCCGCCGGGCTGTGGTCGCCCCATCCCCAGAAGAACCGCCCGAAGGCGCCGATGTCCATCACACCGCCCCGCGATCCCGCACGCTTCGGCCCGAGCACCCGCCTCGTCCATGCCGGGCGCGATCCCTCCGCTCAGCACGGCTTCGTCAACACGCCGATCTATCGCGGCTCGACGGTGCTGTTTCCCACCTACGACGACCTCAAGCACCGGCGCGGCCGCTTCGATTACGGCACCTCCGGCACGCCGACGACGGAATCCCTGACGCGCGCCTGGAGCGAACTCGCGGGGGCCGCCGGCACCGTGCTGACCCCCTCGGGGCTGGCGGCGCTCACCGTCGCCCTCATGGCCGTGGTCTCGGCCGGCGACCACCTGCTGGTCAGCGATTCCGCCTACCGCCCCACCCGCATCTTCTGCGATGGCGTCCTGAAGCGCTTCGGGGTGGAGGTGGAGTATTACGACCCGCTGGTCGGCGCCGGCATCGGCGCCCTGATGCGCGACACCACCAAGGCGGTCCTGGTGGAGGCGCCGGGCTCGCAGAGCTTCGAGATGCAGGACGTGCCGGCGATCAGTGAAGTGGTCCATGCGCGGGGCGCCGCCGTGATCATGGACAACACCTGGGCGACGCCGCTGCTGTTCCCGCCCCATGCGCGCGGCGTCGACATCGCGGTGGAGGCCGGCACCAAATACCTCTCCGGCGGCTCGGACCTGCTGCTGGGCCTCACCTCGGCCAACCAAAAATACTGGCCGGCCCTGCACCGGACTTTCGAGCACTTCGCCATGTGCGCAGGCCCGGAGGACGTGTTCCTGGCCCTGCGGGGCTTACGCACCATGGCGCTGCGCCTGCGCGAGCACGGCGCGCAGGGGCTCGCCATGGCGCGCTGGCTGCAAGCCAGGCCGGAGGTGGCCCGGGTGCTCCATCCCGCGCTCCCCGAGGATCCCGGCCACGCCATCTGGCGCCGCGACTTCTCCGGCGCCTCGGGCCTGTTCGGCGTGATCCTCCGCCCCGCCCCCGAGCGCGCCGTGGCGGCACTGCTCGACGGCCTCGAACTGTTCGGCATGGGCTTTTCCTGGGGCGGCTTCGAGAGCCTCGTCATCCCGTTCGACTGCCGCACCTACCGCACCGCCACCACCTGGGCCCCGGAGGGCCCGGGCCTGCGCTTCCACATCGGGCTCGAAGACGTCGCGGACCTGCAGGCGGACCTCGACGCGGGGTTCGCGCGGCTGCGCGCGGCGATGTGAACCGCAGAACGCCTGCGCGCGTCCCTCATGGGCCATCGGCCTCACCACGGCAGGATCGGTCCCACCTTGAACACCGAAATTTCTTGACAATATTCCTATTTCGTGGTTCAGTCCGGGCACTCGCCTCCCACGCGGGAGGCCCCCCGGCGAACCGGGTCGGGGGGCTCGG
>NZ_LMRE01000023.1:0-501557 GCF_001424745.1 Methylobacterium sp. Leaf469
GAACTCGGCCGTTAAACGCACCAGCGCCCATGGTACTGTGTCTCAAGACACGGGAGAGTCGGTCGCCGCCAGACCTGCACAGCACATCACATCCCCTCCAGACGATCCGAACTTGCCCAAAAGGCAAAACACCCTGGCGCGGGGTGGAGCAGCCCGGTAGCTCGTCAGGCTCATAACCTGAAGGTCACAGGTTCAAATCCTGTCCCCGCAACCAACATCACAACAACAAACCAAAAGCCCCCAACCTCACGGTCGGGGGCTTTTCGCTGNACACCCCTTCCGCCTACAACGGCGAACAAGGTGTCGCGGGGTGGAGCAGCCCGGTAGCTCGTCAGGCTCATAACCTGAAGGTCACAGGTTCAAATCCTGTCCCCGCAACCAACATCACAACAACAAACCAAAAGCCCCCAACCTCACGGTCGGGGGCTTTTCGCTGCGCGAAGCTGATCAGCCGCTGGTAAAGGCCGCCTGTTCGAACGAGCCGATAAAGAGAAGGCTTGGAGAGGGGAGGGGCCCCTCCACGACTCGGGCACCCAACTGGGTTCTCGGGATCGGAGGGTGTGAGGAACGCTGTCGTTCCTCCGCACCTTAGTCATCACAAAGCGCGGGTGCTTCCCTTTCGGTAATCCTGCCCATACGTTCCGACAGAGGTGGATCGGGTCCGGCGTTCGGTCCGCCTCATTCCCACTCGATGGTGCCGGGGGGCTTCGAGGTGATGTCGTAGGTCACTCGGTTGATGCCCTTGACCTCGTTGATGATGCGGGTCGCAACACGACCGAGGAAGGCCATATCGAATGGGTAGAAGTCCGCCGTCATGCCGTCGACGGAGGTGACAGCGCGCAGCGCACAGACATGGTCGTAGGTGCGCCCGTCACCCATCACGCCCACGGTCTTCACCGGCAGGATCACGGCAAAGGCCTGCCAGATGGTGTCGTAGAGGCCGGCCTTGCGGATCTCGTCGAGGTAGATCGCATCGGCCTTGCGCAGAGCCTCCAGCTTCTCCCCTGTGATGGTACCGGGGCAGCGGATGGCGAGGCCCGGTCCCGGGAAGGGATGGCGGCCGACGAAGGCGTCCGGCAATCCGAGTTCCTTGCCAAGCACCCGGACCTCGTCCTTGAACAATTCGCGCAAGGGTTCGACGAGCTGCATGTTCATGCGCTCGGGCAGGCCGCCGACATTGTGGTGGCTCTTGATGGTCACCGAGGGACCGCCAGTGAACGACACGCTCTCGATCACGTCCGGGTAGAGGGTGCCTTGGGCCAGGAACTTGGCGCCGCCGATCTTCTTTGCCTCGGCATCGAACACGTCGATGAACAGGCGGCCGATGGTCTTGCGCTTGATCTCCGGATCACTGACCCCCTCGAGCTCGCCGAGGAACAGACCTTGCGCCTCCACGTGGACCAGCGGGATGTTGTAGTGGTCGCGAAACAGACGCACGACCTCGTCGGCCTCGCCCATGCGCAGAAGCCCGTGATCGACGAAGACGCAGGTGAGCTGCTCGCCGATGGCCTCATGGATCAGCACCGCCGCCACGGAGGAATCGACGCCGCCGGACAGGCCGCAGATCACCTTCTCCGAGCCGACCTGTTCGCGGATCTTCGCGATGGCCTCTTCGCGATAGGCGCCCATGGTCCAATCGCCGGAGCATCCGGCGATGTCGCGGACGAAGTTGCGGATGAGCAGCGCCCCGTGCGGGGTGTGGGCCACCTCGGGGTGGAACTGGACCGCGTAGTAATTGCGCGATTCGTCGGCGACCGCCGCGAAGGGGGCATTCTTCGACATGGCGACGGTGGTAAAGCCGTCCGGCAGCTTCGTAACCCGGTCGCCGTGGCTCATCCAGACGGGGTAGTGCTCACCCACATGCCAGACGCCCTTGAACAGGGGGCAATCCGACAGAATCTCGATCTCGGCGCGGCCGAACTCGGCATGGTGTCCGGCCTCGACCTCGCCGCCGAGTTGGGCCGCCATGGTCTGCTGACCGTAGCAGATGCCGAAGACCGGGACGCCCGAATCGAAGACGATCTGAGGCGTTCGCGGCGAAGCGTCCGTGGTCACCGATTCTGGCCCGCCCGAAAGGATCACGCCCTTCGGCTTGGACTCGGCAAATGCCTCGGCGGCTTTGGTGAAGGGGACGATCTCGCAGTAGACGCCCTCCTCGCGCACACGTCGCGCGATGAGTTGCGTCACCTGGGAGCCGAAATCGACGATGAGGATCTTGTCGTGGTCGGTGATCATGGAACCGGAGTTAGACGAGGCTCACGCACGGTGCAACGGATGGAGCGATGTGCGCCGTGCAGGAACCGCAACCGTCTGGGGATTCTGCGGTTCGGGTGTCAGCTGCCCGCCTTGCGTTCCAGAGTCGCAAGGTAGAATCCGTCCGTGCCCGTGAGAGCCGGGCTCATCTGCAAACCGTGCTCGGTGAACCGCAGGAACGGGCCGAGATCGGGCTTCTCCCCAGCCACCACGGTCGTTGCCGGCACCACCGCGAAGGCGTCGCCAGCGCGCGCGAGAAAGCCAGCGACCGCCGCATCGTTCTCGTCCGGCAGCAGGGAGCAGGTGACGTAGGTGATGCGTCCGCCCGGACGCACCAGGGCAGCAGCGCGGTCGAGCACCGTGGCCTGCTCGTTGACGCGGGCGGTAAGCGCTCCCGGCCGCATCCGCCACTTCGCATCGGGATTGCGGCGCCAGGTGCCGGAGCCCGTGCAGGGCGCGTCCACGAGAACGCGATCCGCGGTACCGTCGAGGTCCGCCAGAACATCGGTCCGAGCCCGGCCGCCGCGCGGGGTCCGGATCTCGGCGCGGGCTCCAGCCCGGCGCAGACGCTCGTGAATGGGTGCAAGGCGACGTGGATCGTCGTCGCTGGCGACCAGTCGTCCGTCATTGCCCATCATCGCCGCCAGGCTCAGGGTCTTGCCGCCGCCCCCCGCGCAGAGATCGATCACGGTCTCGCCGGGCTTCGCGCCGGACAGCAGGCTCGCGAGCTGCGAACCCTCGTCCTGGATCTCGTACCACCCGCCGAGGAATTCAGGCTCGACATGCAGAGCGGGGCCGCGTCCATCCTCGCCGATGGGGATACGCAGGCCGTTGGGCGCGTGGGGCGTCGTCGCCGGGGCGAGATGGGTCAGGCCCGCCATGGCCGAATCACGGCTCTGCCTAAGGGTGTTGATCCGGATATCGAGGGGCGCGCGGCGCGCCAGGGCCCGCAACTCGTCGAGCAGCGCGTCGCCGAATGTCGTTGCGAGGGCGGGCAGCACCCATTCCGGTACGTCGCCGGCGACGTGGTCGGGCGCCTGCGCCAAGCTCGCATCGGTGAGGCGGGTCCGTTCGTGATCGGACAACGGCGCGGGGGCGAAGCGATCGCCCGAGAACTGGGCTGCGATGGTGGGGGCCGCGAGCCCATGCTGGAGGCGCAGCATGCCGATGACGAGGGCGCGCGGACTCTCGTCGTCCATGATCCAGGCGGCGGACGCCCGCCGGCGCAGGGCATCGTAGACGAGGCTGGCGATGGCAGCCCGGTCGCCCGAGCCGGCGAAGCGGTGGGCGAGGCCCCAATCCTTGAGGGCATCGGCGGCGGGGCGACGGCGTCCGGCGATGTCGGCAAGGACTTCGATGGCGGCGGAGAGGCGGGCGGGGGGCGTCAGGGCGAAGGTCCTCCGGGCGGGATCACGAGGGTCGGGCGAATGCCGTGATACGGCCACGCTTAAAGCGCGGCGGGGTCACAGGGGTGTCGAGCTTCTGGCACTATTCCGGGGCACGAAGGCAGCGGGACCACATCGGTTGGTGCCCGGAGCTTTAGAGAACCCCATGCCCCCCGTCATCCATCTTGGCCTTGCCGGACTCCTGTTGCTCTTCGTCGCCGCTTGCGCGACGGCCCCGGCCGCCATCGATCCGACCCCGCCGCCGCGCCGGCTCGACGCGAAGACGCAGCTGGAATACGGCAATCCACCGCCGCCCGGACCGCGCTACTGAACCGTCGTGGCTTCGCGAGTGCGCCGGGCCTCGTAGGCTTTCAGATGCGTGTGGACACGGTCGAGCAAGGGATGCCCGGCCGTGTCGGGCGCCCGTGCGATGAGGTCGCCGATGATCTGGTCGACTTCGATCCGGGCCCCGTTCTCGATGTCGCGAAGCATCGAGGCGGTGAACCCCGACCCGTCCGCCGTGAGGGTGGCGCGGGTTCGCGCCACGAACTTCTCGCGGGGGGCATGGCCAGCGCTCGCCGCGATGCTACGGCACTCCTCAAGCAGGGCCTCGATGAAGTCCCGCCCGCCGGGGGCCGAGACGATGTCTCCAATGGTCGATCGCATGAGGCAGGTCGATCCGGCCAACGTCGCCAGGAAAGTCCACTTCTCCCACATTTCCAGCATCATGGTCTGGCTCAGGCGAGGGTCGAAGGTCGCGCCTTGCATCAGGGCGTCGATGGCTTCGATGCGCGGCGACAGGCTGCCGTCGCGCTCGCCGTAGGTCAGGGTGTGCAGTTCGTTCATCTGGTGGACGGTGCCGTCCGCTCCGAGCGTCGCCGCAATGGCGCAGGTTCCTCCGAGAACGCGCTCCGACCCGAACCGGGCTTCGAGGGCGTCGAGGTGGCGCATGCCGTTGAGCACGGGCAGGATCGCCGTCTCCGGGCCGATGCCGGGGGCGACGTCCACGAGAGCTGCGTTGAGGTCGTAGGCCTTGCAGCTGAGGAACACGAGGTCGAAGGCGCCGGCCGAGGCCAGCTGCGCCGCCGTCACGGTCTTCGGCGACGAAAGCGTCAGGTCGCCGTGTGGACTCTTCAGGCTCAGGCCACGCGCAGCGAGCTTCTCCGCGCGCGCCGGGCGAACGAGGAACGTCACGTCCCGGCCGATCGCGGCCAGCCGGGCACCGAAATATCCTCCGGTGGCTCCGGCACCAACGACGAGTACGCGCATGGGACGATCCCTTTCGATTCGAGGACGTTCTCTCTGGAAAGTTTCTATACGCCCCGGGCGTATCAGCTCGCCAGAATTCGTATGGCGAACACACTCCACATCACCAGGAGGACCACCACGCCGGCGGCGAAGGCTTGGAAGCGATACGAGAGCGGATTGGTCGTGACGTAGAGAACCGCGTGGACCGCCCGCGTCGCGACGAAGACCCAGGCCAGCACCACGAACAGCAGGTCGGCTTTCCGGGTGTACAGTGCCGGCGGCACCAAGGCGTAGAACAGAACCGGCAGTTCGAACTGGTTCGCGTAGGCGTTGGCCGCCCGTTGGGCGCGATCTGGCCAAGTCCTCTGGCCGACGGCGATGTCGCCGACCCGAACGGTGCCGGCCCTCAACGCGGCGAAGCGGACATGCCCCATCCAGAACAGCAGCGCGAAGGTGAGGAACACCTGCGCGAAGGCCGGTGCGAGGATGGCCGGAACCGTCATGGTTGAGTCATCCGCGCGTGATGAAACTCCTGCGCCCGGGGCACGCGGGAGACTGGACGGGGCGAGATTGTTCGTCGGGTGGGGTTCAACCGCGTCCGGGGTAGTTCGGGCTCTCGCGGGTGATGGTCACGTCGTGGACATGGCTCTCGCGCAGGCCCGCATTGGTGATGCGGACGAACTGCGCCTTGTCCTGGAACTCCGGGATCGTGGGGGCGCCGACATAGCCCATGGCGGCGCGAAGGCCCCCGGCAAGCTGGTGCAGCACCGCGGCCACCGGTCCCTTGTAGGGCACCTGCCCCTCGATGCCCTCGGGGACGAGCTTGTGCGTGTCGTTGACCTCCGCCTGGAAGTAGCGATCGGCCGAGCCACGGGCCATGGCGCCGACCGAGCCCATGCCGCGGTAGCTTTTGTATGAGCGGCCCTGGTGCAGGAAAACCTCGCCGGGCGCCTCGTCGGTACCGGCCAGGAGGGAGCCCAGCATCGCCACGGACGCGCCGGCCGCGATGGCCTTGGCGAGGTCACCCGAGTACTTGATGCCGCCATCGGCGATCACCGGCACGTTGGCGCGGTCGGCCGCCTCGACGGCCTCCATCAGGGCGGTGAGCTGGGGCACGCCGACACCGGCGACGATGCGGGTGGTGCAGATGGAGCCCGGGCCGATGCCGACCTTGATGGCGTCGGCGCCCGCGTCGATGAGGGCCTGGGCGCCGTCGCGAGTGGCGACGTTGCCGGCGACGATCTGCACGGTGTTGGAGAGTTGCTTCACCCGGCGCACGGCGTCGAGCACCTTGATCGAGTGCCCGTGGGCGGTGTCGACCACGACCACGTCGCAACCGGCATCGATGAGACGCTCGGCCCGCTCGAATCCGCTGTCGCCCGTGGTGGTGGCCGCCGCCACGCGCAGGCGGCCCTGCTCGTCCTTCACGGCGCCCGGATACGCGACCTGCTTCTCGATGTCCTTGACGGTGATGAGGCCGATGCAGCGGTAGTGGTCGTCGACCACCAGGAGCTTCTCGATGCGGAACTGGTGCAGGAGGCGCTTGGCCTCGTCCTGGTTCACGCCTTCGCGCACGGTGATGAGCCGGTCGCGGGTCATCAGTTCGGCGACGGTTTCGGAGGAATTCGTCGCGAAGCGCACGTCGCGGTTGGTGAGGATGCCGACGAGCTTGCCGCGCGAGCCGTTGGGGCCGCGCTCCACCACCGGAATACCGGAGATGCGGTTCTGCTTCATCAGCGTGAAGGCGTCGGCCAGGGTCTCGTCGGGGTGGATGGTGATGGGGTTGAGCACCATTCCCGACTCGTACTTCTTGACGAGGCGGACCTGCTCGGCCTGCTCGTCCGGCTCGAGGTTGCGGTGGATGACGCCCATGCCGCCGTTCTGCGCCATGGCGATGGCCATGGGCGCTTCCGTCACGGTGTCCATGGCGGAGGCCAGGATCGGCAGATTGAGGTGGATGGTGCGGGTGAGCCGGCTCGCGACGCTCACCTCGGTGGGCATCACCGAGGAGGCGGCGGGGCGCAGGAGGACGTCGTCGAAGGTCAGGCCTTCGATGATGGAATCTGCGGTGATGCGGGCCATGAACCAACTCCCAGAAGGGGTGAGACGCCAGGTCCGTGGACCTCTTCGGCGTCATCGAGTTGGCAAGGGCCAGTATCATGCGGGCCCGACCCGCGCAAAGGCGGAATCCGCGGGCGGCACGAGGATATCCCCCGTCCGCATGGCTCACCGGCCGCGCGGGCCGGGCCGTTCGGTCACCGGACGGGCGCGAGGGGGCCCTTGTCGGTGTATTCCGGCGGCAGGCCGATGTAATCCGCCGCGATTCCGTCGACGCCCGGCGCGCGGCCGAACGCCTCGCAATCGGGGTCGAGGGGCGCCTCGCCGAGGGTCGTGATGCGGATGCGGTCGTAGCTCGGGATGGCCAGCGGTGCCTTGAATGGATCGACGCCGGTGGCGAGGTAGCCGCCCCAATCCTGTCCGAATTCGCCAGCGAGGTCGTAGGCGTCGCTGATGGGCGAGAACCGCGGCTGGCTCGTGAACGAATTGGCGGCCCCGCCCCATACCATGGCGGCCCGCTGTTCGTGGCGGCCGTCGAGGGCCTCCGCCTCGATGGTGATGCTGCCGAGGCCGATCGGAATCCGCGGGATCGGGACGCGGCCCACCGACGTGGCGAAGCCGACACCGACCTGCGATGCGATGCTGACGCCGGCCGAGGTGGCGATGGTGGCCCCCGCAGCCGGCAATCCGGTGAGTTCGACGCGGGTGACGGCGGCGCGCACGGTCAGGTCCGCCTTGCGGCCCGAGACCACGTCGTAACGCAGAGACAGTTCGTAGCAGAGCGCCCGGTCCGCGGCGTTGGCGACGAGGCGACGCTCCACGGACGTCAGGCCGGGACCTGAGACGGCCTCGGAAAACGTTGTCGGAATGATCCGGATCGTCCGTGCGGCGGCGGTGGCGGCACGGTCGATGTAGAGCTTCGCCCGGGTGGCGACCTCTTCGCTGCCGACGAGACGGTCGTAGCGGGTGAGTGAGCCGGAATCGTTCAGGAGGACCGTGCCGCAGCCGGCCATGGCGAGCATCAGGGCGAAACCGGCGGTCATGCCGGGTACCCTGAGACGACGTTCGAAGCGCGAGGGCATCCAGGAACCTTGACGGAAGAACGGGAACGGCGGCTCGGCGCATCCGGGGCAGACATGCCCTCGAACGGCACCAGACGGTCCGTGTTGGGCGACAGCTTAGCTGCGGGGACGACCACGTGGAAAGGCGCTCGACGCCCCGCCGCCCGCTGTTGCGGCTGCGTGTGGCGGAAGCGCCACGCAGTTCCGGCACGGTTCCGGCTGCGATTTTCATCCACCATACGCCAACAGAACGGCACACCGCTCTCAGGAATCGGGACGTAGCCGATAAGTTTCTCTCGCCGCAGGTGCAACCCGATGGCCCATCCGGGACTTGTTGCCGTCCGATGCGCCCGTCTCAGATCGTCCCCCTTGTCGTCGCCACAGCCCTGTTCATGGAGAACACCGACGCGACGGTGATCGCCACGGCGCTGCCCACCATCGCCCGGAGCCTCGGCGAAGACCCTATCGCCCTGAAGCTCGCGCTCACCGCCTACCTCGTGAGCCTCGCGATCTTTATTCCCATCAGCGGCTGGATGGCCGACCGCTACGGCGCCCGTACGGTGTTCCGGGTGGCGCTCGGGGTGTTCATGGCCGGGTCGCTGGCCTGCGCGGCATCCGATTCCCTCGTCGGCTTCGTCGCCGCCCGGTTCTTCCAGGGCCTCGGCGGCGCCATGATGGTACCGGTCGGCCGCCTCGTCATCCTCCGCAGCGTGCCGAAGAGCGAGCTCGTCAGTGCGCTCGCCTACCTCACCATCCCGGCCCTCATCGGTCCGATCATGGGGCCGCCCCTCGGCGGCCTGATCACAACCTACCTCGACTGGCGCTGGATCTTCCTCATCAACATCCCCATCGGGTTCGCCGGGATCGTGCTGGCAAGCGTGTATTTCGAGAACGTACGCGAGACCGCGCGGCCGCCCCTCGACCTCGTCGGGTTCGCGCTTTCGGGTCTCGGGCTTGCGACCCTGATGCTCGGGCTTGCCTCGACGGGGCGCCACCTCCTGCCCGAGGGTGTCTCTTGGGGGTGCCTCGCCGCCGGCATCGTCCTGCTATCGCTCTATCTCCGCCATTCCCGCAGGGTGGCGCATCCGGTCATCCGCCTCGATCTCCTGCGCTATCCGACGTTTCGCGCGGCCGTGACCGGGGGCAGCTTGTTCCGCATCGGCACCGGGGCGATTCCGTTCCTGCTCCCCCTGATGCTGCAGATCGGGTTCGGCCTCGATCCCCTGCAATCGGGCCTTCTCACCTTCGCCGCCGCCGCCGGCGCGCTCCTGATCAAGCTCATCGGTCCGGGCATCCTGCGGGCCTACGGCTTTCGCCGGGTGATGCTGATCAACGCCGCCGTCGCCGCGGGCTTCCTCGCCGCGAACGGCCTGTTCACGACGCAGACGCCGCACGCGATCATCGTCTGCACCCTGCTGCTCGGCGGCTGCGTGCGCTCGCTTCAATTCACCTGCGTCAACGCCATCGCGTATGCGGATCTCGAACCGCGGGACATGAGCGCCGGAACGAGTCTCGCCAGCGTCGCCCAGCAACTGTCGCTCAGTCTCGGCGTCTCGCTCGGAGCGCTCGCTCTGGAAGGCAATGCTGCCTGGCACGGACGAACGGATCTCCACGCGGAGGATTTCGGACCGGCCTTCCTCGCCGTCGCGGCGATCTCGGCCCTGTCGGTCTTCGCCTTCCGTCGTCTCGCGCCCGATGCGGGCGCGGAGGTATCGGGGCATCGCCGGGTCGCGCCGGCGCCGTGATCTACGCCGCCGCGCGGGTCGGACTGCGTCCGGCGGGACGTTTGCCGCGCGAGGCCGCCTTCGGTGCCGCGGCCCTCGCCGCGGTGGGTCTCGGTTGAGGCCGCGCGCCCTGGCGCCAGCCCTGCCAGCTCCATGCGCCGGGACCTGTCGCAGCGTACAGGAGGAACCCGCCGGCGAGCCCCAGATCCGCGAGCATCAGGGTGCGCTCGGCCACCGCGTTGGGCCCGGAGAACTGCCAGAACGGGTGCAGCAGGACCGCCATGGCGACCGCGAAGCCTCCGAGACCAAGGCCGGTGAGGCGCGGCAGGACGCCGACGAGGAGCGCCAGGGGACCGAACACCTGAACGACGACGGCTGCCGTCGCCACGAGGTTCGGCGAGGGCAGGCCTGTTCCGGCGAGCGTCAGGGCGAAGCCCGAGACGTTCAGCGCCCGAGCGATGCCCGTCGGAAGGAGCGCGGCGGCGAGCAGCAGCCGGGCGAGGAGAAGCAGTCCGTCATGAGTACGGCCGGGCACGTCGCGGGCTCCGTCTGGATTGGTTTGAGAACAAACCATGTCCTGGGGGGCTGAAGACGGGGTTAAGGCGCGGAAAGCCGCTGGTGAAACGGGAAGCTCATCCCGAAACGCCCCCGCGATACAGGCGTCCGCGCTCCGTCCAGGCGACGACCAGGAGGGCGAGGGCACCGAGGGCCGCATAGCCGAGACCGATGGGCAGGACGGTGCCGTCGAAGGCCTGGCCGATGAGGAATCCGCACAGGGCACCGAGAATCGTAGTGTAGAAGCCGAGGAAGGACGAGGCCGTCCCGGCGATCTCCCCCAGAGGTTGCAGGGCCAGGGCGTTGAAGTTCGGCATGGCGAAGCTGATCAGGAACTGATTGGCGGCGAGAAGTCCGAGGAACAGGCCGAGGGGTGGGCGCCCGCCATAGGCAAGGGCCGCCATCACCTGGACCATCGCGACGGCGACAAAGGCGGTGAGCCCGGCATGGGAGAGGGGTCGCATGCCGAGGCGGCGGACGAGGCGGGCGTTGACCAGGGTCGCCGCACCCATGGCCCCGGCCACGAGTCCGAAGGCGAGGGGAAACAGGGCACCCAGATGATAGAGGCCGGTGTCGAACACCTGCTGGGCCGAGCCGACATAGCCCATGATGCAGCCCGTCAGCAGGCCGAGCGCCGTGGCGTACCCCACCGCCACCCGGTTGCGGAACGTGACGGCCACAGCCTGGCCGACGACGCGCAGGGAAAACGGGCGTCGGTATTGCGGGTGCAGGGTTTCGGGCATTCGGGCGGAGAACCACACGACGAGGAGGCCGGCGAGCACCAGCATCGACACGAAGACGTAATGCCACGAGCCGAAAAGAAGCATCGCCCCGCCGATGGCCGGCGCGATCATAGGCACGATGAGGAATACCATCATCACGAGCGACATCACGCTCGCCATCTCGCGCCCGGCGAACCGGTCGCGCACGATGGCAGTTGACAGCACCCGGCCGCCGGCCGCGCCGATGCCCTGGATGACGCGCGCTGCGAGCAGCCAAGCGAAGGACGGGGCGATCATAGCGAGCACGGTGCCGGCGACGTAGATCGAGAGGCTCACGAGCAGCACCGACCGGCGCCCGTAGGTGTCCGAGACGGGACCGTAGACGATCTGCGCCGCCCCGAAGCCGATCATGTAGACGTAGATCAGCCATTGCAGCCGGTTGGGATCCGCAACCGCGAACTCGGCCTGGATCTCGGGGAACGCCGGCAGGAGATTGTCAATGGAAATGGCGGTCACCGCCATCATCAGGGCGACGATCCCGACGAACTCACCGAAGCGCGGGCCGCTCCAGACCGAAGGCATCGGTGCTACGGGGGCGGGTGGGGGTGTCAACGACAAGGCGATCCTCGACGCGGGAGCGGAAGTTGGGAGCGGAACGGATCGGAATGCGTGACCGTACCCGCACGAAAGGACAGCCCTGGCCTAACGGCCTGCATGCGAGCTTGATCCCGATCGGCCGGCCGTCGGTCGTGCAGTGGCATGGGTCGAAGGCATGACGGGGTGACGGATGCCGCGCCAACCCGGGTCGCAACGATCCGCGATCGGGTCTACCATTGCACCCCCTGCCCGGACGCCATCCGGTGCGCGGACGCCGATCCGGGTTGGCCAAAGGTCCACCTTGCGTCGGCCGGTCGTGTGGCCTTGTCTGCCGCACGCATAAAAACAAGATTCGGAGGAAGCACCATGAACAAGCCGGAATTCCTGAACCAGGGCGCCAAGTCCCCGTTCTCCGCCCGCTACGAGAACTTCATCGGCGGTCAGTGGGTCGCACCCATTGCTGGCCGCTATTTCGAGAACACCTCGCCGATCACCGGCCGGGTCATCTGTGAGGTCGCCCGCTCGGACGCTGCCGACGTCGACAAGGCGCTCGACGCCGCGCACGCCGCAAAGGAGGCCTGGGGCCGCACCGCACCGAACGAGCGCGCGCGCATCCTGAACAAAATTGCAGACCGGATGGAGGACAACCTCGATCTCATCGCGCTCGCCGAGACCTGGGACAACGGCAAGCCGATCCGTGAGACCACACACGCCGACATTCCGCTCGCCATCGACCATTGGCGCTACTTCGCCGGCTGCCTGCGCGCCCAGGAAGGCTCGATCTCCGAGATCGACCACGACACCGTAGCCTATCACTTCCACGAGCCGCTGGGCGTCGTCGGCCAGATCATCCCGTGGAACTTCCCCATCCTGATGGCAGTGTGGAAGCTGGCGCCCGCGCTCGCCGCCGGCAACTGCGTGGTGCTGAAGCCCGCCGAGCAGACCCCCGCGTCGATCCTCGTGGTGGCCGAACTCATCGCCGACCTGCTGCCGCCGGGCGTGCTCAACATCGTCAACGGCTTCGGCCTGGAATGCGGCAAGCCGCTGGCCTCCTCGCCCCGCATCGCCAAGATCGCCTTCACGGGCGAAACGACGACGGGCCGGCTGATCATGCAGTACGCCTCGCAGAACCTGATTCCGGTGACGCTGGAGCTCGGCGGCAAGTCGCCGAACATCTTCTTCGCGGATGTCGTCAACGAGGACGACGACTTCTTCGACAAGGCGCTTGAAGGCTTCACGATGTTCGCCCTCAACCAGGGCGAGGTCTGCACCTGCCCGAGCCGGGCGCTGGTGCACGAATCGATCTACGACCGCTTCATGGAACGCGCGATCAAGCGCGTCGAGGCGATCACGCAGGGCTCTCCCCTCGACCCCGCCACCATGATCGGCGCCCAGGCCTCCTCCGAACAGCTCGAGAAGATCCTGAGCTACGTCGATATCGGCCGGCAGGAGGGCGCCGAGTGCCTCACCGGCGGCGAACGCAACGTCAAGGACGGCGAGTTCGCGGACGGCTTCTACATGAAGCCGACGGTGTTCAAGGGCCACAACAAGATGCGAATCTTCCAAGAGGAAATTTTCGGGCCCGTCCTCTCGGTCACGACCTTCAAGGACGATGCCGACGCCCTCGCGATTGCCAACGACACCCTTTACGGCCTCGGCGCCGGAATCTGGACCCGCGACGGCACCCGCGCCTACCGCTTCGGCCGTGCCATCCAGGCCGGGCGCGTCTGGACCAACTGCTACCACGCCTATCCGGCCCACGCGGCCTTCGGCGGCTACAAGCAGTCCGGCATCGGACGTGAGAACCACAAGATGATGCTCGACCACTATCAGCAGACCAAGAACATGCTGGTGAGCTACTCGGCAAAGAAGCTCGGCTTCTTCTAACCGTCGACCCCGAGACCACCTTGCCCCGGCCGAAAGGCCGGGGCTTTTTCGTTATTCGCCCCATATCTTCGGCAGATCGCCCGAGCGAGGACAGACCGATGAGCGACGTTGCCACCCCCGAACAGACCACCGCCGATCAGGCGGGCAACGACGGCACGCCGCTTCGCGTCACCGCGACACCGGCGGCCCTCGCCCTCATCGAGGAGTTGCGCGCCGAGCACGGCCCGGTGATGTTCCACCAGTCCGGCGGCTGCTGCGACGGGTCCTCGCCCATGTGCTACCCGCAGGGCGAGTTCCTCACGGGCGACAGCGACGTGCATCTCGGGACCGTGGCGGGTGCCGATTTCTGGATCAGCCGGCCGCAGTTCGAGGTCTGGAAGCACACCCACCTCATCCTCGACGTGGTGCCGGGCCGCGGCGGGATGTTCTCCCTCGAAAATGGCCGCGACAGGCGCTTCCTCATCCGCTCGCGGCTGTTCACGGACGCCGAGAACACGGCGCTCGCCGGGGCCTGCAAGCTCTGATCACGGGTCTCACGGCCAGACCTTGATGGCGAGGGGCCGGCGCACGAGGTCGCGATCCGACGTGATGGCGCAGCCCTCCGTGCGCAGGGTCACATAGGTGAGGAGCGCGGTGTCGCCGGTGTCGTCGAAGTTACGGCCCATGGCGGCGGGGTCGAGCAGCGACGGATACGCGATCAAGCCGGCCGACGCGCCGCAGGGATCGTCGTAGAGGGTCGCACCCGCCAAAAGCAGGCGCGGACGGTCCCAAGTCACGAGATCGCGTGAACTCGTCCAGTAGAATCCGGATTCGGGGAAGTCCGCCGCCTTTCGCGCCATGAACACTGCGATCCAGGCGCCACTGCCGCGATGGCGCACCACCGCACCCACGGGGGTGGGGAAGGGCGCCACGGGCTTGCACGTCGCCAGATGCATCGCCGGTTTGGTGTAGGGGTCTGGGAAAGCTGCAGTGAAGCCGGTGCCGGTCCAGGCGCGCCAGCGCGACGGGTCGGCGGGATCGTCCGTGCGGAACAGGCAAACCCCCGCCGCCTGGTCGCTGCCCTTGAGATCCCAACCGGTGGTCGAGGCGAACATGTAGCGCCAGCGCCCATCGCCAAAAATGTTCGACGGGTTGAAGAAGCCGCGATGACGGCCCTGTTCGACTTCCTGGCGGAACGGAGCACCGGCCACAACCACGGGCGGCGTCGCCCGCGAGAACCGCTGTCCGCCATCCGTCGAGGCGGCGGCCACCACCGTGTTGTACCAGCACTCCAGGTAGACCTTGGAGCGGCATCGGCCCGGATGCTCGTTGGCTTGGTATTCATGGTGGAGGAGAGCGGCGACGGCTTTGCCATCGTCGGTCCAGGTGGCGGCGACCCACGAACGGTCGTCGTACAGAGCCGGGTCGGGCTTCTCACCGGAATCGAGGACGATGGCGCAGTCGAGCTTGAGCGCGTCGAGGGACGGACCCCGCAGGGCGCGGTTCCGGTAATGCATCCCATAGAGCGCGACGGCGCTGGAAGCGTCTCGGAACGCCCGCGCGGAGGCATCCGGCACGTCCGCTCCATCGCAAGCATCGCGGCCCGCCTTGAAGACCACGGTCGGGGGTCCGACGAGTGTCAGCGCCGAGAACGGCGGTTCCGAGGCCGCGCCGGCCGCGTCCGTGAGGCTCGCCAGCGCGAGGAGGGTGCGAAGAATGAGGCGCGTCATCGCGTATGCCTGGACATCCCGTCGAGTTTGGGTTTTGAACCGTTACAGACTGATTGCCGCGACGCCGCGTTTTCGGCGGCCGTCCACATCCCGATGCACGAAAGCCCACCATGCTGATCCTGATCCTCGGCCTCGTGCTGTTCCTCGGCATGCACGCCTTCTCCATGGCGCGGGCCAAGCGCGCGAGCGTCATCGGCGATGTCGGCGAGGGCCGCTACAAGCTCGTCTACACCGGCGTCTCGGTGCTCGGCCTCGTGCTCATCGCCTACGGTTTTCACCTCTATCGCCAGGCCGGCTACATCGCCGTCTGGAATCCGCCGGTCTTCACACGCCACCTCTCCCTCGTCCTGACCCTGCTGGCCTTCATCGTCCTGGCCTCGGCGTACCTGCCGGGCCATATCCGAGCCAAGGCCAAGCATCCGATGTTGCTCGCGGTGAAGATCTGGGCGACCGCCCACCTCCTCGCCAACGGTGATCTCGGCTCGATCCTGCTGTTCGGGAGCTTCCTCGCCTGGGCTGTGGTCGCCCGGATCAGCGCCAAGCGTCGGGCCCTGAACCCCACGGCCGTGGCTGCCCAACATGGCGTCGTCGCGGCCCCGGCCGGATGGCGCAACGATGCCATCGCGGTGGTTGTAGGTCTCGCCGTGTGGTTCGTATTCGGCAAGGTCCTCCACCCGATCCTCATCGGCGTCGCCGCCTGGCCGGGTCAGGCCTGAGCACGACGGCCCCGCGGCGAAGACCGGTCGCCAACGGCGCGGGCCTGTGCTAGGCGCAGGCCTTCCTCTTCCTTTGAGCGGTCGGTCGCGTCTCGGCCGGCGTGAGACAGCATGGCCGAGAACAACGAGTTCATCCGCGAGGTCAACGAAGACTATCGCCGGGATCAGGTCGCCGAGATCTGGCGTCGCTACAGCGGCGCCATCATCGCCGTGGCGATCCTCGTGGTGGCCGCCGTCGGCGGCTGGCGCTACTGGCAGCACGACCAGCGCGTGCGCGCCGACGCGGCCTCCGAACAGTTCGACGCCGCCAACCGCCTTGCCCGCGACGGCAAGAACGCGGAGGCCGACAGGGCGTTCGCGGCGCTCCGCAGCGACGCACCGGGCGGTTATCGCCTCCTCGCCCGCTTCCGCTCGGCCGCCGAGACGTCGAAGCGCGACGGGGCTGCCGCCGCCACCGAGTACGACGCTCTTGCGGCCGACACCGGGGTGAGCGATGCCCTGCGCGACCTCGCTCGCCTCCGCGCCGCCCTCCTGCGCCTCGACGGGCCGCAGCCCGACGCGGCGCTCGCCAGCCTCCAGGGCCTCGCCGCGCCGACCGGCGCCTTCCGCCACACCGCCCGCGAGATGCTCGGTCTCGTCGCCCTCAAGCGCGGCGAATACGAGGCGGCCGGACGCTGGTTCGACCAGATCAATGCCGACCCGCAGGCGCCACAGAACCTGCGCCAGCGCATCGAGGTCTATGCCGCCCTCGTGGCCGGCGGTCCGGTCTCCGTGACGGCTGCGACGCCGGAGCCTGCCGCGCCACTGCCCGTGACGCGCTGACAAACACCTTTCCCCATCCTGTACGACTGAATCGAGCACACCATGGACATGCCGACCGTCGCGATCGTCGGACGGCCGAATGTCGGCAAGTCGACCCTCTTCAACCGCCTCGTGGGCAAAAAGCTCGCCCTCGTGGACGACCGCCCCGGCGTGACCCGCGACCGGCGCGAGGGCGACGTCAACTTCGGTGGCCTCGTCTTCCGCATCATCGACACCGCAGGCCTCGAACAGGCCGATGCCGATTCGCTGCTGGGCCGCATGCGCGCCCAGACGGAGGCCGCGATCCTCGAGGCCGACGTGGTGCTGTTCGTCATCGACGCCCGCGCCGGGATCCTGCCCGCCGACCAGCCCTTCGCCGAGCTCGTGCGCCGGGCCGGCTGCCCCGTCATCCTCATCGCCAACAAGGCGGAGAGCGGCGCGGGCCTGAGCGGCGCCTACGAGGCGTTCTCATTGGGGCTGGGCGATCCGATCCCGTTCTCGGCCGAGCATGGCGAGGGCATCGGCGAACTCCACGACGCCCTCACCGAAGCCCTGCCGGCGCAGGACGAGGAGGATGCGGACGAGGATCCGTCCGACCGTTCCCTCAAGGTTGCCATCGTCGGCCGCCCCAATGCGGGCAAGTCGACCCTGATCAATCGGATGCTCGGGGAGGAACGCCTCCTCGTCGGCCCGGAAGCCGGCATCACCCGGGATTCCATCTCCCTCGACTGGGTCTGGCGCGGGCGCCGGATCAAGCTCCACGACACCGCGGGCATGCGCCGCAAGGCTCGCATCGACGACAAGCTCGAGAAGCTCGCCGTGTCGGACGGGTTGCGCGCCGTGCGCTTCGCCGAGGTGGTGGTGGTGCTTCTCGACGCCACCATCCCGTTCGAGAAGCAGGACCTCACCATCGTCGATCTCATCGAGAGCGAGGGCCGGGCACTGGTCATCGGCCTCAACAAGTGGGACCTCGTCGCCGACCAGAACGGCCTCCTGAAGAAGCTGCGCGAGGATTGCACCCGCCTGCTGCCGCAGGTGCGCGGCGTGCCCGTGGTGCCGCTCTCGGGCCTCGCCGGCGAGGGCATCGACAAGCTCATGCAGGCAGTGACGGGCGCGGAGGTGGTGTGGAACACACGCGTCTCCACTTCGCGGATCAACGACTGGCTCAGTGCTGCGACCCAGCGCAACCCGCCGCCTGCCGTCTCGGGCCGCCGCATCAAGATCCGCTACGCCACCCAGGTGAAGAGCCGCCCGCCGCACTTCGCCCTGTTTGGCAACCAACTCGACGGCCTGCCGAAATCCTACACCCGTTACCTCGTCAACGGCCTACGCGAATCCTTCGAGCTCCCCGGCGTGCCGATCCGGCTGTCCCTGCGGACCTCGAAGAACCCGTTCGACAAGGACAACAAGGGCTAAGCGGTACTCCGTCGCACGGTAGATTCAACTGTCGCCCCGCGTGATGGCCGCTAGCCAATCCACCACCGCGCCGAGGGAGCTTCGGTCATCGGATCGGACCGTTTCGAAAGCGGCGATCTGGCATTCCGCGCTCGTGCCGTCACGGACGATCCTGCGGGCGGCCTCGACCTCCGCCACACAGCCCAGGGCTTCGGCGTCCTCGACGATCAGCGTAAGCAGCCTGTCGAGGGCTTCACCGAATGGCACGGCCTGCTCGCTCGCCTCGTCGATCATCTCCGCCTTCGTACCCCCATGCTGCGCCCGCCAGAGGTTCTCCTGCGCCAGCGCCCGCGAGACGCCGTCGAGGCCGGCGTTCAGGTCCGGGCGGCGCACGGCGCAGCGAACGAGGCAGCGATAGAGCGCCGCGATGGTGATGGCGTTGTCGATCCGCGTGCAGGAATCGGCGATGCGCAGTTCCAGGGTCGGGAATTTGATCGAAGGGCGCAGGGACCACCACAGAAAGCTCGCATCCTGGATCGAACCGGCTCGGGTCATGATCCGAACGTAGCGCTCGTAGGCTTTCGTATCGGCGAAAAGCTCGGGTAGGCCTGTCCGCGGAAGTTCGCCGAAGGCGCTGAGGCGATAAGAGGCGAGTCCCGTCGGCTGGCCCTGCCAGAACGGCGACGAGGCCGAGAGAGCGAGCAGGATGGGCTGGAATGGCAACAGCCGGTTCATGAGGTCCACCCGCGCGTCGGGGTCCGGCACCTCGACATGGACGTGCATGCCGCAGATCAGGCTGCGCCGACCCGCCAGACCCACATCCTCCAGGATACCGGTGTAGCGCTCGCCTTGCGTCGCCACCTGCCTCGCCCAGGCCGCGACCGGATGGGTGCCGGCGGCGAAGACGAGGACGCCGTGCTCCCGTCCGATCCGCGCCAGAATCGCCCGGTGATGCGCGAGGGTCTCGCGGGCCTCGCTAAAGCTTTCCAAGGGCGGCGTGCAGGCCTCGATCTGTGATTCGAGGAGCTCGCGGCCGATCTCCGGCAGGGCAGCCCCGGCCGCGTCGTGGAAAGCACCGAGCGGCCGGTCCGGCGTGCCGCGCGTCTCGGAATCGGCCAGAAAGTACTCTTCTTCGATGCCGAAGCGGTACGAATGCGAGCTCATCGGGGACCTTGGGGCTGGAGGGCTCATCTCAACCCGCAAGCGTAGTCCTTTGTGCCGTCAGGTGCGGAGCGGGCCGCCGACGAGCCACGCGGGATCGAACCAGCGGTCGGCCTCGCCGTCATAGGGCAGGCGGGTCACGTCCCAGTGCTGGATATACTTGGCGTACACGTTCCAGACGCTGATCCCGCCACCCACGAAGATGCGCCGGCCGGGATACCGCTTCAGCACCGCCTCGGGATCCTCGTGGCTGCGGATCACGTCGATGGTGCGGTCCTTGAACGCGAAGTCGGGCACCGACGCGATGGTTTTCGGTCCGGCGATGAGCACGTGGCCCATGGTGATGGCGAAGAACCGCGTGACGTCCTCGACGAAGAGGGGATCGGTGTTGCCCTCCCAGGGGAGATGCCCGTTGAGCCCGAGCTGGCCCCGTTGGCCGATGGCGCAGATGCAGCGAACGTCGATCATGGTGGACCTGGCACTTAGTGATGAGACGGTGATCCGAACCGAAGACTTGTCGGGAGAAGTCAGGGCACGTCGGTTGCGTGGGTCATGCCCCGGAGGACTTTTTTAGCGCGCTCTCCGCCAAAGTGGATACCGGTTCGGCGGGGAAAGCGCGGCAAAACAAAGGCCGCGCGATGTGTCCCGACCCAACGTGGTCGGGCACAGCTCTAGCGCGCCATCTGGGGCGTCAGCACGCGGTCGCTCGGAAAATCGAAGATCTTGCCGGTTTCGGTCCAAGCGGGGCTCGCCAACCGGACGATGTGCGGCGCCAGATCCTCCGGTGTCCTCAAGGTCTCGGGATCCTCGCCCGGCATGGCTGCGCGGCGCATGTCCGTCCGCAGGGGGCCGGGATTGAGCAGCATGGCACGAACCGGCGTCGTCTCGGTTTCGGCGGCGTAGGTCCGGACCAGGGCATCGAGGGCGGCCTTGGAGACGGAGTAGGGGCCCCAATAGGCCTTGCACTTCTGGGCGGCACCTGAGGTCACGAAGATCGCCCGACCGGCATCGGACATTCGCAGGAGCGGATCGAACGAGCGGATCAGGCGCCAGTTCGCCGTGACGTTGATGTCCATCACCTGGGTCCAGGTTTTGGGGGTGACGTGGCCGAGCGGCGTGAGGTTGCCGAGAATGCCCGCATTGCCCACCACGATGTCGAGGCGCTTCCAGCGTTCGTGAAGTCCGGCGCCGAGGCGGTCGATGGCGTCGTAATCGGTGAGATCCAGCGGCACCAGGGTGGCGCTCGAACCCACCGCGCGAACGGCATCGTCGAGTTCTTCCAGCGCACCCTGGGTCCGGGCGACGGCGACGATGTGGGCGCCTGCCTCCGCCAGGGCGAGGGCGGCGGCCCGGCCGATGCCGCGCGACGCACCGGTGACGACGGCGACGCGCCCGGCCAGGGGTTTTTGCGGGTCGATCATGGGCGCGCGTTCAGTCGGCTTCGGCCAGCATCGCCAGCCGGCGCGGACCGGCGATGGCCATGTCGGTCAGGCTCGTCGGGTAGTCGCCGGTGAAGCAATGGTCGGTGTATTGCGGGCAGGCCTCGTCGCGGCGTTCCTCGCCCATGGCCTTGTACAGCCCGTCGATGGAGAGGAAGGCCAGCGAATCGGCGCCGATGTAGCGGCGCATACCCTCGAGATCGTGCGTGGCAGCGAGGAGCTTCTCGCGCTCGGGCGTGTCGATGCCGTAGAAGTCCGGGTAGGTGATCGGCGGGGAGGCGATGCGAAAATGCACCTCGCGGGCGCCGGCTTCGCGCATCATGCGGACGATCTTCACGGAGGTGGTGCCGCGTACGAGGCTGTCGTCGACGAGTACGATGCGCTTGCCCTCGACCACGGCGCGGTTGGCCGAGTGCTTCATGCGCACGCCGAGTTCGCGCACGGACTGCGTCGGTTGGATGAAGGTGCGCCCGACATAGTGGTTGCGGATGATGCCCATTTCGAAGGGCAGGCCGGTCTCCTGGGCGAAGCCGAGGGCGGCGGGCACGCCGGAATCCGGCACAGGGATCACCACGTCGGCGTCGGCCGCCGATTCGCGGGCGAGTTCGTGACCGATGTTCTTGCGAACCGAATAGACGCTCTTGCCGTTCACCACGGAATCGGGCCGGGCGAAATAGATGTACTCGAAGATGCACGGGCGCATGGGCCGGGCCGGCGCGAAGCGAATCGACTGGATGCCCTCTTCCGAGATCACCACGATCTCGCCGTTCTCGACGTCGCGGATGAACTTGGCGCCGATGATATCGAGGGCGCAGGTCTCGGAGGCGAGGATGTAGCGGCCGTCGAGTTCGCCCAGCACCAGGGGCCGGATGCCCATGGGGTCGCGGGCGCCAATGAGCTTCTTGTTGGTGAGCGCGACGATGGCGTAGGCGCCCTCGATCTGCTTCAGGGCTTCGGTGAACCGCTCCACGATCCGCGGCGCGCGGGAGCGCGCGGCGAGGTGCAGGATCACCTCCGTGTCGGAGGTCGACTGCGTGATGGCGCCATCGCGCACGAGGTCGCGGCGGATCGACAGGGCGTTGGTGAGGTTGCCGTTGTGCGCGACCGCGAGGCCGCCGCTGGCCAGTTCGGCGAACAGGGGCTGCACGTTGCGCAGGATGGTGCCGCCCGTGGTCGAGTAGCGCACATGCCCGATGGCGGCCCGGCCCTTCAGGCGGGCGATGGTCTCGCCATCCGAGAAGGAATCGCCGACGAGGCCGGGGCGGCGCTCCGAATGGAAGACTTCGCCATCGAAGGAGACGATGCCGGCTGCTTCCTGGCCGCGATGCTGGAGGGCATGGAGGCCGAGCGCCACGATGGCCGAGGCATCGGGATGGCCGAAGATGCCGAACACCCCGCATTCCTCGCGCAGGGTATCGCCGTCACGATCGAGGCCGTCCACGGTCCCGGCGGCCGGACCGGCACTCGGTTTCACTGCCAACATGGTGCGGTCGATCCCTGATTGCCCGGTACTGGGCCAGCCAGCCTCGTCACGAAGCCGTCATGCGCGAAGCCAGCATGTAAGCGGCGTCCGCCCGGGCACCAAGCGCCGGCACCGCAGATCAGCGTCGCGAGGCGGGCGTGGCTGGGGACGGTGCATCGCTGCGGCGCTGGGCCGGCACGTCGCCCTCCGGCGGCTCGACGGGGTCGGACGGGTTGTCCGCCTTCGGCTTCTTGAACTGCTTCAGCAGGCCTTCGGGGTTCTCTGGCAACTGCGCCACCAGGGCCTCCCCGGACTTCTCCAGCATCGGGCGGCTGCGGGCCTGGGCTGCCCAATCGGGCATCTTGCCCTGGACGAGCCAGGCCAGGAACACCCAGCCGATGACACAGATCAGGAAGCCGCGCCCAGCGCCGAACAGGAAACCGAGAGACCGATCGATGGCGCCGATGCGCGAATCGAGGATCATGTCCGACACCTTCACGGTGATGATCGAGACCACGATGAGGGTGCCGAGGAAAATCGCCGCGATGGACGCCACCAAGGCCACGGTGGCGTTGGTGACGTGCTGGCTTACCGTCGGCAGGAGCAGGGGATAGAGCTTCCAGGCAACGGCGGCGGCGGCGACCCAAGCGATGATGGCCAGCACCTCTCGGGTGGCGCCACGCACGGCCGCGAGCAACGCGGACACCACGACGATGCCGAGCACGACGAGATCGAGAACGGAGAACGGCATCGTGGGCGATTGTCACTTCAAGGGAGTTGCTTCGGCAAAGCGTATCCTGCGGCTTCCCCCGGCCGCGCCCCTGTATATCGTGCCGAATCCTGGCCGTCACCCTCAAGCCGACCGGCATCCCGGCCGGGACGGGCTTCAATCCTCGTCGTACTCCACCCCACCGCGTCCCCGGCCGGACCCGACCCGGCGCGGGCCGTTGCTGGCGATGCCGGCGACGAGGTCGGCGATGTGGCGCAGGGCTTCGGTGGGAAACCCGTCGTTGCCGCCCTCGCCGCGCCCCTGGGGCGTCACCGCCTTGGCAAAGCCGAGCTTCAACGCTTCCTTCAGGCGGGCCGGCGCTTGGGCCACCGGGCGAATGGCGCCCGACAAACCGATCTCCCCGAAATACACCGTCTCGGACGGGAGTGCCGAGCCCGACAGGGACGAGACCAGGGCGGCGGCGACAGCCAGATCCGCCGCCGGCTCGGTGATGCGCAGGCCGCCGGCAACGTTGAGATAGACGTCGTGTGTGCCGAGCCGGATGCCGCCATGGGCCTCCAGCACCGCGAGTACCATCGAGAGCCGGTTGGGGTCCCAGCCGACGACGGCCCGGCGCGGCATGCCGAGGGAGGAGGGCGCGACGAGGGCCTGGATCTCGACCAGCAGCGGCCGCGTCCCCTCCATGCCGGCGAACACCGCCGTGCCGGGCGCCGCGTGGTCGCGCCCCGCCAGGAACAGGGCGGAGGGATTCGGCACCTCGGCGAGCCCCATATCGGTCATCTCGAATACGCCGATCTCGTCGGTGGGTCCGAAGCGGTTCTTCACCGCGCGCAGGATGCGGAAGTGATGGCCCTGGTCGCCCTCGAACGAGGCGACCGCGTCGACCATGTGCTCGACCACGCGGGGGCCCGCGATCTGCCCGTCCTTGGTGACGTGACCGACGAGGATCACCGCCGTGCCGGTGGTCTTGGCGAAGCGGATCAGGGTCTGGGCCGAGCCGCGCACCTGGGTGACGGTGCCGGGCGCCGATTCCACCGTCTCGGTCCACATGGTCTGAATCGAATCGATGATGCAGAGCGCCGGCGGGGTGCCCTGCGACAGGGTCTCGACGATGTCCTCGACGTTGGTTTCGGCTGCCAGCTCCACCGGCACGTCGGCGAGGCCGAGGCGCTCGGCGCGCAGGCGCACCTGGGCCACCGCCTCCTCGCCGGAGATGTAGACGACGCGCTCCCCCGTGCGCGCCATGGCGGCGGTGGCCTGCATCAGCAGTGTGGATTTGCCGATGCCGGGATCGCCGCCGAGCAGGATCACCGAGCCGCGGACGAAGCCGCCGCCGGTCACCCGATCGAGCTCGTTGATACCCGATGGAATGCGCGGCGCCTGCTTGACCTCGCCGGTGAGCCCCTCCAGCGGGAACACCCGGCCCTTGGCGCGGCTCGGCCGCGTCTTGACCGGGCCGGACTGGGGGCCGGCGGCACCGGTCTCTTCGGCGATGCAGTTCCAGCCGTTGCAGGCTTCGCAGCGCCCGCGCCAGCGGTTGTAGACCGCGCCGCAGGACTGGCAGACGAAGGTCTGTTGGATCTTGGCCATGACGCGTCCGGAAGAGGCCCCTCAGGCCTCGGTTCCTGTCACATAATGGCGAACATAGCGAGAACCCAGCCCCGTCAGGATCTCGTAGCCGATGGTGCCGGCAGCGTGCCCGACAGTGTCGATGTCGAGGGCGTCACCGATGAGCGTCGCGGTTCCACCACGCGCTGCGCCGGGGGCGCCGGTGACGTCGACAATGACGAGATCCATGGAGATGAGCCCGACGATTGGGCAACGTACGCCGTCGACCAGGGCCATACCCCGTCCGCTCGCCGCACGCGGATAGCCGTCGGCGTAACCGAGTGAGAGGGTAGCGAGGCGGCGTCGGCCATCCGCACGCCAGGCGGCGTTGTAGCCGGCGGTCTCGCCGGCCGCGACGGTACGAACCTGCACGATGGTCGCCTCCAGGCGCACCACTGGACGCATGGGATTGGGTGTACCCGGCTTGGGGTTGCCACCGAAGAGCGCATAGCCGGGGCGCAGCAGGTCGTGGTGGGCTCGCGTACCCAGGAAGACGCCGGACGAATTGGCGAAGGAGGCGGGGATTCCCGGCAAGGCCGCGCGCAGGCGGGCGAAGTCCGCAGCCTGACGCGCATTGATGGCCTCGTCCGGCAACTCGGCACTGACGAGATGGGTCATCAGGACGTCGATGCCCGCCCGGGCCACGAGGGGATCGTCGACGAGTCCCAGCGCCTCGGACACGCAGAAGCCGAGGCGGTTCATCCCGGTGTCGATATGGAGCGCGGCGGGCCTCGGAGCGCCGGACTCGGCGGCAAGCGCCGCCCACTCGATCATCTCGTCGCGCGATCCAAGGACCGGGCGCAGGGCATGGGCGATGAGCGCGGGGCCGATGCCGGGCAGGAGCCCGTTGAGGACGTAGATGGTCGCGTGCGGCAGAAGCGCGCGCGCCGCGACGGCCTCGCCGAGGTGGGCGACGAAGTAGGTTCGGCACCCGGCCGCCCACAGGGCGGGCGCGACTTGGGTGAGGCCGCAGCCATAGGCGTCGGCTTTGACCACCGCCGCGCAGGTGAGCCCGGGCGCCTCGTCCGCGAGGCGGCGCCAGTTCGCCGCGATGGCCCCGAGGTCGATGGTGAGGGTGGCGCCGTGGCCTGCTTCGATCACGCTGTCCAGCTTTGTTCGGTCATTGATTCGGCAGGGTTCGTTCCGAAGCAGGCCTTAAACAAGGGTCGGAGGCTTCCACCACCAGATCGCTCGTAGGAATTGGCACCGAATCGCCTGACATGCGATCACATATGCTGGTCGGGGATTCGGTCCGACTGGGCAAGGTTCGAGAACCGCGTGATGTTTGCGTCGAACTGGAGCTCAACCGTGCCGGTGGGGCCGTGGCGCTGCTTGCCCAGGATCACCTCGGCCTTGCCGTGGACGCGGTTCATCTCGGCTTCCCAGGCGAAGAACTCTTCCGTGCCCTCACGGGGTTTCTTGTTGTTGACGTAGTACTCCTCGCGGAACACGAACATCACCACATCGGCGTCCTGCTCGATGGAGCCCGATTCGCGTAGGTCCGAGAGCTGCGGACGCTTGTCCTCGCGGTTCTCGACCTGACGCGAGAGCTGCGACAGGCCGATGATCGGCACGGCGAGTTCCTTGGCCAGCGCCTTCATGCCCGTGGTGATCTCGGTCATCTCCTGCACGCGGTTGTCCGAGCGCTTGCCGGAGCCTGACAGGAGCTGGAGGTAATCGACGATGAGCAGGTCGAGACCCTTCTGGCGCTTGAGGCGCCGGGCACGCGCCGCGAGCTGGGCGATGGAGATGCCGCCGGTCTGGTCGATGTAGAACGGGATCGTCTGCATGTCCCGGGCGGCATCGGTGATCTTGTAGAAATCCTCCGGGCGGATGTCGCCGCGGCGGATCTTGTAGGAGGGCACGCCGGACTGCTCGGCGATGATGCGGGTGGCGAGCTGCTCGGCCGACATTTCGAGGGAGAAGAACCCGACGATGCCGCCGTTGACCGTCTTCATGACGCCATCGGCGCCCTTCTCGCCCTTATAGGCCTTGGCGATGTTGAAGGCGATGTTGGTCACCAGCGAGGTCTTGCCCATGGCCGGGCGGCCCGCGAGGATGATGAGATCCGACGATTGCAGACCGCCCATCTTGGCGTCGAGGTCGGACAGGCCGGTGGCGATGCCCGAAAGCTTGCCCTCGCGCTGGTAGGCCTTGGCGGCCATGTCGACGGCGGTGGTGAGCGCCTCGGAAAATTTCTGGAAGCCGCCGTCGTACTTGCCCGATTCGGCGAGTTCGTAGAGCCTGCGCTCGGTGCCCTCGATCTGGTCGCGGGGCGAGGATTCCACCGGGGCCTCGTAGGCGCCGTTCACCAGATCCTCGCCGATGGTGATGAGCCGGCGCCGTATAGCCAGATCGTAGATGGTGCGGCCGTAATCGCCCGCGTTGATGACCGTGGTCGCCTCGGCCGCGAGGCGGGCGAGGTACTGCATCACCGTCTGGCCACCGAGATCGGCGTCGCCGAGATACGTCTTCAGGGTGATCGGGGTCGCGAGCTTGCCGCCCTTGATGAGCTGCGAGGCCACCTCGAAGATCTTGCGGTGGACGTCCTCCATGAAGTGCTCGGCCAGGAGGAAGTCCGAGATGCGATAGTAGGCGTCGTTGTTGACTAGGATCGCGCCGAGCAGGGCCTGCTCCGCATCGATGTTGTGCGGCGCGACGCGGAATTCCTGCGTCACCTGTTGAAGGTTGGCCACGAGGGCGTTGGGCAGGGCCATGGGCTGACTCGAGGCTCCGACTTTTCCAAGCGCGCGGGGATGTGGTCACCCAACCCGCCTTCATTCAGAGGCCAACCATGGCGCACCGTGGTTAAGAGCCTCTGATCACGATCGACCGATCCGCGTGCGAGCCCGGCCAGAGCCGGACGCACGAACGCCCGCGACTCAGGCGAGGCGCGGGCGTCTATTTTGGAACAAAGGAGGAACAAGTCAAACCGTGAACGCTATCGCTCCCCGTTCTCCACCGCCCCGAAGGGCCGTGAATCGGCTTACTCGCGGTCGTCGCCGGCCTCGGCCAGCGCCGCGCCGACTTCGAGGCCGAGGTCGTCGAGGTTGAACGCCTCGCGCTCGGTGGTGGACTCGCCGCGGGCCTGACGCTCGGCCTCCTCGGGGGAGCGGGCGACGTTGACGGTCACGGAGACCTCGACCTCGGGGTGCAGCACGACGGGGACGACGTGCAGGCCGAGGGTCTTGATCGGCTGGTTCAGCGCGAACTGGTCACGACCGACCGAGAAGCCCTCCGCGGTGACGACCTCGGCGAGATCGCGGGTCGAGACCGAGCCGTAGAGCACGCCGGTCTCGCCCGACTGGCGGATGAGCACGAAGCTCTTGCCCTCGAGGGTCTCGGCGACGGTCTGGGCCTCGGACTTCTTCTCGAGGTTGCGGGCCTCGAGTTGGGCGCGCTGGGTCTCGAAGTGCTTCTTGTTGCCGGCGGTGGCGCGCAGGGCCTTGCCGCGGGCGAGGAGGAAGTTGCGGGCGTAGCCCGGCTTCACGTTCACGGTCTCGCCCATCTGGCCGAGCTTGGCGACGCGCTCGAGGAGGATGACTTCCATGGTTCTGGTCCTTCGGTTGGGGTTGGGATGGAAAACCGCCGGCCTCGGCCGGCGGCAGGCTCAAGGTCGCCCGGGCAAGTCCTTCGGACGGCGCCGGTCGAGGGCGGTGTCGGCGATGCCGAACAGGGTCAGGGCCACAAAGGCGATCCCCTGGGTCACGAACAGGATGAGGTACAGGCCGAACAGTAGGGCGAGGCGCCCCGGGCGGCCCCGGCTTCGGTCGTGGAAGGCGGCAAGTCCCTGGATGGCGAAGGCCGCGCTGAGGGCGCCGGCCACGGCCACGCCGAGCACACCGGGATAGCCCGGCGTGAAGGTCAGCAGGAGGGCGACGGCCAGGATGCCGAGGACCCGGCGCGGCATCCGCGTGGAGGGCAGGTCGGGCCAAGGCCGGGGCAGGCGGCCCGACACTTTTACGATTTTCGCGGCGGCCCATAAGTAGAACACGAGGAGGACGGCCAAGCCCTGCGCGGCGAGACCCGGCGCGATGCGGGCCAGGGCGTCGGACACGTCGTCCTTCAAGGTGTCGTCGGGCTTGCTCGCGTCCGGTTTCGGAGCATCCGGGTCCGCCGCATCAGGGGCGGTCTGGGCCGGGACGGCCGCGCGCCCCTGGGTCTGGATCTTCACGATGGTGCGCGTCATGTCGCGCAGTTGCGTGTGGAAGGTCTCGTAGTTCGGCGCCGCGATGACCGCGATGGCGACGAAGGCAAGGCCGGCCGTGCCGGCGGTCCAGGCCAGCAGCCGGCCTGTCGGATACCATTCCATGGTACCGTCGGCGCCGGGCCGGCCGAGGAGCGCGAGGTAGGCGAGCCACCAGGCGGGCAGGGCCAGATAGGCGAGAAAGCCGAGGCCGAGGAAGGGCTGCACCACGAGGGCCAGCGCAAGGCTGCCGGTGACGGCCGCGACGAGGGCGGCCTTGTGGCTCCAGCCGAGCCCGACGATGAGGATCGGGAGCGGGGCGAGCAGATAGAGGATGATGGCGAGTGCCGTCGCCTTCAGCAGCACGCCGAAGAGGAGAGCCGAGACGAGGCCCGCGCCGATACCGATTCCGAGAAACTGACCCATCGATCCCGCTGTCCCACTGTCCCGGTGCCGGGCAGGGTTAGAGGCACGCATCGCCCCAACGTCTCCCAGCCCTCACCATCGAAGGCCGGTACGAAACACTTCTACCGGTGAACCGGCATGCGCCTCGGCTCCATCGGAGCCGAGGCGGTCGTGACTACTTGATCACGTAGGGCAGGAAGCCGAGGAAGCGGGCGCGCTTGATCGCCTGGGCGAGCTCGCGCTGCTTCTTGGCGGACACCGCCGTGATGCGCGACGGGACGATCTTGCCGCGCTCGGAGACGTAGCGCGACAGGAGCTTGACGTCCTTGTAGTCGATCTTGGGCGCGTTCGCGCCCGAGAAGGGGCAAGTCTTCCGACGACGGAAGAAGGGACGGCGTCCGCCGCCCGCACCACCACCAGCACCGCCAGCGGCGGGTGCACCGGGTCCAGCACCAAACGCCATAGCTTAAGCCTCCCCGCCGAAGCTGCGCTCGGGGCGGTCGCCCCGGTCGCCGCGATCACCACGGTCGCCGCGATCGCGGTCGCCGCCGAATCCACCACCACCGCCGAAGCCTTCGTCGTCACGACGACGGCCGCGCTCACGATCCTTGCGGTCGTCGCGGTCGCGCTTCTGCATCATCGCCGACGGCTCGGACTCGAGCTCTTCGACGCGGACGGTCATGAAACGCAGGACGTCCTCGGAGATCTGCATCTGGCGCTCCATCTCGGCCAGGGCGGCCGGGGGGGCGTCGACGTTGAGGAGCGTGAAATGCGCCTTGCGGTTCTTCTTGATGCGGTAGGCGAGGGACTTCACGCCCCACATCTCGATCTTCTCGACCTTGCCGCCATTGGCTTCGATGACGCCCTTGTAGGTCTCGACCATGGTCTCGACCTGCTGGGTCGTCACGTCCTGGCGTGCCAGGAAGACGTGTTCGTAGAGAGGCATTAACGGGCCCTTCATATCCAAAGGGACCCGACGGCACATGGCAGTGCGGGATAAGAAGCGTCGGGCCGGTTCGTACGCGAAATCGCCCGGCGCCAAGCCCTTCGAGCCGTTTGAAGGCCCGAGCGGTTGATCGAAGGCGGAGACACGGGACGACGGGAAAAGCCCTTGCGGAACCTCGCCCTATGCCGAACGAATCGGCATCGTCCGTTCAGCCCCCAGCCGGAGCGAACACGAGGGGTGGCAGATAAACCAGTTGTTCGGGCTTGGCAAGGCAGCCGTCATTCGGGCCCATAGCGGTGAGAAGGGCCGACCTTCGGCTCGGCATCTCAGACGCTGGGATCCCGCGTGGTGGTTTCGCGGTGGATCGTCTCCACGCTCGCGACGGCTTCGTGCCGGCGCAGCCGCTCGGTCAGCGCATCGAGGGTATTGCGGTCCACATGCACGAGGCAAAGGGTGATCTCATCGCTCGCATCGACTCCGTGCTGGCGAATTACGATCTGCCGCAGCTTCGGCGCACACGGCCCGGCGAGGGCGCGCAGGTGTGCGAGGGTCAGCGCATTGTGTCGAGCGACGATGCGCAGATCGTATTTCTGGCGCCGCTCGCGGTAGCGTTCTTCCAGCGGCTTCATGCCCGCCAGGATACCCAGCACGATGGCAGTTGTGGCGATGGCCGGTACGTAGAGCCCGCCCCCGGACGCAAGACCAATGGCGGCCACCGCCCAGAGGCTCGCGGCGGTTGTGAGGCCCTTCACGACCTCACCGCGCAGGAGGATCGTGCCGGCACCGAGGAAGCCGATGCCGGACACCACCTGGGCGGCGACACGCGACGGATCGAGGGTCACGTTCGGTCGGCCCAGGATGTCGGCGAACCCGAAGGCCGAGACGATCATCAGCAGGCACGAACCGACGCAGACCAGCATGTGCGTCCGCATGCCGGCCGCCCACACCAGTCGCTCCCGTTCGAAGCCGATGACGCTGCCGAGCAGCGCGGCCACGAGCAAACGGCCAACCATGTCGACGTTGCTCAGCACGATTCGACGCTCATCGCCCGCTCGTTGGCGTCCGGTTATTTGTTCGGCTTTTCGGACAGGAGTGCCCCCGTCTTCGGATCGGCGTGGAACTGCATCTTCGTGCCGTTCTTCACGCCCTCGCCCTCCCAATGGCCATCATCGGCCTCGAACTCCGTGATGCTGGTGTAGCCCTCCGCCATCAACTTCTGTTTCACCTGCGCGGCGGGCATCCAATCGGCTCCGGGCTGATCGGCGAGTGCTGCCGTCGATGCGGCAAGGGCGAGCACCAGGGCGAGGGGAATCGAGCGTGACATCCAGAACTCCATGAGCCGGCAAAAAATCCAGACGTTTCAACGGGAATGCCGGGGGTGGGTTCCTGCGCGGCCTACCGAATCGATGCCGCGATCGACTGCTGGATGCCCAGGATGTTCGCGCCCCGCTTCAAGGTCTTCTGGATCGGCTCGGCCCTGCCGGACACCCAGATCTTGAGTTCGGAATCGAGGTCGAAACTCCCGGCCGTCTCGACGGAGAAGCAGGTGATCGCCCGGTACGGCACCGTCATGTACTGGACCTTGCGGCCGGTGATCCCCTGCTTGTCCACGAGGATCAAACGCCGGTCGGTGAACACGATGAGATCCCTCAGGAGTCGGAAGGCGACCTGCACGCTTTCACCCTCCGTGAGGATGCCGGCGAGCTGCTCGCTGACCTCCGCCGCCGAGAGGTCGCTGCCGTGGCCGAGAAGGCCGTCGAGAAATCCCATCGTATGCCGTATCCCCGTTCGTACTTGCGAGGCCTATGTAACGATGGTGCTGGCCTGGTGAAACGACCGGGCCGTGTTGATCTCCGTGGGGATCGCGTTTGGAGTCCGCCGGATACATGATTCATCGTTCCTTGCGTCTCGGCGTGAACATCGACCACGTCGCCACCGTTCGCAACGCGCGCGGGGGCGGGCATCCCGATCCGATCCGGGCGGCGCGAATGGCCGTCGAGGCGGGGGCGGACGGCATCACGGCGCACTTGCGCGAGGACCGGCGCCACATCCGCGACGCCGACATGGAGACCTTGGCCCGGGTCCTGACCGTCCCCCTCAACTTCGAGATGGCGGCCACCGACGAGATGGTCGCCCTGGCGATTCGCCTGAAGCCCCATGCCGCCTGCATCGTGCCGGAGAAGCGCGAGGAGCGCACCACCGAGGGGGGGCTCGACATCGTCGGCGGCCACGAACATCTGGCGCCCCGCATCATTGCCCTGAGCGCGGCCGGCATCCGCGTATCCCTGTTCGTCGAGCCCGATGTCGCGGTGATGGACGCCGCACACCGCCTCGGCGCCCCCGTGGTCGAGCTCCACACTGGGACCTATTGCGAGGCGGTGGCGGCCGGAAACACCGAACGGGTATCGGTGGAACTCGCTCGAATCGCCCGCGCGGCGACGCATGGCGCCAGCCTCGGCCTGGAGATCCATGCCGGTCACGGCTTGGCCCTGGACAGCGTCGGACCGGTGGCGGCGTTGGCCGAGATCGCCGAGCTCAACATCGGCCACGCCCTCATCGGCGAGGCGATCTTCACGGGGTTGGATCAAGCCGTCCGCGACATGCGGGCGGCCATGGACGCCGCCCGGGGAGCGAGCGCCGCATGATCGTCGGCATCGGCTCCGATCTCTGCGACATCCGCCGCATCGCACGCTCCCTCGAACGCTACGGCGAGCGCTTCACCCACCGGGTCTTCACCGACGGAGAGCGGGCGAAATGCGATGCCCGCGCCGCCCGCGCGCCGTCCTACGCCCGGCGCTTCGCCGCCAAGGAGGCCTGCGCCAAGGCGCTCGGCACCGGTCTCAGCCAGGGCGTATTCTGGCGGGACATGGAGGTGGTGAACCTGCCCGGCGGTCGCCCGACCCTACGCCTGACCGGCGGGGCCGCGACGCACCTCGCCGGGCTGATTCCGGCGGGTCATGCCCCCAAGGTCCACATCACCCTTACGGACGATCCTCCCATGGCTCAGGCCTTCGTGATCATCGAGGCGGTGCCGCTCGGCACCCTCCGGGCCTAGCTGGCGGCCCCCTCGCGTTGCGGCTCCTCCGCGCATGGTCTATGCCGCCGCTCGACCGTCGATGACGGACGGGGCCTGGATGTCGGCCTTCCGTGTCGAATCGGAGAGGCCAGCCAGATGGAACGTGCCCGCGTGGACCACCAGACGAAGCATGACTTGAAGGCGGCCGAGACCGGAACCTGGGCCAGCATCAAGGAAACCCTGAAGGTCGGCGGCCAGGCGCTGCTCATCGCCCTCGTGGTACGGACGCTGCTGTTCCAGCCGTTCAACATCCCGTCGGGGTCGCTCGTGCCGACGCTCCTCATCGGCGATTACCTGTTCGTCTCGAAATATTCCTATGGCTACTCGAAATACTCCCTGCCCCTGAGCGAGTACCTGCCGTTCACGGCCGACGGCCGGGTCTGGGCGGCGACCCCGAAGCGCGGCGACATCGCGGTGTTCAAGCTGCCCAAGGACAATGCCACGGACTACATCAAGCGCGTCATCGGCCTGCCCGGCGACAAGATCCAGATGAAGGCCGGCCTGCTCTACATCAACGACGTGCCGGTCAAGCGCGAGAAGATCGCGCCGTTCGAGACCACCGGCCCCTACGGTGAGCAGGCCAAGGCCGAGCAGTACCTCGAGACCCTGCCGGGCGGCGTCACCCATAAGGTGATCGAGCGCGACGGCGACAACGGTTACTGGGACAACACCGAGCCCTACACCGTGCCGGAAGGGCGGTTCTTCATGATGGGCGACAACCGCGACAACTCCACCGATTCGCGCGATCTCGCCAATGTGGGCTTCGTGCCGTTCGAGAACTTCGTCGGCCGGGCGGAGATGATCTTCTTCTCCATCGACGAGGGCACGCCGGCGTGGCAGATCTGGAACTGGCCGGCGAAGGTCCGCTGGGGCCGCCTGTTCACCACCATTCAGTAGGGCGATTGCGAACCGTGGACGAAGAGGCGCGTCCCTCCAGCCGGGCGCGGCGCGCGCCGCGTCCGAAGCCCGGCCTCGCCGTGCTCGAAGCCGCGATCGGCCATGCCTTTGCCGACCCGAACCTGCTGGTCCTGGCGCTGACCCACGTGAGCAAGGCGGGCGGCAATGGCCGTCTCGGCAGCTATCAGCGCCTCGAATTCCTCGGCGATCGTGTGCTGGGTCTCGCCATCGGCGATCTCCTCTACGCCGCGTTTCCGGGAGCCGACGAGGGTGACCTGTCGCGGCGCCTCGCCGGCCTCGTCCGGCGCGAGACCTGCGCCGCCGTGGCCACCACCTGGGATGTCGGTCCGCACCTGTTGCTCGGCCCCGGCGAGGTCCAGAGCGGCGGGCGCCGCAACCAGACCATCCTGGCCGATGCCTGCGAGTCGATCCTCGGCGCCGTGTTCCTCGACGCCGGCTATGCCAAGGCCAAGGCCATCGTGGAGGCCGCCTTCACCCCGGGCGTCGACACGGCCGCCCCGCGGGGACGCGACGCCAAGTCGTCGCTCCAGGAATGGGCGATGGGCCGCGGCCTGCCGATCCCCGCCTACGAGGTGGTGGAGCGCTCCGGCCCCGATCATGCCCCCCTGTTCCGCATAGCCGCCCGGGTCGAGGGCTTCGCGCCCGGCATCGGTTCCGGCCCGTCCAAGCGCCTTGCCGAGCAGGAGGCCGCCCGCCTTGTGCTGGAGCGCGAGGTGCTCGGTCAGACCCCCACCCCAACCATGGAGACGTCGGCGGACGTCCGCGAAGGAAATTCCCCCGATGTCTGATCCCGATTTCGAGACCGACCACGACGACGACGATCTGCCGCCCCTGGTGCCGATCCCTTCGGCGCCCATGCCGGAGAACACCACCGCCGGCTTCGTCGCTCTCATCGGCATCCCGAATGCCGGCAAGTCGACACTTTTGAACAGCCTCGTCGGCACCAAGGTGTCCATCGTCTCCCGCAAGGTGCAGACGACGCGCGCACTCGTGCGCGGCATCGTCATGGAGGGCACGGCGCAGATCATCCTCGTCGACACCCCCGGCATCTTCGCGCCGAAGCGCCGCCTCGACCGCGCCATGGTGCATTCCGCCTGGAGCGGCGCGTCGGACGCCGACGCCGTGTGCCTGCTCATCGATGCCCGCAAGGGCGTCTCCGACGAGGTCGAGGCGATCCTGGCCAAGCTCCCCGATGTGAAACGCCCCAAGGTCCTGATCCTCAACAAAATCGATCTCATCCCGCGCGACCGCCTGCTGGCGCTCTCCGCCTCGCTCAACGAGCGCATCGCCTTCACCCACACCTTCATGATCTCGGCGCTGAACGGCGACGGCATCGACGTGCTGAAGGCGACCCTGGCTTCAATGATGCCGAAGAGCCCGTGGCTCTACCCCGAGGATCAGGTCTCGGACGCCCCGATCCGCATGCTGGCCTCCGAGATCACCCGCGAAAAGCTCTACGACCGCCTGCACGAGGAACTGCCCTACCGCTCCACCGTCGAGACCGATCAGTGGCAGGTGCGGACCGACGGATCGGTGCGCATCGAGCAGACCATCTTCGTCGAGCGCGAGAGCCAGCGCTCCATCGTGCTCGGCAAGGGCGGCCAGACCATCAAGGCCATCGGCCAGGCGGCGCGGCGGGAGATCGCCGAGGCGGCCGAGCAGACGGTTCACCTGTTCCTGCACGTGAAGGTGCGCGAGAACTGGGCCGACGATCCGGCACGCTACCGCGAGATGGGCTTGGAATTCCCCCGCGGCTAGCAAGGTTTCACCCATGTGGTCGCCGGTTTCCCGTCGAGGATCGGCGACCTGTCAGGAAGCCGAACAGGGTGAAGCGTTGGCTTGCCGACGCGAACCTGCTTCGGCATCGGCTATCACCGACCAGCTCAGGTCACCCGTCACGCTCTCAGCCGTCGAGGCGCGCACCATCCGCGCCGGATCGTATCATCATGTCCGTCACATCGTTCTCGCACGCCGTATACGGCCTCCCGCCCGCTGAACTCATCGATGGGCCGGAGGGGGCCGCCGACGGCGCCGTTCAACTTTCGCCGCTGATCCCGGGGTCGCCACGGATCGAGGATGTCGATCTGGGCAGCCTCGAACGGATCGACGTGCTGGCGCCGGCCGGCACCATCGAGCGGCGCTACGTCCTGGCCCAGGCGCTGCGCGCGCTGCGTCCCGGCGGTCGCCTCACGGCCCTCGCCCCGAAGGACAGGGGCGGATCGCGCTTGGCCAAGGAACTCGCGGGCTTCGGAGCGCCGGCGACGGAGAGCGCCCGGCGCCACCACCGCATCTGCGTGGTCGATCGGCCGGAGGCCATCGGCGATCTGAAGGCGGCCCTCGATGAGGGTGGTCCGCGTCATATCGACAACCTCGCCCTGTGCTCGCAAGCCGGCATCTTCTCCTACGACCGCCTCGATCCGGGCTCGGCCCTGCTCCTGTCGCTGCTCCCCCCGCTCTCCGGCAGCGGTGCCGATTTCGGCTGCGGCCTCGGGGTCCTGGCGCGCTCCGTCCTGCATTCGCCCAAGGTCACGACCCTGACCCTCATCGACATCGACCGGCGTGCCGTGGAAATGGCGACGCGCAACGTCGGCGATCCGCGCGCCACGATCCGCTGGGCCGACATCCGCGCGGGCCATCTCGGCCTCAGCCGCCTCGACTTCGTGGTGATGAACCCGCCCTTCCACGACGGCGGTTCAGAGGATCAGGCCCTCGGCCAGGGCTTCATCGCCCGTGCGGCCGAGGCCCTGCGCCCGGGCGGTACCCTGTGGCTCACCGCCAACATGCACCTTCCCTACGAGAAGCCCCTCAAGGCCGCATTCAAGACCGTCGAGCTGAAAGCATCGTCCGGCGGCTACAAGATCTTCGAGGCCCGGAAATGAGCAAGGCGGGCAAGACCCCGACCCTGCGCCTCGACCGCCTGCTCGCGAACATGGGCTACGGCTCGCGCCGTGAGATCGGGCTCCTCACCGGGGCCGGCCTCGTCGTCCTCGACGGCGCCGCCTTGCGGGATTCGGACCAGCGCATCCCGGTCACACCCGATCTGGCGCAGCGCATGATGGTGGACGGCGCCCCCCTCGATCCGCCGCCGGGCGTGACCCTGATGCTGCACAAGCCGCTCGGCGTCACCTGCTCGCACAAGGAGGCGGGGCCGCTGATCTACGGTCTGCTGCCCGACCGCTGGCGCCGGCGCGACCCGGCCCTGTCCACCGTCGGCCGCCTCGACAAGGAGACGTCCGGCCTCCTGCTGCTGACCGACGACGGCGCCCTGCTGCATCGGATCATCGCGCCGAAATCCAACGTCGCCAAGCGATACCAGGTGACTCTGGACCGCCCGCTCAAGGGCAACGAAGCCGCGATTTTCGCCTCCGGCACCCTGATGCTGGAGGGCGAGGACAAGCCGCTCCTGCCGGTGGAGACGGAGGTTCACGACGAGACCCGCGCCGCCGTCACCCTGCACGAGGGTCGCTACCATCAGGTCCGGCGCATGTTCGCCGCCGTCGGTAATCACGTCGTCGGCCTCCACCGCGACCGAATCGGCGGGCTCGACTTGCCGGCCGATCTCGAGGCCGGCGCGTACCGGGTGATGGACGAGGCCGCGATCGCCGCCGTTTTCGGCGGCGCACAGGCCTGACGGGCTCCGCCCGCCCCAAAACCTTGCCATCGCAAAAACCGTCTGGTAAGGCCCCGCCCATTCCACACGCGGAGTTGGCCTCATGCCTGAATGAGGCGTTTCCGGTGACCGGTGCCCCACGGGACCCTGGTCGCTTCCTCCGCGGCGGCATAACCGGAGAGACAAAAGATCATGGCCGTTGATTTCAGCATGCGTCAGCTTCTCGAGGCCGGCGCCCACTTCGGGCACCAGGCCCACCGCTGGAACCCGAAGATGCAGTCCTACATCTTCGGGACGCGCAACAACATCCACATCATCGACCTGGCCCAGACCGTGCCGGCGCTTCACCAGGCCCTGCAGGCCGTGAGCGACACCGTGGCCAAGGGTGGCCGCGTGCTGTTCGTCGGCACCAAGCGCCAGGCCGCCGACACCATCGCCGAGGCCGCCAAGCGTTCGGCCCAGTACTACGTCAACTCCCGCTGGCTCGGCGGCATGCTGACCAACTGGAAGACCATCTCGGGCTCGATCTCGCGCCTGCGCAAGGTCGACGAGATCCTCGATGGCGGGGCCCAGGGCCTCACCAAGAAGGAGCGTCTCATGCTCGCTCGCGAGAAGGACAAGCTCGAGAAGGCCCTCGGCGGCATCAAGGACATGGGCGGCGTGCCCGACCTGCTGTTCGTGATCGACACCAACAAGGAGCAGCTCGCGATCAAGGAGGCCCAGCGCCTCGGGATCCCGGTGGCCGCCATCGTCGACACCAACTGCAACCCGGACGGCATCACCTACGTGGTTCCGGCCAACGATGACGCCGGCCGCGCCATCGCTCTGTACTGCGACCTCATCGCCCGCGCTGCCATCGATGGCATCTCGCGCGGTCAGGGCTCGAGCGGCATCGATCTCGGTGCCTCCGAGGAGCCGACCGCTGAGGAGCTGCCCGCCAACGACGAGGGTGCGGCTTCCATCGAGTCCGGCTCGGTCACCCAGGCCGATGTGGCCGCCCTCGTGGAGTCCACCGAGCACTTCGAACTGCTCTCGGCCCCGCGCGGCGCCCCCGACGACCTGTCGAAGCTCCACGGTGCCGGTCCCCAGATCGTTCAGAAGCTCAACGAAGCCGGCGTCTACCATTACTGGCAGATCGCCGCGATGAGCGAAGCGGACGTCGCGAAGGTCGATGCCGATCTCAAGCTCAATGGCCGCATCGGCCGTGACGGCTGGGTCGAGCAGGCCCGTGGCTTCGCCGAGGCCGCCGCCGCCGCCTGAGACCGCCACGGCGGCCTCGAGCCAGGGCCGCCACCGACGGATCGACACCATCATCCTGAAGCCCGGTGCTTTTTCCAGAGCGCCGGGCTCCTTCACTTCAAGAATCCCCCACTTCAAGAGTCCCGGAAAGGACAGGCCATGGCCAACATCACCGCCGCACTGGTGAAAGAGCTCCGCGAAAAGACCGGCGCGGGCATGATGGACTGCAAGGGCGCACTGAACGAGACGGACGGCGACATCGAAGCCGCCGTCGACTGGCTGCGCAAGAAGGGCCTCGCCAAGGCCGCCAAGAAGGCCGGCCGCGTCGCCGCCGAGGGCCTCGTCGCCGTCGAGTCCGCCGGGCATCACGCCGCCCTCGTCGAGGTGAACTCCGAGACGGACTTCGTCGCCCGCAACGACAGCTTCCAGGGCTTTGCCCGCGAGGCCGCCAAGCTCGCCCTGGATACCGACGGCACCCTCGAAGGCCTCGAGTCCGCCAAGTTCCCCGGCGCCGAGACCACCGTCAAGGAGAGCCTCGCGAACCTCATCGCCACCATCGGCGAGAACATGACCCTGCGCCGCGTCGCCAAGCTCGACGTGACCAAGGGCGTCATCGCCTCCTACGTCCACGGCCAGGTGGTCGACGGCCTCGGCAAGATCGGCGTCCTCGTCGCCCTCGAGTCCGAGGGTGACGTCGAGGTGCTTTCCACCCTCGGTCGCCAGATCGCCATGCACGTCGCCGCCACCAACCCGGTGGCCCTCGATGCCGCCGGCGTCGACCAGCCGACCCTCGACCGCGAGATCAACATCCTGCGCGAGAAGAACGCCGGAAAGCCCGAAAATGTGCTCGCCAAGATCGTCGAGAGCGGCCTGAAGAGCTACTACAAGGAGGTCACCCTCCTCGAGCAGCCCTTCGTGCACGACGGCTCGAAGACCATCACGCAGGTCCTCAAGGAAGCCGAGGGCAAGGCCGGCGCACCGGTCAAGCTCACCGCCTTCGTTCGCTACGCCCTCGGTGAGGGCATCGAGAAGGAAGAGGCTCCGGATTTCGCCGCCGAGGTCGCGGCCGCCGCTCGCGGCTGATCACGGACCGACGGTCTGACGAAAATGTGAGGGGGGCGGTGGCAGCGATGCCGCCGCCCCTCGACGTTTCGGTCCCGCCTGCGCTAGACACCCCTCCGCTTCCGATTGGCTCGCCGCCCCGATTTCGGGACGGCTTTGAGGGGACTGGCTCGATGCCGGAGACCACACCGTTTCGCCGCGTCCTCGTGAAGCTGTCCGGGGAGGCGCTCGCTGCGCCGGACGGTTACTGGCTGCACCCCCCGACGCTCGCCGGAATCGCCGACGACATCGCCCGTACGCGGGAAGCTGGAATCCAACTCGCCCTGGTGGTCGGCGGCGGCAACATGATCCGCGGTGCGCGCATCTCGGCCGCGGGCTGGATCGACCGGGCCACCGGGGATTCGCTCGGCATGATGGCGACGGTGATGAACTCGCTGGCCCTCGAGACCGCCCTGAACGCCGCCGGCGTACCCGCCCGCACCATGTCGGCCGTGTCGATGCCGACGATCTGCGAGACCTTCGCGCGGCAGCCCGCCCTGCACCACCTCGACAAGGGGCAGGTCATCGTGCTCGCGGGCGGCACCGGCAACCCGTTCTTCACCACCGACACGGCCGCCGTTCTGCGCGCGGCCGAGCTGCGTTGCGATGCCGTGCTCAAGGCGACACAGGTGGACGGGGTCTACTCTGCCGATCCGAAGATCGACCCGTCCGCCACCCGCTACGATCGCCTCACCCACGACGAGGCCATCGGCCGCGACCTCAAGGTGATGGACACCGCCGCTTTCGCCCTCGCCCGCGAGAGCCGTCTCTCCATCGTGGTCGGGTCCGTCCATGCGCCGAGCTCGATCCGGGCCATCCTCACGGGGGAGGCACCGGCCACCCACGTGGTTCCTTGATCCACGCTCCCGCGATCCTCGGATGCGAAACGCCGAAGGGCCGCGAACACATTTGCGGGCCACAGGGTTTTGGTTCATTGAAGCCGCAGAACGGGCCCCGGCGGCCCGGCTTCCCTCCCTCTCTGTTCGCGTCGGGACACTGAACGCATGGCTGCTATCCCCGAATTCGATCTGAACGACATCAAGCGCCGCATGCAGGGGGCCGTCACCTCCCTCAAGGGCGACCTCGGTTCCCTGCGAACGGGCCGCGCGACCCCGAGCATCCTCGATCCGATCCAGGTCGATGCCTACGGGGCGATGATGCCAATGGCGCAGGTCGCCACCGTGAGCGTGCCGGAGCCCCGCCTGCTGAGCATTTCGGTCTGGGACCGGGGCATGGTCAGCGCCGTCGAGAAGGCGATCCGTGAATCCGACCTCGGCATGAACCCCCAGACGGAAGGCCAGACCATCCGCCTGCGCGTGCCGGAGATGAACGAGCAGCGCCGCAAGGAAATGGTCAAGGTCGCACACAAGTATACGGAAGAGGCTCGTGTCGCCGTCCGCCACGTGCGTCGCGACGGGCTCGACCATCTGAAGAAGCTGGAGAAGGACGGCGCCATCAGCGAAGACGACGAGAAGCGTCAGGCCGGTGAAGTCCAGAAGGTCACCGATCAGCACATCGCCGAGATCGACGGCGTGCTGGCGTCCAAGGAAAAGGAAATCATGCAGGTCTAGCGCATCTGCCTGAGAGGTGGACACCGGCTTTCGCAACAGCCGATGCGTGACCGAGGATCGGGAGCATCGTCTTGGAGCGGGTATCCGAGACGATTCTCCCCTGCGCTCTGCGACGACTTGGATGTTGAGTTCGTCGTAAGGACGCAGGACGAGGGAAGGTTCTGGGACCGCGGTTCGATTTGATCGATCACGGTTCCAGCGTTCGGCGGATTGCCGTCCGAACGGGACGAAGCACGGGGGAGGGGCGCGTTGGGTCGAACTGAGGGCGCGCGTCACATCGAAGCCGGGATGGTGGGAGGGCAGGGCGCGTCGGCGTTCGAAGTCCGCTCGCCGGCCGTGTCCGGTGCGGCGCCGGTGCTGCCCGCCGGCCTCGCGCTGCCAGCGCCCGCGCACGTCGCCATCATCATGGACGGCAACGGACGCTGGGCGGCACGGCGGGGTTTGCCCCGCGTCGAGGGCCATCGCCGCGGCGTCGAGGCCGTGCGTCGGGCCGTGCGGTCCTCCATCGACCTCGGCGTACGCTACCTGACCATCTACACGTTCTCGTCCGAGAACTGGCGCCGTCCGCCGGCGGAGGTCGCCGACCTCATGGGCTTGCTCAAGTTGTTCGTCCGCCGCGATCTGGCCGAGCTTCATCGCAACGGCGTGCGCGTGCGGATCATCGGCGACCGCGAGGGCCTGAGCGCCGATATCGTCGCCCTTCTGGACGAGGCCGAGGCGATGACCCGGGCCAATCCCGGCCTGACCCTGGTGGTCGCGTTCAACTACGGTGGTCGCCAGGAGATCGTCCGCGCCGTGCGCACCCTCGCCCGAGCCTGCGCCGAGGGCCGTACGAGCCCCGACGACATCGACATCGACGCCATCACGGCGGCCCTCGACACCACCGGCATTCCCGATCCCGATCTGGTGATCCGCACCTCGGGCGAACTGCGTCTGTCGAACTTCCTCACGTGGCAGACGGCCTACGCCGAGTACGTGACCACGCCCGCCCTGTGGCCGGACTTCGACCACGACGCCTTCGTGGCGGCCATCGGCGAGTACCATCGCCGCGACCGGCGCTTCGGCGGTCTCAGCGACAAGACCTGCTGATGGGAAGCCCGAGCGAGGCGGCCCCGGGTGTGCGGCGCAATCCCTTGAGCGGGCGCGAGTTCCAGCTTCGCCTCGTGTCTGGTGTGGTGCTTGCGATCCTCGTGGTCTCGGCCCTGATCCTCGGCGGCGGACCGTTCGCCTTCATCTGGCTGGCCGCCGCCCTCGTCGGCGCCGCGGAGTGGATCGGCATGAGCCGCACCGGCCCGCGCCGGCTGCTCCTGACGATCATCGGCGTGACCCTCGCTGGCCTCTCCCTGTGCCTCCGGGAGGGAGCCACCCCCGTCGTATTCCTCGCCGTCGCCGCGACGGGGACCCTCGGTCTGCTCGTCCTGGCCCAGGACGGTCCGGCGCGGGGCCGCGCGGTGGCGGGCCTTGCCGGCGGCGCCGTGGTCGCCCTCGTTCCGCCGGGTCTGCGCGACGATCCCGGCATCGGCATCCTCGGGCCCGCCTGGATGTTCGCGGTGGTGTGGTCCACCGATGTCGTCGCCTACATCACAGGCCGCACGTTCGGCGGCCCGAAGCTGATGCCGAGTGTCAGCCCGAAGAAGACGTGGTCGGGCGCGCTCGGTGGTCTCGCCGCCGGAACCGCCGCGGGCATCGGCCTCGTCGCCCTGGCGCGGGGCTACGGCTGGAGCCCGCTCGCGGCGACCTCACTTGCCATCGTGGGCGCTGTCAGCGCCGCCGCCTCGATCTTCAGTCAGGCCGGCGATCTGGCCGAATCCGCCCTGAAGCGGCACTGGGGCGTCAAGGATTCCGGCCGCTCCATCCCCGGCCACGGCGGGGTCATGGACCGTCTCGACGGTTTCGCCGCCGTGGCCTTGCTGGCCGGATTGTATCTCCTCGCGCATCGCATGGGCGCGGTCTGAAGGATTGTCTCCGTTGAGTCTCACCGTTTCCATCCTGGGTGCCACCGGCTCCATCGGCCGATCCACCACGGACCTTCTCGGCCAGCATCCCGAGCGCTTCCGCATCGGCGCCCTGGTGGGCGGCCGTGACGCCGTCGCGATCGCGAAGCTCGCGCGCGAAATCGGTGCCGACTTCGTGGCGCTGGCCGACGAATCACAGGGGGCGGCCCTGTGCGATCTCCTCTCCGGCACCGGTATCCCCAACGGCGCTGGCGAAGGCGCGGTGCTGGAGGCCGTGGCACGCGATGCCGACATCGTCGTGGCCGCCGTGAGCGGAGCCGCTGGTCTTCGCCCGACCCACGCCGCGCTCCGCCTGGGTCGCACGGTGGCGCTCGCCAACAAGGAGAGCCTCGTCTGCGCCGGCGACGCCTTCATGCGGGACGCCGTTCGCTACGGAGCCACCCTCCTGCCGGTGGATTCCGAGCACAACGCCCTCGCCCAGGCGCTCGGTGACGGCAAGGTCGCGGATATCGCCACCATGACCATCACGGCCTCCGGCGGGCCGTTCCGCACCTGGACCGCCGAACGCATCGCCGCCGCCTCGCCCGCGGAGGCCGCCGCCCATCCGACCTGGTCCATGGGCATGAAGATCAACATCGATTCGGCGTCCCTGATGAACAAGGGCCTCGAACTCATCGAGGCGCATCACCTCTTCGCCATCGAGGCGGCGCGCCTCGACGTGATCGTCCACCCACAATCCATCGTGCATGGCCTCATCACCTGGCGCGACGGCGCCGTCACGGCGGGGCTCGCCATGCCCGACATGCGGGTGCCCATCGCCCATTGCCTGGGGCTCGGCGAGCGGCTGACCATCGCGCGGGGCCGTTCCCTCGACCTCGCGGCGGTGGGGAGTCTCACCTTCGAGGCCGCCGACGAGATACGGTTCCCGTGCCTTCGGATCGCCAGGGCCGCCCTGCGCGACGGCGGTGCGGCCCCGACGGTGATGAACGCCGCCAATGAGATTGCGGTGGCGGCCTTCATCAGTGGCGCCATCGGTTTCTACGGGATCGCCGATCTGGTCGAGCGCGCTTGTACCCATTTCGCAGGGCTCTACCGGCAGGCACCGTCGGATGTCGACGAAGCCCTGGCCATCGACGCCGAGGTGCGGGCCTGGAGCAGCGAAGCCCTGGCGGCTTGATCCCGCCCGGAGCGCGTCGCGGCGAGCTTCGGGTCAAGCCCTCCCTCTTTACCCAAATCGCAGGAAAACCGGCTTTTCGGCTGGTCTTTGCCCCAGTGCGACGCCAGAACCACGCTGGCGCATTTGCGTTCGCCGGCCCCGGCCCCGATCTGCTACAGGCGGATTGGCTTGCCGGCAGGACGCTTCGAGGATCGACGATGGACTTTCTGAACGCGATGGGCGGGACAGCCGCCGGATTCTTCGGCAACGTGATCCCGTTCCTGATCGTGCTCAGCGTCGTCGTGTTCGTTCACGAGATGGGGCACTTCCTCGTCGGACGCTGGTGCGGCGTCGGCGTCCACGCCTTTTCCCTCGGGTTCGGCCCCGAACTCTTCGGCTTCAACGACCGTCACGGCACACGCTGGAAGCTTTCGGCCGTGCCGCTCGGGGGCTACGTCAAGTTCCACGGCGACGCGAACGGTGCCAGCGTGCCGGACCCCGATGCGGTGGCGCGGATGAGCCCCCAGGAGCGCGCCACCAGCTTTCCGACGCAGCCCCTGGCCAAGCGCGCCGCCATCGTCGCCGCCGGTCCCATCGCCAACTTCCTCCTCGCCATCGTGCTGTTCTCCGGAGCGATCTACTTCGGCGGACGCTACGAGACACCGGCCCGCGTCGAGGCGGTGATGGCAGGGAGCGCGGCCGAGCGCGCCGGCTTCCAGCCCGGCGACATCATCCGGGCCATCGGCGGCACCACCGTCAACAGCTTTACCGACATGCAGCGTTCGGTCACCACCAGCGCCGGTTCCAGCCTCGCCATCACCGTCGAGCGCAACGGCGAGCGGCAGGTGCTCACCGCCGTGCCGGACGGCGTCGAGGAACGTACCCCGTTCGGGCGGCACCGTTTCGGTCGCCTCGGCATCCAGGGTCCGAAGGGCAGCGAGGCCAAGCTCGTCCATTACGGCCCGCTCCAGTCCGTGGGTCAGGGCGTCTACGAGACCTACTTCGTGGTCGACCGGACCATCGATTACATCGGCAAGCTCGTGACTGGGCGTGAATCGGCCGATCAGCTCTCCGGGCCCATCGGCATCGCCCGGGTCTCGGGCGAGGTCGCCAAGGTCAGCGGTGCGGGCGGACTCATCGGCCTCATCGCCCTTCTGTCGGTGTCCATCGGCCTTCTCAACCTGTTTCCGGTGCCCCTGCTCGATGGCGGACACCTTCTGTTTTACGCCTTCGAGGCCGTGCGCGGGCGGCCACTGAGCGAGCGTACGCAGGAAATCGGCTTCCGCATCGGTTTGGCCCTGGTGCTGTTCCTGATGCTGTTCGCGGCCTGGAACGACGTCCTCAATCTCGGTGCCTCCTGGGGGTCGCGCGGCACCTGATCGACGTTCCCCCAGGCAAGCCTCAGACTCGATCAAATCACTGGCCGCGCTGGCGCATCCGCCGCGCGGCCAAGCCGCGTTGTGGCTTCGTTCACCATGTTCGGCGATGGCGTTTCGGCGTTAAGTGACCGGAAGGCCACGTGTCCCCAAAATCCCCTGTGAGCGGGTGACCCCAACGTTTGCTTCGACCGGGAAACCCGCTAGAAGCTGAGCTTGGGACCAGACGACGGGACGACCGGGCAAACCGGCGCCTGTCCGCGGGTGCGAACCCGTACTGATAATAAAAGAGACGGGCGATTACATGATGTCGATGACGGGAAAGCGCCGACGTAAGTCGGCGGAGCGGACCATCGTCCTAGTCGCCACCACGGCCGCAGGGCTTGTTCTCGGCGGCGTGGCGCAGGCCGAGCAGATCGTCGTCCAGGGTAACAAGCGCGTCGATTCCGACACGATCCGGTCCTACGTGACCGGCACCGCCTCCGGTTCGCCCGAGGAAGCCCGCCGCAACCTCCTGGCGAGCGGCATGTTCTCCGACGTTAAGGTGTCGCGCAGCGGCGGCAGCACCGTGGTGAGCGTGCGCGAGAACAACATCATCAACCGGGTGGTGTTCGAGGGAAACAAGAAGGTCGAGAAGGCCACCCTCGAGGGTGAGATCGAAGCCAAGGCGCGTGGTCCCTACAATCAGGGCATCGTCACCGCCGACATGCAGCGCATCCGCGAGATCTACCGTCGCTCGGGCCGCGGCAGCGCCAAGGTCAGCTTCCGCACCGTCGATCTGCCCAACGGCCGCCTGGACGTGATCTATGTCATCGAGGAAGGCGACAAGACCGGCATCAAGGCGATCAACATATCGGGCAACAAGGAATACTCCGAGTCGAAGATCAAGGAGCTGATGTCCTCCTCGGAGATGAACTTCCTGTCGTTCATCAAGACCTCCGATGTCTATGATCCCGACCGGATCACCAACGATCTCGACCTCGTGCGGCGCTTCTACCTCAAGAACGGCTACGCCGATTTCCGCGTCGTCAAGGCCGATGCCCGCTACGTCGAGGCCGAGACCGATGCCGGTTGGGTGATCGACGTGGTGGTCGAGGAAGGCCAGCAGTACAAGGTCGGTGCCGTCGCCATCGATTCGCGCCTTCCCGGCCTCGACACGCAGGGTCTCGATGGCGAAGTTCGCGCCCAGGTCGGCGATGTCTACAACGCCGAGGATGTCGAGCGCACCCTCAGTGGCGTGACGAACCAGGTTGCCCGCCAGGGCTTCCCCTTCGCCCAGGTGCGTCCCACCGGGCAGCGCGATCCGGCCACCGGTACCGTGGCCCTCGGCTTCGTTGTCGAGGACGGTCCGCGCGTATACGTCGAGCGCATCAACATCCGCGGCAACACCCGCACCCGCGACTACGTCATCCGTCGCGAGCTCGATATCACCGAGGGTGATGCCTACAACCGCGTCCTCACGGACCGGGCGGAGCGTCGCCTGAACGGTCTCGGCTTCTTCAAGAAGGTCCGGTTCTCGAACGAGCCGGGCTCGGCCGCCGATCGCGTGGTCATCAACATCGACGTCGAGGATCAGCCCACGGGTTCGTTCTCGGTCGCCGGTGGCTACTCGACCCAGGACGGCATCATCGGTGAAGTCTCGGTCTCCGAGTCGAACTTCCTCGGCCGCGGCCAGTACGTCCGCGTCGCCGGCACCGCCGGCCAGTACGCCCGCGGCGTCGACTTCTCGTTCACCGAGCCGTACTTCCTCGGCTACCGCCTCGCCGCCGGCTTCGACGCGTTCTACAAGTACAGCGACCAGACCCGCTACTCGCGCTACGAGACCACCGTGTACGGTGGCCAGCTCCGCGTCGGCCTGCCGATCACCGAAGAGTTCGGTATCACCCTGCGTTACTCGCTCTACAACACCGAGCTGCGCGTCCCGAACACCATCCGCCGGCCGTACAACGACTGCTCGAACCCGATCCCGGGCTACACGGCGGTCTATCCGAACAACACGTTCACGGCCAATGGCCAGAACGTGTCGGGCCTCGCGGCCTACCCGAACTGTGCCTTCGACGGTGAAGCCTCCATCGCCCTCAAGGGCTCGCAGGGCAACACTCTCACGTCGCTGGCCGGCCTCACTCTGGCCTACTCGACCCTCGACAACATCGGCCTGCCGCGCAACGGCCTCTACGCCGAACTCAAGCCTGACCTCGCGGGCCTCGGTGGTGACTCGAAGTTCTTCCGCGTGACCGGCGACGCCCGGTACTACAAGGAGTTCTACGAGGACGTGGTCGGCTTCGTCCGGCTTCAGGGCGGTCACATCTCGGCGCTCAACGACGAGCCCCTGCGCATCACGGACCAATTCTTCCTCGGCCCGTCGCTGGTTCGTGGTTTCGCGCCCAACGGCATCGGTCCGCGCGACGTCGGCATCGCCGACAGCCGGTCCAACGCCATCGGCGGCAGCACCTATGTGGGCGGCACCGTCGAGGTCCAGTTCCCGATCTGGGGTATTCCCAAGGATCTTGGCCTGAAGGGCGCAGTCTTCGCCGATGCCGGTACCCTGTTCGGCTACAACGGCCGCACGCAGTTCAACGTCAATGGCGACGCCTTCATCAACGGCATCGCACCCGGCGGCGTCTGTAACTTCAATTCGGCCACCATCGGTGTCGAACCGGAGTGCGTGAACGTTCACGACAAGGCGGTCATCCGGTCGTCCATCGGTGCCTCGATCCTGTGGAACTCTCCGCTCGGACCGATCCGCTTCGATTATGCCTACGCCCTCACCAAGGACGAAGGTGTGAAGGTCCCGGGCACCAACTTCCGCATCGGCAAGGATCAGCTTCAGGCGTTCCGGTTCTCCGGCGGCTCGCGCTTCTAACGACAAAGGCGTCGCCCTTTTCCAAGGGCGGCGCGTTTCCGGTCATGGCAGATCCGATCTTCATCACGCCCGACACCACCCTCAGCCTCGGCGCCATCGCCGAGGCCGCCGGCGTTTCTCTCCCCCCCGCGGCGGACGCGCAGGCAATCTTCAACGGTGCCGCGCCCCTTGAGAGCGCCGGCCCGAGCGATATCGCCTACATGGACAATGCCCGCTACGGTGACGCCCTGGCTCAGACGCGGGCCGGAGTGTGCCTCGTCTCGCCGCGTTTCGCCGCCCGTGTGCCGACCGGCACCATTGCACTGATCACCCGTGATCCTTACCGCTCCTATGCGGGCCTCCTGGCCCGGCTCTACCCGGAGGCGATGCGTCCAGCCTCCGTCTTCGGTTCAAAAGGGGTCGCACCCGGTGCCCATGTCCACCCGGAGGCCCGCCTCGAAACGGGTGTCCGTATCGATCCCGGTGCAGTGATCGGTCCGGGCGCCGAGGTCGGCTCAGGAACGGTGATCGGTCCGTGCGCGGTGATCGGCCCGAACGTCCGGGTCGGGCGGGATTGCGCCATCGGCGCGGGTTCGACGCTCACCCATGCCCTGCTCGGCAATCGCGTCATCGTCCACCCCGGCGCCCGCATCGGCCAGGACGGGTTCGGCTTCGCCATGGGGCCGGGCGGCCACCTCAAGGTGCCCCAGATCGGTCGGGTCATCGTTCAGGACGATGTCGAGATCGGTGCCAACACCACCATCGACCGGGGTGCCAGCCGCGATACGGTGATCGGGGAGGGGACCAAGATCGACAACCTCGTCCAGATCGCCCACAACGTGGTCATCGGACGACATTGCGTCATCGTTTCGGGTGTCGGCATTTCCGGTTCGACCACCCTGGAGGATTACGTGGTGCTCGGCGGGCAGGTCGGCGTCGTCGGCCACCTGCGCATCGGCATGGGTGCACAGATCGCCGGGTCGTCCAACGTCAACCGCGACGTACCGCCCGGTTCTCGCTGGGGCGGCACGCCGGCCAAGCCGGTTCGCGCGTGGTTCCGCGAACTCACCACCCTCGCACGACTCGCGGAACGCTCCGGCGGCGACGGGTCGAAGGAGCCGAAGGCCTGACGCTCAGGCCATTTCCCGCAGGCGGAGATAGCCGGCCTCAAAGCCCGCCAACGCTCGGAGCGAGGGCCGGTCGTGGATCGTCAACGCGCGTCCCGTCAGGGTGATCAGGCCCTGACGGCGCAACTCCTGCAGGGTCCGGTTGACGTGGACGCTCGACAGGCCGGCGGTATCGGCGAGATCGTATTGCGTGATCGGCATGTCGCAGCGGTCGTTCTCGACCAGCCCGACGGCCCGAAGGCGAAGCTCGATTTCACAGAACAGGTGCGCGATCCGCTCGAGAGCCGGGCGGGCTCCGATGTTGACGAGCCACTCGCGCAGGGTCGCCTCCTCCACCTTCTCGGCAGCGCGCAAGGCCCCTGCGATGCTTGGGTGATCCTGCACCAACGCCTCGATCGTCGACGACTCGGCGCGCACGATGCGAGCCGAGGTCAACGTCGTCACACCGTGGTCCATCCGGTTCGACGCTGCCGCATCGAGATCGTAGCTGTCCCCGGGGACGAGGTAGGCCGTGATCTGGCGGCGCCCCCCCGTCAGCAGACTGTAGCGGCAGGCGAACCCTTCCATCAGGATCAGGCGTCCGCCCTTCGTTTCGTGCCGGGCGGTCAGGTCGGACCGTGCGGAGAAAGTTTCCGACGAAGCGGTCAGCCGCTCGACGGCATCCCCTTCCTGGCTCCCGAGTGCGACGTGACTCTCGAGTTTGCGCCTGAAACGGTTCACGCCTTGGCGGGTGCCGACGCGAAGCGATCCGCCGTTCTCACCGGTTTGGGCTGTCGAGAAGCCGGTCGCCTGCAGTGCCGAGCCGAAACTCACGTCGGTCGTTTGATGACCCCAGGTGGCTTCCGGCTGTTGCGAAGCGACGGGGCGGCCGGTGCGATCACGTGAACGCCGAACCGGAACAGCGGACGGGTGGTTGACGGACATGAGACCCACATCTTGATGGCGCACGGTCCAGAGATGCCTTCCGCCATCCTATGGTACGATTTCGCACTGAAGCTTTGGCTGGTCAACGTGCGTGAGCTGGGTTCACGGCGGAACACGCGCGACCGGTTGTCCGACAGGGACACGTGACTTCCCCCGCCCGGGGGTTGCATCCGGCGAAGTTTCTGCCGAAAGACTTCACCTCAACCACAAAGACTTCGCCTTTTTTCGAATGGCGGATACGAGAACGAGCGGGGCGAAGCGCCGGAAGCGCCGCCGCGTGTCAGGGAGATGATCCGATCGATGAACGAGATGCCGCGCGAGCTCGGCTCGGCCGATATCCAGAAGGTTCTGGAACTCCTGCCGCACCGCTATCCCTTCCTCATGATCGACCGGATCGTCGAGATCGACGGTGACCGCTCCTGTGTCGGCATCAAGAACGTCACGATCAACGAGCCGCAATTCACCGGGCACTTCCCCGGTCTGCCGGTATTCCCCGGCGTGCTCCTCATTGAGGGAATGGCTCAGACTGCCGGCGCCATCTGCTGCCAGCACATCATGACCGACGATCTGCGCGCCAAGCAGGTGTTCTTCATGACCATCGACAAGTGCAAGTTCCGCAAGCCCGTCGTGCCCGGAGACACCGTGCGCTACCATATGACCAAGCTGAATCAGCGCCGCACCATGTGGTGGTTCCGGGGTGAAGCCCGTGTCGGTGACACCCTGGTGGCGCAGGCCGAGATCGGCGCCATGCTGGTGACGGAATGACCGCTGTGGTGGGCATCCACCCGAGTGCCGTGATCGAGGACGGCGCGATCCTCGGGGCCGATGTCCGCATCGGACCGTTCTGCCATGTCGGCCCGGAGGTCAGGCTCGGCGATGGCTGCGAGCTCGTCAGCCACGTGGTCGTGGCCGGCTCCACCACCATCGGATCGCGCACCCGCCTCTATCCCTTCGCCTCCATCGGCCATCCACCACAGGACCTGAAATTCCGCGGGGAGGCGTCGACGCTCACCATCGGCGCCGATTGCCTTATCCGCGAAGGCGTCACCATGAACCCCGGCACCGCCGGCGGCGGCCTGGAAACCACGGTCGGTGACACCTGTACCTTCCTGGCCAACTCCCATGTCGGGCACGATTGCCGGGTCGGCAACGGGGTCGTGTTCTCCAACAACGTCATGCTCGCCGGCCATTGCACGGTGGGCGATTTCGCCATCCTTGGCGGCGGCGCGGCGGTGATCCAGTTCGCCCGCGTCGGGGCGCACGCCTTCGTCGGCGGTATGTCGGCCCTCGAGAACGACTGCATTCCCTTCGGCATGGCACTGGGCAACCGAGCCTATCTGTCGGGTCTCAACATCATCGGGCTGCAGCGCCGGGGCTTCGCCCGCGAGGATATCCATGCGTTGCGCCGCGCCTATCGCCTCTTGTTCGCCCCCGAGGGAACGCTGATGGAGCGAGTGGAGGACGTGGCGGCGGAGTTCGATACCCATCGGGGCGTCGCCGAGATCGTCGCGTTCATCCGAGCCGGCGGCAAGCGTTCGATCTGCACCCCGCGCGAGACGCCGGGCGCGCCTTGAGAGCCCTGCCGGCTCCCCTCGTCCTTGTCGCCGGAGCAGGACGTCTGCCCGAGCTCGTGGCCGAATCCCTGGACCGGGCCGGGCGTCCGTTCCGCATTCTCGCGATCCGGGGCTTCGCAGAGCGTGGCATGCGGGCTCGGGCGGAGGCCACCGTCGATCTCCTCGACATCGCCGGGGTGCTGGCCATCCTCAAGGCCTGGGGGCCGGTGAGCGTGGTGCCGGCCGGCGGCGTCTCGCGGCCGAACCCGGCCGCCATCCTCAACGCCGCCGCGGCCTTGCGCAATCGGGACGCCCTCAAGGCCATCGCCGGTGGCGGCGACGACCGGCTCTTGCGCGGGGCCCTGGCGCTGCTCGAAGAGAACGGCCACGGCGTCGTCGGCGTCCATGAGGTGGCCCCCGATCTCCTGAGCCCCGAGGGCGTCATGGGACGGCACGTGCCCGATGCCGCCGCCCGTGAATCCATCGATACGGGGCGCGCTCTCCTGGGCGCCCTGGCGCCCTACGACGTCGGGCAGGCCGCCGTGGTGGTGGCCCAGCGCGCGGTCGCCGTCGAGGGTCCCGAGGGCACCGACCGGATGCTCGCCCGCGCGCGAGCGCTCGGCCGTAAGCCGTTCGGTCTGGGAGCGAGCCAGCCCGGCACCGTTCTCGTCAAGGTGGCAAAGGTCGGGCAGGACCTGCGCGTCGATCTACCGGCCATCGGCCCGCGTACCATCGCGGCGGCGGCGGCGGCGGGCTGCGCCGGCCTCGCGATCCAGGCCGGGTTCACCCTCATCATCGACCGGCCCGCGACCATCGCAGCCGCCGATCGCGCAGGCCTGTTCCTCGTCGGTCTGGGGATCGACGCATGAGCGACAAGACCGCGCCAAGGAAGATTTGGCTCGTCGCGGGCGAGGATTCGGGCGACCAGCTCGGCGCCAAGCTCATGCGCGGCTTGCGCGACCTGTCGGACCGACCGATCCGGTTCGGCGGCGTCGGCGGCGAGGCGATGACGGAGCAAGGCTTCACTTCGCTGTTTCCCATCGATGACGTGGCGGTGATGGGCTACCTGCCCGTGGCCGCACGGCTGCGAACCCTGCTGCGCCGCATCCGCCAGACCGTGCGCGACGTGGTGGACGCCCGCCCCGATATCCTCGTCATCATCGACAGTCCGGGCTTCACCCATGCGGTCGCGTCACGCGTGCGCAAGCGGATGCCGGACCTGCCCATCGTCGATTACGTGTCGCCCAGCGTATGGGCGTGGCGGCCCTGGCGCGCGGCGAAGATGCGGCCGTTCATCGATCATGTCCTCGCCCTGCTGCCGTTCGAGCCGGAAGCCCATCGCCGCCTCGGCGGTCCGGCCTGCACCTATGTTGGTCACCCCCTGATCGAGCGTCTGGAGGAGCTACGGCCCGACGCCCGGGAGGCGCAGGCGCGCGCGGCGACGCCACCGACCCTGGTGATCCTGCCGGGGTCACGCCGCTCGGAGATCGAGCGGCTGATGCCTGTGTTCGGCGCGACCCTGGGGCAGCTCAGGAAGCGCTTCGGTGAGATCGAGGCGGTGCTGCCTGCCGTCACCCGCCACCGCGCCCTCATCGAACGCCTGGCGCGAGCGTGGGACGCCCCGGTGCGCCTCGTGTACGGCGAGGCCGCCAAGCATGAGGCCTTCAGGCGTGCCCGCGCGGCGCTCGCGGCCTCCGGCACCGTGACTCTCGAACTTGCCTTGGCCGGCGTGCCGATGGTGGTCGCCTACAAGGTCTCGCGTATCGAGGAGGCCGTGGCCCGGCGCCTGATCCAAGTGCCCACCATCGTGCTGCCGAACCTGATTCTGGCGCAGAACGCCATGCCGGAGTTCATCCAGGCCGATTGCACGGCTCAGCGCCTCGTCGAGGCCTTGGCGCCTCTTCTGGCCGGCGGGCCGGCACGCGACGCGCAGATCGAGGCCCTGTCGCGGATCGACGGCCTGATGCGGCTGCCCGGTGGCGAGGAACCGAGCCGGCGTGCGGCCCGAATCGTGCTGGGCGCGACGCGGGTGACCTGATCGACGGGGTGTACGGCGTACGATAGGTTTGCACGGACCCAATCGTACGGCGGGCTCGGTACGGTGCGACGCACGCTCAAATTCCTCCACACCATGGGGGCCATCGGCGTCATGGGGGCGATGGCCTGCCTCGTCGTGATGCTGAGCTTCACGCCCCCGTCCTCGTCCCTCGCCGGCTATGCGCTGATGCGCGGAGCCATGGGCGCCGTGGCGTCCTGGATCTTCCTCCCTTCTCTCGCTCTGACGCTGCTGGCCGGACTGCTCGCCCTCGCACAACGCGCCTTCCACAATGCGGGTTGGGCCTGGGTGAAGCTCGCCACAGGTGTGCTGATGTTCGAAGGTGGCCTCGTCTACGTTCAGGGACCGATGCAGCAGGAGGCGGACCTCAGCGCCGGCGCCCTGATCGGCAAGGCCGATCTCGCCATGCTGGGCCAATCCCTCGGCGCCGAGGCGAACACCCTCTGGGTTCTCCTCGCGGTCGCGACGGCCAACGTGGTTCTTGGTATCTGGCGCCCGCGTCTCATCCGCTTGTCGGCGCGATCGGATCCGGGGCGAGGACCTTAGCGAAGATCCAAACCACGTAAGGTCTGCACGACGCGGTCCCGTACGCGATCCGGAAGGGGTAGGATCGGGCGTGGCGGGTCGGTGTGGCAGACCCCGAGGGCATCGGCATAGGCATAGATCACGCGCAGGCTCGAGAACTCCTTGAACAGGCTCCAGAGCGGCTGCAATCGTACGTCCAACTCCCGTGCCGCTATATGGTCTCCCGTCCGGATGGCCCTCACGATCGCCATGGCGGTCTGCGGAAACAATCCGCCCATGACGCTGTACCAGGTGTCGGCCCCAGCCAGCAGAGCGTCGACGGTGTTCCAGTCGCCGCTGTAGCCGAGGGAGAAACCGGCCGGGACGGCCTCGCGCAAGCCTTGCAGATGTGCGGTGATCTCCGGCGGTGCGCAGGCCGGACTTTTGACGGCGATCACGCCGGGTTCACGGCTGAGGCGTCCGACGAGCGCGGCCGTGAAGGCGAAATGGGTGGTGCCGGGATTGTCGTAGATGCAGAGCGGCAGGCCGCTCTCTCGGGCGACGGTCACGAAATGCGCGAACACCTCGTCTTCGGTCAGGGGCGTATAGGAAATGGCGGCCAGCAGCCCGGCCGCGGCCCCCATGGCTCGGGCATCCTGGGCCAGCGCCACGGCCTCGTCCGTCCGCAGGGCGCCGACGCCGACGAGGATCGGAACATCGGTGCCGACTGCATCCAGGGCCGCTTCAACGGCGCGACGCCGCTCCTGCCGGCTAAGATACGGGTACGAGCCGGTGCTGCCGAGAAGGCCGATGGAATCGACCCCGGCATCGCGCAAGGGCGTAACCAGCCGACGCAACGCCCCGACATCGACACATCCGCTCGGATCCGCCGGTGTGATCGGAAAGGCCGACAGCCCATTCGGAAGGATCATGGGTGCCTCCGGGCGGCGAAGGCCGCATGCCTCCGCCCACGTAGCGGGTACGGCCGGGCGGGATAAACCCTACCCGGCTGCACTGTCCCTGGCTCGCCCTCTACCGGATGAGCCGCCCCGCCTTCAGGCGCGCTGATCGAGGGGCACGTATTCGCGCTTGTCCGGGCCGATATAGAGCTGACGCGGCCGGCCGATCTTCTGAGACGGGTCCTCGATCATCTCGGCCCACTGGGCGATCCAGCCCGTGGTGCGGGCGAGCGCAAACAGCACGGTGAACATCGAAGTCGGGAAGCCCATCGCCTTGAGGGTGATGCCCGAGTAGAAATCGATGTTCGGGTAGAGCTTCTTCTCAATGAAGTAGTCGTCTTCGAGAGCGATCTTCTCGAGCTGGACGGCGACCTCCAGCAGCGGATCGTCCTTGATCCCGAGTTGGCCGAGCACCTCGTGGGTGGTCTTCTGCATGATTCGCGCACGCGGATCGTAGTTCTTGTACACCCGGTGACCGAAGCCCATGAGCCGGAACGGGTCGTTCTTGTCCTTGGCCTTGGCGACGTACTTGGCCACGTTCTCAGGGTGCCCGATCTCCTCGAGCATCTTCAGGGCCGCCTCGTTGGCGCCGCCATGGGCCGGTCCCCACAGGCAGGCGATGCCGGCGGCGACGCAGGCGAACGGGTTGGCCCCCGACGAGCCGGCGAGACGCACGGTGGAGGTCGAAGCGTTCTGCTCGTGATCGGCGTGGAGGATGAAGATCCGGTCGAGCGCCCGGGCGAAGATCGGATTGACCTTGAATTCCTCGCACGGCACCGCGAAACACATCCGCAGGAAGTTCGACGTATAGTCGAGGTCGTTCTTGGGATAGACGAACGGCTGGCCGATGGAATACTTGTAGGCCATCGCAGCGAGTGTCGGCATCTTGGCGATCATGCGCAAGCTCGCGATCATGCGCTGCTTGTCGTCCGAGATGTCCGTCGAGTCGTGATAGAACGCCGACAGGGCGCCGACGCAGGCGACCATGATCGCCATCGGGTGTGCGTCGCGGCGGAACCCCTGGAAGAATCGGTTCATCTGGTCATGCACCATGGTGTGGCGCGTGACCCGGTAATCGAAGTCGGCCTTCTGGGCCGGCGTCGGCAACTCGCCGAACAGCATGAGATAGCAGGTCTCGAGGAAATCGCCGTTCTCGGCGATCTGGTCGATGGGGTAGCCGCGATAGAGCAGCACGCCGGCATCGCCGTCGATGTAGGTGATCTTGGATTCACACGACGCGGTCGAGGTGAAACCCGGGTCGAACGTGAATTTGCCGGTCTTGGCGTAGAGCTGGCCGATATCGATGACGTCGGGGCCGATGGTACCGGTCTTGATCGGCAACTCGACCTGCGCGTCGCCCACGGTGATGGTGCTGGTGGCGCTCATGGAGACGTGGACCCTTTCGTGGCAGCGGGGCGGCGCCGGCCCGTGTGGCGATGGTTCACCAACCCGGTTCCGGGGCGCAAGGGCAACGCATGCTGCACTTGCTCACACGAGCATCGGGTTAGCGGATCGGTCGACCGCCTTCAACCGAGCGTCCGCGTCACGAACGCCACGAAGCGAAATCCAGGCCGGTTTGTCATTCGGCCCTGGCGTTCCGCATCGATGCCAGCGAAACCCGCCGCGTCAGGCGGTGGCCTGATCACGCAAGCGACTGAGGCACTCTTCGCGCCCGAGCACGGCCATGACGTCGAAGACCGGCGGCGAGGTCGCCCGCCCGGTCAGCGCCGCCCGCAGGGGCTGCGCGATCTGCCCGAGCTTCACGGCCGCCGATTCGGCGAAAGCGCGCACGGTGCCTTCCGTTGCGGCAGCGCTCCATTCCGGAAGCGCTTCCAGGGCGGGCAGGATCGCGGAGAGGCGGGTCCGCGCCTCCGGGCCGAGGAGGGAGGCGGCCTTGTCGTCGAGGGCCAGGGGGCGGGCCGCCGTGAGGTAGTAGGCGCTGTCGAGGAGGTCTACGAGGGTCTTCGCCCGCTCCTTCAGGCCGGGCATCGCCGCAATCAGCTTCTCGCGGAGTTCGGGTGCCATGGGCGAGGCGATGCCGCGCGACGGGCCCAGGGCCGGCAGCACGCCGTCGAGGGCTGCGACGAGATCCGCGTCGTCGGCGCCTCGGATGTAGAGCCCGTTGAGATTCTCCAGCTTGGCGAAATCGAAACGCGCGGGCGAGCGCCCGATGGACTTGAGATCGAAGGCCGCGATCATCTCGTCGGTGGAGAACACTTCCTGGTCGCCGTGGCTCCAGCCAAGGCGCACGAGGTAGTTGCGCAAAGCCGCCGGCAGGTAGCCGAGATCGCGATAGGCGTCGACGCCCAGCGCCCCGTGGCGCTTCGACAGCTTGGCCCCGTCGGCCCCATGGATGAGCGGGATGTGCGCCATGGCCGGTGCGTCCCAGCCGAGGGCATCCGAAATCTGGCGCTGGCGCGCCGCATTGGTCAGATGGTCGTCGCCGCGGATAACCTGGGTGACGCCCATGTCGTGGTCGTCCACCACCACGGCGAGCATGTAGGTCGGGTTGCCGTCGGAGCGCAGGAGCACGAGGTCGTCGAGGTCTCGGTTCTGCCAGACGACGCGTCCCTGCACGCCGTCCTCGACCACGGTCTCGCCTTCGAGCGGCGCGCGCAGGCGGATCACCGGCTTCGCCCCGGCGGGCGCCTCGGACGGGTCGCGGTCGCGCCAGCGGCCATCGTAGCGAAGGGGCCGGCCCTCGGCCCGCGCCGCCTCGCGCATGGCCGTGAGTTCGTCCGGCGTCGCGTAGCAGCGATAGGCGTGCCCCGACGCGAGCAAAGTCTCCGCCGCCTCCCGGTGCCGGTCGGCCCGGGCGTACTGGTAGATGACATCGCCGTCCCAATCGAGGCCGAGCCAGCGCATCCCGTCGAGGATCGCGTCGATCGCCACCTGGGTCGAGCGTTCGCGATCCGTATCCTCGATGCGCAGCAGCATCCGGCCGCCGAAGCGACGGGCATAGAGCCAGTTGAACAGGGCGGTGCGCGCGCCGCCGATGTGAAGATAGCCCGTTGGGGAGGGCGCGAAGCGCGTGACGACGGTGGACGACATCGATCTTGGCTTAGACTCTGTAGGGAAGCAGGCGGACGGCGGATCGACCGGCCCGGGGATGGGCATGTAGCATGCGCGAAGGCAGGCGTTAAGAAATCGTCACCCCCACCCCTCGGAATGGTGAAGGGTCGCACGCGGGTCACGCCCGGAGGTGTCGTGGGATGGGGCAGGGAGGCGCACGGACCGCCGGACGGATGTGGGTGCGCGCCGCCGCCCGCGTTCCCGCGCCGTCCCTGTGGCTCGGCACGCTTCACGAGGGTGTCGCCGCTGGATTCTCCCGGGAGGTCGAACAGCGCCGACTCTTTCCCTGGCTCGCGGTGGCGTTCGGCCTCGGGGTGCTGCTTTGCTTCACTGCGACCTCCGGGCCGCCATCCCTGGGGGCACCGCTCGCCGTTGCGGCGATCCTCATCGCTCTGACACCCGTCTTCGCGGCCAGACCCATGGTCCTGGCCGTTCTCGTCGGGCTCGTCGCCGCATTCCTTGGTTTTACGGCCGCCACGTTCCGCCTCGCGCAGGTGGCGAGCCCGGTGCTGGCCAGAACCACCATCGCGCCCCTCGTCGGGCTCATCGAAGCCCTCGACGAGCGAGAGGAGGGCGCACGACTCATCGTTCGTGTCGAGAGCTTCGGCACCCTCGCGACAGAGCAGCGGCCCCGTCGGGTGCGGGTGTCGTTCAAGAAGGCACCGCCGCTGAAACCCGGTGATCGCATCGCCGCGACGGCGCGCCTGCTTCCGCCTCCCGAAGCGGCGCGGCCGGGCGGCTACGATTTTGCCCGCGATGCCTATTTTCGCGGGATCGGGGCGGTGGGCTCCCTCATCGGCACGATCCAAGTGCGGCCGCCCCCGGAGGATTTGCCACGGTCCTTGCGGCTCGCCGCTGCAGTCGACGACGCCCGCAACGCCCTGACGCGCCGCATCACCGACGCCAATGGCGGGCAGGCCGGCGCCGTCGCGGCCGCCCTGGTGACGGGCAAACGCGGCCTCATCAACGCGGAGACCAATGATGTCCTGCGCGCGGCGGGAATTTATCACGTCGTGTCCATCTCAGGTCTTCACATGGTGCTGGCGGCCGGGGTGGTGTTTTGGCTCGTGCGCGCGCTTCTCGCGCTGGCGCCGGCGCTGGCCCTGCGCTGGCCGATCAAGAAGATCGCCGCCGCCTGCGCCATGGCGGGTGTGACGGCCTATTGCGTGTTCTCCGGCTGGGATATCGCCGCCGAACGGGCGCTGATCATGACCCTGGTGATGCTCGGTGCGATCCTGGTGGACCGACCGGCCCTGAGCATGCGCAATCTGGCGCTGGCGGCCCTTATCGCCCTGGCGCGTGAGCCGGATGGGCTCCTCGGCCCGAGTTTTCAAATGTCTTTCGGGGCGGTGGCGGGCCTCATCGCCTGCGCTCCGCTCATCGGCGCCGTGAGCTTGCGCGGGCAAAGCGCCGGTCCCCTCGGACGCGTTGCGATCTGGATCGCCACGGCGATCATGGGCACACTTGCGACGACCCTGGTCGCACAGTTCGCGACGGCACCGTTCGCGACCTACCACTTCCAGACGGTCCAGCCCTTCGGCCTCGTCGGAAATGCCTTGACCCTCCCCCTGGTATCGCTCGCCGTGATGCCGGCGGCGGTACTCGGCATCCTGGCCTACCCCTTCGCCCTCGATCAGCCGGTCTGGTGGCTCATGGGTCTCGCCGTGCGGGGGATGCTGACGATCTCCACCTGGATCGCCGGGTTCGATCGCGCCACCTACGTGATCCCGGCCTTCGGACCCGGCGCCCTCGCGGCGATGGCCCTTGGCCTCGTCACGCTCACCCTACCGGTGTCGCGGCTGCGCTGGCTCGGCCTCCTGCCGATGGCCGTCGGCGTAGCCCTGGCCGCGAGCGCGACGCGGCCGGATCTCTATATCGACCGCGAGGGAGCTGGAATCGCCATTCGCGCCCAGGACGGACGCCTCGCAACCCTGGGGAAACCGCCAGCCTTCGTCCTGGAGCAATGGCTGAAGGCCGATGGCGATGGACGCCGGGCCGGCACCGTCACCGCCCTCTCGACCGCTCGGTGCGATCGGCTCGGCTGCACGGCGCATTTGCCGGACGGAAGAGTGCTTGCACTCGTCACCGACAAACGCGCTCTCCACGAGGATTGCATCCGTGCCGACGTTCTAATCACCCGTCGCGATGCACCGCCGGCCTGCGCCGCCAAACTCGTGCTCGACCGTCCATTCCTGGCTGCCCACGGTGCCGCGACGATCCGCTTCCCGCCAAAGGCCGATCCGATCATCACCACGGCACGACGCGCCGGCGAGAGTGTACCCTGGCGCCCGGTGCGGGAAACGGTACCGACGCGGACCCCGACGCCGGCTGTCCCGACCGCGCCGACAGCGCCAGATACAGACGAACCCGAACCTCCCTCCGAAGGCTCGGGCGAGACTCTTCAGTAGCGACGGACCAGACTGACGAGGCGTCCCTGGATCTGAACCCGATCGGGCCCGAGCACCCGTGTCTCGTAGGCGGGGTTCGCCGCTTCTAGAGCGATGGACGATCCACGCCGGCGCAGGCGCTTGAGGGTCGCTTCCTCGTCGTCGATGAGAGCCACGATGATGTCGCCGGTGTTGGCGGTGTCCTGCTTGCGGATCACCACCAGATCACCGTCGAGGATCCCGGCATCGACCATGGAATCGCCGCGCACCTCCAGGGCGTAATGCTCGCCACCCGAGAGAAAGTCCGGGGACAGGGTGACCGAGTGGCTCTGCTCCTGGATCGCCGAGATCGGCGTACCGGCCGCGATCCGGCCCATGACCGGGATGGTGATGGCACGACCGTCGCCATCCGTCGCTCGCGTCGTCGGCAGGCGTGCAACCGGCATGCGCTCGACGGTGCCCTTGCCCTTGCCCCCCTCGACGACGCTCGGCGTGAAACGACGCGACTCCGTCGGTGCCGCAGCGCCCGCGCCCGACTGCCCGCCGAGACTCTCGGGCATCCTGATCACTTCGATGGCGCGGGCGCGATTGGGGAGGCGCCTGAGGAAACCACGCTCTTCCAGCGCCGTGATCAGCCGATGGATGCCCGACTTCGACTTCAGGTCGAGGGCATCCTTCATCTCATCGAACGACGGCGGTACGCCCCCCTCGTTCATCTTCTGTTGAATGAACTGGAGCAGATCCAGCTGCTTACGAGTCAACATGAACGGCACCCGTCCTCGAACAGTACAAAGCGGCACTAAGCCACAGAAACAAATCGCGAACAGGTTATGCGTTCCGGAAGTGTTCTGCAAGGGTTCTCAGGAAAGATACATTATGGAGAGGCCGGGCGAAATTGGCGATGAGCCTGTCATCGCCAATTGGCGGCAAACCGATAATATTGTTTATCATCAATTATTTAGCAGGGTTTGGATGCCCCCCCGCTGGTCCCTGCTTTGGCCTGCCCCCATGCGGTGGCCCAAGTTCGAAGTTAGTGCATCGTCGGTCTGGAGTTGACCCCGTTTGTGGTCCACGGCCTATGCAAGGTCTCGGGCTGTGACAGCTTGGTTGGCGAAGGCTCGGCGCGTCAAGCCGCCCAGGGCCGTGTGGGGTCGATCGTCGTTGTAGTGGCACCTCCAGTCCTCGATGCGGTCGCGGGCATCAGCCAGCGACAGGAACCACGAGGCGTTCAGGCATTCCGCTCGTAGGCGGCCGTTGAACGACTCGACGTAGGCGTTGTCGGTCGGCTTGCTCGGTCGTGAGAAGTCGATCTCGACCCCGTTCAGGTAGGCCCACTGGTCGAGCATGCGACCGGCGAACTCCGGCCCATTGTCGACCCGCAAGCTCTTGGGCCGTCCCCTCAGCTTGACCGAGGCGTCGAGCGCCTCGGTGACCTGGAAGGCGCGGAGGTTGGCTCTCGGTGTGAGCGAGAGCGCCTCTCGCGTGTGGCAATCGACGACCGTCAGGATCCGGAACGGACGCCCGTCGAACAGGCGGTCGGCCATGAAGTCCATGGCCCAGACCTCGTTGGGTCCACCGATCGCCGGTCGTCCCTGGCGATACCGCCAAGCCCGCTTGCGCTTGGGCAGCTTGGACCGGATCGACAGCCCTTCGTCGCGGGTTGTTCCGGTAGGTGCGCTTATGGTTCACCTCCCAGCCCTCCCGTCGCAACAGGATGTGCAGCCGCCGATAGCCGTAGCGCACCCGCGCCGCGGCCATTTCTTTCAACCGCATCCGCAGCGCGACCTGAGGGTCCGAGCACTTCCTGTAGCGCTGGGACGAACGGCCGAAGCCGGTGGCCTGGCAGGCCCGACGCTCACTGATGTCGTAGGTCACCCGCAAGTGACCGGGCGACTTCACGGCGAACGGCGGGCCTCACCACTGATCCTTGAGGACGTCCTGCAGCATCGAGCGGTCCAGCGTCAGGTCGGCGACCAGCCGCTTGAGCTTACCATTCTCGTCCTCCAGCTGCTTGAGCCGTCGGATCTCCGGCACGCCCATGCCGACGAACTGCTTCTTCCAGCGCTAAAACGTCGGCTCCGATACGCCCATCTTCCGGCAGACCTCGTCCACCGTCGCGCCGTTCTCCGCCTGCCGCAGGGCGAAGGCGATCTGTTCATTCGTGAAGCGTTTGCGAGGCATGGCATCCACCCTCCTTCAGGGTTCAGGATGCCCGAAAAACTTGCGCTCAGCGCGGACCAGTTTCTGGGTCAGCGTCACGTCGGAGCCTGAACACAGCCGTCACAGGGGTGGGTAATTACTAAGTGGTGGCGGCTATGATCCGAACCGACAACGAACTGATCGCCGAGCTTGAGGCGGTCATGCAGAGATTGCGGGAACTGGAACTGATCACTTCCAATATGGAACGCTTCTTCGAGGTCGGGGAATGGTTGCTGTGCTTTGAGGGTGCCTGGATGCTTGCGCGAGACGATCCTGATCATCCTTTGCAATCGGACAAATCGTATCTGGCGTTGGTAGCGTACTTCGCGGGCGAGATAGCGTGACAGGGTGCTCGCGAACGCACTGCGATCCCACCCTCGGTCTGCGGCATGGGTGATCGATGATCCGAGGCCCTTTCAGGCCGGATCAGCGAGCGTCGTGAGAACGCGATCCATTTAGAGCGCGTCCCCCTGCTGCGAGATCGCGAAGCTCGGCGTCGGCGTCTCGGGCGACCACGCGAACCCTCGGGTCTTAGGATCGTCCGTCCCCAGAAACCCACCCATGGGTGCCCGGGGGGATGGCGATCGTCAGTTGCGTTGAGAGGACGGTCAGGAGAAATTCGGTCCGCAGCGTCGCCCTCTTGGATCGTCCGCTTCCAAACTTCGACGCTCTGGGGCCAACAGTCTGCGAGGCAGCCGGTCGAGGCGCACGTCCAACCGGCGACGCTTGGCCTTCCCGTTCTCCGCGCGTGGATCTCGCGGGCCCTGCATAGCCCTCGCGTCATCCCGGTTCGGCGAAACCGGCCGGCCTGGGTCAGGCGATGATGTCCGGCGTGATCTGGTCTTCGATGTAGGAGATCCGGTCGCGCAAGGAGAGCTTGCGCTTCTTGAGGCGCTGGATCTGGAGCTGGTCGCCGGCGACGCTCAGTTCGAGGGCGTCGATGGCGCCGTCGAGGTCGCGGTGCTCCTGCTTGAGCCGCTCCAGCTCGTCGGCGAACGCCGTCGGTTCGTCGTCGTTCAACGCACTCGCCATCGCACCCTGTAGCCCCGGGATTCCCGTGCTCCGACCATGCGGCACCGCTCCGCCGACGGCAAGAACCCCCGGCGCGGCCTGCACAGGCAAGGTCTCACAGGAGCCGATTAACCACGCCCGAGGCCGGTCCGGAAAAACCCGCAAGCCTGGCCGCCAATAGCCTTCGACAGCCGGCTTCACATATGTCAGTCTCCGATTCGTCGAAACGAGACAGGAGAAGACACTCATGTCACTGCAGACGCACCTGACCCAGCTCGCCCGGAAGCACGAAGCCCTCGAGCGGGAGATCCACGACGCCAAGCACAGTCCCTCGGCGAACGACCTGCGCATCGCAGAACTCAAGAGAAAGAAACTCCTTCTCAAGGACGAGATGAACCGGCTTCGAAGCGACACCGATTCGCTGCACTGAGCCCGTACAGGCCCAAATTTTTCTCTGAGCGTTCGCCGCCGCCCCTGGTCTCCAGGGCGGCGGTTCTCGTTTGCGGGAAGCCCGCCGTCCCGCATAAGGTCCGGCTCAAGCCGGCGACCACGACCGGTCCGACGACCGGAGGATTCGATGGACGCCCCCGCCAACGCCCGGCCCGGCAACGCCGCCTATTCCGAGATCCACGCCGCCTCCCTCGCCGACCCCGAGGCGTTCTGGCTCGCTGCGGCGCAGGCCCTCGACTGGGCGAGCCCGCCGACCCGTGCCTTCGACGCATCGGCCGGGGCCTGCGGCCGCTGGTTCCCCGACGGACGCCTCAACGCCTGCCACAACGCCGTGGACCGCCACGTCGCGGCCGGTCGCGGCACGCAGGCGGCGATCCGGTACGATTCGCCCGTCACCGGCACCCGCCGCACCATTACGTACGCGGACCTGCTCGACGAGGTGGCGACCCTCGCCGGGCTCCTGGCCGCGTGCGGGGTGGGCCCCGGCGACCGTGTGGTGATCTACATGCCGATGGTGCCCGAAGCGCTGTTCGGTATGCTCGCCTGCGCCCGCCTCGGGGCCGTCCATTCCGTGGTGTTCGGGGGATTCGCCGCCAACGAACTCGCCATCCGCATCACCGACGCCACGCCCAAGGTGGTGCTCGCGGCCTCGTGTGGGATCGAGCCGAACCGCGTCGTCGCCTACAAGCCGCTGCTCGATGCCGCCATCGCGGCGTCGTCGCACACGCCGCATGCCTGCCTGATCCTGCAGCGCCCGCAAGCGGAGGCGACCCTGGTGCCGGGGCGCGACCGGGACTGGGCCGAGGCCGTCGCGACCGCCAGGGCGGCGGGCCTCCGGGCGGCCTGCACGCCGGTGGCGGCCACGGACCCGCTCTACATCCTCTACACCTCGGGCACGACGGGCAAGCCGAAGGGCGTGGTGCGGGACACCGGCGGCTACTGCACGGCGCTGGCCTGGACCATGCCCAACCTCTACGACGTGGCGCCCGGCGAGACCTATTTCTGCGCCTCCGACATCGGCTGGGTGGTGGGGCATTCCTACATCGTCTACGGCCCGCTGCTGCACGGCTGCACCACGATCCTGTACGAGGGCAAGCCCGTCGGCACCCCCGATGCCGGCGCCCTGTGGCGGGTGGTGTCGGAATACGGCGCCGCCTGCCTGTTCACGGCGCCCACGGCCCTCCGGGCGATCAAGAAGGACGATCCGCGGGCCGAGCGCGTGCGGGACCACGACCTCTCCCGCTTCCGCAGCCTGTTCCTCGCAGGCGAGCGGGCCGACCCGGATTCCGTCGCCTGGGCCGAGCGGGCGCTCGATCGCCCCGTCATCGACCATTGGTGGCAGACGGAGACGGGCTGGGCCATCGCGGGCAATCCGCTGGGTGTCGGCCTGCTGCCGGTCAAGCACGGCAGCGCCTGCGTGCCGATGCCGGGCTACGACCTCGCCGTGCTTGACGAGGCGGGACGTCCGGTGCCGGAGGGCACCATGGGCACCATCGCGCTGAAGCTCCCCCTGCCGCCCGGCTGCCTGCCGACCCTGTGGGGAGCGGACGACCGCTTCCGCACGAGCTACCTCACCACATATCCGGGCTGGTACGACACCTCGGACGCGGGCGTGGTCGATGCCGACGGCTACGTCACGGTGCTGGGGCGCACGGACGACATCATCAACGTCGCCGGCCACCGCCTGTCCACGGGCGGGATGGAGGCGGTGCTGGCCGCGCACCCCGATGTGGCCGAATGCGCCGTCATCGGCATCCGCGACGCCCTGAAGGGCGAGCAGCCCTGCGGCTTCGTGGTGCTGAAATCCGGCGTCGACCGCGACCCCGGTGTCATCGAGACGGAGCTCGTCGCCCTGGTGCGCGAGCGCATAGGCCCCGTCGCCGCCTTCAAGCTGGCGCTGACGGTCGCGCGCCTCCCCAAGACGCGCTCCGGAAAAATCCTGCGCGGCACCATGAAGCGCATCGCCGACGGCGAACCCTGGACCCTGCCGCCGACCATCGACGACGCCGGCACCCTCGACGAGATCGACGCGAGCCTCCGGGAGCGTGGCTTGGTGTCCGACGGGCAGACACCCTGACGGGCAGATGCCCCGGGGGATACGGGCCCCTCCCGGGGGCGGAACCCTAGCGGGCGCCGCGGGGTTCGGCCAAAAGCACGGGACCGCCCGGGAGAGCCACGCATGACCGTCCGCCTGTTCGAGCCCCTGCGCCTCGATGACCTCGAAATCGAGAACCGCATCATCGTGGCGCCCATGTGCCAGTACTCGGCCCATGCCGGTCAGGCGGGCGACTGGCACCTCATGCATCTGGGGCAGATGGCGCAGTCCGGCGCCGGGCTCCTGACCCTGGAGGCGACGGCAATCTCCCCCGAGGCGAGGATCTCGCCGACCGACCTCGGCCTCTACTCCGATGCGACGGAACTGGCGCTGGGACGCGTCCTCGATTCCATCCGGGCCTCCGCGCCGATCCCCCTGGCGATCCAGATCAACCACGCCGGCCGCAAGGCCTCGAGCCACGCCCCCTGGGACGGCGGCGCCCAGATCGCACCGGACGCCCCCGACGGCTGGCGTACGGAAGCACCCTCGGCGGTGGCCCACGGCGCCGACGAGGTGCCGCCACACGCCCTCGATGCGGAGGGGCTGAAGCGCATCCGCGACGGCTTCGTCGCCACCGCGCGGCGCGCGCTCAGGCTCGGGATCGACGGGTTCGAGCTGCACGGGGCGCACGGCTACCTGCTGCACCAGTTCCTCTCGCCCCTATCGAACCGGCGGACCGACCAGTACGGCGGCGATCTGGCCAACCGGATGCGGTTTCCACTGGAATGCTTCGAGGCCGTGCGCGACGCCGTGCCGGCGGGCAAACCCGTGTGGATGCGCGTCTCGGCCACCGACTGGGTCGAGGGCGGCTGGACCGTGGAGGAGACCGTGGAACTCACCCACGCCCTCAAGCGCCGGGGTGCGGCCGCCATCCACGTCTCCACGGGCGGCCTCTCGACGGAGCAGAAAATCCCCCTGTCGGCCGGCTATCAGGTGCCGTTCGCCGAGCGGATCAAGGCCGAGACCGGGCTGACCACCATCGCGGTCGGGCTGATCACCGAGGCGGCCCACGCCGAATCGATCCTCGCCGCGGGCCAGGCCGACGCCGTCTCGCTCGCCCGCGCGTTGCTCTACAACCCGCGCTGGCCCTGGCACGCGGCGGCCGAACTCGGCGCGAAGGTGCGGGCGCCCAAGCAATATTGGCGCTCCCAGCCGCGCCAGTACAAAGACCTGTTCCACGAGACCCGTCACGGACAACGCTGAGCATGGACGACGACATCACCACCTTCTCGGTCCAGCGCGTCCGCTACGACGAGGAGAACGGCATCTGCCTCATCTCCGGCGCCGACGACGAGGAGGAGCCGGCGGGCTACTTCATCATCCAGATCGAGAAGGGCGACCCCGACGGTCCCCTCATCGAGATCTTCGGCGAGGACCTGACCCAGGCGGACGGCGTCGAAGCCTTGCAGATCGGCCTGCGCTCCCTGCAGTTCACCTTCGACCCGAAAAGCCTCATCGGTGCGGAGATGCCGATGGTGCGTATCGAGTCGCAGACCGAGATTCCCGAACGGGCGCGGACGCGGTTGGCGGTGGCGTTCGGCAAGCGCGCCAAGCGGGCGTGAGCCGGGTTTCGGCGAATCGGCTTTGCAAGACGGCCGCGCAGGAGAAACGCGATGGCACCGGTCAGGGACCGGGCCGCGCTCGTCGGTCGCGTGAAGAGACCGCCCTTGTTGTAGGAGAGAACCGCGCGCCGGCGCACAGGCGGGGCGTTCGAGGCGAGGCCCGCGTCTCCTCTGGTACGTCCTCGGCGGCGCAGTCCGCAAGCGACCGACCGAATTTGGGTGGTCCGCCGTCAGGATCGAGGATTGGAACGACGGCAAGCGATTTTGAAACGCGCAGGCAACGGCCGTCCGTTGCCGCGACCAAACCGAATTCCCGGGAAGCGTTCGTCATACGTTCGGAACGAAAGGCGTTCGCGCGTGGCAGACCAGTCCTCCCGCGCCCTGCAGCCAGGAATGTGAGGGTGGCACCATGCCTTCGTCGTGGGCGCCCCGCTCCGGCCACGCACCCGACGCCGAGCTTTCACCTCGCGAGCTCCCCCCTCGACAGATCCGTGGCGCGCTGAGTCGAAACAGTTCATCGCCGGTCGGAAGTATCGCCAACAATTTTTCGTGAGGTTCCGTGATGAGGGACACACGCGAAGTGAGCTGTCGGCTCTGAGGACACACCTAAAAATTTCGTTAATTCGAACGCCGATATCACGTTGACGGCACCTTCGAGTTGTATGCATCTACAGACAGACATGACGACGGACCATCGAAAATGAACTGGTCGCTCTTTGGAAAATCCAAAGCTTTGAAGAACGATGGCAGAAGCATCGATTTTCGTAGCGCCAGCGATTCCGAGATAGAGGATGTCGAGGACGCCTCGCACGAGACTTCGCAGCGATCGGCTCAGCCCATCCCTTTTCTGATGAAGAACGATAAAGATTTTTCCATCGACTCCGTCGGACAGAAATCGGAAATCATTCGGTTCCGGATTTCCGAGATGTCGGACCGCCTCGAAGATCTCCGGTCCTTGAAGGACGATTTCGCCTCGATCCTCGAGCCGATCATCGAGATCACGGATGAACTGCCCAAGGCGAAGATTCGAATCTCCGAGATCGAAGCGCTTCTCGCCCTTGAACAGGCGAACACCTCCGGGATGCGGCGCGAGTTGGCCGACAGGGCGGAACGGCTCGTCGATGTCACCAACAACTTCTCCGCGGCCACCATCCAGTTGCAGCACCTCGAGGCCAGCCTTCGGGACCGGGATACGACGGGCGAGGAATTGCGCGTCGGCTTGCGCGACAAGACGCTCGTCGCCGAGAATCTCGAGCGGCAACTCCATGCAGAAACCGAGCAGACCCGGGCGCTCCAGGGTGAAAGCAAGGCCCTGCGGAGCGAGGCGAAGGCTCTCGATCAGGCACTGGCCCGTTCCGAGAGCGAACTCCAGGATATCCGCGAGACCCGCAGCCTGCTGGAGCAGGACAATCAGCGCCTGCAGGCCCTGAGCGAGAACCAAGTCGTTCGCATCGAGGAGCTTGCCGTTCGCGCCCAGGACTCCGAAACGCAGCTCGAACTGTCCCGGACGGGGCTTCGAAACCTCGAACAGCAGCTGTCGAATGCCGTCGCGGCGGCGCAGAAGGCCGATGTCCAGTACGAGACCGAGATCGCCGCCCACCGGACCGAGCGCACCACCCTGGCGATGCGGCTCGAAGCCGCCACGAGCCGCCTCGGAACCACGGACCAGATGCTTCAGCAGGTCCGCAATCAATTGCGCGACCGTGACGAGGCCGGCCGGGTGGCGGAGCGGGGTCTCAAGGAATCGTCCATCGAGCGGCTGACCCTGGAGCGCCGCCTGGAGAGTACGCAGGCCGACCTCGCGCGACAGACCGAGCGCTTCCTGGAGATGCAGCGCCTGCGCTCCGAACTCGATCACCGGTGCGAGATGTTCGCCAAGGCCATCGCGGCGAAGGACGCGGCCCTCGATCAGGCGACCGGTCGGGTCGCGAGCCTCATGGAGCGCAGCGAGCAGCTCGTGCATCGCCAGGAGGCCGAGCGTGCGGATTTCGAGACCGTCAATCACCGCCTCGTCGAGGAACTCCAGCACGAGCGCTCCGAGCGCAAGATGGCGCAGGGGGCCCTCGACATCGCCCGCGAAAGCCGCGTCTCCCTTCAGAAACAGCACGACATGCTGAAGCGCGCGACGCGTTCGTATGGGGCGGACGAAACGGGATCACGGGCCGAGACGGCGCCGGCGGCACCGCAGGAAGCGAACAACGTCCGGCCGTTCATGCCGGTCGAGAAGTCGACCTGACCCTCCTGCGAATCGGAACGATCGGTGCCGTCACCGTGCGGCGGACAACGACACGACATTCGGTGGAAAGCGGACGATGACCGAGAACGCCCTGCGCGACCGAGAGACCTCGTCCGCCGCTGCCGCCGCCTGGCTCATGCGGGGACGGGCGGAGAGCATGCCCGTCCTGGTTCAGGACGTGGTCCCGCAAAACTTCATCCCGTCGCATCCGACCCACGAGGCAGTACCGATGGACGAGGTGGCGAAGCCGGACAAGCGCAACTGGTCGTCGACCCTCGACCTCATCCACGAGGCGACCACGGCGATCCGCATCAGCGAGGAGCGTGCGACGGAGCTGGAACTCGAACTGCAGCGCACCGTGACGCAGGCCATCGAGCGCGAGCGCTTCCTCGAGCAGAAGATCGCCGCCACGGAGGCGCGCGCCGAGCTCGCCGAAGGTCGGGCGAAAGAGGCCGAGGAGTGGCTGAACCGGCTTCACGAGGCGGTGGTCAGCGGATTCACCCGGGCGTCGTCGGAATCCGCGCAGCCCGACGTTCAACGCTCGTCCGTCGCGTAGCCCGTGCCATGGCGTCCTCCTCGCGGCTGATCGAACCCGCACAGCATTCCCAGCCGTTCCCCGTGGGCGGCCGACGTGTGTCCCATGCGCTGGTCCTCTACGAGCCCGCGCAAGAGGCCGAGTGCGACGGGGCCAGAACCCTGCGCCTGGTCGAGCAGGCCGTCGAATCCATGCAGGCCCTGCGTGAGCGGGCGGACTACATCACGGCCCAGGCCCACGATCTGATCCGGCTGACGAACCTCGAACGGGCACAGGTCGAGACCGAATTGCGCAAGGTGCGCGAGGACAAGGCGGCCGTCGAGCGGCAGATGCGGGACGCCGAGCAGGCCCTGGCGCGGGCGAACCTGCGCCTGCGGGAAGCCGAACTCGGGCGGCGGGAAGCCCAGGTGGCGGCGCGGGAGGCCGAGACCCGGGCCGTCGACGCCGAAGCCCGGGCCGTCGACGCCGAACTTCGGGAGCAGGGGCTCGCCTCCTACCTGAAGAAGATCAGCGCGTTCCTCCAGGTGCGGCTCGCCGTGGCCGAGAGAGAAGCCTGAGGCCGACTGGACCCGGCCAGCGCTCAATCCCACAGCACCCGCTCGACGAAGCCGGCGATCCAATCTTGCGCCGCCCGCGCCTCCGGCAGAACGCTGAGGATCGGGTATACGTGCATCAACCCCGGCTCCTCGTGATAGATCACTTCGCAGCCCGTGCGTGCGGCGAGGCGGCGGGCGTCGGTGACGAGGATGTCGTGACCGCCGCAGAACATCAGGATCGGCGGCATGCCCGCAAAGGAGCCGAAGAGCGGGCTGACGCGGGGGTCGGTGACGGGCAGGGCGCCGGCGTACCAGCGGCCGGCCGCGCGGGCGCCGGGGCGCATCAGCATCACGTCGCGGGGTTCGATCGCGGCCTGCTCCGGATCGCTCAGGGTGACGTCGAGCCAGGGTGAGATGAGGACGAGGCCGCCCGGCGCGGGCAGGCCCGCCGCCACCGCCTGCTGGGCTAGCGCCAGGGCCAAGCCGCCGCCGGCCGAATCGCCCATGACGATCACCCGGCCCATAGGGTCACCGGCGACCAGGTTGCGGTAGAGTGCGAGGGCGAACGGGATCGTCTCGGCGCAGGTGTGGGCGGGCGCGAGGGGATAGAGCGGCACCACCACCCGCACTCCGAGGCGCTCGGCGAGGCGGGCGACGAACCACCAATGAATTCGGGTGATCGGCGCGGCGTAGGCGCCGCCGTGGAAGTAGATCACCGTGCAGGACGGCGCCCGCCCGCGCGGCATGACGGTGTAGACGGCGTGGCCGTCCTGCTGCGTCTGCCCGACGTCGAGGCGGCGGCGCAGGGTGCGCGGGGGGAGGGCGGGCTTCGGATCGAAACCGAGGAATTCCCGCGGCGTCACGTCGGCACGGGCGAACTTGCGCCGACCGCCCGTGAGGCGAATGAGCAGCGCGAGGGCGTGGGCGGCGAGGCTCGGCACGACGGATCGCGTCTCCGCCCGCCTACCGCGTCACTGCACCGACCATCGGCCCGAGGGGCCGACTGAGGTCGGAGCGGTTCATGGACGGCGCGTAGAGGCTCGACACGCTGCCGTCGAGGAACAGGGCGTTGCGGCAGCCGAGCGCATCCTTGAACAGGCGCGCGAAGGCGCCGAAGCTCACGGGGCGCTCGGAGATGGCGAACACGGCAGTGCGGCCGTCGTCGCGCACGCCGACGCCGTTGCGGATCTTCTGACTCGGCCCGTCGCTGGAGATCTTGGGGTGGATGTGGCCGTCCACCACCAGCATCGGCCCCGATTGCGTGGCGAAATCGGGCTTCGGGTTGACGCGCAGATAGCGGGTGGTGTCGAGGACGCCGGCGCGGTCGCCCTTCACGTAGAAGATGCCGTTGGGCTTGAGGTGGAAGTTGCCCGGGCCGTTGGCGGTGGACACGCCCTTCAGCTCGCGCCCCTCCTCGACGTAGAGGCCGACCGGGGCCTGATCCTTGTCGTACATGCCGGCATTCATGGCGAAGCGCAGGGACGGGCCCTGCCTGTCGCCAAGGGTCGAGAGCGACGAGTAGGGCTGGCCGTCGGCGCCGCGCCAGAACAGCCGAACCTTCTCGCGGCGCAGATCGACGGTGCAGACCGTGTAGGTCTCGCCCTCGGCCTGGACCGGCCTGCACGGCGCGGCGGCGGGGGTCGAAGCGGGGGCGGGGGCGGCGGAGACCGAAGCCGTGCAGGCCAGGAATGCGGCGAGGGCCGGAGCGAGACATCGCCGCGTCCGGACGGCGGCATCCTGAAGGGCGAGACCGTGCATCGCGAAACCCTTGCGGCCGGGAGGAGAGCCGGGACGCGCTTCCTCGCCCGAAAGCGGCACGGTTTTCAAGTCGCCCGGCGCGCCGATTGGCCAGGCGGGGCGTGCGCCTTCACGATTGCGGCAAAACGGATCGCTCGCTGAACCGTTGCAGGGCGTTCCGCGTTCCTGTGCCGTTGGGGGACGCAACGGTATCTCTCGGAGAGTGTGAGATGAAACGAGTTGTTCTGGCCTCGGCGGCGATGATCGGCGCCCTCGCGATGATCCCGGCGACGGCGGAGGCCCGCGGTTTCCACGGCGGCGGGTTCCACGGTGGCGGTTTCGGCGGCGGTGGCTTCCGCGGGGGCTTCGGAGGCGGAGGCTTCCGGGGCGGGTTCGGTGGGTATCGCGGCGTCGGTTTCGGCGGCTACCGCGGTGGCTTCGGCGGTTATCGCGGCGGGTTCTACGGGCATCGCGGCGGGTTCTACGACGGTCGTGGGTTCGGACGCGGCTACGGCTACGGGCTCGGGGGCCTCGGCCTCGGTGTGGGCCTCGGCCTCGCGGCGGGCGGTCTCTACGGCGGCTACGGCCCGGGTTACGGCTACGGCTACGGTGGCGGATACGCCCCGGTGGGCTACGGTGCCTACGACGTCGGCTACGGCGGCGGCTGCTACACGGTCCCGCGCGTGCGCTGGACGCCTTACGGCTACCGCCGGGTGCTGGTCGAACGCTGCTACTGAGCACAGAGACCCTGTCGCGACACAGGGGGCTGCCTGCGGGCAGTCCCCTTCTTCGTTTCAGCGCCCCATCTCGTCCCGCCGCATCGGCATGGCGTCGATGGTGGCGAACAGGGTCTTGGCGGGCAGCGGCATCGCGCTGTCGAGCTTCGTCCCCCCGTCCTTGCCGACGAGCACCACCCGGAACGACGCATCGGGGAGGCTCAGACGGGCGCGCAGGCCCCGTGCCTCGGCGGTGGTGCCGACCGCCTCCAGCACCACGAGATCGCGGTCGCGCACCCCGTCCGGTACCGCCGCCAGGAGCGCGCGCTGGCGCATCAGGTGCGGATCGTCCGGCCCGGGGGCCGACATCACCACCACGCGGGCCTTCCAGCGATAGGCCGCCAGGGGATTCTCGGCCGCCCTCGCGCCGCCGCTCGCCAGCACCATCCCCATCAGCACCAGCCCCCGAACCATCGCGCGTTCCTCGTCTGCACGTCCGTACCTACCCATCCGTCAACGCGCGAGGACCCGATTTGCCTTCCCCGCCCGGGGCCCCATCTGCCGAACCTCGGGACAGCGTTCACGATCGGAGATTGCCCATGACCCAATTGACCAACCCGACCGCCACCACCGTCAACCGCCGCATCGTCCTGGCCGCCCGTCCGCACGGCGAGCCGAACGAGAGCCATTTCCGCCTGGAGGAGGGCCGGGTGCCGACGCCGCGCGACGGCGAGGTGCTTTTGGCCAACCGCATCCTGTCCCTCGATCCGTACATGCGCGGGCGCATGAGCGCGGCCAAGTCCTACGCCGAGCCGGTGGCCATCGGCGACACCATGGTGGGCGCCACGGTGGCGGAGGTGGTCGCCTCGCACCATCCCGATTTTTCCGTCGGCGAGACCGTGGTGGGCTTCGGCGGCTGGCAGGATTTCACCACCTCGGACGGCAGGGGCCTGCGCAAGCTCGACCCCGCCGCGGCGCCCGTGAGCACCGCGCTCGGCGTTCTCGGCATGCCGGGCATGACCGCCTATACGGGCCTCCTCAACATCGGCGCCCCGAAGCCCGGCGAGACCGTTGTGGTGGCCGCCGCCACGGGGCCCGTCGGCTCCCTCGTCGGACAGATCGCCAAGCGCAAGGGCGCGCGCGCCGTCGGCATCGCCGGAGGTCCCGAGAAATGCGCCTACCTGCGCGACGTTCTCGGCTTCGACGCGGCCCTCGACCACCGCGCCGACGATTTCGCCGACGCCCTCGCGGCGGCCTGCCCGGACGGCATCGACGTGTATTTCGAGAATGTCGGCGGCGCGGTGTTCGACGCGGTGCTGCCCTTGCTCAACACCTTCGCGCGCATTCCCGTCTGCGGCCTCGTCTCGGGCTACAGCGCCACGGACCTGCCGCCCGGCCCCGACCGCATCCCGCTCCTCATGCGGGCGGTGCTGTCGAAGCGGCTGCACCTCCAGGGCTTCATCGTCTGGGACTTCGCCGATCAGGAGGCCGAGTTCCTGCGCGAGGTCGGCGGCTGGCTCCGCGAGGGGAGCATCGTCCACCGGGAGGACATCGTCGATGGCCTGGAGAACGCCCCGACCGCCTTCGCGGGACTTCTGAAGGGCCGCAACTTCGGTAAGCTGCTGGTGCGAATCGCCTGAGTCGGTCCCTCCGAATCTTGCCGACGCATGAGAACGAATGTAGAACATCAGTGACGCGGCGGAACCCCCGTGAGTCACGGGGACAACCCGCCCGCGATGATTGCCGGGGCCTTCGGGACAGCCCATGACAGGCGGCGTCGAGTGCGGTTCGGCTCGTCACCGGGCCGGGCAGCGCTTCGGCGCGCGGTGAGATCGATCGAGAGGAGAGAGCGGCATGGCCGGCAGCGTGAACAAGGTGATTCTGGTGGGCAATCTCGGGCGCGATCCCGAGACGCGACGCCTCGCTTCCGGCGATCCCGTAGTCAACCTGCGCATCGCCACATCGGAGTCCTGGAAGGACAAGATGTCGGGCGAGCGCAAGGAAAAGACCGAGTGGCACGCGGTGGTGATCTACAACGAGAACCTCGCCCGCGTCGCCGAGCAGTACCTGCGCAAGGGCTCCAAGGTCTACATCGAGGGCCAGCTCCAGACCCGCAAGTGGGCCGACCAGTCCGGCGTCGAAAAGTACACCACCGAGGTGGTGCTGCAGCGCTTCCGCGGTGAACTCACCCTGCTGGACGGCCGCTCCGGCGGCGCCGGCGGCGAGATGGGCGCCGACGAGGAGGGCGGCGGCCAGATCAGCCGCGGCGGCGATTACGGCGGCGGCGGGGATTTCGGCGGCGGTGGCGGCGGTGGCCGCGCCTCCGGCGGCGCTCGTCCCTCCGGCGGCGGCGACCGCCGCCCGGCCCCGTCGAGCGGCGGTGGCGGCTCCAAGCCGAACTACGACCTCGACGACGACATCCCGTTCTAGGTCTTTTACGAAGAGGGCGCGGCACCGGACGGGGCCGCGCTGTCTTCGATTCCACGGGTGGAAACCCCTCCGCCCGGGCGACACCGTCGGGGCCCGGGACGAGGCCGCGCCCGTGCACACAAGCCGTTGCGGGTCCACGGCTTTCCCGTGCGCGCAAGGCGACGCTCTGTGGCGAGGGCCGGACGGATCGGGTATACGGGGCGGTGAGGCCGGTCGAGGCCGGTTCGCCCAGGCGAGCCGAGACGACGATCCGGCACCCCAAAAGTTCCCCGTGAGGGGTCGTCGTCCATCGACGCCCCGCGCTTCGGGCGCCCACCCGGCAGAGATCCAGAGCCTTGGCAGAGAACGACATTCCTGGCGCCGGAGCGCCCCCCGCCTCCGACATCAAGCCCGTATCCATCGTCGACGAGATGCGCCGGTCCTATCTCGATTACGCCATGAGCGTGATCGTGAGCCGGGCGCTGCCCGATGCCCGCGACGGGCTCAAGCCCGTGCACCGGCGCATCCTGTACTCGGCCTACGAGAGCGGGCACCTGCCCGAGCGCAAGTATGTCAAGTCGGCCCGCATCGTCGGCGACGTCATCGGTCTCTATCACCCGCACGGCGACCAATCGATCTACGACGCCCTGGTGCGCATGGCGCAGGACTTCTCGATGCGGCTCATGCTCATCGACGGGCAGGGCAATTTCGGCTCCGTCGACGGCGATCCGCCGGCGGCCATGCGCTACACCGAATCGCGCCTCGCCAAGCCCGCCAACGCGCTCCTGGCCGATATCGACAAGAACACCGTCGATTTCCAGCCGAACTACGACGAGTCGCGTGAAGAGCCGACGGTCCTTCCCGCCCGCTTCCCGAACCTGCTCGCCAACGGCGCCGGCGGCATCGCGGTGGGCATGGCCACCAACATCCCGCCGCACAACCTCGGGGAACTCATCGACGCCTGCGTCGCGCTCATCGACGATCCGGGCCTGTCCATCGAGGGACTGACCGAGATCGTCCCCGGCCCCGACTTTCCCACCGGCGGCTCGATCCTCGGCCGGGCCGGCACGCGCCAGGCCTACGCCACGGGGCGCGGCTCCATCATCATGCGGGCCAAGTCCCACGTGGAGGAACTGCGCAAGGAGCGCGAGGCCCTGATCTTCACCGAGATCCCGTATCAGGTGAACAAGGCGACGCTCATGGAGAAAATCGCCGAGCTGGTGAAGGAGAAGCGCGTCGAGGGCATCTCGGATCTGCGCGACGAGTCCGACCGCGACGGCATGCGCATCGTCGTCGAGATCAAGCGCGATGCCATGGCGGACGTGGTGCTGAACCAGCTCTACCGGTTCACGCCCCTGCAATCGTCGTTCGGCTGCAACATGGTCGCCCTCAACGGCGGCCGCCCAGAGTTGATGAACCTCAAGGACCTGCTCCAGGCCTTCGTGGACTTTCGCGAAGAGGTGGTGTCCCGGCGGACCAAGTTCCTGCTCAACAAGGCCCGCGAGCGCGCCCACGTCCTGTGCGGCCTCGCCATCGCGGTCGCCAACATCGACGAGGTGATCCGCCTCATCCGGACCTCGCCCGATCCGAACTCCGCCCGCGAGGCCCTCATGGGCCGCGACTGGCCGGCCAAGGACATCGCGCCCCTCATCGCGCTGGTGGACGACCCGCGTCATCGCATCAACGACGACGACAGCTACCGCCTGTCCGACGTGCAGGCCCGCGCCATCCTCGACCTGCGCCTGCAGCGCCTCACGGCGCTCGGCCGCGACGAGATCGGCGACGAGTTGCAGAAGCTCGCCGACGAGATCGCCGACTACCTCGACATCCTGCGCTCGCGCCCGCGCATCATGGGCATCGTCAAGGACGAGCTGGCGGAAGTCCGCGAATCCTTCGCCACGCCGCGCCGGACGGTGATCCTCGACTGGGATTCCAACGTCGAGGACGAGGACCTGATCCAGCGCGAGGACATGGTGGTGACCGTGTCCCATGCGGGCTACGTCAAGCGCGTGCCGCTCTCGACCTACCGGGCCCAGCGTCGGGGCGGCAAGGGACGCTCAGGGATGGCGACCCGCGACGAAGATTTCGTCACCCGCCTGTTCGTCGCCAACACCCACACGCCGATCCTGTTCTTCTCGAACATGGGTCAGGTCTACAAGGAAAAGGTCTGGCGCCTGCCCATGGCGGCGCCGAACGCCCGCGGCAAGGCCCTCGTCAACATCCTCGCCATGGATGCGGGCACCGAGCGCATCACCACCATCATGCCGCTGCCCGAGGACGAGGCGTCGTGGGAGACCCTCGACGTGATGTTCGCCACCGCCAGCGGCGGAGTGCGGCGCAACAAGCTCTCGGACTTCGTGCAGGTGAACCGCGCCGGCAAGATCGCCATGAAGCTCGATGAGGGCGACCACATCGTCCACGTGGAGATCTGCCGGGCCGACCAGAACGTGCTCCTCACCTCCAAGGACGGGCAGTGCATCCGCTTCCCCGTGGAGGACGTGCGGGTGTTCAAGGGGCGCGATTCCACCGGCGTGCGCGGCATCAGCCTCGCCAAGGACGATCGCGTCATCTCCATGACGATCCTCAACTCCTTCGAGGCCAGCCCCGAGGAGCGAGCCGGCTACCTCAAGATGCGCCGGGCCGTCATCGGCGACGGCACGGAAGGCGAAGAGGCGAGCACGGAGGCAGAAGAAGGCGTCCAGGAGGCGAGTGCGATCTCCCTCGAGCGCTACAACGAGATGGGCGCCCACGAGCAGTTCGTGCTGACACTGTCCGAGCGCGGCTTCGGCAAGCGTAGCTCGTCGTTCGAGTACCGTACCTCCGGACGCGGCGGCAAAGGCATCACGGCCATGCGGGTCAACGCCCGCAACGGCACCCTGGTGGCCTCCTTCCCGGTGCAGCCCTCGGACCAGATCATGCTGGTCACCGATGCGGGCCAGCTCATCCGCGTGCCCGTGGACGACATCCGCATCGTCGGGCGCGCCTCGCAGGGCGTCACGGTGTTCAACACCGAGAAGACCGAGCGCGTGGTCTCGGTGGAGCACATCGAGGGCGAGGACGAGGCGGGCGACGCCCCCGGCGAGATCACGGGCGAAGCCGCACTGTGATCGCCCGGCCCCCGTCGTCACGGCGACGGGGGCCCGCGACGGGTTCGGGACCCGTCGGGATGGCGGGGATGCGGCCTCGGGGGCAGGAAGGCGGACGTCGGTGTGGGCTCAGGCCGCCCTGCGCGGGGAGGCGAGGGTGCAGCGGGCCTTGCCCCGCGCCTTCGCCTCGTAGAGCGCCGCGTCGGCGGCGGAGACCAGGCTCGCGAGACCGGTGCCGTCCTGGGGCGACGCGGCGATGCCGATGCTGACTCCGATGGTCGCCGTGCGGTCGCGCCCGAGGCCGTACGGTACCGAGATGCGCGCCGCGAGCCGCTCGCCGAACGTGATCAGCGCCTCCGGGGCGAGCGCATCGGCGAGGACCACGAACTCGTCGCCGCCGAGCCGCGCGATGACGTCGTGCGGTCCCACCGCCTGTCGCAGGCGATCGGCAACGGCTTGCAGGAGCTGGTCGCCCATGCCGTGGCCGTAGGTGTCGTTGACGGCCTTGAACCCGTCGAGGTCGAGGTAGAACAGGGCCGTCGGGCGATCCTGCCGCCCCGCCATGGCGTCCGCGAGGCCGAACCGGTTCGCCAACCCCGTCAGGCTGTCGTGCTGCGCCCGGAACGCGTTCTCGCGTTCGGCCCGCATGGTGGCGACCAGCATCTTGTTGAGCCGGAAGCCGGCCGCACTCATGCTGGCGAGATAGAACGGAATCTGCAGGAAGGTGATCAGCAGGACCGGCTCGCCGGTGAACGGCGCGCCGAGGCAGCACGAGCCGAGGGTCAGCACGATCATCGCGCCGGCGAGGCGGGGCGCGCCGAAGTTGCGGAACGAGATGCCGCCGACCATGGCGGCGGCCGAGAGGCACGCGAGGGTCGCCACTACCCAATCCCCGCTGGTGAGGCTGATCAGGGTGCCGTAGCCGACGCTCGCCGCCCAGGCGAGGCCGAGGAGGATGTAGAGGTCCGTGGGGGTTTCGCCCCCCCTGGCCGCCGCCCGCCGGGCCTGAACCAACACGACGAGCCGCACGAGGCAGATGACGCATTCGAGAACGCACCAGACCACGAAGTGCGGCTGCGGGATCCGGACGGCGACCAGCATCGACACCGTCAGGGTGTTCAGGACGCCCCCGGCGAAGATCGGAAGCGTGCCGAACAGGCTCGCGATGAGGGCGGCGCGGATCTCGTCCGGAACGTCGCGCCCCGCATCGGTGAGCCACCGCGTGACGCGCCAACGGGGCAGGCTGAACTGCAGGGGATCGTTGCGCATGGAGCGACTCGGCGGCGGTGGGACGGCCCGCGGGCGGCGAAACCGGGGTCCGCCGTCCACGACTCTCCTGCGGCTCACCGGGTGCTGGCCGCGCTTCACCGCTCGCATGTGTTGGGTTAACATTCACACCACGAGGTATAGACGATCGTGCGGATTCGCACCCTCGGCAGTCGATCCCGCGCGTCGGAACGTCTGCGAAGACGAATGCGGCAGCCTGATCATGCCGTTCGCATGCGAGACCGGCGCACCGGCATGGGGCAATAGGCTGATCCGCGACCGGGTCGCACCCGATAGCCATCCGACATCCATCGGCAGTTCGCGAACATCCGACGAGGTCTTGGTCACGGCCGATCCGGTTGAACCGCACCCGCTTGGACGGCCTCGCCCACCGATCGACCGGGCCCTGGTTCCGTTCGGGCGAAAAATGCTCTACCCCGGGCCGCGATGATCCGCACCGCGCTCTACGCCGGCTCCTTCGACCCGGTCACCAACGGACACCTCGACGTGATTCGTCAGGCGTGCCGGCTCGTGCAGCACCTCGTCATCGCCATCGGGGTGCATCCGGGCAAGGCCCCGATGTTCACCGCCGAAGAGCGGGCCGACCTCCTGCGCGACACCTGCACGCCGCTGGCGGAGGCGGAGAATGCGCGCCTGGAGATCGTCGCCTTCGACGACCTCGCCGTCACCGCCGCCCGGCGCCACGGCGCCACCCTGTTCATCCGGGGCCTGCGCGACGGCACCGACCTCGACTACGAGATGCAGCTCGCCGGCATGAACGGCGCGATGGCGCCGGAAGTCCAGACGGTATTCCTGCCGGCCTCCACCGGCGTCCGCCCCATCACCGCGACCCTGGTCCGCCAGATCGCCGCCATGGGCGGCGACGTCTCGCCCTTCGTGCCGGCCCTGGTGGCCGAGCGCCTGGCACGACGTTTCGCCGGATCCTGATCCTGTTTCGCCTGAAGAGAGAACACCCGCTCATGAACTTCGGAATCAATCGCCGGATCGCCCTCCTGGCCGTCGCCGCCCTCCTCGGCACGGCGCCCGCGGCGCTGGCGGCGGACGAGAACACCGTGTTCCTCGACACCAAGGACGGTCGCGTCACCATCGAGCTGCGCCCGGATCTGGCGCCGAAGCACGTCGCGCAGATCAAGACCCTGATAAAGCAGGGCTTCTACAACGGCCTCAAGTTCCACCGCGTCATGGACGGCTTCATGGCCCAGACCGGCGACCCGAAGGGCAACGGCACCGGCGGTTCGAGCCTGCCCAACATCCCGGCCGAGTTCTCGCAGACCCCCTTCCGCCGCGGCACCCTCGGCATGGCGCGTTCGTCCGAGCCGAATTCGGCCAATTCGCAGTTCTTCATCTGCCTCGGCGATGCGCCGTTCCTCAACGGCCAGTACACCGTCGTGGGTCTCGTCTCGTCCGGCATGGACGCCGTCGACAAGATCAAGAAGGCGGCCCCCGGTGCCGCCGGCGGCGCCGTGCAGGATCCCGACAAGATCGTGAAGATGCAGTTGGCCCAGGGCGCGAAGTAATCCGGGGGGCGCGGGGCTTGGCGGGCGTCGGCAGCGTCTGGGGGGTCTCCGCCCTCGCGCTCGCGCTGCCCCTCGGCCCCGTCGGGGCGGAGTCGGCGCCGTCGACGGGCCCGCTGACCCTGCCCGAGCCCCTCAGGGGCACCGTGCAGGTCCCATCCCGGCACGGCACAACCTCGAACGGCATGACCGAGAATGGAATGGCGCAGGCCCCCGACGGCAAGCGCCTCGACACCCTCAGGGATCTCTATCCCGCGCTCGCCGCCTGCTGGATCGTGCCGGAAGGCCTCGCCCGCTTCGAGCGCACGGAGATCACCGCCCGGTTCGCCCTTCGCCGGGACGGATCGGTCATCGGAACCCCGCGCGTCACCTTCGCGACGGAGGCTGGCGACGGGCGGGCGCGTGCCCTGCTGGCGGAGGCCGCCGTATCGGCGATCCGGCGCTGCACGCCCGCGCGGGTCACGGCCGCCCTCGGGGCGGCCATCGCGGGGCGCCCCATCGCGCTCCGTTTCATCCATCACGGACCCAGAGGACAAGGAATCTAGACCCATGGCAGACACCGAGACCCTCACCCTCGAGACCACCAAGGGCCGCGTCGTCATCGGGCTCCGCCCCGACCTCGCCCCCAACCACGTCGAGCGCCTGAAGACCCTCGCGGCCCAGGGCTTCTACGACGGCGTGCCGTTCCACCGCGTCATCGACGGCTTCATGGCCCAGACCGGCGATCCCACGGGCACGGGCTCGGGCGGCTCGGACCTCCCGGACCTCAATGCCGAGTTCAACGCCGAGCCGCACGTGCGCGGCACCTGCTCCATGGCCCGCACCAACTTCCCGCACTCGGCCAATTCGCAGTTCTTCATCTGCTTCGGCGACGCCCGCTTCCTCGACAAGCAGTACACCGTCTGGGGCAAGGTGACGGAGGGCATGGACATCGTCGACACCCTCAACAAGGGCGAGCCGCCGCGCTCCCCCGACAAGATCGTCAAGGCGACCGTCTCGGCCGCCTGAACCCGACGGGTTCCGCATCGGGGAGGGTCCGCGCGCCAGGCGTGCGGGCCCTCCTTTGCGTTTCGGAGTCGCGCGCCGTCCGGGTATTCCGGCGCGTCGGAAGCGAGTCGATCATGCACGCCGCCACGCTTCCCCCGCGCGACCTGCTGCTGGCCCTCGCCGTCGTGGCGGTGTGGGGCACGAACTTCGTGGTCATCCGCATCGGGCTCGACCATCTGCCGCCCCTGCTGTTCGCCGGCCTGCGCTTCGTGCTCGCCGCCCTGCCGGGCGTGTTCCTCGTGGCCCGGCCCGCGGCGTCCTGGAAGAATCTCGCCGCCTACGGCTTGCTCATCGGCGCCGGGCAATTCGGCCTGCTGTTCATCGCCCTGCGGAGCGAGATCGCGCCGGGTCTCGCCTCCCTGGTGGTGCAGGTGCAGGTGTTCTTCACCATCGGCCTGTCCATCTGGCTGACCGACGAGCGCGTGCGCGGCTACCAATGGGCCGCCCTGGCCCTCGCCGTCGCCGGCATCGGGGTCATCGCCGGCCACACCGACGCCACCACCACGCCGCTGGGCCTCGGCCTCGTGATCCTCGCGGGCCTGAGCTGGGCCGGTGGCAACATGGTGGCGCGGGCGAGCGGGGTGCGCAACATGCTGCCCTACGTGATCTGGGGCGGCCTGTTCTCGGCGCCGCCGCTGCTTGCCCTCTCCCTCGTCCTCGAAGGCTGGGACGCCATCCGGGACGGCCTTGTGCGGGCCGACGCCGCCACCTGGGCCGCCGTGCTATGGCAATCCGTCGGCAACGCCCTGTTCGGCTACGCCGTGTGGGGCTGGCTCCTGGCGCGGCACCCCGCCGCCCTGATCACCCCCATGGCCCTGCTGGTCCCGATCTTCGGCATGGGCGCCTCCGCCCTCTGGCTCGGCGAGCCCCTGCCGGCCTGGAAGATCGGCGCCGCCGCCCTCGTCATGACGGGGCTTGCCATCGGCGTGCTGTATCCGCGCTGGCGGCGGCCCTAGATCGACGGCCGATCCGACAAGCGCGCCTCCGCCGCCGCCAGATCCTCGGGCGTGTTGATGTTCCAGAACGGATCGAGGGGCTTGGCCGGCCAGTCCACCGGGACGGCGCCGTGGGCGCGCAGGAAGGCGCCGACCCGGCGTTCCTCCCGGACCACGAGGGCGTCGTGAAGCGCCGCCCGCAGGGCGACGGGCCAGAGCGCCACGGTGAAATGCTCCCGCCCGGTCGAGGCCGCCATCGCGATGGGGGAACCGGCGATCGGGGCGCTGGCGACGGACGCGTCGCCCAAGGCCGCCGACAGGCGGGCGACGAGATCGACCGGCAGGAACGGCGCGTCGCCGGTGACGCTCGCCACGTGACCCACCCCCGGATGCAGGCGGGCGGCGTGATCGAGGGCGGCGAGGATTCCCGCCAGGGGGCCGGGGTTGCCCGGCACGCCGTCGGGCACGACCGGACCGGGGAACTCCGAAAACCGGGCGGGATCGCCGTTGGCGTTGAGGATGAGCCCGGCCGCGCATTGGGGCGCGAACCGCTCCACCACCCGGTCGAGGAGGGTTCGGCCGCAAAGGGTGCGCAGGGCCTTGTCGCCCCCGCCCATGCGCCGGGACAGGCCGCCGGCCAGGACGACGCCCAGCACGGCGCCGGGATCGGGACTCATTCGATGACGATGCGGGGGGCCGCGCGGGCGGCCGAGGCGCCGTTGAGGTTCGCCCAAAGCTTGGCGGCGATGGCGCGATAGACCTTGGCGTGCGGCCCGTCGGGATCGACGGCCACCACCGGCCGCCCGGCATCCGAACTCTCGCGGATCGTCATGTCCAGGGGCACCTCGCCGAGGAACGGCACCTCAAGGCGGGCGGCCTCGTCGCGGGCGCCGCCATGGCCGAAGATGTGCGAGGCGTGGCCGCAATTCGGGCAGACGAAGGTCGCCATGTTTTCGATGACGCCGAGGATCGGCACGGCGACCTTGCGGAACATGGTGACGCCGCGCCGGGCATCGATGAGGGCGAGATCCTGCGGGGTCGAGACGATGACGGCGCCGGACAGCGGTGTCGCCTGCGCCATGGTCAGCTGGGCGTCGCCGGTGCCGGGGGGCATGTCGACCACGAGGATGTCGAGATCGCCCCAGGCGACCTCGCGCAGCATCTGGGTGATGGCCGACTGGACCATGGGTCCGCGCCAGATCATCGCCGTCTCGGCCTCGATAAGGAAGCCGATGGACATCACCTTGATGCCGTAGCCCTCCATGGGAGCGAGCAGACGCTCCTCGATCACCTTGGGCTTGCCCGACAGGCCGAACAGCTTCGGCACCGATGGGCCGTAGATGTCGGCATCGAGCAGCCCGACCTTGAGGCCCTGGGCGGAGAGCGCGAGGGCGAGGTTGCAGGCGGTGGTGGACTTGCCGACGCCGCCCTTGCCCGAGGCCACGGCGACGATGTGGCGGACCCCCGGCAGGGCCGGCCCGGTGCGGGGCGGCTGCGGGGCGGGGGGCCGACCGGGGGCGGGCGGCTGCGGCGCGGCCTGACCTTGCGCCGGATGCGAGCCTTGCGCCGGGTGCGGGCCTTGCGCCGAATGATTGGGGCCGCGCTCCGAGGTCAGGCTGGCGAACACGCCCGAGACGCCCGGCGTTGCCAGGATCGCGCCCTCGGCTTGGCGGCGGATCGGTTCGAAGCGCTCGGCCTCGCTCGGATCGATGAGGATCGAGAACATCACCCGGCCCGTCGGATCGACGACCACCTGCGACAGGCGCCCGGACGCGGGCAGGGTGGTGCCCCCGGCGTCGATGGTGACGGCCGACAGGATCTTCAGGACATCGTCGCGGGTGATCGCCAACACTCGGGCTCCTTGGCGCTACGGGCGGGCGGGCCCGGGCCGGACGCAGAAACGGGCGGCGCCCTCCGCCCCGGACTGGGGTTTCGCGCGCGGATGCCCGCAAGGGGACAGCATGGAGACGCGGCGAGCGCAACCCCGGGCCGCGCGGCCCTTTATCGCGAATCCGTGAATCGCGGGCTCGAAACGGGACGCGGACGACCGCCGGAAACGAGGCTTGGCGAAACGGTGAAGGGCCGAAACAAAAGCGAAGCTCGCCCGTTGTGCCCTCGAACCGATCGCCGGCGCCCTTCGAGGTGCGGCGTCCGGATGCGTCGAGACCGAGTCGGAGATTTCAACCCCATGCACCAGGGCAACCACCGCGATCACGAGGGCGCCAAGAAGCTCTTCGCCCTCATCAAGGACATCAAGGTCGCGATGATGACCACCGCGGACCCCGACGGGAAGCTCTACAGCCGCCCGATGTGGTGCCAGGAGGCGGACGAGAACGGTGACCTGTGGTTCTTCTCCAAGCTGCACTCGCCCAAGACCGCCGAGATCAGCAAGGACAACCAGATCAACCTCGCCTATTCCGACCCGTCGAGCCAGACCTACGTGTCCGTGGCGGGCAAGGCCGAGATCGTGACCGACCAGAAGGTCATCGACGACAAGTGGACCGAGAGCCTGAAGACCTGGTTCCCCAACGGCAAGGACGACCCCGAGGTCGCTCTGATCCGCGTCCACCCGGAGAAGGGCGAGTACTGGGACAGTCCCAATGCCACCGCCCTGCACATCTACGGCTACGTGAAGGCCGCGTTGACCGGCGAGTCGCCCAAGACCGAGACCAAGAAGGTCGATTTGGCCTGATCGTCTCACACGTCGCGTTTTGGGAGGGGCGGCTTACCGGAGGGTGGGCCGCCCTTTCGCGTTCCGGCATCCGGTCGGCCGATTGACTCGGAGGCGAGGCCTATGCGCCTTTCGCGGCTGAGCGGGCGTCTCGGTCCCGCGCCGGACGGTGCCCGACCATGATCGACCTCGCGACGCGGGTGTACAACCACAACTTCCAGATCGATCCCATCGTCCGGTCGCTGCTCGACACCGATTTCTACAAGCTGCTGATGGCGCAATCGATCTTCCGCCGCCGTCGCGACGCCCGGGTCACCTTCGGCATCCAGAACCGGTCGAAGAGCGTGCGGCTCGCCGACTTCGTCGATGCCGGGGAACTGCGCGAGCAGCTCGATCACGCCCGCACCCTCACGCTGAGCCGGGGGGAATCGACCTGGCTGCGCGGCAACACCTTCTACGGCCAGCGCCAGATGTTCGCCCCCGACTTCATGGACTGGCTCGAGACGTTCCGGCTGCCCGAATACGAACTCGAGGCCCGCGACGGGCAGTACGTGCTTACCTTCCACGGCCCGTGGATCGAAACGTCGATGTGGGAGGTACCGGCCCTCTCCATCCTCAACGAGCTGCGGAGCCGGGGCGTCGTACGCCACATGGGCAAGCTCGAACTCCAGGTGCTCTACGCCCGGGCGATGACCCGGGTGTGGGAGAAGATCGAGCGCCTCCGCGCCCTGCCGGACCTGTCCATCGCCGATTTCGGCACGCGCCGCCGCCACGGCTTCCTGTGGCAGGACTGGTGCGTCGAGGCCATGCGGGCCGGCCTCGGCGACCGGTTCCTCGGAACCTCGAACTGCCTCATCGCGCTTCGCCGCGAGGTCGAGGCCGTGGGCACCAACGCCCACGAACTGCCCATGGTGTATTCGGCGCTGGCCGACGGCGACGAGGCCCTGGCGCGGGCCCCCTACGACGTGCTGGCGGACTGGCAGCAGGATTACGCCGGCAATCTCCTGGTCATGTTGCCGGACACCTACGGCACCAGCGGCTTCCTCGCGCACGCCCCCGAATGGATGAACGCCTGGACGGGCATCCGAATCGATTCGAAGGAGCCCATCGCGGGCGGAGAGGAGGCCATCGCGTGGTGGCGGTCGCGGGGCTGCGACCCCCGCGAGAAGCTGGCGATCTTCTCCGACGGCCTCGACGTAGAGACCATCGAGGCCATCCACGCGCATTTCCACGGGCGGATGCGCATCGGCTACGGCTGGGGCACCCTGCTGACCAACGACTTCCGCGGCCTCGTGCCGGATGGGCGCCTCGATCCGATCTCCATCGTCTGCAAGGTCATCACGGCGGATGGGCGGCCCACGGTGAAGATCTCCGACAACCCATCGAAGGCCATCGGGCCGGCGGACCAGATCGCGCGCTATCGCCGGGTGTTCGCGGTCGCGGACGGGCCGGCGATGCCTGTTCTTGTATGAGCCGGGTTCACGGCTCTGCCCCCTGGACGATGACGCCGTACCAGCCGAGGCCCGCATAGGTTTCGTAGCCAGGCGTCCGGTGAAACGCCGTGACGGCGCCCGAGCGCGGATCACGGTCCGCGCCGCTCGCACGGCCCGCCTTCTGGAGGGGCAGGACTTCTTCGAGGACGCCGCGCCCGTCGGAGGCCGCAAGAACCCGGCACCGGGCATCGACGAGGAGCACCCGGGTCCGGCCCCGATCCTCCGGCGCCACCCTCACACCCTCGACGATGGCGCGCGCCTGCGCCTCCCAGTCGAAATGGATGGCCAGCACGCCGACGGGCCGCCCATCGCTCACGCCGCCCGCCCGAATACCGGCGCAGTAGGTCGCCACCTGGGCGTTGCCGAGACGCGGCTGCCGCGCGACATCGGCGGCGACGTAGGAATCGCAGTCCCGCAGGCCGGCGGCCTCGCGGAACCACGACTCGGCCGAGACGTCCCGGCCGACCACGTCGTGGAACCGCTCCGGGCGGCCATGGGCGACGACGATACCCTCCGGCGAGCACAGCCACAGGTCGAGGTAGACCGTGTAGGCGTCGAGGATCACGCCGAGGCGCGCCGTCGCGTGCGCCACCCTGTCGGGCGTCGGGGCAGTGGCGCACGCCACCATGGCCGCATCGGTGGCCCACCAGCGCACGTCGCAGGTGCGCTCGTAGAGGTTGCGGTCGATGAGTTCGACGGCGTTCAGGGCGAGATCGATGAGGCGGTCGTCGCGGGTGCGGGTCGACAGATCCTCGACCTGGGCCTGAAGCCCGGCGATCCGGTCGGACAGCTCGGCCTCGAGGGCCCGGGCGATTCCCTCGACCTCGCCGCCGATGGCCCGGACTTCCTGGGCGACCACGGCGAACCCGCGTCCCATCTCGCCCGCCCGCGCCGCCTCGATGAGGGCGTTGAGGGCCAGGATCTTGACCTGGCCGGTGATGCCCTGGATGCGGCGGCTCTTCTCCGACGAAATGCGCTTGAGTTCCGCGATCTCCGCCGCGACGCCGCGCAGCCCGGTCCCGGAGGGGGACGCCACGGCTCCGCGCAGGAGGCTCAAACCCGACATCCATCTCTCGCTGGTCTTCGACACGCAGCGTCAGGTTGCGGGAAAACGCCTAAGATCGTGTTAAATCCGCCGCTCGCGGCGACTTGTATTTGTATTCTCGGCGTCCGAAGGTCTTATAGAACGGGACGATACTTCCGTGAAGAATCCCGAAGACAGAGTCTCGCGAGCGCCGGTGAGAATGAGGGTTCGGGCATCCGCAACCCCGCGTCGCCCCGAGCATTCCAGGGCAGCCCTCGAACGGAGACCTGCATGCGGATCGATCTCAACGCGGATCTCGGCGAGGGTTACGGGGCCTACACCCTGGGCGACGATGCCGCGCTCCTCGACATCGTCACCTCGGCCAGCGTCGCCTGCGGCTTCCACGCCGGCGATCCGTCCATCATGGTCGCCACCGCCCGGGCCGCGAAGGCGCGCGGGGTGGCGGTCGGCGCCCATCCGGGCTTCGACGACCTGCGCGGCTTCGGACGGCGGGTGATCCGCGCCACGCCCGGCGAAATCGAAGCGGATGTCGCCTACCAGATCGGTGCGCTGCAGGCCTGCGCCGCGCTCGCCGGCCACCGCGTCACCCACGTGAAGGCGCACGGGGCGCTCGCCAACCTGTCCAACGCCGAAGCCGGCGTCGCGCAAGCCATCGTCCGGGCGGTGCGCGGCGTCGATCCCGGCCTCGTCGTGATGGTGATGCCGGGCCTCGAAGCCGAACGGGCGGCCGAGGCGGCGGGCTTGACCGTGGCGCGCGAGATCTACGCCGACCGCGCCTATGCGGAGGACGGGCAGCTCGCGCCCCGCAGCCAGGCCGGCGCCGTCATCACCGACCCGGTCGAGGTGGCCGAGCGAACCCGCCGCATGGTGGAAGAGGGCGCGCTCCTCACCCTGTCCGGCCGCCGCATTCCCGTCGCCATCGACACGGTCTGCGTCCACGGCGACGATCCGCATGCGGTGGCGACCGCCGCCGCCGTGCGCCGGACCCTGGAGGAGGCCGGCTTCACCCTGGCGCCGTTCGTCGCCTGATCACGGAGCCGCGATCCGGAGCGTGCCGCGGAGGGATCGTTTTGCGGCGCCGCACCGTTCCCCCGACGCGGCGCCCGATCCGAGGGCGGCCGGCGTAGCGTCGAGACGGAACCGGCATGGCGACGAGACCCACCACGAAACCCCCGCTGATTCCGCCGCGCCCGACCCGGATCGCCGCCGCCGAGACGCCGGCCCCGACCATGAGCTCGCCCCTCATCGTCGCCGCGCTCATCGTCACCGGCCTCTATCTCGGCCGCGACGTGCTGATTCCCATCGCCATCGCGATCCTGCTGTCCTTCGTCCTCGGCCCCCTGGTGAACCTGCTACGGCGCTGGCACCTCGGGCGCTTCCTGTCGGTGGCCGCCTCGGTGCTGATGACGCTCAGCGTCGTGGGTGCCCTCGGCGCCCTCATCGGGGTCCAGCTCGCCGACATCGCCGGCGATGTCCCACGCTACCGCACCACCATCGAGCGCAAGGTCGAGGGCCTCAAGGACACCCCGGCCGGCCGCATGGCCGAGTATGTCGCCGGCATCGGCCGGACCATGCACCAGGACGGCCCGAAGCCGGAGCCGAAACCCGAACCGAAGCCCGACGCGGCCCCGGCCGCCCCGCCGCCCGAGAAGGCGATCCTCGTCGAGGTGAAGGACCGCGCGCCCGACGCGCTGACCATGGCGGGCACCCTGCTGTCGCCGATCCTGCATCCCCTCGCCACCATCGGCATCGTCTTCGTTGTGCTGCTGTTCCTGCTGATGCAACGCGAGGACCTGCGCGACCGCATGATCCGCCTCGCCGGATCGAGCGACCTGCACCGCACCACCGTCGCCATGGACGACGCCGCCAAGCGGCTCAGCCGCTACTTCCTCGTGCAGCTCGCCCTCAACGCCTCGTTCGGCCTCGTGGTCGGCGTCGGCCTCTACGTCATCGGCGTGCCGAGCCCGGTGCTGTGGGGCATCTTCTCGGCCCTGATGCGGTTCGTGCCCTATATCGGCGCCGTGCTGTCGGCGGTGTTTCCCCTGGCCCTGGCCGCGGCCGTCGATCCGGGCTGGACCATGGTGGTCGAGACGCTGATCCTGTTCGCGATCCTCGAGCCCCTCGTCGGCCACTTCATCGAGCCGATGCTGTACGGCCACTCCACCGGCATGTCGCCGTTCGCCGTCCTCGTCTCGGCCCTGTTCTGGACCTGGCTGTGGGGGCCCGTCGGCCTGCTGCTGTCGACGCCGCTCACCGTCTGCCTCGTGGTGCTGGGGCGCCACGTCGACAAGCTCGAATTCCTCGACGTGCTGTTCGGCGACCGGCCCGCCCTGACGCCGGTGGAGAACTTCTACCAGCGCATCCTCGCGGGCGATGCCGACGAGGTGCAGGAGCACGCCGAACTCATCCTTAAGTCCTGCTCGCTCGCGGCCTATTACGACGAGGTGGTGATCCGGGGCCTCGAACTCGCCGCCCGCGACGCGGCGCGCGGCGTGCTCACCACCGAGCAGAAAGCCGATATCCGCCAGAGTCTGGCCGGCCTCGTGGAGGATCTCGCGGAGCGCGAGGACGAGGGGGCCGATCCTCCTGACGCCGAGGAGGCGCGGACCGGCGTCACCGCGGCCTGGGCCGAGCCCGGAACCGTCCTGTGCGTGTCGGGGCGCAGCTTCGTCGACGAATCCGCCTGCGCGATCCTGGCCCAGCTCCTGCGGACGCGCGGGATCGGCGCACGCACGGTGCCGTTCGCCGAGCTGGCGCGGGCGCGGATCGACACCTTCGATCCAGGCCCGGCGCGCCTCGCCTGCATCGTCTCGACGGCGATCAGCGGCGAGCCGACCCACCTCCGGCGGCTGGCCGAACGCCTGCGGCGCAAGCTGCCCCGGGCCCGCCTGGTCGTCGGCCTGTGGCAGGCGGACGAGAACGGTCTCGACGAGGCGGCCCAGCGCCGGGCGATCCCGGCGGACATGCACGTCACCTCCCTGCGCGGCGCCATCGACGCCATCGTGGCCGCCGCCGATCCGGCCACCCCGGACCCCGTGGCGGCGGAGCGTCCGGCCGCGCATCCCGTCGGTGCGCCCGTGCCCGTCTAGGGGCCGGGCGCCCGTCCGATCGCGGGTCGCGCGTCCGTCGGGACTTGACGGCGAGGCGTCGCGTCCGCTTCGCTGCCGTCAGGGTCCCGGACAGGAAGTTTCGATGAGCGTCGTCGATCTCGCGCGATTCATGGACGATCTCGCCACCGAGTCCGGGCAGGCGATCCTGCCGTTCTTCCGCGCCGCCTTCGGCATGGACGACAAGGGCCATGGCGGGACCTTCGACCCCGTGACGGAGGCCGACCGCGCGGCGGAGGTGATCCTGCGCGGCCTGATCCGCCGCAGCTTCCCGACCCACGGCATCCTGGGGGAGGAATTCGGTTCGGAGAACCTCGACGCCGAATGCGTCTGGGTGCTCGACCCCATCGACGGCACCCGGGCGTTCATCGCCGGCCTGCCGACCTGGGGCACCCTCATCGGCCTCACCCGGCACGGCGTGCCGGTCCGCGGCCTGATGCACCAGCCGTTCCTCGGGGAACGCTTCTCCGGCGACGGCGCCACGGCGCGGATGCGCTCGTTCCGGGGCGAGCGGATCCTGCGCGCCCGGCGCGGCACGGTCCTGAAGCACGCGTTGCTGGCCACCACCGATCCGCGCCTGTTCGCCGACGGCCCTGAGCGCGACGGCTTCACAGCCATCGAGGCGGCCGTGCGGATGTCGCGCTACGGCACGGATTGCTATGCCTATTGCATGCTGGCGGCGGGCCAGGTCGATCTCGTGGTGGAAGCCGGGCTCAAGCCCTACGACATCGTCGCCCTCATCCCCATCGTCGAGGGAGCGGGCGGCGTCATCACCGCCTGGGACGGCGGACCGGCCGCCGCCGGCGGCCGCATCGTCGCCGCTGGCGACCGGGCACTGCACGCCGAGGCCCTTCGTCTCCTCAACCCGTAGGGCTCATATCAAATCCGGCTGATCGCTTCGCGATGCGGATTTGAGCTTCGCTCAGGCGCCGCGCGGGCTGCCTGAGACTGTCTCCGAATGGATCATCCGGAAACAGTCTCAGGCATCGGTGTAGGCCCCGGCGGTCCTGGTCGGCTCGACGACGGTGCCGGGCACGAACGCGTCGAACGCCGCCCAGAAATCGTCCCGGATCGCGTCGGTTTCCGACAGGATCTCGTGGCGGGCGCCGGGTAGGACCAGGATGTGCGCCCCGCGCACCAGCCGGGCGAACCGCTCCGTCGCCCGCGTCTCGCAGACCGGGTCCGCCCCCGCGCCGACGACGAGGGCCGGGATCGCGATGGATGCGGCCACCCGACGGTCGCGCAGGCGCCGCATGGTGCGGAAGGCGCCCGCGAGCCACGCGATGGTCGGATCGCCTACGGCCCCGGCCCCGACGGCCCGCGCCGCCGCGGCGTTGCGGGCATAGCGCACCGGGTCACTCGAGAGGCGGTTGCGGGCGAACGGCTTCGTGGCGATGGAGGTCGGCGTTCCGAACGGGATGTAGCGCCGGCCGAGGCCGAGGCGGTGGAGGATGCGCGCGAGCGCCGAGGCGCCGGCCGGCCAGCGCACCATGCGCAGGGCGAGCATCGGCGCCACGGTGACGATCCGGCTGAACGGCAGCCAGCCCTCGTAGGCCCCGGTAAAGGCCACGGCGCCGCCCATGGAATGCGCGAGACCGATATGCGGATGCGGCATCAGGGGCCGCAGGACCGCCTCCTCGACGGCCTTGAGGTCGCGTCGATAATCGTCGAACCGGGCGACGTGGCCCTTGTGCGCGTCGGCGACCTGGCGCTGCGATTCGCCCTGGCCGCGCCAATCGAACGCCACGACGGCGAAGCCGCGTCCGCGCAGATCACCGACCGTCTCGTAGTATTTCTCGATGAACTCGGCCCGGCCCTGCAGCAGGCAAACGGTGCCCTTCACGAGACGGGTGGTGGGGCGCCAATGCGCGACCCGCAGCTCGACGCCGTCCTCGGTGCGGACCGCCTTCAGGGCGCCGCCGGGCGGGACAGGATTGTCGGGTGTGGAACCTAGCGTCAGCATCGGCCGATCCTCGTGCGGCAGGCCTTACCCCACCGGTGCGCCTCTTGTGCCATGCCATCCCTTCCGGCCTGTCACCACATCGAAAAAATTGCGAAAAACACCGCGACGCGCGGGTTTCAGGCTCTTGCGAAGACAAACGACTCCGCCAATATCACGGAGGCACCGGCCGTTACGGCGGTGCGACAGGTCCGGCCCTCGGGCGGACCCGATCTAAGCATGTTGCTTCTTATGGAGAATATGTCATGCGCCAGTTCGATCTTGCTCCCCTCTACCGCTCTACCGTCGGCTTCGACCGCCTGTTCTCGGCCCTCGACCAGTACGTCGCCGCCGATCCGGCCCCGACCTATCCGCCCTACAACATCGAGCGCACCGGCGAGAACGCCTACCGGATCACGGTGGCGGTCGCAGGGTTCACGGACTCCGATCTCGCCATCGAGGTCAAGGAGAACGCGCTGACGCTGAAGGGCGAGCGTGCGACCGATCCCGACAAGCCGGTTACGTTCCTGCACCAGGGCATCGCCGCGCGCGCCTTCGAGCGCCGCTTCCAGCTCGCCGACTACGTCCAGGTGACGGGTGCGGTGCTGGAGAACGGCCTCCTCCACATCGATCTCGTCCGCGAGATCCCTGAGGCGAAGAAGCCGCGCCAGATCCAGATCGCCACGGGTCGCGCGTCCGCGACCCCGACCATCGAGGGTTCGGTACAGCAGGCGGCGTAAACGCCGCTCCGCTCTCAAAACCAGCGGGGCGCCCCGGCCGAAAGGCCGGGGCGCTTTCATTTCGAACCGTCAGGATTCGTCGTCGAAGCGGTCGCCGCGGCCCGGCTCCTTGCAGCGATAGCCGACGAAACAGCGCGGCGTGTCGCCCGCAGGGACGAAAGCCGGAATCGTGATCTCGGTGATCTCGCAGAAGCTGCGGTCTCGGACGAAGCGGTCGTAGGTCGGGCCGCCGGTGCCAAGGACGATGCCGCCCTCCCGCCCGACGATGCCTTTCGCCTGGGCGCAGCTCATGGTGGTGGTGGACGGCCGCTGTGCGAAAGCCGGGCTGACCGCGCCGACGCAGATCAGCGCGAGAAGTATGCGCGTCATGATCGATCCCTCACGCCGTGGACCCGTCCACGGCACATGGGAAAACGCTTCGCCGTGCCCCGTGATCCTGCGGCGGGACACCGCGCCGTCCTAGAGATCCCCGAAGATGAGCTGGCCCTGGGGGCTCGGACGCCGCGCCGGGGCCCCCGGCCGCGCGGCAGGCCTCACGCTGCGCTTGACTGGCGGACGTTTCGCCACGGGCTCGGCCCGCAGGCGGGCCTTGGCCTTGTCGCGGGCGATGGCCTCTGGGGCGTTCGGATCGTCATCGAGCCACTTGCCGCGCTTGATCACCTCGTTGACCCGGCCCTGGTTGACCCCGACCTTGAAGGCGATCTCCTGCTGGGTCATGCCCGTTGAGGCGTGAAGGTCGAGGATGGCGCGGGCGAGTTCGGGCGTCATCTTCTGCCCCGTGAGGCGGCGCGCCGGCTTGATGGTGCGGGTGGCGCGGTCACGCTCGCGCAGGCGCTCCAGCAGGGCGAGCGCCATGAGCATCCCGTGCTCGCGCAGCGACTCCTCGAATTCCTTCAACGTCGCCATGCTGGCTTCCTTGCCGGTGCCGGATCCGCGCTCGGATCTCGGACCGCCATACAAACGTGCCGCGCGCCGTGAAGTTGCGCGCAACGGGAACCGCATGGTTGAGCCTCCCGCCGCACCCTGACAACCGGCCAGAGCCGTCATCCACCGGTATTCGCGCGCCCGACGGCCGGGTTGGTCTCGGGCGTCACCTTCGGATAAACCCCGTCTCCACCCGCCGGAAACCCAGGACGCCGCCCGCGATGATCAGCCCGATCGTTTCCGTCTCCCGAGAAGGTTCGGCCCCCGGTGCGCCATCCCTGGTCGATGCCCTGGAGGGCGGGGCGGTCCTGATGTTCCCCGATCTCGACTTTCCGTTCAGCCCGTTCGAGGAGCGCTTCGTCGAACGGCCCTTCGCCGACGGCAAGGCGAAGAACGTGAACATCCGGGGCGAGGCCGCGAGCCTGCGGGGCGCGGCCGGCACCCCTGAGGAACAGGAGGCACTGCGCCAGCTTCTCATCCGCTACCGCGCCTTCGCGGACGCCCTCATCGCCCGGTATCTCCCGACCTATGCGGGCAAGATCGCCCTGGCCGGCACCTCCTACCGCCCGTTCGAGGTGGACCAGCGCAAGCTGAGCTGGCGGCGCGACGACACCCGCCTGCACGTCGACGCGTTCCCGTCGAACCCCATCGGCGAGAAGCGCATTCTTCGGATCTTCCGCAACATCAACCCCGAAGGTCAGCCGCGCCTGTGGCGGGTGGGCGAAGACTTCGCCTCGATGGCCCAGAAGTTCGCGCCGAAGCTGCCGGGTTATTCGCCGCTCTCGGCGCGGCTGCTCGCGGCTCTGAAGATCACCAAGGCGCGGCGCTCGGAATACGACCACCTGATGCTGCATCTGCACGACGCTTTGAAGCAGGACATGGCCTATCAGGCCGATGCCCCGCAGGCCGACGTGCGCTTCGCGCCGGGCCAGACCTGGGTGACGTTCTCCGACCTGGTGATGCACGGCGCCATGGGCGGCCGCTACATGCTGGAACAGACCGCCTACCTCCGGGTCGCCGACCAGGCCGACCCCGAGCGCAGCCCGCAGCGCATCCTCGCCCGCACCCTCGGCCGCCCCCTGCGCTGACCCCTCCCCGAACAAAGGACCCGCCATGATCCTCGAAATCGCGCAGATCGACCTCAAGCCCGGCACGGAATCCGACTTCGAGGCCGGCATCGCCCGGGCCGCCGAGATTTTTCGGGAAGCCAAGGGCTGCCGCAGCTTCGCCGTGCGCCGCTCCATTGAGAAGCCGCAGCGCTATCGCCTCCTCATCGAGTGGGACACCCTGGAGAACCACACCAAGGATTTCACCGGCTCCCAGGCCTGGCAGGATTACCGCGCCATGGTCTCGCCGTTCTTCGAGGCGCCGCCGAGCGTTGAGCACACGGAACTGACGCTTCAGGCCTTCTGACGTGAGACCGCTGACGCGAGACCTCACTGCCCGGAGTTGCGGACGATCATCTTGATGCGCGCATCGAGGTGGTTCCAGCGGGCGGCGATCCGGCGCCTGGCGCAGGCCTCGAACGAATCGCCCGCGAAGAAGCCGACATGGACCGACCGGTGCCGGCATTCGAGGAGCGGGGGCACCACGATCACCGCCGGAATCGGCAGGGACAGCAGGGCGAGATCGACGGCGAGGCCGAACTTCCAGCCGATCCCGCCCCGTTTCGGCTCCGTCGCGTGCGCCTCCCGCAGGCGCCGGCGCTCCACGGCGAAGGCCGCGGCTCCGTCGCGGTCGGTGCGTCGCAACGGGGCCGGGTCGGCGAGCCCGGGTGGGCGTGAGGCGTCGGACGTGGGTGTCATGGCCGGGATCTCGCGATGGAATTCGGGCAAGCGGCCGGAACGGCCCAGGAGCGCTCACCGCCGGATCCAATACCGGCTCGGTAGAAAAGAACGCAGCAAAACAAAGACCTAACCATGTGTCCCGACCCAATGTGGTCGGGCGCAGCCCTAGCGCAGGGCGCCGGCGATGGAGCGGAAACGATCGTCCAGTCCGCGGATGTGGCCCATGACCGCCTGGCGGGCGCAGACGGCGGCGACGAGGCCCTGCGGCAGGAAACCCGGCCCGGCGCCGGAGCCGCAGGGCATCAGCAGGGACGCCCCGAGGAAGCCGACCCCGCCGAGGAGCAGCACGAGCTTGACCGGGCCGGGCCCGCGGCGGCGACCGCGCATCCGCTCGGGCGCGCGGGATCGCACGGGCGCCGGCTCCGGCGCGCCGGGATCGTCGCGCGGGCCGAACTCGGCCTGATAGTAGCGCTCCAGCTTGCTCACTCTCATCCGGCCGCATCCCCGCCAAGCTTTGCAACCAGGAGGCGTCATGAATCGCTAAGTTTGCGATAACGCAACCGATCGACTCGTCGCGAGCGGACCTGCTCACGCGCGCCCCAGCGGGGTTCGAGGCGGAACCGGGGCCGCTTGTGCGAAACCCGCTTCGCATGCGCCGTGCGGCCCCCGGATGCCCGGTGACAGGGCCGTGCGGACTGCGTACCACGGTGTCAGGACACCCACCCGGAGCGATCCGCGCCGATGACTTCGCCCAAGACCCAGCGCCCCCTCCGCATCGGCACGCGCGGCAGCCCGATGGCCCTCGCTCAGACCGGGATGGTGCGGGACAAGATCGTGGCCGCCAATCCGGGGCTCGAGACCGAGATCGTGGTGGTCAACACCGTGGCCGACCGCATCCTCGACCGGCCGCTCTCGGAGATCGGCGGGAAGGGACTGTTCACCAAGGAACTCGAACAGGCGCTGTTCGCCGACGTGGTCGACGTCGCCGTGCATTCCATGAAGGATGTGGAGACCTGGCTGCCCGAAGGGCTCGTGATCGCCTGCATCCTCGAGCGCGACGACCCGCGCGACGCGTTCCTGTCGCCACGCGCATCCGGCTTCGCCGACCTGCCGTCCGGCGCCCGCATCGGCACCTCGTCCCTGCGCCGGGCCGCCCAGGTGCTCATGCGGCGGCCGGATCTCCGCATCGTCCCCCTGCGCGGCAACGCCAACACCCGGATGCGCAAGCTGGAGGAGGGCACTTGCGACGCCACCCTCTTGGCCCTGTGCGGGCTGGAGCGCCTCGGCATGGCCGACATGGCCCGCTCCGTGCTCGCCGTCGAGGAGATGCTGCCGGCGGTGGCGCAGGGCGCGCTCGGCATCGAGTGCCGGGCGGATGATTCCGACGTGCGGGCCCTCCTCGCCCCCCTCGTCAGCGCACGGGCGACGGCCGAACTCGCCGCCGAGCGCGGCCTGCTCGCCGAACTCGACGGCTCGTGCCGCACCCCCATCGCGGCGCTGGCCCGCATCGACGGCGACAGCCTGTCCCTCGACGGCCTGCTGTTCCTGCCCGACGGCAGCGCGCACTGGGCGGTCCAGCGCGCGGGCTCCGTCGCCGATGCCGCCCGTATCGGCGCCGAGGCCGGCGCCGAACTGAAGCGCGCGGCCGGCGACACCTATTTCAAGCACCTGCAGTAGGGGCCGGACGGCCTCAGGCGAGGCTGCGTTCGATGGCTTCCTCGTCGCAGATCACGCCGGCCGCGCGGGCGTATTCGAGGCCGAGCGGGTGGGGCACCCGGGCCACGGGCGCCGCATCCGTGAAGGCGCCGAGGAACACCCGCATGACGTGGGCGACGGCCTCGGGCGTCACCGAGCGCAGATCCTCGGCGTAGTACCGGCCGGCATTGGCCGTGCTGGTGACGATCTCGTAGGCGGGAAAGTACACCGCGCGCGGCTCGGCCTCGACCACCTCCTCCGCCGCCACTCGCAGGGCCGCCTTGCTGTAGGCGTTGGACACGAGCACGTGCCGGTCGGCGTAGGACGCGATGAGCGGCACCGGCGAGACCGTGAGGATCACCCGGGCGCCCGGATTCACCGCGAACAGCCGGTCGAGGAACGCCAGCATGTCGTCCCGCACGGCGCCCGCACGGGCGTTGACGAAGGCGTAGCGCGCCGGATCGAAGGCGTCGCCGATCACGCCCGGCGCCACGGGCAGGGCCGCCCCGTCGGCGCGATGCTCCCAGCCCTCCGTCAGCCCGAGGGTGAACACGAACACGTCGAGGTCCGCGAACATGGTTCGCACGGCCGCGAGGTGCGTTTCGCGCGACGCCAGGAGGGCCGCTTCGTCCGCGAAGCCATCGGGCTCGACGGCGGGGCGGAACGGATCGACGAGGCGTCCGTCCGGCCGGGTCCACGCGGTCAGCTCGGGGCGATAGGTGCCGTAGGCCCGGTCGAAGAGCTGGAGCAGTTGGCGCGCGGTGTAGACGTTGCCGGTGCGGGCGCAATAGGTGCCGTACTGGCGCGCTTCCGCTTGCGCCTCGGACAGGCCGGGGGGCGCCGGCTCGGCGAGGTAGCGGCCCAAGCCGGCCTCCGTGAGCGCCCGCGCCACGTGCTGCGCGAAGCAGCTTCCCGCGGTGGCGACCCGGGCCCCCGGCGGGATGAGAAACACCCCGCTGGGCCCCGGCGTCAGGGCGAAGGGCGGCACTCCGGCTACGGCCTTGCGCCAGAATCGCTCGGCCGGTAGATCGGCGTAAGGGTTCATCACCACGGCGGCACCTCTCATCCGTTCGCTCACAGGCTGGCCGCACCGGGCCGTCGCACGGGTCGAGACCCTGACGCGATCCGTCTCATCGTTCAGATCTCGCGTCTGCTCTTGGTCGCCATCCTGGGCGGGACCATGGCGCCGGGCCGTCGCTTCGGGAGAGCCGGTCCGAACGGGTCGCCGCATCGCCGTGCTGGGCAATTGCCAGGCCGACGGCATCGCACGCGCCCTCAGCCTGCTCCTGCCCGAGGCCCGGGTCACCCTCGTCCCCCTGGCGACCCTGCGGCGGGACCACGCCACCCTGGCGCGCCTGCGCGACCACCTCGCGCCCTTCGACCACGTGTTCTCGCAGTTCTTCCCGGAGGGCTTCGTCACGGGCGGCAACGTTCACGCCCTGGCGCAGGGGGATGCGCGCCTACGCCTGTTCCCCACGATCCTGTTTCCGGCCTTCCACCCGGATATGGTCCATGTCGGCGATGTCGGCGCGCTGTCGGCGACCCACCTCGTGCGTTCGCCCATGGGGCCGTATCACTCCGCCATCGCCCTCTGCGCCTACTTGGAAGGCCGCACCGTTGATGAAGCCCTCCGCCTGTTCCGCGACGACGTCTACGCGCGGCTCGGCTACTACGACGCCTGGGACCACGCCAGCACCTACCTCCTCGGCAGCGCGCGCGACCTCGCGTTTCCCCTGGACGCGGAACTCGCGCGCTGGTCGCGGCGGGGCTGCTTCATGCACGTCCTCAACCATCCGAAGCTGTTCGTGCTCGCCGACATCGCCCACCGCCTCGCCCGCGAGGCGGGTCTCGCGCCCCTGTCCGTCGCGGCGGAGGACTATCTCGCCGACGACCTCGTGTCGGATGCGGTCTGGCCGCTCTATCCGGAGATCGCGCGGCGCTACGGCCTCCCGGGAACCACGCACTACAAGCCCAAGGAGCGGAAATGGGGCGCGGCCCCGATTCTGTTCGATCGCTCCGCCTTCGTCGCCGGCAGCTTTTCCGCCTACGCCCGGCATCCGGCGGACCGCCTCGTATGTCCGCGCGTCGCGGCCTGGCGGGCAGACCCGGCGGTGCGGGCTCTGTTCACCTGAATCCCCGGCTCCGGGCTATCCGGCGGCGCGCAGACCCGATGCGGCGGCGATGCCCCGGGCGAGTTCGGCGATGGGCTGCATCCGGAACGGCTTGGCGACGAACAGGCTGTCGCTGACGGCGCGATTGCGCGGATACGTGCCGCTGGAGGCATAGACCACGGGACGGCGGGGATGCAGCGCCCGGAACGCGTCGGCCACGCTCCAGCCGTCGACGAGGCCGGGCAGGTTGATGTCGGTGAACAGCCAGTCGATGGTCGGGCCGGTCTCGCGGATGGATGTCAGCGCCGCTTCGCCGCTCGACACCGCGACGACGCTCAGGCCACCCTGATCGAAGACACGGCTGAGCATGTCGAGCAGCAGGTAGTTATCCTCGACGATCAGAACCCGGCAGTGGGAATCCATCACCCGTCCCAACTCTTCGCCCCAACTCTTTGCAACGACGCGTCTATCCTGATAATGGTTAAGCCTCTTTCAACTCCAGCGGTGGCTTGACCGTGCCCGCATCCGCGCCTCCGATCGACAGCACGCAGGCCCTCGATGTTCCGTTCGCAGCGGGCATCGCGTCGCGGGTCGCCGGCGTGGTGCCGGTCTACGATCCGGCGACCCTGGCCGAGCTCGAAGGAGTGTTCGGCCAGGCGCGGCTGATGGACCTCCTGGGCCATCTCAGGATCGAGATCTCGCAGCGGCTTGGCTGGCCCGATACCGACCGCCTGGCCCTGCGCCACGATGCGCACACGCTGCTCTCGGTCAGCGGTTCGCTCGGGTTCTTCGACCTGTCGCGGTGCTGCCTGGAGATGGAGCAGGCCTGCCTCCTCGGAGCCGATCTGGCCGCTCCTCTGAAGGCGGCCCGAGCCGCGGCAGAAGGGGCGATCGCGGCCATCTGCGCGATGGAAGCCGGCGCGCGGCCCGAGACCCCGTTGGCGGCCTGCGCCGCCTGACCGAACGCGGCAGATCCGGACCGGGCGATCGCACGGCCGCGAGGCCGACCGTTGCGGTGAAGCGACACGAATGCGCGAAAGATCGGGCTCGGTCGAACCGTCCCGACGCCGCCGTATTGTCGGATGACGATAGTCCCATCGGCATCGGCGTGCGGGCTCGCACGTCATCTGCCGCGAATCGATGGTGGAAACGCTCCGTCAAGGTTGACGGAACCTTCGCTTAACCTGCCCGGCTTAGACAACGGGGCTGAAGACACCGCACCAGCCCCGGATATCGGGCCGCGCCGCGCGCCGGCGCCGTTCGAGGAGAACAGGACCATGACCACGATCGCGCGCTCCCGCGTGTTCAGCCTCGCGGCGGCGCTCTGCGCCGCGCTCAGCGTCGCCGCCTGCAGCAACGACAAGGATCTCGCCGACGCCTCCGGCTTCGGCGCCGGCGCGGGTGGGGCCTACGGGGCCGGGGCGGGCACGCCCGGCAGCGCCCAGGACTTCGTGGTCAACATCGGCGACCGGGTGTTCTTCGAATCCGATTCGACGGACCTGACGTCCACGGCGACGGCCACCCTCGACAAACAGGCGGCCTGGCTCCAGCGCTACCCGCGCTACACCTTCCTCGTCGAAGGCCATGCCGACGAGCGCGGCACCCGCGAGTACAACTTCTCCCTCGGCGCCCGCCGCGCCCAGGCGGTGAACGACTACCTCGCCGCGCGCGGCATCGCCTCGGGCCGCATCCGCACGGTATCGTACGGCAAGGAGCGGCCGGTCGCCGTGTGCAACGACATCTCGTGCTGGTCGCAGAACCGGCGGGCCGTCACCGTGCTCGACCGCGGCGCCGGTTCCTGATCACGCGAGAGGCGGGCGCTTTCGGAAACGGGGCGCCCGCGTTTTGCCGCAATGCGGCACACCTGTTATGGGGCGGGAGGCCAGTCGATGGCCTTCGCGGGACACGTTCACCGGTGCCGATCGCCATGCTCCGTCGCCTCCTCCTCGTCACCTGCCTCGCGCTCGCGGCCCTGTCGCCCGCGGCGGCCCAGGACGGGTCCGATTTCGTCGTGCGCCTGAACCGGCTGGAGAACCAGTCGCGCCAGCAGGCGGGGCAGATCGAGACGCTCCAACACGAGAACCGCCAGCTCAAGGAACAGCTTCGCAAGTTCCAGGAGGATGTCGAGTTCCGCCTGCAGGAGGCCAAGGGCGGTCGCGGTGCGGCATCCCCGAGCGGCAATCCGGCGCCGCAGAAGCCGGCCAAACGCAGCGACGCCTTCGATCCCGACCAGAACCCCGGCCGACCGGGCGCACCGATGCAGCTCGGCACCACGACGCCCTCGAACGCCATGTCGTCAAACGCCATGTCGTCGAACGCCATGTCCGCGGCGCCTTTGGCCGAGGCGCCCCGCGCCCGCACGGTGCCGCCGACGGTGGTGGAGGCCGACGACGAGGAGCCCGGCCTGTCGCCGCCCGGCTTCGGCGGCCCCGTCGATCTCACGCCGCCGTCGCGTGTACCGACCACGGGCGCCATCGCGGCGCCGGCCCGCCCGGGCGTCGCCGCCACCGCCACGGGTGACGCCCGCGCCGATTACGAATCGGCCTACGCCTACATCCTGCAGCGGCAGTACGAGCAGGCCGAGATGGGCCTGCGCCAGTTCATCCAATCCCACCCACGCGACGGGCTGGTGCCGGCGGCGACCTACTGGCTCGGAGAGAGTTACCTCCAGCGCAACCGCAATCGCGAGGCGGCCGAGCAGTTCCTGAAGGTGTCGACGGATTATGCCCGCTCGGCCCAGGCGCCGGACGCGATGCTGAAGCTCGGGACCTCGCTCAACGCCCTCGGCGCCCGCGAGCAGGCCTGCGCGACGCTGGCGGAACTCGAGCGCAAGTTCCCCGGTGCCGCGCCGTCCGTGCGGCAGGGTGTGGCCCGCGAGCAGAAGCGCGCCCGCTGCGCGGCGTGACCGCGCCGGACTTCGACCCTGCCGCCATCGAGGCGGCGCTCTCTCCCTACGTCGCGCCCGCGATCCCGCATGGCGGCGTGCTGCTCGCCGTTTCGGGCGGTCCCGATTCGACGGCCCTGATGCAGGCCGCCAAGCAGGCCCTCGAGCGGGTCGGTCCCACGATCCCGCTCCACGTCGCCACCGTCGATCACGGGTTGCGGGCCGCCTCGGCCGTCGAGGCGGAGGGCGTCGCCACCCTGGCGCGGGACTTCGGACTGCCGCACCGCATCCTCGCCTGGACCGGCCCGAAACCGGCCCACGGCCTCCAGGCGGCGGCGCGCGGGGCGCGCTACGCCTTGCTGGGCGCCCACGCGCAACGGCTCGGTCTCGATTGGGTGCTCACCGGACACACCCGCGACGACCAGGCCGAGACCGTGCTGATGCGCCTGCTGGCCGGGAGCGGCCCGGCGGGTCTCGCCGGCATGCGGCCCGTGCGTCCCCTCGTCGGTCGGGTCCGCCTCGGACGACCGTTCCTCGCCCTGCCGAAAGCCGGCCTCGTGGCGTATTGCATCGCCCATGGCCTCACCCCCATCCAAGATGCGTCGAACGCCGATCCCCGCTTCGCCCGCGCCCGGCTGCGCCGCCTCCTGCCGGACCTCGCCCGGGAGGGCTTGAGCGACGCCCGCCTGACGCGACTTGCCGCGCGGTGCGCCCGCGACGACGCGGCTCTCACCGAGGCCGCCCGCGCCGCCTACGTCACGGCGCGCCGTCCGGCCGATGCTCCCACCCTGGTCCGCCTCGACGCATCGGGGCTGGCGAACCTGCCGGATGCGGTCCTCATCCGCGTCGTCGCCCTGGCCCTCGCGGAGGCCGGGGCGGGACGGCCGCGCCTGGAGCGAATCGAATCCCTCGTGCTCGACGCCCTGCGCCCGGCGCTTCGGGATCGGGCGCCCCTGCGCCGGACCCTGGCGGGCCTGCTGGTTTCCCTGACGCGGGGGAGGGGGTTCACCCTCGCGCCGGCACCGGCCAGGACCGGCGGCGACGGGGCTGGGGACCGCCTTGCCGCAGGAGTACGCGATTTACTTGGCAAGGGGGGCGGGGCTGCCTACATTGGCTCGGAGTGTCCGGACTGATATCCGCCCCATTCGCGCCGCGGGCCCGGATGCCCCCCAGGGATTGATCGATGAACCCGAACTTCCGCAATTTCGCCTTGTGGGTCGTCATCTTCCTGCTCGTGCTCGCCCTCGTGACGCTGTTCCAGAATCCGGGACATCGCGGCGGCGGCGCCGAGATCGCCTACAGCCAGCTCTTGAACGATGCCGATGCCGGCAAGATTCAGACGGTGGTGATCTCCGGGCAGGACGTCAGCGGCTCCTACGTCGGCGGCGGCAACTTCACCTCCTACGCGCCGAACGACCCCGGCCTGGTCTCGAAACTCCAGAGCAAGGGCGTGCAGATCACCGCGCGGCCGCCGTCGGACAACACGCCGTGGTTCATCCAGTTGCTCGTGAGCTGGCTGCCGATCCTCGTGTTCATCGGCGCCTGGATCTTCCTCAGCCGCCAGATGCAGTCCGGCGCGGGCCGGGCCATGGGCTTCGGCAAGTCGAAGGCCAAGCTCCTTACCGAGGCTTCGGGCCGCGTGAGCTTCGACGATGTCGCCGGCGTCGAGGAAGCCAAGGAGGACCTGCAGGAGATCGTGGAATTCCTGCGCGACCCGCAAAAGTTCCAGCGCCTCGGCGGCCGCATCCCGCGCGGCGTTCTCCTCGTCGGCCCCCCCGGCACGGGTAAGACCCTGATCGCCCGGGCAGTCGCGGGCGAGGCCAACGTGCCGTTCTTCACCATCTCGGGTTCGGACTTCGTCGAGATGTTCGTCGGCGTCGGCGCGAGCCGCGTCCGCGACATGTTCGAGCAGGCGAAGAAGAACGCACCCTGCATCATCTTCATCGACGAGATCGACGCGGTGGGCCGTCATCGCGGCGCCGGCTTGGGGGGCGGCAACGACGAGCGCGAGCAGACCCTGAACCAGCTCCTCGTGGAGATGGACGGCTTCGAGGCCAACGAGGGCGTGATCATCATCGCGGCCACCAACCGGCCCGACGTCCTGGACCCCGCCCTCCTGCGTCCGGGCCGCTTCGATCGCCAGATCATGGTGCCGAATCCCGATGTCGTCGGCCGCGAGCGCATCCTGCGCGTCCACGTCCGCAAGGTGCCGCTGGCACCGGACGTCGACCTCAAGGTCATCGCGCGCGGAACCCCGGGCTTCTCGGGCGCCGACCTCATGAACCTCGTCAACGAGTCGGCGCTCCTGGCGGCGCGTCGCGGAAAACGCATCGTCACGATGCACGAGTTCGAGGACGCCAAGGACAAGGTGATGATGGGCGCTGAGCGGCGCACCCTGGTCATGACCGAGGACGAGAAGCGTCTCACCGCCTACCACGAGGGCGGCCACGCCATCGTCGCCTTCAACGTGCCGGCCACCGACCCCGTCCACAAGGCGACGATCATCCCGCGCGGCCGGGCGCTGGGCATGGTCATGCAGCTGCCGGAGCGCGACAAGCTGTCCATGAGCTTCGAGCAGATGACCTCGCGTCTCGCCATCATGATGGGCGGCCGCATCGCCGAGGAGATGACCTTCGGCGCCGACAAGGTGACCTCGGGCGCCCAGTCCGACATCGAGCAGGCCACACGTCTCGCCCGCATGATGGTGACCCGCTGGGGCTTCAGCCCCGAACTCGGCACCGTCGCGTACGGCGAGAACAACGACGAAGTGTTCCTCGGCATGTCCATGGGCCGTCAGCAGACGGTCTCGGAAGCCACCGCCCAGAAGATCGACGCGGAGGTCCGCCGCCTCGTCGAGACCGGTCTGGAGGAGGCCCGCCGCATCCTCGGCGAGCACAAGGACGACCTTGAAGCCCTCGCTCAGGGACTGCTGGAATACGAGACCCTGTCGGGCGACGAGATCAAGAATCTCATCGCCGGCAAGCCGCCGGTGCGCGATTCCGGCGATGGTCCCTCAAGCACCGTCCGGGGCTCGTCGGTTCCCTCCGCCGGTCGCGGCCGGCCGCGCGAGACCGATGGCGGCCTGGAGCCGCAGCCCCAGGCCTGAACGCCTCGAATCCCCTGGGATAAGCCCGTGAGCCCGCCCCCCGGCGGGCTCACGCATGTCCGGGCCCCGTTAACCGTGCCGGGATAGCCTCGGAGGCGGATTCCGGGCCCACCGCACCAGACAGCAGACGGATCGCGAACCCATGTCGCGCAAGTATTTCGGCACCGACGGCATCCGTGGGCGCGCCAACGGCGTGATCACGCCCGAACTCGCCCTCAAGGTCGGCCAGGCCGCCGGGCTCCTGTTCCAGCGCGGCGACCATCGTCACCGGGTGGTGATCGGCAAGGATACCCGCCTGTCGGGCTACATGATCGAGACGGCCCTGATCGCCGGTTTCACTTCGGTCGGCATGGATGTGCTCCAGCTCGGTCCGATGCCGACGCCCGCGGTCGCCATGCTGACGCGCTCCATGCGGGCCGACCTCGGCGTGATGATCTCCGCTTCCCACAACCCGTTCGAGGACAACGGCATCAAGCTGTTCGGTCCGGACGGGTTCAAGCTCAACGACGACGTGGAGCGCGCCATCGAGGCGCTCATCGACGGCGAGATGCACAAGCGGCTGTCGGGCTCGCGCGATCTCGGCCGGGCAAAGCGCATCGAGAGCGTGCATGCCCGCTACATCGAGTTCGCCAAGCGCTCGCTGCCCCGCAACGTCACCCTCGACGGTCTGCGGATCGTGGTCGATTGCGCCAACGGCGCGGCCTACCGCGTCGCGCCCGAGACCCTGTGGGAGCTCGGCGCCGAGGTCATCGCCATCGGGGTCGAGCCGGACGGATTCAACATCAACCAGGATGTCGGCTCGACGGCGCCGGCGGCGCTGGCCGCCAAGGTCCGGGAACTCCGCGCCGACATCGGCATCGCCCTGGACGGCGACGCCGACCGGGTTCTCATTGTCGACGAGAAGGGCCAGTCGGTGGATGGGGACCAGCTCATGGCCGTCGTCGCCCGCTCGTGGAAGGAGGACGATCGCCTGACCCAGCCGGGGCTGGTTGCGACGATCATGTCGAACCTCGGCCTCGAGCGCTACCTCGGCGGCATAGGCCTGTCCCTGGCGCGCACGGCGGTGGGCGACCGCTACGTCCTCGAGCACATGCGCGAGCACGGCTACAACCTCGGCGGCGAGCAATCCGGACACATCATCATGTCGGACTACGCCACCACCGGCGACGGTCTGGTGGCCGCCCTGCAGCTCCTCAGCGTGGTCAAGCGCTCCGACCGGCCGGTCAGCGAGGTCTGCCACTGCTTCGATCCCCTGCCGCAGATCCTCCGCAACGTCCGCTACCGCGCAGGCGAGCCGTTGCGGGCGGATTCGGTCGTGTCCGCCATCGCGCAGGCCCGCGAGCGCCTCGGCAACGACGGTCGCCTCGTCATCCGCGCCTCGGGCACGGAGCCGGTGATCCGCGTGATGGCCGAGGGCGACGACCGCGCCCTGGTATCGGAGGTGGTCGACACCGTCGTGGACGCCGTGGCCAAAGCCGCGGCCTGATCGTCCTCAATCCCCGTCGAGGGCCGCCGGCGCCACGTTGCGCCACGCTGCCAGCAGGGCGTCGCGCAGCACCGCCTCGTCGGCGTCCCACAGGTCGAGGTTGGTCCAGCCGCGCCGCCCCCATGCCCCCGGCACGGGCGCGAACAGGTCCGGCGCCTCGGCCAGCAGGTGTTCCTGGTCGCCGGGCGTGAGCTTCAGGACGACCCGCTCCTCCTCGACCCACAGGGTCGCGAAGATCCGGCCGCCGATGCGAAAATCGGGATGCCCCTGATGCGCGGCCTCGACCACGCCGGGGAGCAACAGGGCAAGGGCACTGACATCCTCGGGGCGCATCGCCGCGTGTCTACACAGGTGCAGGTTCGGATGCACCGGTCCGGATCGACGCCGGCCTGCCCGCCTGACTTGGCCCGGAGTCTCCACTTGTCTCGTCATAGTCCGGCAAGGATAAGATTTAACGTTAAGCCTGATTTAACCCCGTTGCGCCAATCATGCCTTCGTCATCCGAGCCGGCGCCTCGTCGCTCCCGGCAAACGGTCGAGTGAAGGACTGAATTCCATGCGCCGCTCCAAGCTGTCTGCCTTGGTGCGCTCGTTCACGCTCCTTGCGAGCGTGGGAGCGCCCAGCCTCGGATACGCCGCCGACCTGCTTCCCCCCCTGCCGCCCGAGCCGCTGCCCCCGCCCGTCGAGATCGGCGGCGGCTGGTACCTGCGCGGCGATATCGGCGTGGGTGCCGCGAGCTACGAGAAGGTGGTGACCACCGTGCCGGGCAAGGCACTGCCGCCGAACTATGAGATCCACCAGAAGAGCATGGGCGACCAGTTCTTCGGCGGCGGCGGCGTCGGCTACCAGTTCAACGGCTTCCTGCGCGGCGACATCACCGGTGAATACCGGGGCGGCGGCCGCTTCTCCTTCGTCGAGAAGTTCGATCTGCCCTACGGCAACGGCGTTCCGGCCAAGGGGATCGACTACGACCAGGGCAACCTTTCCACCGTGGTCGCCATGGCCAACGGCTACGTCGATCTCGGCAGCTGGTACGGCGTGACGCCCTTCATCGGCGGCGGCGTCGGCTCGGCCTTCCACACGGTGCACGGCTTCAACGACACCGGCGCCGGTTCGGCCGCCGGCGGCTTCGGCATCGCCGCCACCAAGCGCACCACCAACCTCGCCTGGGCGGCCATGGCCGGCCTCGGCTACAGCGTCACGCCGAACCTCAAGCTCGAGCTCGGCTACCGCTACATGAACCTCGGCCATGTCGGCACCGGCTCGGTGAGCTGCTTCAACGATCCGGGCTGTGCCGGCGCCTCCTACAAGCTCAAGGAAGTCACCTCCCACGATGTGCGCATCGGCATGCGCTGGATGCTCGGCGGTATCGTCGCCGCTCCGGTCATCGCCGATTACCAGCCCGAGCCGGTTCCGCTGATCCGCAAGTACTGACACACCCTCGGGCGTCACAGCACCCATGACCAAGACGGCGCGAACCCTCCGGTTCGCGCCGTCTTGGTTTGCGACAGCAAACCTTCGCCAGCAATCGCGTTAAGCTTAATCCGCTCCTAACCTTCCTCTTTGATACTCGCGCGCATGACGACAGCCAGGTCGGTCCCTACGGGTGCGTGCCGCCCGGGACAGGGTGCAAACGGTTCGGGGACAGCATGACACAGCAGACGCGCCCATCGCATCGCGCCCATGGGCGGACGCGCGCCGCGGTCGCCGGATCGGCCTTGACCCTGATGTCGCTCGCAGCCCTCGTGCCCGCGTGGGGCGCCGACCTGCTGCCGCCCCCGCCGCCGGAGGCCGCCCCCGTGCCCATCGGCGGCGGCTGGTATCTCCGCGCCGATTTCACCGAGAGCTTTCCGCTGCGCCCGACGGACGCGACGCTGCCCGATCCCAACGACCCGGGCATGCCGCCCCTGGTGCGGCGGACCCTGAGCCGCGAGGCCGGCTACGGCGGCGGCGTCGGCTACCGCATCAACCCCTGGCTGCGCGTGGACGCCACCTTCGACCAGCGCCAGGATTCGACCTACAGCGCGTACTCGTCGCGCACCAACTTCGCCACGGGCTACAACGTCGAGGCCGGTCGCCTCGGCGCACTCACGGGCCTCGTCAACGTCTACGCCGACCTCGGGACCTGGTGGGGCCTGACCCCGTATATCGGCGCCGGAGTCGGTTTCGCACGAAACGAGTTTCGCCGAGGCTACACCCAGACCACCTGCCTCATCGACGCCTGCGACGGCGGGCCGGGCGCGGGCCCACGCCCGGCGGTGATCCGGCCCAACCGCTCCGTCACCAACCTCGCCTGGGCGCTCACGGGCGGCGTCGCCTACGAGCTCGGCGCCGGCTTCAGCCTGGATGCGAGCTACCGCTACGTCGATCTCGGGCGCGCCGAGTCCGGCCTCGACGCCTTCCGGTCCGGCAGCAGCCTCAAGGATCTCGCCGCCAACGAAGTCCGCGTCGGCCTGCGCTATGCCTTCCGCGACGGCATTCCGAGCCTGCAGGGACTGCCCACGGTGTGGAGCAGCGGAAACCCCTACGAGTAGGCCCGGCCGGCTTCGGAGACCGAAACGCTCCGTTAAGGTTACTCAAGTACACATTTCAGAACAGGCTCAGTAAAAACCCAGTCGATCTGACGCCTTGAGGACGACATCGATGCGGACCCTGACCCTCGCGCTCCTGACGACGCTCGCCCTCGGCGCCGGCTCCACCGCCGGCGCCGCCGACCTCGATTACGGCGTCCTGCGCGGCCCGGACTACGAGCCGGCGGCCCCGATCATCGATTGGAACGGCGTGTATGTCGGTGGGCATGGCGGCTATACGTCGGCCGCGCTCGGCTACAGGAATGTGTTTCAGCCGCTCGTCGCGAGCGCCTTGCTCGCAACAACGGCCGAAGGGCAGTTCAACGCATCGACGTTGCTCCAGGCGCGGTCGCAGCGCGTCGACGGCACCAGTTTCGGGGCCTATGCGGGCTTCAACTACCAGTTCGAGGATACCGTCATCGGTATCGAGGCCGACTACACGCGGTTCGAGAAGACCGGCCTGACATCGGACCGGATCGCGCGTTTCGGTACGACCACGGGTGGCTTCTTCGAAACCGTCGCGCTGTCCGGAGTCTCGACGACCAAGATTCAGGAGTTCGGAACCGCTCGTGCTCGCGCAGGCTTCGCGTTCGGAAACTTCCTGCCCTTCGTGACGGGTGGTGTGGCCATCGGTCGGGCGCAGATCACCGACAGTGTCGCCATCAACAATTATGGCTACGATCAAGCGGCGTATCGAGCCAACGTAGCAACCGCCACCACCAGCAGCACCACGACCACGACGGGCGGCGTGACGACGACGACCACCACCGCACCCGGAGCCCAGGTGAACGTCGCCAACTTCGGCTACGCGGCGTTCAACCGAAACAATCCCGACGCCAGCGTCGTGGCGGCACCACGCATCGTCGGGCGGGCATCGACGAAGGTCGTCGCCGGCGTCGCTCTGGGAGCCGGCATCGAATACGCCTTGACGTCGAACATCATTCTGCGCGGCGAATATCAGTACGTGCTGTTCAACGATTTCGACGGCCACAAGGTCAATCTCAACACCGTGCGCGGCGGTGCGGCCGTGAAGTTCTGATTTTGCCTCGACACCGTCTCCGGTGGATGGCCGGCCGCTGCGCAATGGGACGGAACACGCGCGGGCTTGTTAAGGCAGCACTCGCTTTTGGCGGGGTAGGATAGGGGTGCCGCACCCGATCGACTTCACCGAAGCCGGAAACGCCCGAACCATGATCCGCCTCGTCCTCAGCGCCGGACTGGCCTCGGCCAGCCTCGTCCTCGCCGGTCTCGGCCCGGCACAGGCGGGGGGAGAACTCCGTCACCGGCCATTGCCGCCGCCCGAGATCGCCTATCGCGATCCGGCCTACCTGCCGCCGCCCCCGCCTCTGCCCGTGGTGCGGGTGCCGCGCTCCCTCAATCTGCCCCTCTACAACGAGCCGCCGCGCCGGTTCTGATCAGCTCTCCAGCTCGGAATCCCAGTAGAGGTAGTCCACCCAGGTGTGGTGGTACTGCCGGTGGTCGAATTCCGGCTGGCGGCGGTGCAGCTCGTGCCGGGTCGGGCGGTGCGGCTCGTGCAAGAGGGGCATCTCGGCCTCGGCCGGGGTGCGGTTGGCCTTGCGCAGGTTGCACGGCGAACAGGCCGCGACCACGTTTTCCCAGCTCGACAGCCCGCCGCGCGAGCGCGGCACCACGTGATCGAAGGTGAGCCCGCCGGACGGCAGGCGCAGGCCGCAATACTGGCACGAGAACGTGTCGCGCAGGTAGATGTTGTAGCGGGTGAAGGCCGGGCTGCGCGCCAGGGTCACGTAGCTCTTGAGGGCGACGACGCTCGGCACCCGCAGGGAGCGGCTCGGGCTACGCGCCTCGACATCGTAGCTCGCCACCAGGGTGACGCGGTCGAGGAACAGGGCGGTGAAGGCGTCCTTCCAGGACCACAGCGAGAGCGGATTGTAGGATAGCGGCCGGTAATCGGCGTTCAGCACGAGCGTTTGGAGATCCAGCATGGCGCACCCCTCTCGGCGGGTCGACACGGGGACAACGCGCGGGAATCGCCCGGCGCGCTGCCCCTGTCGGATGAAAGATCAAACGTTTTCGGAGTTTGGACCGGTGCGTCCCGTGGGCGGGCGCGCGCAGAAGGCGCCGTCGGAGCGGCGCAGGCGCGGCGGAAATCACGGAAGGCTTAGGCCAAAAGCGGTCGCATCGGGCGAAAGCGCCCGGCTGGTGGCAACGTCCCTCGACGCGGACGACCGTCACCACCTCCTCGCACCGATACGAAAAGGCAAAGTCCATCACGGGTTAGTCTAATATCAGCATGACACGCTTGTGAAGGTCGCCCCGCATGCGCGCGACGCCATGCCCACAAGGAGCGATGCCCACGGGCCGCCGGGCCGGCAGTTCGTTTCCCCACAGGTCGTCTGCCCGCGATCCGCACGCCAGCGATGCGGCCGGGGCGGGGCACGGTCAGCCTTTCGCCCCATTGCTCGGCGATTGCCGCGTCTCCCGACCCTGATCGCCCTGGCCTCGTTCGTGCGATCCCGCAGCGTCGCCCCGGCACGCCGCGCCATTCCGAGCGGGCAGGGCCCCCGACACGAAGGACGGCACCTTGCACGAGACGAACGCCCCGACCGCTCATCGGCCCACCGAGGGGAGGGTGCGTCGCATGCCCGGCGGGACCGGGCGCAGGCTGCGTCTCGTCCCGGTCCTGGCAGCGGGATGGCTCGGCCTCGCGAGCTTCGTTCCCGGCGCGGTCTTCGGACAGGCGCCCCAGCCGGCGGCACCCGCCGCCCAGCCGGCCGCGCCGGCTGCTCCACCCGTCGCCCAGCCGGCCGCACCCGCCAAGCCTCCGGCCCCGAAGCCCGTGGTGTCGGAGGAGATCAAGACCGTCCGCGACACCCTCGACAAGGCGAAGGACGACCTCGAACACCGCGAAAAGATCCTCGCCGGCGAGACTGTCGGCAGCGGCGACCTGACCCGCGCGCGCGATGGCGTCGACGCCATCGCCGACCGCATCCGCCACGTGATCGATCTCACCACGCCGCGCCTGGAGGCGGCCCGCGAACGCCTGACGCAGCTCGGCCCCAAGCCGAAGGAGGGGGCGGAGGGCGAGGACGTCGCCCGCGAGCGCACGGAGCGCGAACAGGCGGTGGCCGAGATCGACGAGACCCAGCGCCTCGCGAAATCCCTCCTCGTGCAGAGCGACCAGATCGTCGATCAGGTCACCAACAAGCGCCGCGCGGCCTTCACCCGCGGCCTGTTCGAGCGCTCCACCGCCCTGGTCACCCCGGACCTGTGGATGCGGATCGCCGCCGACATCCCGCGCGACGTCCGCGCGCTTCAGAACGCCGTCTCGGACACCGCCGACCTGTTCGCGCGCAACGGCACCCTCACCAACCTGCTCTTCCTCGGGATCGCCTTCGGCATCTCCATCGCCCTGTATTTCGGTCGCCGCAACATCGCCCCGCGCCTCGGTCGGCGCGACGCCAAGGCCACGGATCCGTCACAGCGCAAGAAGCTGCTGGCCGCCTGGCGGGTCTTCCTCCTCGGCACCGTGCCGGCGGTGCTCGGGAGCTATGCGGTCTACTACGCCCTCGACGTCACCAACCTCCTGCCCATGCGGCTGCTGCCGGTGGCCGGGGCGATCCTCATCGGGCTCGCCTTCATCGCCTTCGTCGAGGCCCTGGCCGACGCCCTGCTGTCGCCCGACAAGCCGTCCTGGCGCACCACGACGATGACCGATGCGGCCGCCTCGCGGATCACCACCCTGGCGGTGAGCATCGCGGTGGTGATCACCGTGGTGAAATCCGTCGAAGCCCTGAACTCCGCGATCTCCGCGGCCCTGCCGATCTCCATCGCCACGCGCGGCCTCGGCGCCATCGCCACCGCCCTCATCCTCGCCATCGGCCTGCACCGCTTCGCCGACACGGCGGAGAAGGAGGAGGCGTGCTTCGGGCCCTACGTGGCCCCCGAGGCCGCCACCGGCATCGGCGGCCCGGCCCGGCTCCTCGGTTGGGCTGCGGTGGCGGTCATCGGCGCGGCCGCGCTCGTCGGCTACGTCGCGTTCTCGACCTTCCTCATCGACCAGCTCGTCTGGACCGCCAGCCTGTTCGTGCTGCTGTTCCTGTTCATCGGCAGCGCCGACACCTTCATCGGCGGGACCCTGCGCGACGACACCAAGATCGCGACCGCGCTCCAGGCCAACACCGGCCTGCGCAAGCGCTCCCTGAACCAGATCGCCGTGCTGGCCACGGGCTTCGCCCGCGTCGTCCTCATCCTGGTCGCGGCCCTCTTGGCGCTCGCCCCCTGGGGCCTCGATTCGACGGACGTGTTCACCTCCGTGCGCAGCGCCTTCTTCGGATTCAAGGTCGGCGACGTCACCATCTCGCTCTCCACCATCGCGCTGGCCGTCGGCCTGCTCGTGCTCGGTATGGCCGTCACCCGGGCGATCCAGCGCTGGCTCGAAAACACCTACCTGCCGGCCACCGACCTCGATGCGGGCCTGCGCAACTCGATCTCGACCATCGCGGGCTATTGCGGCTTCCTGCTCACCCTGGCGCTCGCGTTCTCGTATCTCGGCCTGAGTCTCGAGAAACTCACCATCGTGGCCGGCGCCCTGTCGGTCGGTATCGGTTTCGGCCTGCAATCCATCGTCAACAACTTCGTCTCGGGCCTGCTGCTCCTGTGGGAGCGCCCGATCCGCGTCGGCGACCAGGTGCTCATCGGCGACAGCGAGGGCATCGTGAAGCGCATTTCCGTGCGCTCCACGGAGATCCAGACCTTCGACCGCTCCGCCGTCATCGTGCCGAACTCGAACCTCATCTCCGGCATCGTCAAGAACCGGGTCCGGGGCGACCGTACCGGCCGGGTCTCCATCACGGTCAACGTCCTGCGCAACCAGGACCCCGTGCGCGCCGCCGAGATGCTGGTCGCTTGCGCCAGCGCCCACCCGGACGTGCTGAAGGAGCCTCCGCCCCGGGTGGTCTTCCGCAAGATCGGCGACCCGTTCCTCGAGTTCGAGCTCATCGCCATGATCATCGACGTGAGTTTCGGCCTGAAGGTGCAGAACGATTTGAACTTTGCCGTGTTCAAGTCCTTGTCCGAGGTCGGAATGATCCCAGCCATGGGTCCGGGCTCCAGCAACGTCGTCGTGCAGGGGCTCGAACCGTTCCAGGAGGCCATGGGCCGGATCGCCAGTTCGTTCGCGGAGCCGAGGGGCGACGCGAACGGATCGGCGGGCCGGCGGGAGGCCGAGATGCCGAAGGGGTGAGCAGGTGGGCCAGGGATTTTCGGGTGTCCGGGGCGTGTGTTTCGGAGCCTGCCTCGTCGCCGGAGCGACGCTCACGGGGTGCGCGACGCAGCAGCCCCTCGAGACCGCCACGGCCCTGCCGAGCCTGTACTGGCCGATGACCACCGCCGCGGCGCAGGTCGACGCGGCCACGGCCCGCGACATGATCTCGGCCTACCGCGCCCGCACCGGCGGCACGGCGCTGCGCCTCGACCCCGAACTGCAGAAGCTCGCCGAAGCCGAGGCCGCCGCCATGGCGGCCGCCGATCGGCCGAGCCGCGCCCAGACCGTGCGGGTCGCCATGGAGCGCCTCGGCCACCCGTCGGCCGGCGCCAATCTGTCGGCCGGCTACCACACCCTGGCGGAGGCGTTCTCGGGGTGGCGCGACAGCCCGGCCCACAATGCCGTGATGCTGGCGCCCGACGCCACCCGCATGGGCATCGCCACGGCCTACGCGCCGAACTCGAAGTACCGGGTCTACTGGGCGCTGCTGGTGTCGAAGTAGCGTCCCCGTCAGGGGAACTTCATCTTCCGCGAAACCACCGGCGCCTCCGACAGGAGCGTCACCGTCACCCGGCGGTTGGCTGCGAGAAACGGGTTGTCGGGAAACAGCGGCTCGGTGTCGGCCTTGCCCGTGACCGAGGCGAAGCGATCGTCGGGCACGCCGCTGCCGGCGAGGATCTCCCGCACCGAGATGGCCCGGTTGGCCGAGAGCTCCCAGGGCGGAGCGGCTGGCCGCGCGCCGGGACGCTCCGAAGCGGTGAAGCCCGCGATGGCGATGCGGTTTGGCATCTTGCGCAAGGTCGGCGCCAAACGCTCCAGCAGGCGCCGGGTGCGGTCGTTCGGCCGGCTCGACCCGTCCGGAAACATCGAGGCGCCGTCCTGATCGACGATGGCGATGTCGAGGCCCTTGGCGGTCGGCGTGACCATGATGTTCTTCGAGGCCTCGGCGATCTCCGGCATGTCCTGCAGGGCCTGGCGCAGGCTGGCGGCGGCGAGGCCGTACGCCTCAGGCATGCCGGTGTCCGGTGCGCCGTCGTCCGCCGTCCCCTCGACGTCCGGCGGATTGGTGTGGTCGGTGGACTGCTCCGGCGGGATGTCGCGCTTGTGCTTGACGAAGTTCGCCGTCGGCAAGCCGTCCTTCTCGATGATGCCGGCGAAGCGCGATTCCTTGTTGACGCCGAAGGCGTCGCGCATGGAGCCGGCCACCGCCTGCATCTTCTTCTGGTCCTGGGTCGAGTAGGCGGCGATCATCACGAAGAAGCTCATGAGCAGCGCCATCAGGTCCGCGAAGGTCACGAACCAGCCGTGCCCGCCATGCGCGCCGCGCTTCTTCTTGGCCACGACTTGGTCTCCCTCTCGCCCGTCGGACCGGTCGCGCCCGTCAGGCCGCCTCGGCCCCGACTTCGTCGCGGTGATTGTGCGGCAGGTATGCGATCAGCATTTCGCGCACGAGCGAGGAGCTCTTGGAATCGCGGATGAGCAGGATGCCGTCGATGATGAGCGAGCGCGAGACGTCCTCCTCCTCCAGCTTGACGTGGAGTTTGTCGGCGAGCGGAAGAGTGACCATGTTGGCGAGGAGTGCGCCGTACAGGGTGGCGAGCAGGGCCGTCGCCATGGCGGGCCCGAGCTTCGACGGGTCCGACATGTTGGCGAACATGGTGACCATCCCGAGGATGGTGCCGATCATGCCCCAGGCCGGCGCGCAATCCCCGAAGGCCCGGTAGATCTTCGAGCCCTCGTCGAGGTGCATGAGGAAGTTGTCGCGGTCCCGCTCCATGGTGTCGCGGATGAAGTCCCGGTCGTAGCCGTCGGCGATGTAGCGCGCGCCCTGGGCGAGGAACGGGTCGGAAATCTCCATGCTTTCGAGGGCCATCGGGCCGGATTTGCGCACCACGTCGGCGATCCGGGTGATCTCCTCGATGAGTTCGCGCGGCTTGATGGCCCGCATGGAGAACGCGTAGCGCAGGCCCATGGGCAGGCCGTGCATCATGGTCGAGAACGGAAAACGCATCATGGTCGCGGCGGTGGCGCCGCCGAAGATCACGATGACCGCGTGCTTATCGAAATAGGCGGCGAAGTTGCCGCCATCGATCATGATCAGGACAAAGACGGTGAGGAAGCCGCCGATGAGCCCGATACCGGTTGCGAGGTCCATGATCACCGAGCCTTCGGCGGCCGTCGGGGGCCGCGAGAGCGCCCCGGGACGAGGCGCCGTCCCCACGTTGGCGGATTCAGCGTGAACGAACCGTAAAAGACCTCGCGCGGCTTGGCAGATCGTGTCATTCGCCGTTCAGGGAGCGAACGCCATAAGCGCGTCACGTCAAGGATTTGGCCGACCCCGCACGCGGCGGGCGGAGACCGGACCGGCGACGCGTCACGGCGCATCCAACCCCATGCGGGCCGCGCCAGGATCGGCACTCGGAGCGAACGGTATCATGTCGTTGATTCGTCTCTATGCCCGCGTCATGGGCCTCCTCGGGGCCGACAAGCGCCTGGCGGTGGTTCTGGCGACGGCGAACGTCGCCCTCGCCGTCGCGGCCTTCGCCGAGCCCCTGCTCATGGGCCGGATCATCGACCAGCTCACCCACCTGAACGCCAAGTCCAACGCCTTCGCGACCCTGGCGCCCCTCATCGGCGCCTGGGTGGCCTTCGGACTGTTCACCATCGCGGCGGGCGTGACCATCGCGCTCCACGCCGACCGGCTGGCCCACCGCAACCGCCTGTCGTCCATGGCGAACTATTTCGAGCACGTCCTCGAACTGCCGCTCGCCTTCCATTCCTCGAACCATTCCGGCCGCGTCCTCAAGGCGATGCTGGAAGGCTCGAACGGCATGTTCTGGCTGTGGCTCGGCTTCTTCCGCGACCATTTCGTCGCCTTCGTGTCGCTCGCCGTCCTCCTGCCCATGACCCTGTTCGTGAACTGGCAGCTCGGCTCGATCCTCGTCGTGCTGGTGCTGGCCTTTACGGTGCTCACCACCCTGGTCATGCGCCGCACCGAGACCCTGCAGGGCCGGGTCGAGGAATATCAGTCGGGCCTCGCCGAGCACGCCTCGGACGCGCTCGGCAACGTCGCCGTCATCCAGTCCTTCACCCGCGCCAAGGCGGAGAAGGACGCCATGCACGACATCATCCGCAACCTGCTCGCGGCCCAGATCCCGGTCCTGTCCTGGTGGGCGCTCGCCAACGTCGCCACCCGCGCTTCCGCGACCCTGACCATGACGGCCATCTTCATCACCGGCATCGCCCTTCACCAGCACGGCCAGGCCACCGTCGGCGAGGTCGTCGCCTTCATGAGTCTGGCCACCATGCTGGTCTCGCGCCTCGATCAGGTCGCCACCTGCATCAACGGCCTGTTCCAGCAGATGCCCAAGATCGCCGAGTATTTCGAGATCCTCGATACCACCCCGGCGGTGCACGACCGTCCCGGTGCGGCTCAGGTCGCCCGCTTCGACGGCGCCGTCTCGTTCGACGCCGTCGGCTTCTCCTACAATTCCCGCCGCAAGGCCCTGGAGGACGTGTCGTTCACGGCGCAGGCCGGCGAGACCATCGCGCTCGTCGGCACCACGGGTTCGGGCAAGTCCACGACCCTCGGCCTGCTGCACCGCGCCTTCGACCCCGACCACGGCGCAATCCGCATCGACGGCACCGACATCCGCGACATCGGCCTGTCCTCCCTGCGCCACAACATCGGCGTGGTGTTCCAGGAGCCGATGCTGTTCGCCCGCTCGATCCGCGAGAACCTCCTCGTCGGCCGGCCGGACGCGACGGATGCCGAGATGATCGACGCCCTGGAGCGGGCCCAGGCCACCGAATTCATGGCCCGTCAGGCCGAAGGCCTCGACACGGTGATCGGCGAGCGCGGCCGCTCGCTCTCTGGCGGCGAGCGCCAGCGCCTGTCGATCGCCCGCGCCCTGCTCAAGAATCCGCCGGTTCTGATCCTCGACGAGGCAACCTCGGCCCTCGACGCCACCACCGAGCGCAAGCTCCAGGGCGCCCTTGAAGCCGTGATGGAGGGCCGCACCACCTTCGTCATCGCCCACCGCCTCGCGACCATCCGCAACGCCGACCGCATCCTCGTCTTCCACGAGGGCCGGATCGTCGAGTCTGGCACCTTCGACAGCCTCGTGGAGCAGAACGGCCGCTTCGCCGATCTGGCCCGAGCCCAGTTCATGGCGGCGGAAGAGCCTGTCGCGATGCAACTCGCGGCCTGAACGAAAAGGCCCTCCCCGATCTCCGGCTTGGCCGGGATCGAGGAGGGCGCTCGGCTGAGTCGCGGTGGCGCTGCGCGCCGGGCGCGCTATTCCCGATGCGGCGTCGCCGCATCCTCCGCCCACACCCGGAACTTGGTCAGGCGGTTGCCGCCGAAGGTGTGTGTGAGGGGTACGTCCGCCGCGTCACGCCCGCGGGCGACGAGGATGCGGCCCCGGCGCGGGGCGTTGTTGCGCGGATCGAACACGTGCCAGGCGCCGCCGAGATAGCATTCCGTCCAGGCGGCGAAATCCCCCGGCCCGTGCGGCTCGGGCTCGCCGATGAAACTGAGATAGCCGGTGCAGTAGCGCGTCGGAACGTTCAGGGCCCGGCACAACGCGACGAACAGGTGCGCGTAATCCCGGCACACGCCGCGCCCGCCCGCCATGGCGTCCACCGCCGTACGGTCCACATGCGAGAAGGCGTACCCGAAGGTGATGTGGTGGTGGACGAAGTCGCACACCGCTTGCACCCGCGCCCAGCCGGGTTCGAGGTGCCCGAACCGGTCCCAGGCCTCGTCGGACAGCAGGTCGGATTCGCAGTACCGGCTCGCGACGAGGAAGGGCAGGGCCTCCTCGGGCAACTGCTCGACTGGGTGCTCCACGGCGTCGGGCACGATCGCGTCGAGGGCGCCGTCGTCGGGGATCTCGGCGTGAACGCTGAGGGTGATGGAGCCCGCCGGGGCGAGGAAGCGCACGGTGCGATTGCCGAAGGCATCGCGAAAGGTCCTGGTCGGCACAGGCGGATCGAGCTGCAGCACGTCGGGCGGGACGGCCGCGAGCCCCTTGACCGGATAGGTGTTGAGACGGGCGATCAGCGGGGTCGGATGGGAAAACTCGTAGCCCATCTCGCAACCGAACCTGATCCGCATGGAAGCCCTCTCCGGCCGGCCGCCGCGCCGACCTTCGCCCTATGCCCGGCCCTGGTGGGAGGGAATAGGCCGCGCAAGTCACACGCGCATGTCATTGCGTCCCCTGTGCGCAGATGAAGCGTCCGGGTCGTCGAAGCCGAGTGAACCCCTAGAGACCGTGGGCCCGAGCCTGCTTCTCCCGCATCCGCGCCTGGAGCCGCACACGCCGCGCTGCAATGACGGTGCCATTGATCTCGCCGCCGAAGAGGAACATCGCGGCGAGCCAGTACAGAAACACCAGGGCCACCATGGCGGTGGCCAGACTCCCGTAGGTCGAGACGTAGGCGTTGGAGAACCGGTCGAGATAGTAGCCGAAACCGAGGCCGGCGAGGAACCACAGCAGCAGGGTCACGGCGACACCCGGAATCACGGCGAGGAACGAGCGCCGCCCGGTGGCGATGAATTTGTGGGCGATGACGAGGACGCTCACGAGCAGGAAGGCCGTGATGCCGATGCGCCCGATGGCCACCGTCAGGCTCAGGGGTTCCAGGCCGGGGGCGACGTTGATGACGTTGCGCCAGATCAGGGGTCCGAGAACCACCAGCAGGGCGAAGGCCAGCATCGCGAGGGCGCCGCAGATCACGTAGGCGATGGATTCCAGCCGCGTGAGCCACCACGGCCGCTGCTCGCGCAGGCCGTACGCGCGATTGAGCCCGACCCGCAGGCTCTCGACCCCGGCCGAGGAGAAGTACAGGGCCAGCACGGCACCGACGGTGAGGACGCCGCCGCGCTGCTCGGTGAGCACCCGGTGCATCTCGTTGACCACGGGCTTTGCGATCTCGCGCGGCCAGGCGTCGAAGATCAGCACCCCGGCTTCATCGGCAAGCGACTTGGTGCCGAACAGGCCGGCCAGCGCGGCCAGCAGGATGAGGAACGGGAACAGCGCGATGAGGATCGAGAGGGCGATGTGGCTGGCGATGGCCCAGCCGTCATGGGTGATGAAGCGCCGGGCGGCGACGCTTCCGATCTCGAGGGGCTTCGTCAGGCGGCTCACGGGGGCGGGCTTGTCCTCTGCTGATGCATCGTCGGTCGACGGATCGGCCGTCCTCTAAACGCGACGCCGGGGTCCGGCGCAACGCGGAAGGGGCGTTTGGGTGGTGCATCGATCCGGCGTGCCTTGTGTTCCAGGCCGCACTGTGGTGCCTGCGCCACCAGCATGACCAGCCCATCCTCCCCCGGATCCACGGCCACCGTGCCGGCCGTCTTCGTGCTCATCTGGGCGACGGGCTTCGTCGCCGCGCGCTTCGTGGCGCCCCATGCCGATGCCGTGACCTTCGTGGCCCTGCGCGTCGTCTGCGTCGCCGGCGTCCTGGCGGTCCTCGCCGCGATGCTCGGCGCGCGCTGGCCGCGCGGGCGCCGGGGCTGGGCCGACGCCCTCGTGGCCGGCATCCTGATGCAGGGCATCTACGTCATCGGCGTATTCTGGTCGGTGCAGAACGGTCTGCCGGCCGGCATCGCCGCCCTCGTCGGCAGTCTTCAGCCCCTTCTCACGGCGCTCCTCGCCGGGCCGGTACTGGGCGAGCGGGTGAGCCCGCGGCGCTGGTCCGGCATTGGATTGGGCTTTGCCGGCGCCGCCCTGGTGCTCGCCCCCAAGGTCGGGGCAAGCGGCACCTCGGGCATTCCGGTGCCGGCGCTCGCCGCCTGTCTCGCCGCCATGGTCGCCATGACCGGCGGGACCCTGTGGCAGAAGAGCCGGGGCGGGTCCGCCGACCTCCTGTCCAACGCCGCGATCCAATTCGTTGGTGCCGCCGCCCTGGCGATCCCCGTGGCGCTTCTCATCGGGACCGGCCGGTTCGACGCCACCCTTCCGGCCTGGTTCGGCCTCGCCTGGTCGGTCCTCGTCAATTCCGTGGCGGGGATCCTGCTGCTTCTGCTCTTGATCCGGCGCGGGGCGGTGGCGGGCGTCGCCTCCCTGCTGTTCCTCGTCCCCCCGGTCTCGGCCCTGATGGCCTACGGCCTGTTCGGCGAATCCCTCGCGCCGGTGCAGCTCGCCGGCATGGCGCTCGCCGCCGCCGGGGTCGCCCTGGCGAGCCGCGGCTGATGTTTTTCTTTGATGCGACCGGCAATTAAATTAGCGAACCTGCCGCGCGCGAAGGACAAGTGGGATTCTTCTCTCGTAAAATAATGAATTCAAGCGGGAAAGTGCCACTCTGCGGCGAGACGCCTCTACAGACGCGCCGAACCTGCCTATAATGAGCGGCAACCCATCCTCTTTTCTGGAAAGAGTTGCCGCATGTCCGCTTCTCCCGTCACGACCTCCGAACCGCAGGATCTGCTGACCCTCGCCCGCGAGGCCGCCGAGGCGGCCAAGGCGCTCGTCGCCGAGGCCACCCGCCGGGTCCGCACCCGCGTGCTCTCGCCCGAGGGCAAGATCTCGGCGGAGAAGATGGAGCTCGAGCAGCACGCCACCCACGGGCTCGCCTGGATCGCCACCTACGCCGAGGGCGTGCGCGAACTCGGTGCCTACGCCGCCCGCCTGACGGAGTCGGGCGAGTTTGGCGAGACAGAGGCGCTCCTCGTCAGGATCGGGCTCGGCGAATACCTCGACCAGATGTTCTCCGGCATTCCCATGAGCCAGGGCGAAATGGTGCGCCCGACGGGGTCCCTCGGCCTCGGCGCCCGTGAAGTCGCCCAGTTCCGCAACGACGCCGTCGAGGCCCTCATCGCCGACGGCAACACGGCCGAGAACCGTGCGGCGCTCGTCGCCCGCATCCGCGACAACGGCGGCTCGGCCACCATCGGCAAGTCCGGCCTCGACGAGGACATGGAGGCGATCCGCTCCGAGATGCGCCGCTTCGGCCTGGCCGAGGTCGTGCCGCACGCCCACGCGTGGCACAGCGAGAACGCCTACATCCCGATGGAGATCGTGACGAAGATGGCCGAGCTCGGCGTCTTCGGCCTGACGATCCCGGAAGAGTATGGCGGCATGGGCCTGCCCAAAATCTCCATGTGCGTGGTCTCCGAGGAGCTGTCGCGCGCCTATATCGGCGTCGGCTCCCTCGGAACCCGCTCGGAGATCGCCGCCGAACTCATCCTGTGCGGTGGCACCGAGGAGCAGAAGCACCGCTTCCTGCCCGGCATCGCGTCCGGCGACACGCTCCCCACCGCCGTGTTCACCGAGCCGAACACCGGCTCGGACCTGGCCTCGCTCCGCACCAAGGCGGTCAAGGACGGCGACGTCTGGAAGATCTCGGGCAACAAGACCTGGATCACCCACCCCGTGCGCGCCGACATCATGACCTGTCTCGTGCGCACCAAGCCCGAGGAGAAGGGCCACAAGGGCCTGTCGCTCCTCATCGCCGAGAAGCCGCGCGGCACCGACGCCGAGCCTTTCCCCGTCGCGGGCCTGTCCGGCGGCGAGATCCACGTGCTCGGCTACCGCGGCATGAAGGAATACGAGCTCGCCTTCGACAATTTCGAGGTGCCGGGCGCCAACCTTCTCGGCGAAGTCGAGGGCAAGGGCTTCACCCAGCTCATGCAGACCTTCGAGTCGGCCCGCATCCAGACCGCCGCCCGCGCCATCGGCGTGGCGCAGAACGCCCTCGACCTCGGCCTGCGCTACGCCGAGGACCGGGTGCAGTTCGGCAAGGCCCTGATCAACTTCCCGCGCGTCGCCGACAAGATCGCCATGATGGCGGTGGAGATCAACATCGCCCGTCAGCTCACCTACTTCTCGGCCCGCGAGAAGGACGAGGGCAAGCGCTGCGATCTCGAGGCCGGCATGGCGAAGCTGCTGGGCGCCCGCGTCGCCTGGGCTGCGGCCGACAACGCCCTGCAGATCCACGGCGGCAACGGCTTCGCGCTGGAATACGCGGTCAGCCGCGTGCTCTGCGACGCCCGCATCCTCTCGATCTTCGAGGGCGCGGCCGAGATCCAGGCCCAGGTCATCGCCCGCCGGCTGCTCGAAGCTGCCTGATCCCGACACCCGTATCGCTCCGTTCGCGGAGCGGCACGGTCGAGCCGCCGAACGAAGAACGCCGGAGCCCATGGCCCCGGCGTTCTTCGTTTCGGCTCCGCGAAGGCGCCACTTTTGCCAAGGAAACCGCTATTTGGTGATCTTCACCGAGACCGGATCGCTCGACGGAAAAGTCTCTTCCAGGGCCTCGTCGAGGCGTTCGCTGAGTTCACCCTGCTGGTTCTCGGGCCGGCTCTTGTCGGACCCCTTCGGCGCGGGTTGGCCCGTGGTGGAGATCGTGTCGGTCTCCGGTGACTTGGTGTCCTCGGCCATGGCGGCGTTTCTCCGATTCCCGTGGTCCGCCGCATCGGGCGAACCTCGCGGGATCAACGCGGGTGACCCGCCCCCGTATCCACCGCCGAGCCACGGCGGGGCAGGGCGGCCACGGCGGCACTGCCCCGCCGTCCGGGCACCGGCACCCGAAATGCGGCTTCGCGCAGAACGGTCTCGTAGACTTCGCTCACCCGGTCGAGATGGGCGTCGAGGGTGAGGGGGGCGGCCCAGTAGCGCCCGTGGGCGGCCCGGCTCATCCGCGCGGCGCAGGCGTCGTCCTTCAACCGGACGAGATGGGCGGCCAGGGCCTCGGCATCGCCGGAGCGGAACCAGAATCCGGTCTCGCCGTCCTCCACCGCCTCGCGACCGGCGCAGGCATCGCTGACGATGACGGGCGCGCCGCAGGCCAGGGCTTCGTAGACCGTCAGCGGCTGGCCCTCGTACCAGACGCTCGGGAACACGAGGGCGCGGGCCTCGCGCATCAGGGCGTGCACGGCGGCCTCGTCCTTCCACCCGAGCATCCGTGCCTCGGGGTAGCGCGCCGCGAGATCCGCGGCGGCGGGACCGTCGCCGACGAAGACCGGGCGCACCCCGGCGCGGCGCGCGGCTTCGGCGAAGACCGGCGCGCCCTTCTCCGTGGAGATGCGCCCGACGAACAGGAAATCCCCCGGCGGTTCGGAACGCGGCGCTGCCTTCGCGACGGCGATCGGGTTGTCGACCCGATGAAACAGGGTCGTGGCCGGCAGGTGCGGCCGGATCACCGCTTCCTGCAGGGCGCTGATGGTGACGATGTGGGGGAACAGCCGCCGCATCCCGGCGACGTGGTCGAGGGCGGCATGACGCACCACCCGCAGGAGCTTGCGGGGATAGCTCCGCGCATCGCAGTTCGTCGTCAGGCAGTCCCGCGACATCGGCGTGCGGTGGCAGATGCTCTGCGCCGGGTACTCGTAGAAGCCGCCATTGGGGCAGACGAGGAAGAACTCGTGCATGGTGTAGAGTAGCGGCAGGCCGGAGGCCCGCAGGCTCACCCCGATGGAGGGCGACAGGGCCTTGGCGAAGGCGTGGACGTGGACCACCGTCTCGCGCGGGTCGAGCCCCGCCAGGACCTCGGACAGGCGCTGCGCGGCCTTTGCGTTCCAGATCGCCTGCACGGCGAACGCGAGCTTGTTGCGAGTGGAGGCGATGTCGTCCTGGCCGAGACAGACCACCCGGATGCCGGCGGCCTCCAGGCGTGGATCGGCCGGACCGACGGCGGCGAACACCGTCACCTCGTGTCCCCGTGCCCGCAGGCCGAGCCCCGCATCGAGGGCCACCTTGGCCTGCCCGCCATTGATGAAGGCGTGATCGACGACGAGAACGACGTGCATGGCGGGCGTTTCCGTCGAAGACGATGCGTCGGCAACGTTTACCGCTCGTGCGTTGATCTCCGGTAAACCGAGGTCCGGGCGTGCTCGCCCCGGGGACTCGGCCGACGCCATGCACATCGCGATCCTGGCCGAATTCGCCGTGGCGAGCGGAGGCGCCGAGAAGGTGGCGGTGGAATCCGCCCGCGGCCTCGCCGAGGCCGGACACAGCGTCACCTATCTTCAGGCCATCGACGGGCCGGCCGACGCGCTCCTCGACCATCCGGGCATCACCCGCCTGACCCTGCACAATCGCGACATCTGGGACAGACCGGCGCACCGGGCCGCCGTCTCGGGCATCTGGGACGGGCCGTCGGCCGCCCGCCTCGGTGCCGCCCTCGACGCCCTGCCGGTGCGGCCGGACCTCGTGCACCTGCACCAATGGACCCGCAGCCTGTCGCCGAGCGTGTTTCCGCCGCTGTTCGCCCGCGGCGTGCCCGTGGTCGTCACCCTGCACGATTACTTCATGGCCTGCCCGAACGGGGTCTACTACCGGTTCGACCGCGCCGCGCCCTGCGCGCTCACCCCCCTGTCGACGGGGTGCCTCGCCGCCCCCTGCGACGGCCGGAGCCGCCTGCACAAGCTCGTCCGGGTCGGGCGCAACGCCGTTCTGCGCACCACCCTGCGGGGGCATGCCCTCGACGTGATCCATGTCTGCGACGCCAGCGTCACGCGGATGGGCCGCCTCCTCGGCCATCTCGATCTGACCCACCACCGCGTCGACAACCCCGTGCGGGTGGCGCGCACCGAGCCCGCCGATCCGGCGCAGGGCGACGCCGTGGTGTATGTCGGCCGCCTCACCCGGGAGAAGGGGGCCGACCTCGTGGCCGCGGCGGCCGCCCGTGCCGGCCTGCCGGCCGTCTTCATCGGCGCCGGCCCCCTGGAAGCCGAACTCGGCGCCCATCCCCACGTCGAGATCCTGGGCTGGCGCAGCCCCGAGGCGGTCTGGGAGACGGTGCGGGCCCGGGCCCGGGCCCTCGTGGCGCCGTCGCGCTGGTACGAGACCGGTCCGCTCACGGTCTACGAGGCCCTGGCCCACGGCATTCCGGTGATCGCCTCGGTTCGGGCGGGTGCTGCCGAGCGGATCGTCGACGGCGTCACCGGCTTCACCGTGGAACCCGAAATCGAGGCTCTGGCGGGGGCCATGCGGCGCCTGTCCGAGGATTCGGGGCTGCGCCGCCTCGGGCGTGCGGCGAGCGAGCGGTACTGGGCGACACCGACGACTCCGGCCGCCCACGCCGCGTCGCTCGAGGCCGTCTATGGACGCGTCATCGCGGCGAGGGCCGTGGCGGGACAGTCGGGCAGGGGACGGGCCGCCTGACGCGCGTCCTGTGGTCGGGCGAACGATTTCTAACGGCCGGCATTTTCCTTCCGCGACGATCTTGACGTCTATGTTGCACTGCAACATAAAGCCTTCGCGGCGCGACGTTTTGGAGCGCGCTCCCGCAAGAGAGAGATACGCCATGACCGGCCAGACCTTCGAGATCCCGACCGAGATGCGCGCCTTCGCCGAGAAGAGCGTCGATCAGGCCCGCAGCGCCGTCGGCAACCTCATCGGAACTGCGATCAAGACCTCCGAACAGCTTCAGACCCAGTCGAAGACCGTGCAGGAGTCGATGCAGACCGCCCTCGCCAAGAGCTTCGACCACGCCCAGGAGAACGCCACCGCGACGTTCGACTTCGCCCAGAAGCTGGTGCGGACCCGCGACCTGCGCGAGGCCTTCGAGCTGCAGTCCGAGTTCCTGCGCAGCCAGATCGCCAGCCTGCAGAACCAGGCCAAGGATCTCGGCGCCCTCGCGCAGAACACCCTGCGCCCGTCGGCCTGATCCGCTCCCTACCCCGACGGCGCCGCCCGTATCGGCGCGCCGCGGGACGGTCGGATGAAACAAGCGCCGGAGGTGTGATCCGACCGATTCGGGCACGGCTCCGGAACGGATCGCTTCACCCCTTCGGCGCATTCCATCGAGGCCCGTCCCCTCCGCCAGCGGCGCGAGGACGGGATTTCGGCGGAGTGCTCCGATTCGGGTAGGATGCGTCCGAACGGCTCGAGGAGACATGACCATGGTGAAACGGCGTAAGGGGCCGCCCGCGCGGTCGAGCGCGGTGCGGCGCAATCCGGAGGAAGCTCAAATGGTCGTGGAATCCCGTCTCCCCGAGACGCTCTCCGAGCCCGAGATCGCGCCGGAGTCCGCGGAGGCGTCCGCCCTCTGCACCGAGGCTCACGTGCCGTCGGTCCACGACGCCCTCCTGGAGACGGTCTCCGCCGACGCCCTCGAAGCTGCGGCGGGGCAGCCCGTGTCCGATCGACCGGCCGAGGCCGAGCCGGCGGATGCGGCCGTGCCCGCGGAGCCTGCCGACGACGCGACCGAGCCGGCGCCCGTCATGCAGCCGCCCGAAGCCCTCGAGGCCGCCCCGGACGCCGTCACCATTCCGGACGTCGCGCCCGAGACCGCTCCGGCGGTGGCGACGCTCCCCGTCGCGGCGATGGAAACCGCATCGGTTGCGCAGGCGGTGGCCATGGCCCAACCCGCGCTCACCCGTCCGACCGAGGCCTCCTTCGACATGATCGGTGAGATCACGCAGGCGAACGCGACGATCCTGGCGTTCCTGCGGAGCGAGGGCAGCGCCGCCATGGCGCATTGGCACAGCCTGTCCGGCGCCAGGACGCCGGCCGACGCCATCCGCATCCAGGTGGACGAGATGCAGCGGGCCGCCGATGCGGCGCTGACCTGCTTCAGCGTCCTGGCCCGCCGGGCCGGCCGTCTCGCAGCGGGGATCGGCCGGGTCTGACGGAGCCCCTCGCGCCGAGCCCCCGGCCCGTCTAGATAACCCGAGATCCCCGCCTCGCCCCCATCACCCGTCGCCGACGGGGGGCACGCGGTTCGTTCTCCCGGGAGTCCACGATGCCGCGCTCGTACCCCCTGCTCGTTCCCCTCGTGGCGACCTGGCTCGCCACCGGGCCGGCCGTCGCGCAGATGGCGCAGACGCCGGACAAGATCGCGCCGGACAAGATCGCGCCGGACAAGATCGCGCCGGACAGATCCGCGCCCGAGAAGGCGAGCCCGGACAGCGCCGAGAAGACGGTCCCGCAATCCAAGGGGCAGGTGCATCTCTCGTTCGCGCCCGTGGTGAAGCGGGCCGCGCCGTCCGTGGTCAACGTCTACGCCTCCCATGTCGAGACGCGGGGGGCCAGCCGCAGCGCCATGGACGAGTTCATGCGGCGCTTCTTCGGGGAGAACGGCGGCGGTCGCGGCCGGGGTGGAGCACCGGGCGAGCGGGCGCAGAAATCGCTCGGATCCGGTGTGATCCTCGACGAATCCGGCCTCGTCATCACCAACAACCACGTCATCGAGAACATGAACGAGGTTCGTGTCGCCCTGGCGGACCGGCGCGAGTTCGAGGCGACCATCGTGCTGCGCGACCCGCGCACGGATCTGGCCGTGGTCAAGATCAAGAGCCCGACGGGCGGCCTCGTGGCGATGCCGTTCGGCGATTCGGAAGCCCTCGAGGTCGGCGACTTCGTCATGGCCATCGGCAACCCGTTCGGCGTCGGCCAGACGGTGACCCAGGGCATCGTCTCGGCGCTCGCGCGCACCCAGGTCGGCTCGTCGGACTACCAGTTCTTCATCCAGACCGACGCGGCGATCAATCCGGGCAATTCCGGCGGAGCGTTGGTCGATCTCAACGGACGGCTGGTGGGCGTCAACACCGCCATCTACTCGCAATCGGGCGGCAGCCACGGCATCGGCTTCGCCATTCCGGCGAGCATGGTCCGCGCCGTGGTGGAGACCGCCAAGGGCGGGGCCACCTCCGTGCGCCGGCCCTGGCTCGGCGCTCGGGTGCAGAGCGTGACCCCGGACATCGCCGACAGCATGGGGCTCGACCACCCCACCGGCGTCCTGGTGGCGAGCCTGCAGCCGAAGAGCCCGGCCGAGGAAGCCGGCCTCAAGCGCGGCGACCTCATCCTCAGCGTCGACGGCAAGACCGTCGACGACCCGGAGGCCTTCGGATACCGTTTCGCCCTGAAGGGGCTCACCGGCACCACGAAGTTCGGCATCCTGCGCGGCACCAGCCGGACCAACGTGCTGGTGAAGCTCGGCCCCGCGCCGGAGACCCGGCCGCGCGACACCCTCAAGGTCCGCACCCGCTCGCCGTTCCTCGGCGCCACCCTGGTCAACACCTCGCCGGCCGTGGCGGAAGAGATCCAGGTCGACCTGCCCGCCGAAGGCGTCGCCGTGGCGGGGGTGGAGGAGAATTCCATCGCGGCCCGCGCCGGTCTTCAGAAGGGCGACATCATCGTCGCCATCAACGGCGCCCCCATCTCGACCACGAAGGACCTAGAGCGGATCACCCGCAACAGCCTGAACATGTGGGAGGTCTCGATCAACCGCGGCGGCGAGGTGCTCACCTCGGTGTTCGGGGGATAACAGCCGGCGCGAATCCCACGGGCGGGGTTCGCGCGGCGTTCCGGGTTGCGAAGCCGGCGCCCCCGCGTCTTGATGCGGCCATGTCCGATCTCTTCGTCTCCGCCGGCCTCCAGAACGCCGCGCCGCGCCCGCTCGCCGACCGGCTACGCCCCCAGACCCTGGCCGAGGTGGTGGGCCAGGAGCATCTCACGGGGCCGGACGGGGCGCTGACGCGGTTGCTCGCGGGCAAGTCGTTCGGCTCCCTGGTGTTCTGGGGGCCGCCCGGCACCGGCAAGACCACCGTGGCGCGCCTGCTCGCCCACGAGACCAGCCTGCATTTCGAGCAGATCTCGGCGATCTTCTCCGGCATCGCCGACCTCAAGAAGGTGTTCGAGGCGGCGCGTCAGCGGCGGACCCTGGGGCAGGGGACCCTGCTGTTCGTCGACGAGATCCATCGGTTCAACCGCTCGCAGCTCGATGCCTTCCTGCCGGTGATGGAGGACGGCACGGTCACCCTCGTCGGCGCCACCACCGAGAACCCGTCCTTCGAGCTCAACGCCGCCCTGCTGTCGCGCGCCCGCGTCCTGCTGTTCCGGGCGCTGGACGACGCCGCCATCGCCAAGCTGATGGTTCGGGCCGAGGCCCTGACCGGCCGGCCGCTGCCGTTGGACGAGGAGGCGCGCGGCGTGCTGGTGCGGATGGCGGACGGCGACGGGCGCGCCTCCCTGACCCTGGCGGAGGAGGTCTGGCGCTCGGCCAAAGCCGGTGAGGTCTTCGGCGCCGAGGCGCTGCAGACCATCATCCAGCGCCGGGCGCCGATCTACGACAAGTCCCAGGAGGGGCACTACAACCTCATCTCAGCCCTGCATAAGACGGTGCGGGGTTCCGACCCGGACGCGGCCCTGTACTACCTCTGCCGGATGCTCGACGGGGGCGAGGACCGCCTGTTCATCGCGCGCCGTCTCGTCAGGATGGCGGTGGAGGATATCGGGCTCGCCGACCCGCAGGCCCTCGTGGTCGCGACCGCCGCCAAGGACGCCTTCGATTTCCTGGGCTCCCCGGAGGGTGAACTGGCGCTCGCGCAGGTCACCGTCTACCTCGCCTGCGCGCCCAAATCGAACGCGGTCTACAACGCCTACAAGGCCGCGACGCGGGTCGCGAAAGAGCACGGCTCCCTGCCGCCGCCGCGCACCATCCTCAACGGCTCCACGAAGCTGATGCGCAAGATCGGTTACGGCGAGGGCTACCGCTACGACCACGACGAACCGGACGCGTTCTCGGGCCAGGATTACTGGCCGGAGAAGCTCGGCCGCCAGCACTTCTACGAACCCACCGACCGGGGCATGGAGAGCCGCTACACCGATCGCCTCGCCCATTGGGAACGCCTGCGGCAGGCGCGGCGCGACGCGGACGGGTGACGGTCGAGGAGTGACGACGGGGCGGCGCGTCGGCGGTTTCGGCGGGGCGCTGGTGGCTGCGATGCGCGTCGTCGCGGCGGCCGCTCCGTTGCGTCGGCGGGGCGTGCCGCGTCGCCGCGCTGCACAAAATTCCGTGGACCGGAGACGGTCGAGCCTGTAGGGGAGCCGGCCCAGCGCAACCGATCCATCGCCGGAGACCCACCATGGCGGCCTGCGGCCTCGATTTCGGTACCTCGAACACCACCCTCGGCCTCGTCACCGGGCAGGCGCCCGCCCTGGTGCCCCTGGAAGACCGGCACGTCACGATCCCGAGCGCGATCTTCTTTCCGCCTGGCCAGACCGCCTTCGTCGGACGCGCCGCCATGATGGAATACGTCGAGGGCACGCCGGGGCGCCTCATGCGCAGCCTCAAATCCGTGCTCGGCTCGTCCCTCCTGGAAGAGACCACGCCCGTCGGCCGCGAGCGCATCAAGTTCCGCGACGTCATCGGCCGCTACCTCGCCGCCGTGAAAAGTCGGGCCGAGACCGCCACCGGCGCCTCCCTCGACACGGTGGTGCACGGCCGCCCGGTCCACTTCGTCGACGGCGACCCGGAGGGCGATGCCCGCGCGGAGGACGCCCTGCGGGAGATCGCCCGGGGCATCGGCTTCAAGCACGTCTCCTTCCAGTTCGAGCCCATCGCGGCGGCCCTCGACTACGAGCAACAGGTTCGCGCCGAGGAGATCGCCCTCATCGCCGATATCGGCGGCGGCACCTCTGATTTCTCCATCGTGCGCCTGTCGCCCGAGCGCCACGCCAAGACCGAGCGGGCGGACGACATCCTGGCCAACGACGGCGTGCGCATCGGCGGCACCGATTTCGACCGGCGCCTCAGCCTCGGCACGGTGATGCCGCTGCTCGGCCTCGGCAGCCCCATGAGCCGGGGCGACATCAACGTGCCCAACGCCTATTTCCACGACCTCGCCACGTGGTCGAGCATCAACCGGCTCTACAATCCCCGGACCCTGCGGGAGATCGAGGAGGTGCGCCGCGACGCCCGCCGACCCGAGCTCATCGACCGGCTCTACGCGGTGGTGGAGGCTGAGCGCGGGCATTCGTTGGCCATGGAAGTCGAGGGCGCCAAGATCGCCACATCGGATGCGGGCCGCGGCAGCATCGATCTCGACTGGGTCGAGCGCGGGCTCGTCGCCGACATCGACCGCACCGGCCTCGTCGCCCACACCGACGAACTCGCCCGGCGCATCGCCGAGCGGATCGGCCGCTGCCTCGCCCAGGCCGGACTCACCGCCGACCGGATCGACGCCCTGTTCCTCACGGGCGGGTCCACCGGGCTGCCGCATGTCCGCGCGGCCCTGACGGCGGCGGTGCCCAACGCCCGGATCGTCGACGGCGACACCTTCGGCTCCGTCGGCACGGGTCTCACCATCGAGGCGGCCCGGCGCGCCGCCTGATTTCCTGTTGGTCGGCGGGGCCTTGCGCGGCCTGCGCTATGCCCCGGCGGGTGCCGGTGGTACGAGCGGGGCATGACCACACGACCACCTTCACGCGGCGGCGCCGGACGCAAGGGCTCCGGGGCCGGAGCGACCAAGCGACCCGGGCGCGGACCCGGCCCCGCCGGCAAGAGCTCGTTCGGCGCGAAAAGCGCGTTCGGCGGCAAGCGCCCGTTCCGCAACGCCAAGGACCCCGATCGCGAACGCACGGGGCCGCGCACCAGCGCCCTCGACGCGGCCCAGCGGGCGGCGTCCATGCGCGGCGAGGCCGACAAGCGTGCGCCCTGGCGCCCCGGCGACGCCCCGGATCCGCAAGCCGAGCAGCGCGATCAGCAGGAGCTTCCGAGCCGCATCCGCAGCCCCCGGCCGCAGAAGCCCGAGGCGACCCCTGAGGACGCGCCGCGCCGCGCCCGTGCGCCGCGCGCCGAGACGGCTGCCCCCGTCGAAGGCCCGACCCGGCGCGAGCAGCGCGCCGCCGCCTCCGCCACCCTGGCGTCGGGGGTCCAGACCCTCGTGGTCGAGGAGGACGAGGCCGAGATGCGGATCGACCGCTTCCTCACCACGCGGTTTCCGCAGCTGCCCTTCACCCGCGTCCAGAGCATCGTCCGCAAGGGCGAGCTCCGCGTCGACGGCCGCCGCGCCAAGCCCAACGACCGGCTCCTGCCCGGCATGAGCGTGCGGGTGCCGCCCCTCAAGCTCGATGCCGTGGGCGAGCGGCCGCGCAGCCCTCAGCGCGACGCCACCGACGCCGACTTCATCCGCTCGCTGATCCTCTACGAGGATGCCGAGATGATGATCCTCAACAAGCCCTTCGGCCTCGCGGTCCAGGGCGGGTCCGGCACCGTGCGGCACGTCGACGGCCTGCTCGAATCCCTGGCCGGCGCGGACGGGCAGAAGCCGCGTCTGGTCCACCGCCTCGACAAGGACACGGCCGGTTGCCTCATCGTGGCCAAGACCCGGCTCGCCGCCGCGACGCTGGCGAAGAGCTTTCGTTCCCGCTCGGCCCGCAAGGTCTACTGGGCCCTCACCGCCGGGGTGCCGCGGGTGCCGCAGGGCCGGATCTCGACCTACCTCGCCAAGGAGGAGCCCACCGACGCGGATGCCCGCATGCGGGTGGCCCAGCACGGCGACGACGGGGCGGCGCACGCGCTGACCTACTACGCCATGGTGGACAACGCGGCCCAGAAGCTCTCATGGCTGTCCCTCAAACCGGTGACGGGGCGCACGCACCAGTTGCGCGCGCACGCGGCGCATATCGGCCATCCCATCGTGGGCGATCCGAAATACTTCAGCATCGAGAACTGGGAGTTGCCCGGCGGCATCCAGAACCGCCTGCACCTGCTCGCGCGCCGCATCGTGATTCCGCATCCACGCACGGGCAAGCCCGTGGACGTGACGGCCCCCCTGCCACCCCACATGGCCCAGAGCTGGAACCTCCTCGGCTTCGACGCGTCGCGCTACGATCCCATCGTCGAGGCACCCGAGGCCTGAGGCGCGGCCACCGGCATCCGGCCGGGAAGGCCACCGCGGAGGCGGACAAGGCGACGGTGCCGCACGCGGCGACCTTGGCAATCCGACCGCATGCCTTATCCTCTCGTGCAACCTGAAGGCTCCGCCGCGCCGCGGCGGGACCTCAACCGCGCCAAGCTGGCCTGCGGGTCGTCTCGCAAGCCGTCTCGAAGGTCACGTCCATGAACCCCGCGACTGTCGCCTGTAGCGCGCTCCTGTCCCTGTCCCTGCTGACACTCGCGTCCGGCACCCTGGCGCAAACGGCGCCGACGGCTCCGCAGGTGCGACCGGCACCCACGCCCCCGTCCCCCGCCCAGCAGCGCCCGGCGACCTCCGGCACGACCGGTCCTGGACAGACGAACCCTGGACAAGCGAACCCTGGACAAGCGGGCGCCGGCCAATCCAATCCGAACCAGGCCACGGCGCCGCAACCGACGCCCGCTCCACGACAGGCCAACCCCGGCCAGCCCCCGACCCAGGCGGCCCAGGCGCCGGGCGGACGCGCAGCGGGTGCGGGCCGGCGCGCTCGGGCGTCCTACGCGAGCTGCAACCGGCAGGCCCATGCCCGTGGCCTGCGCGGCGGGGCGCGACGCCGCTTTCTCATCCGGTGCAAGCTCGGCTACGAACGTCCGCGTCAGCCCCAGTCCGCACCGGCGCGCCAGCCGTGACGGGCGCCCCCCCGTGACGCTCATCGTCTTCGACGTCGATGGCACCCTCATCGACAGCCAGCACCTCATCGTGGCGGCGCAGGGCCTCGCCTTCGCCGAGCACGGCCTCGCGGCCCCGAGCCGGGCCGAGTCCCTCTCCGTCGTCGGCCTGTCCCTGCCGCAGGCGTTCCGGCGCCTCGTCGGCGATGAGGGTCCGGTGGACGGCCTGTCGGAAAGCTACCGGCGCGCCTTCAACCTTCTGCGCCTCGACCCGAACTACGAGGAGCCGCTGTTCCCCGGTATGGAGGCGCTGCTCCAGCGCCTGCACGCCCGAAGCGACATCCGGCTCGGCATCGCCACCGGCAAGGCCCGGCGCGGGGTGGACCGGCTCATCGAGACCCATGGCTGGCGGGGCTGGTTCGCCACCACCCAATCTGCCGACGACGCGCCCTCGAAGCCCGACCCGACCATGCTGCGCCAGGCCATGGCGGAGGCCGGCGCCACGCCCGAGACCACGGTGATGATCGGCGACACCACCTACGACATGGAGATGGCGGTGAGCGCCGGCGCCGTCGCCATCGGGGTCGGCTGGGGCTACCATCCGGCCGGTGCCCTGTTCAACGCCGGTGCCGCGACGGTGGTGGACACTGCGACCGCCCTCGGCGAGCTGTTTCCCGGCCCCGCCCACCCCTGATCCCCGGATCCGGGATGGCGGCGGGTCTCGCGGGCGCCGCGCCGATGCGCTATCCCCGGCCCATGAGCGACGATCCCAAATCCGACTGGCTCGGCGGCGCCGATGCCCCGCCCCCGAAGCCCGCTGCCGACCCCACCGCCTCCGCCCGCGGCCCCGGCAAGCCGGCCCTGCCGAAGCGCTTCTATGCAGCCGCCGGACTCGCCGAGGCCGAGGGCGGCCTGCGCCTGACCCTCGACGGCCGCCCTGCCCACACGCCGGCGCGCAACCCCCTCGTTCTGCCGAACCGAGGGCTCGCCGAGGCCGTGGCGAGGGAATGGGAGGCGCAGGTCGGGGTGATCGATCCCTCGACCATGCCGCTGACGCGGCTCGCCAACACCGCCATCGACGGCGTCGCCCCCCGGCGCGACGCGGTGATCGACGACCTCTCGGCCTATGCGGGCACCGACCTCCTCGCCTACCGAGCCGGTGAGCCGGATCGCCTCGTGGCTGCGCAATCCGCCGCCTGGGACCCCGTGCTCGACTGGGCCCGCGAGAATCTCGGCGCCCGCTTCATCCTCGGCGAAGGGGTGATGCACGTCGCCCAACCGGAGGACACCGTCGCGGCCCTGCGCCGGGCCATTGCGGCGACGGACGGGCCGTTCCGGCTTGCGGCCCTCCACACCCTGACGACCCTCACGGGCTCCCTCGTCCTGGCGCTGGCCGTGCTCGCTGGGCATCTCACGCCGGCCGAGGCCTGGGCCGCCGCCCACGTGGACGAGACCTATCAGGCGAGCGTCTGGGGCACGGACGCCGAGGCGGCGGCGCGCCACGCCCTGCGCACGGCCGAGTTCGAGGCGGCAGCCCACCTCGCCGCACTGGCGCGCCGAGAGCCGGAACCTGGTTCGCCGAAAACTTGAAATCCATTTTCGCTGAAAGCGCCGCGTGCTAAGTGCGCTTCAAACCGTAGCCGTTGGGCTCTCGCGAGAGAGCCCATGGGCGCGGGTCCCGTCATCTCTCCAAGGCAAGGCGTTCTCCGCATGAAAGACATTCTCGAACGGCTCGAGGAGCGGCGCGCCCAGGCCCGCCTCGGCGGCGGTGAGAACCGCGTCGTGGCCCAGCACAAGCGCGGCAAGCTGACGGCGCGCGAGCGCATCGAACTCCTCCTCGACCATGGGTCGTTCGAGGAATTCGACATGTTCGTGCAGCACCGCTCGACCGATTTCGGGATGGAGAAGCAGAAGATCCCCGGCGACGGCGTCGTCACCGGCTGGGGCACCATCAACGGCCGCACCGTCTTCCTGTTCTCGAAGGACTTTACTGTGTTCGGCGGCTCTCTGTCGGAGTCGCACGCGGCCAAGATCGTCAAGGTCCAGGACATGGCCCTGAAGATGCGCGCCCCGATCATCGGCATCTTCGATGCCGGCGGCGCCCGCATCCAGGAGGGCGTCGCGGCGCTCGGCGGCTACGGCGAGGTCTTCCGCCGCAACGTCGCCGCCTCCGGCGTCATCCCGCAGATCTCCGTCATCATGGGCCCGTGCGCCGGCGGCGACGTCTACTCGCCGGCCATGACCGACTTCATCTTCATGGTGCGCGACACGAGCTACATGTTCGTGACCGGCCCCGACGTGGTCAAGACCGTCACCAACGAGGTCGTGACCGCCGAGGAACTCGGCGGCGCCAAGGTCCACACAACCAAGTCCTCCATCGCCGACGGCTCGTTCGAGAACGACGTCGAGGCGCTGCTGCAGATCCGCCGCCTCGTCGACTTCCTGCCCGCCAACAACATCGACGGCGTGCCGGAGCTCGAGAGCTTCGACGATCCGCTGCGCCTCGACATGAGCCTCGACACGCTCATCCCCGACAACCCGAACAAGCCCTACGACATGGGCGAACTCATCCGCCGCGTGGCCGACGAGGGCGACTTCTTCGAGATCCAGGCGACCTACGCCCGCAACATCATGACGGGCTTCGGCCGCATCGAAGGCCGCACCGTCGGCTTCGTCGCCAACCAGCCCATGGTGCTGGCCGGCGTGCTCGATTCCGATGCATCGCGAAAAGCCGCCCGCTTCGTGCGCTTCTGCGACGCGTTCTCGATCCCGATCGTCACCTTCGTCGACGTACCGGGCTTCCTGCCCGGCACCGCCCAAGAATACGGCGGCCTGATCAAGCACGGCGCCAAGCTGCTGTTCGCCTACTCCCAAGCGACCGTGCCGCTGGTCACCATCATCACCCGCAAGGCGTTCGGCGGCGCCTACGACGTGATGGCCTCCAAGCACGTCGGCGCCGACCTCAACTACGCCTGGCCGACGGCCCAGATCGCCGTGATGGGCGCCAAGGGTGCTGTGGAGATCATCTTCCGGAGCGAAATCGGCGACCCGGAGAAGATCGCGGAGCGGACGAGCGAGTACGAGGATCGCTTCCTGTCGCCCTTCGTGGCGGCCGAGCGCGGCTACATCGACGAGGTGATCATGCCCCACTCCACCCGCAAGCGCATCGCCCGGGCGTTGGGCATGCTGCGCACCAAGGAGATGGAGCAGCCCTGGAAGAAGCACGACAACATCCCGCTCTGAGGGCAGGGAGCCGGAGTCCCGCTCGCCGGGCGCGCAGGCCGGACACGGGCCCATGCTGCGCATGAGGCAGACCGAAATCGCCGGCCCGACACCTCCGGGCCGGCGGTTTCGTTCTCGATATCCATCAGCCGTGGCCGTCGGTTCGGCTGGTCGCGAGGATTGGCCGATCCGCCACGAGGCGCCGTTTCAGACGGATCAATGCCTCCCGCTGCAACTCGCTCGGCGCCGAATGCGCGGAGGCGACCGATCTCACGAGTTCGACGAACTGCAGCCGCTCGGCCTCCGTCAGGTGGGCCTTCAACAGCGGCACCAGGGGATCGGCGATTTGCGAGAACGGGTGGCGTGGCTGCGTGTAGGTCCAGGCCCGCTCGAACATCTGGGAGATCCGCTCGATCTCCAGGGGCGTCTCCATGACTTCGAGGATGCGTGTCTTCTCCGCGGCGGTGATCGGACTGCCGGTGCGCACGATCTGGATCAGCAGGATCACGGCGGCCAGCCTGACATCGTTGACGCGCTGGAGGGGTGATCCGAAGAAATCGGTGAAGGCGCTTCGCGCGCGGCGCTGCAGCCCCTTCGTGTCCCGGTCGACCTCGCGGAGTTGCGAGACGGTGCCGTGCACCCGCAAGACCCAGAACACGACGCCCGCCACGATGGCCAAGGCAAGGAGGAGGATCGGCAAACTACATGCTCCGCGAACGATGAATCGGGTCGAACACGAGCGCAACACAGACCGAGGAGATGGTCAAATCCCCGTGATCGGGAAACGACTTATCCACGATGTGAGCGTCTGTTGAAGATACCCGTATTCAAGGTAGTGCAGGGGATTTCTCAGTTTCTGTGCTGTGGTTTTAGAAAGTCGTGCCATGATCGTCCCCCGGACGATCGAGGAGACCATCATGGCGACCGAAAACAAACGCGGCAGTCGCGAAGCGAAGAAGCCGAAAAAGCCCGTGGTCAAGACCATCGCGGCGGCGGCCTCGACCAAGGATATGGTCAGCGCGGCGGTGAAGAACGCCAAGAAATAACAGTCCGGCGAACCGTCAGCCGTGCCGGAGCGCGTCTTCCTGCACGGCGTGACCGGGCGTGACGATGCCGGGTCCTGCCGCACCACCGAGTTCGAGCAGGACGATCTCGGGCGGAACGCCGAAGCGCACCGGGACCCGGCTGACGCCGAAGCCGCCCGAGACGATCATGTGCCGGTTCTTCAGCACCACGTGCCCGTAGGCGAAGTCGTTGCCTTTTCGCGATGGAATCACGGGTGAGTAGCCGAACAGGCGGATCTGACCCCCATGGGTGTGGCCCGCGAGGGTGAGGGAGACGCGGTCGGGCACATCGAGAAATACGTCGGGCTCGTGCACCATGAGGAGCACCGGGGCCGGATCGGTGATCTGCGCGAGGGTGCCGGGCAGGTCGTCGCGACCCTCGTAATTGCCGACCTTCACGAACGGCTCCTGGTCGCCGAGGCCCGCGATCCAGAACGGGTGCCCGTCCTTCTCCAAGCGAAGCACGGTGTTCTCCATCACCGGGATGCCGCGCGCCTCCAGCACGCGCTGCGCCTCGGTGACGTCGCTTCTGCCCGCCTGCGTGTCGGCGTCATCCCACCAATCGTGATTGCCCAGGATGGCGTGGACGCCGAGGGGTGCGCGCAGGCCCTCGACCACCCGGGCGAACTCCATCAGCGGCACCTTGCGGAAGGTGACGGTCGGACTCGCCGGATAGTCGCCCAGCATCAGGATCAGGTCCGGCTTCAGCGCGTTGGTCGCATCGACGATCTCGGCGATGCGGTCGAGGGGCATGAATGGCTCGCCGACATGAAAATCGGCCAGGACCGCGACCCGCAGGCGCAAGCCCGGCGTCCAGCGTGGAAGCACCGGGCTGTACCGGGTCACGACGAGGCGGAAGCGCGGCTCGATGACGAAGGCATAGGCGCCGGTGGACAGGCCGAGAACGCCCGCCGCGCCGAGGCCGCCCAGCACTTGCCTGCGACTCGGCAGGATCAACATCGAAAGGGTCCTCGGGTGACGGGCCGATCCCGTCTCCCTCGGCGCCAATGGTGACGAATTGACGACGGCGCAGGGCGATTCAGACGGTCCCCGCACCACCGAAGGACCACCCGAGCATCAGACCTGCGGAGCGTCCTCGTGCTCGAAGCGCGCCGCCATCCGGGCAGCCTTTGCCCGGGTCGCCACCGCCTTGCCCGCCAGAGCCGACACGAGGACCGCGGCGGCGAGCGCCGGAAGGGCCACGGGCCGGAAGCTCTCCGCGACCCGGCCGGAGGCGGGGGTACGACGGTCGAGTTCGGGGGCGGCGCTCTGGGTCTGATCGGGGGCGTACATGAAACGGGTGTCCTGCTTTGCGCTCATACGGCGGCCGCCGGGGTGTCCTGACCCGCCCGGTCGCCCCACGCTCGCGGGCACCTTGCGGTTCGACCCGGACGCGTGTCGAGCTTCACAGCAACCATAAAGGTGGTCGCAATATGAATGGCGGATTAAGACTACGCGGATGCCCGAAATCACGGCAGCCTTGTTTCTCGTCACAGACAGCCGAGGCAACAGATCCGTGATCGACGTTGCGGCATTGCAATAACCCGCACCGCAATGCGGTCGTTGCTTGAATACAGCTGGCGTGTGGCTCGTCAGCCACGGGCGTGGGACATGGCTTCGAGCCCTTCCGCGGCGATCCACGCCTGGGTCCGGTCGAGGGCACGGGTCAGGCGATCGAACAGGGTGTCGATCTCGTCGGGCGCGATGACGAGGGGCGGGCACACGGCGACGCGGTCGCCGGCGAGGAACCGGACGATCAAACCCTCGGCCTGAGCGAACGCGACGCACCGGGCGGCAACGCCCAGCTTGGGGTCGTACTGCCGCTTCGTCTTCTTATCGGCGACGATTTCGAGACCGCCGATGAGGCCGAGCCCGCGCGCCTCGCCGACGATGGGGTGATCGGCGAGTGCCGACAGGCGGGCCTGGAAATGCGGCGCCTTGCGGGCGACGCCCTCGATGATCCCGTCGCGGCGGTAGATCGCAATGGTCTTGAGGGCCACCGCACAGGCGACGGGGTGCCCGGAATAGGTGGTGCCGTGACCGAAGGTGCCGAGCTTGGCGCTCTGCGAGACCATGTGCCGATAGAGCGGCTCGTCGATGGAGATGCCGCCGAGCGGCATGTAGCCGGAGGTCACCGCCTTGGCGAAGGACAGGCTGTCGGGCCGCATGCCCATGGCCTCGGACCCGAACCAGGTGCCGAGCCGCCCGAAGCCGCAGATCACCTCGTCGGCGATGAAGCGCACGTCGTGGCGGTCGAGCACCGCCTGGATCTTGGCGTAGTAGCCCGCCGGCGGCACGATGGCGCCACCGGCCCCCAGCACCGGCTCGGCCACGAACGCCGCCACCGTGTCGGGGCCTTCACGCTGGATGAGGGCCTCGAGTTCGGCGGCGAGACGCGTGGCGAACGCCTCCTCGGTCTCGCCCGCTTCGCCGTACCGGTAATGGTGCGGGCAGCCCGTGTGGAGGAAGCCCGGCAGGGGCAGGTCCCAATCGGCATGGTTGGCGGGCAGCCCGGTCATCGAGGCGGTGGCCACCGTGACGCCGTGGTAGCCCTTCACGTGGGAGATGATCTTCTTCTTCTTCGGCCGGCCGAGCGCGTTGTTGAGGTACCAGGTCAGCTTGACCTGGGTGTCGTTGGCCTCGGAGCCCGACGAAGTGAAGAAGATCTTCGAGGTCGGGACCGGCATCAGCTCCTTCAGGGTCTCGGCGAGCTCAATGGCCGGGTCGTGGCTGCGGCCCGAGAACAGGTGCGTGAACGGCAGACGCGACATCTGCTCTTTCGCCGCCTCCACCAGCTCCTCGTTGGAATAGCCGAGTGCCGTGCACCACAGGCCGGCCATGCCTTCGAGATACGGACGACCGTCGCTGTCGTAGACCCAGACGCCATGGCCGCGCTCCAGGACCAACCCCCCGGTCTCGCGGAAGGTCGCGAGGTTGGTGTAGGGGTGGATGAGGGTCTCGACGTCGCGGGCCGCCAGGTTCGAGAGCATCGGGTGTCCGTTCCATGAAGCGGGCCGCACGGGGCCCTGATCGGAGCGGCCACACTAACGGCCCGATGCCCGGGCATAAACCCGCTCACCGTCGCACCGGACGCACGCTGTCATGCTCTCGCCCACCACCCTCGACCCCGCGAGCGTCATCGCCACACCCGCCCCCGGGCGGGCCTGCGGCCCCTGCACCCTGTGCTGCAAGGTCTACGATGTGCCGGCCGTCGAGAGCACCGCCGGGCAATGGTGCCGGCACACTGCCCAAGGCCGCGGGTGCGCCATCCACGCCAGCCGGCCGGACCATTGCCGGGCCTTCCACTGCCTCTGGATGACGGAGGCCTGGCTCGGCCCCGAATGGAAGCCGGACCGCGCCAAGATGGTGCTCAGCCTCGATCCCGTGTCGCGCCACATGAACGTGCAGGTCGATCCCGGCCAGCCCAACGCCTGGCGGCGCGAGCCGTACTATACCCAGCTCAAGCGCTGGGCCGCGTCGTCCCTGCCGCAGAAGCGCCACGTGCTGGTCCATCTCAACAAGGTCACCACCGTGGTGCTGCCCGACCGCGACGTGAACCTCGGCGTATTCGAGCCCGGCGACCGTATGGTGGCCCGCGAGCGCGTGACGCCCACCGGCATCGTCATCGAGGTCGAGAAAGTTTCCCATGCGGCGTGAGCGCGGGGGATTGTGCGGCATCCTGTTCGACAAGGACGGGACGCTCGTCGATTTCGACCGCACCTGGGGCCCCGCCGCCCACGCGGTGATGGCGACCCTCACGGGCGGGGACCGCGGCCGCTTCGAAGATCTGATGCGCGTGAGCCACTACGTCGAGGCCGAGCGGCGCTTCCTGCCGACGTCGCCGCTCCTCGCCGGTGCATCCTCGATCTACGGGCCGCTCTGGGCGCGGGTGCTCGGCCGTCCCGCCGGACCGGAGCTGTACGCCGAGATGGACCGGCTGTTCCGCGAGGCCGCCCTGCGCTCGCTCCATCCCATCGGCGCACCGGCGGACCTTCTCGCGCATCTGGCCGCGGGAGGCTACGCGCTCGGCATCGCCACCAACGACGCGGAAGCGTCCGCCCGGGCCCAGTCCGCGGTGCTGGGTCTGATGCCGCATCTCGGATTCCTCGCCGGTTACGATTCCGGGCACGGGGCCAAGCCCGAGCCCGGCATGGTCCTGGCCTTCGCCGCTCATCTCGGGGTCGACCCGTCCCGCGTCGCGCTGGTGGGCGATACGCCCGCCGACACCCAGGCGGCACGGGCCGCGGGGGCTGTCGCCATCGCGGTGCTCAGCGGACCGGCGGGGGAGGGCGCCCGCGAGACCATGGCGGCCCTGGCCGATCACGTCATCGGCTCCATCGACGACCTGCCCGCCCTGCTGGCCGAGATCGAAGGCGCGAAGACTCAAGGCTAGCCCCGGGGAGCGGCCGCATCCTCGCGGGCGACATCGCGCCAGCGCAGCACCAGCCGCTCGAACCCGGCGATGTCCTCCGGAGCGAGACGGCCGAGGGTCCGGGCGACGTAGGCCTTCTGAGCCGCGATGCCACGGGCGGCGAGATCCGCGCCGGCACGCGTGAGGTGGAGGGCGTGCGAGCGCCGGTCCCCGGGGATCGCGCGGCGCTCGACCCATCCGGCCTCCACCAGGCGATCGACCAGGCCGGAGACATTCCCCTTCGTGACATAGAGCCGCGCCGCGAGATCCTGCTGGGTGGCGCCCTCGCGCTCGGTCAGGGTGGACAGCGCATCGAATTGCGGGATCGAGAGGCCCAGCCCACGCAGTTCCGCGCCCATGGCGGCGGTGACGCGGCGGTTGAGGCGGATGAACCGGAACCAGACCCGAAGCGGATCCGGGGTCTCGGCCTCCGGCAACGCCGCGGATCGGTCTGGGGCGGTCGCGCTCATGGTCGCCTCGCTATAGCAGAACCGGTGGGCAGCGGAAGCACGGGCGGGTGGCGCGCGGTGCCGACGCCCGGTAAAGCTCGGCGGGCCGCCTCGGAGTCTCCCGCGGCCGCGCGAGGGGCAGCGTGCCCGACAGGGATCGTCGTCAAACCCATGCGTCGTCTGCCCTTCGAGGAGCCCGTCACCCGCGCCGGCCCGCTCGCCCGCACGGTCGCCGGCCTCGCCCTGTTCGTCAGCCTGTTCGCCCTCGTGCTCGTGCGCGATCCGCGTGCGGAGGCCGGTCCGGCCCTGGCGACCCTCGGCGCCGGCCTGGTCCTCGCCGTCACCGCCGTGGGGCTCGCGGCGTTCGCCTTCGTACGGGTCTGGCGCGAGGGCGCGCGCGGCCTCGGCGCGGCGCTGGCCGGGCTGTTCGTGGCCTGCCTGATCCTCGCCTATCCGGCCTTCGTGGGCCTGCGGGCCCTGCGCCTGCCCGCACTCACGGATATCTCCACCGATATCGACAACCCACCGGCGTTCTCGCGCTCGCGCACCGCCTTCGCGGCTCGGGACGGGCGCTATCCGCCGGACCCCGGACCGGCGGCGCGGGCCAGCCAGCGCGCGGCCTATCCGCAGGTCGCGCCCTTGACCCTCGACCTCGATGCCGACGTCGCGTTCGAGCTCGCCCGCAAGGCAGCGGTGAACCGGCGCTGGCAGATCGTCGAGGCGATCCGCCCCGGCGGCCGGATCGGCAACGGCCGGATCGAGGCAGTGTCGCGTGGCCTCCTGCTCAACCTCGCCGACGACGTCACCGTCCGGGTCCATCCCCGGGCCGACGGTGCCCGGATCGACGTGCGCTCCGCGTCCCGCCTCGGGAGCCACGATTTCGGCGGCAACGCCGACCGCATCCGCGCCTATCTCGACGAGGTCGCCAACCTCGCCATCGCCGTCAAATAGGCGTCAGGCGGGGGCGTAGAGCCCCTCCAGGCGCGGTGGCCCCTCGGTGACGGCGAGGCCGCGCTCCACCAGATCCTCCAGATGGGCGAAGACCGAGAGGGCGGCGGCGCCCCGGAGGGCTGGATTCAGCCCCTGGTAGATCGCCCCGACGATGGCGCGGATATCGCGGTCGCCGGCCTCGATCCGCGCACGGATCGTCGTCTCGCGCTGCCGGCGATGGGCGCTGAGCCCGCGGACGAACCGGCGCGGGTCCCGAACCGGACCGCCATGCCCCGGCCAGTACACGGTCTCGGTCCGCTCGCGGAGCTTGTCGAGGGAGGCCATGTAGGCCCGCATGGAGCCGTCCGGCGGCGCCACGATGCTCGTCGACCACGCCATGACGTGATCGCCCGAGAACAGGGCGGATTCTTGCGGCAGCGCGAAGGCGAGGTGGTTCATGGTGTGGCCCGGGGTCTCCACCGCCTCCAGGGTCCAGCCATCCCCCGTCAGGGTATCGCCCTCGCGCATGAGGCGATCCGGGACATGGTCGCGGTCCGCACTCGCGTCGAGGTGCGGGAACTCGCCCTCGGCCAGATCGCGCGCCGCCCGGTGCGGTCCGCAGCCGACGATGGGCGCCCCCGTGCGGGCCTGGAGCAGGCGCGCTGCCGGCGAATGGTCGCGATGGGTGTGGGTGACCACGATGGCGTCGACCCGCTCGCCGGGGATCAAGGCCAGGAGCGCGTCGATGTGAGCCGCATCCTCCGGGCCGGGGTCGATGACCGCGACGGCACCGCTACCGACGATGTAGGTGCAGGTGCCGCTCGCCGTGAACGGGCTCGCGTTGGAGCAGACGCGGCGCCGGATCAGGGCCGACAGCCGCTGCGTCTCGCCACTCGTGGGAGCGCCCGAGTCGAAGACCGGATCGTCGCGCGTTTCGCTCATGCGGTCTCCGGGGAGGTCCATGGACATGCCCCGCCCCTACGCGATCGCCGGGCGCGCGACAACGCCACGAAAATGAAGCCTTTTATTTTCATTATAGCCAATGCTATATCGCGAGGAGGCAAGCTGGGCGCGGAGCCGCGCCGTCACCGAGGGACCGTACGGAGCGATGGGTTATCAGGACGGGGCGTGGCGCTTCCACCGCGACACGCAGGAGCAGCCGAGCCTCGGCGCCATGAACGGCAGCGTTCCGGTGCTCGCCACCGGGACGTGGCTGCGCCGGCTCCTAGCCTTCATCGGGCCGGGGTACATGATCTCGGTCGGCTACATGGACCCGGGCAACTGGGCCACCGACATCGCCGGGGGGGCCCAGTTCGGCTACACCCTGCTCTCCGTCATCCTGCTCTCGAACCTCATGGCCATCGTGCTGCAGGCGCTGGCCGCGCGGCTCGGCATCGCCACGGGCCGCGACCTCGCCCAGGCCTGCCGCGACCACTATTCGCGTCCCGTCGGCCTCGTCCTGTGGCTCGCCTGCGAGGCGGCGATCATCGCCTGCGACCTCGCCGAGGTGATCGGCACCGCCATCGCCCTCAAGCTCCTGTTCGGCATCCCACTCGTGCTGGGGGCGACCATCACGGCGCTGGACGTGTTCCTGATCCTGCTGCTGATGCGGCGCGGTTTTCGCGCCCTCGAAGCGTTCGTCATCGCGCTGCTCGGCGTGATCTTCGTCTGCTTCGGCGTGCAGATCGCCCTGGCGAGCCCACCCCTGCAGGCGGTGCTCGGCGGCTTCCTGCCGACGCCCGAGATCGTGACGAACCCGGCGGCCCTCTACATCGCCATCGGCATCATCGGCGCCACGGTGATGCCGCATAACCTCTACCTGCACTCCTCCATCGTACAGACCCGCGCCTACCCGCGCACCGACGAGGGCAAGTGCGCGGCCTTCCGCTTCGCCTTCACGGATTCCACCATCGCGCTGATGCTGGCGCTGTTCGTCAATGCGGCGATCCTCATCCTGGCGGCCTCGGTCTTCCACGCCAACGGGCGGACCGACGTGCAGGAGATCGAACAGGCCTACGAACTGCTGTCGCCGCTCCTCGGGGCCGGCATCGCCTCGACCCTGTTCGCCGTGGCGCTCCTCGCCTCGGGGCTGAATTCCACCGTGACCGCGACGCTCGCCGGCCAGATCGTCATGGAAGGCTTCCTGCGGTTACGCATCCCCGACTGGGCGCGCCGGCTCATCACCCGGGGCATCGCCATCGTGCCGGTGATCGTCGTCACGGCGCTCTATGGCGAACAGGGCACCGCCCGCCTCCTCGTCCTGAGCCAGGTCGTGCTGTCGATGCAGTTGCCGTTCGCCGTGATCCCCCTGGTCCGCTTCGTCTCCGATCGGGGCAAGATGGGCGCCCTGGTGATTCCCGGGTGGCTGAAGGTCCTGTCCTGGGCCATCGCCGGGCTGATCGTCGTCCTCAACGTCAAGCTCCTGATCGACACCGTCATGGGCGCCTGATCCGGCGGCGCGTCGCCCGAAAGGGTCGCGGGCCGCCTCTTCCGGACCAGCGCACGACGGAAACGGACCCGGGGCACACCCGGGCGCCGCCGGACAAACACACCTCGAAAACATAGCCGTGGCTTACTCTTCCAGCGGAGGCTTCACCATGTCCGGTCCACCCCGCGCCTGGCGGGCGGCATTCGTCTCCCTGATGATCTCGGCAACCCCGCCGCTCGCCCTGGCGCAGGCTCCCGAGGAGATCCCCGAACGGCCGCCGCAATCGGCCGCCGCCGAGCCGCAGGGTGATTTCCCGGTCTCGATCCGGTCGTCGCTCGGCCCGTGGGGCGATCCCAGCGGCCTTCGCGCCGCCTGGGCCGTACGCGGCGTGAACCTGACCCTGCTGTCGACCGACGAAGTGCTGGGGAATCCCCATGGCGGCGTGCGCACCGGCCCGATCTACGCGGGCAAGGTCGAGGCCATCATCAGTCTCGACCTCGAGCGCCTCGCCGGCCTCGACGGCGTGAGCGCCTTTGCCAACGCCTTCCGGATTCACGACACCGGCGGCCTGCGCGACCGAAGTTTTCAGCGGCTCATCACGGTCAGCAACATCGAAGCGTATCCCACCACCCGTCTGTCGGAACTTTGGCTCGAACGGCGGTGGGATTCGGGGCTCGGCCTGCGGATCGGGCAGCTCGCCGCCGACGGGGAGTTTTTCGCCTCCGAGACGGGCAAGCCGTTTCTGAGCAACGACTGGCCGACGATCACCGGCGCCAACCTTCCGAGCGGCGGACCGGCCTATCCCCTGGCCACCCCCGGCATCCGCCTGCGCTACGAAGCCGGCGCGGACCTCTCGGCTCTGGTGGCGGTGTTCAACGGCGATCCCGGCGACCAGCGCGTGGTCAACCGGTACGGAACGAACTTTCGCGTCGGCGACCCGCCCCTGGTGATGGCCGAGATCCAGATGCGGCGGAACCAGGAGACGGAGACACCTGCGCTCGCGGGAACCCTGAAACTCGGGGGATACAGGCATTTCGGCCGGTTCGACGATCTGCGCTTCGGCGCGGACGGCCTACGCCTCGCGGATCGATCCAGCCTCGGGACGGCGCGGCGCCTGCGCGGGACCAGCGGGATCTACGCCGTCGCCGATCAGCAACTCTACCGCCCGGACGGGGGCGGTCCATCGAGCGGTGTGTCGGTCTACGCCCGCGTCTCGGCGAGCCCCTCGGACCGCAACCCGATCGACCTGTGGGCGGATGGCGGTGTCGTCGTCGCCGGCTTGATCCCGGGGCGGCCGGACGATCTGTTCGGCGCCAGCGTGATCTACGCCCGGATCAGTGAGGCCGCGCGCGGCTTCGACCGCGACCGAGTCGACCTGCAGGCGAGTGGGGAGCCGGTCCGCACGGCGGAAGCGACCTTCGAACTGTCGTATCAGGCCCAGATCAGACCCGGCTGGACCGTGCAGCCGGATCTTCAGTACATCTTCAATCCCGGGGGCGGACTCGCGGACCCCGAGCGCCCCAACACACGGATCAAGGGTGGTTTCGTCTTCGGGATGCGTTCGACCCTGGTCTACTGACCGGACGCGTCCCGGATCGAGGCGATCACGACCGCCGACGCGTGGCGCGAACGCGCACGGGTACGAGCTGCGGCGCGGGGGCCGACCCTTCCACCAGGGCGCCGAGTCCACGGGACACGGCCTCGCCAACCGAACCCGCTGCCTTCACGAGGCGCCGCACGATCGATCCGACGAACGATGTACTCATGACGGGCTCCTTGATCAGCGACGGGTACCGAACGCGACCGGCGACGGGCCGGTTCCGATGACGGTCAAAAGGCAGATAAGGAGCGACGTCGTGCCTGCTCAGGACCGGAGGTCGATCCGTCGCACCATCACGCCGCTGCGCCCTCAGCTGCCCCCTGGGCCGTGAGCTTGACGGTAAATCTGGCACGCCGAGCACCGGTCCGGCAAGGCGGCACACGTCCGTTGAGGTTTGAAACGAGCCGTGCGCGAAAATCCTTCGCGGTCGCTGTGAATCCGACCGGACGACGCCGGAACCGGGGCGAAAACTTGGCGTTATTGCTGCAATGAGGTCGCAGCCTGACGCTGCGCCAAATCTTTCGAAGGATAGAGTCAGATGCTCGGTTGGGCCGTAACATTCCTCGTCGTCGCCCTCGTGGCAGCTCTGCTCGGTTTCGGCGGTATTGCCGGCACCGCGATGGAAGCCGCAAAGCTCGTGTTCTTCGTCGCCATCGTTCTGTTCGCCATCTCCGCCGTCATCGGCCTGATGCGCGGACGTTCCCCGACCCTCTGACGGGCGCCGGTTCGCACGGCACCGGCCGGGTGGGCATCGGCCCACCCGAAGCGATCGATGAGGGCCGCCGGCGCATTGCCGTGCGGCTCTCGTCGATTCGGATGGTACGGGCGCCGGATCGGCGCCTCAGGACGTCGCTTCGTCCGGCGGAGACGCTTCGAGCTGGGCAATGAGATCGCGGAAGCGGTCGGGTACCGGTTGCTGCACGACCGTATCGTACATGGCCCGAAGGTGCAGACCGATGCGCTTCTGGGTGTGGTCGCTGAGGCCACGGCCACGGGTGTCCTCGTCGGCACGCACGGTACGATCCCCAGGGGCGGGATCGCCCTTGTCGTGTGTGTTCATGCGTCGATTCCCCTTGATGCCGGACACCGGCATCGCCGCGATTGTTTTGCGGCTTGACATAGGTCATGGCTGCAGCTGCAACGCCGATGCGATCAGTCGGTTCCCGTCAGGCGGAACGGAGCTCTCCAATCCGCGTTGTGGCGGAAGCGGCCAAGGCACGCGGCCAAGAACGGCAAAGCCAAGGGGATAGTATGTCGACAGCCCAACTCGTGGTGCAGCACCTGCCGTATCTGCGCCGCTACGCTCGGGCGCTCACGGGTAGTCAGGTCGCCGGAGACGCTTACGTCGCCGCCACCCTCGAGACCCTCGTGAACGAGCCCGAGACGCTCGGCCGCAGTGCCAACGTCAAGGCCGATCTCTTTCGCGTGTTCACGCGCATCTGGAATTCCCTGTCGGTGAACGGCCAGAGCGAGCAGGTGCAGCACGACCTGCCGGCCGAAGTCCGGCTCGGCCAGATCACGCCCCTGCCGCGCCAGGCCTTCCTTCTCTCGTGCCTCGAAGGGTTCTCGGAGGAAGACGCTGCAATCATCCTCGACGTTGACGTCAGCCAGGTTCGCGACCTCGTCGACGAGGCCGGCCGTGAGCTCGCGGCCGACATGGCGACCGAGATCCTCATCATCGAGGACGAGCCGCTCATCGCCATGGACCTCGAAGCCCTGGTGGAAGGGCTCGGCCACAACGTCATCGGCGTGGCCCGCACCCGCACGGAGGCGATCAAGATTGCGTCCGAGGGGACCCGCCCCGGACTCATCCTGGCTGACATTCAGCTCGCCGATGGAAGCTCGGGCCTCGATGCGGTCAACGACCTCCTGAAGACCTTCGAGGTGCCGGTGATCTTCATCACCGCCTACCCCGAGCGCTTCCTCACCGGCGAGCGTCCGGAGCCGGCCTTCCTCATCGCCAAGCCGTTCCAGCCCGCGAACGTCTCCGCGGTGATCAGCCAGGCGCTGTTCTTCCAGCAGAGCGCACGCCGCCGCGAGGTCAAGTCGGCCTGAACGCCCCTCGACCCCACGATCCTCGGCAACAAACGACGAAAGGCCCCGTCACATGCCGGGGCCTTTTTGCTGACCTGTTCGGACCGGGCCCGTGGCGGATGAAGGACGAAAAAACGGGCCGGAGATCGCTCTCCAGCCCGTCGAAAAGGTTCCGGCCTATGCACAAGGGGATGCGGGGGAGGACCAGGCGGCCGGGGTGACCAGACAACGATCCGACCTCGCTGTCGTTCCGTCTCCCGGCATGGGCAACTCGAATTTTTTGCGCACAGCGGTTTTTTCGCAACACCTGCAGTTCGGCGGAAGCAGGATTTCCGTCAAATCGTAACGATCCGTCATTCGAGCTGTACTGGAAATTGCTCAATTCGAAACAGTCGAGGAACCCGAGACTGCGAGACGCGTTTGCTCGATATCCTGTCAAGCTCCTCATCGGAGATTACGACGATGTTTCGGTCAGGTCTCCTCCTCAGTGTCAGTGCACCGGCAGCGCTCCTGACATTGCTGATCCAGCCGACCGTCCAGCAGGCTGCCGACCAGAGGGCACCCCAGGCAGCACCGTTGACTGTCCTTCAGTTCACCTTGTCGGGACCGGATCTTCCCGGGCAGCGCGTGGCATCGACGGCGATCAGTCCGGTGCGCTTCGCGTCCGTAAGCCGCCCGTCATACTCCCCGAAGCCCGGTGTACTCGGACAGAGCGGCCGGACCGCGAGTGAGAAGGATCAGCCGAAGGTCCGCCGCTCGATGCGCGAAGGCTGCGAAGGCGCCATCAGCTCACTGGCGGGACCAGAGGCGCGCCGCATGCTCCCGGGTCGTTGCATTTCCTGATTTTCGTCGACCGGGAGTCGCTCCAGCACAACCTTCGTCATGGTCGCGCATAGGCCGACATCGCCAAGAACCGGTTCTTGGATGAGAAGACGCTGAAGGGGCATGAAAAAGGCCTCGTCCATTTCGGACGAGGCCTTTTTGTTTCAATTGAGCTTGGAACCCCCGAAGGGGCTCCAATGACCGGTATCAGTCCTCGCCTGGGCGACCGGTGCCGGTGGACTGACCACCCTTGCGACCGGCGGACGACGCCAGTTCGCGATCTTGGGAGAACGAGCGCTTCTCGGCCGGCACACTGCGCCCGCCCTTGCTCGCGATCTCCCGCTGCCGCTCCAGATCCATCGAGGCAAAGCCCCGCTTCGAGGTGGAGTTCGATGCCATCAGCGCCTCCTCAGATTTGCTCTCACTGCCAAGACAACCTTCACCAATATCGATGGTTCCTTAGGGAAACCCGGGCTGATCAGCGTAGAGCGGGACAAGCGTGGCTATAAGCATGGGTATAGGAAACGCTCGCGTACAGGGCACTTCGACGGCCTCGGCACGGCGGCTCTCCCGCCCCGTGGCTTTGCCGGGACTGGACAATCCGTGTGCGACCCGCATGGATGCGGCATGGAAAACCGTTCGATGCCGCCGCGCGACGCTGGGGTGCGCCAATGACCCTCGACACCGAGGTCTCGTCGTTACGGCAGGTGCCGCTGTTTCGAGGCGTCGAACCGTCGCGCCTGAAGCTCCTCGCCTTCACCAGCGAGCGGGTTCATTTCGAGGCCACCCAAGAGCTGTTCGCGCGCGGCGATACCGCCGATGCGGCTTATCTGATTCTCGAAGGCGAAGCCGAGGTTTCCATCGAAGGGCCGCAGGGACCGTTTCGGCTGGCGCTCCTCGGCGCCAACGCCCTCCTCGGCGAAATGGGAATTCTGGCCGACCAGCCTCGCTCGGCCACGGTCGCGGCTCTGACACCCCTGACGGCCCTGCGCATCGACCGCACGGTCTTCCTCGAGCTCCTCGCTCAGTTCCCGCAGATCGGCATCGCGGTCATGCGTGAACTCGCCCTGCGCCTCGAGCAGACCAACCAGCAATTGGCGCAGAGCCGGAGCTGACGTTCACTCCGGGTAGGTGATGAACTCCATCAGTGATCCGTCCGGATCCCGGAAATAGACGCTGAGGCCCCGACCGGCCGCACCGTCGCGTTCCACGGGCCCGCGCTCGACCGGCACGCCGTGCGTCGCGAGATGCGCCATGGCCCCCTCGATGGGGCCGGACCAGCGAAAGCACAGGTCGCTGTTGCCGGGCATCACCGGCTTCTCGGCAAGCGGCGTCGCCTCGATGCCCGGACCATGGACATTGAGCTGCACGCCGCCGAAGCGAAAGGCGGCCCCGACGGGGCGCTCCACGATCTCGGCCCCGAGCACGTCGCGGTAGAAGGCCGTCGAACGTGCCCAATCGGAGACGTGGATCACGCAATGATCGAGATGGATCGCCGGGGCGAGGTTGTCGAGGACGTCGCCTGCGTCGGAGACGGGCAGGGTCTGGGTGTCGGCCATGGGCGGATCCTCGTGTGGCGTTCATGATGCGATCAAGCGCGACGCCGACGCAACACCGCGGATCGCCTGATCGAGCCGCGGTTGCCTCGCAGCCTCGCCTGAATATGGCGGTGGGGGGCGACGCTTCCCCACACCTGCGGCGGGAAAGATACACCCTCGGCGGTCCGGGACGGCTAGTCAGGGGGAAGAATCCTGCAACCCGCCCCCCTCAACCCACACCCCGCGGAGCCAGCCATGTCCACCCGCCGCCTCATCTTCGGCCTGCTCCTCATCGCCCCCCTGGCGGCCTGCAACGCGCGCGGCCCCGTCAACGTCGCGGCCGACGACGATGCCGCCTGGTACACCGGCACCATGCCGGACAAGCCGTTCGACGTGCCCATCGTCGACAAGTCGCGCCTCGACCCGAAGTACCGGCGCCAGATCGTGCGCTACACCGGGCCGGAGAAGCCCGGCACCATCGTGGTCGACATCGACAATCGGCAGATCGCCCTGGTGCAGGAGGACGGCACCGCCGTTCAGTACGGCGTCGGCGTCGGCAAGGCCGGCTTTTCGTGGAAGGGCGAGGCTCGCATCGCCCGCAAGGGCGTGTGGCCGGATTGGAGCCCGACCACCACCATGGTCTCGCTCAATCCCGATCTGCCGCGCACCCGCAAGGGCGGCCTCGACAACCCGCTCGGCGCCCGCGCGCTCTACCTCTACCAGGGCAACCGCGACACGCTGTTTCGCATCCACGGCACCAACGAGCCCTGGAGCATCGGCGAGCAACTGTCGTCCGGCTGCGTGCGCATGCTGAACGAGGACATCGTCGACCTCTACGAGCGCGTTCCCGTCGGCACCCAGGTGCTGGTGAAGCGCAACGGCAAGTATCGGGTGTAAGACGAGGACCGTTCGGCCATGACCATCACCATCGCCCACCTGCAGCCCCTCGTCGCCCTCGGCGCCGGGGTGCTGATCCTGCTGATCCCCCGGCTGCTGAATTTCATCGTCGCGGCCTACCTCATCCTCGTCGGGCTGATTGGCCTCGGGGTGTTTCGCGCGCTATCGTGAGCCGGCGCGACGGCGGTCGGTGACAGAGGTACAGAACCGTCACGCGGGTCCCCACTCCGCGCGGCGTTCATCTTGCGTTGCAGCATGAGATGGTCCAACCCGCCGGGTACGATAGGCGCGCAATTCGCGTTTCATTCCAGCAACCGGACGGGTGACGATGGGCAAGTGGGTCTATTCCTTCGGTGACGGCAGGGCCGAAGGCCAGTCGTCCATGCGCAACCTGCTCGGCGGCAAGGGCGCGAACCTCGCCGAGATGTCCAATCTCGGCCTTCCGGTGCCCCCGGGCTTCACCATCACGACCGAAGTCTGCACCGCCTACTACGACAACGCGCAGACCTACCCGGCCGAGCTGAAGGCCGAGGTGGCCGCAGCCCTGGAGGCCGTCGGCAAGCTCACCGGTCGCGGCTTCGGCGATCCGAAGAACCCGCTCCTCGTCTCGGTCCGCTCGGGCGCCCGCGCCTCGATGCCCGGCATGATGGACACGGTGCTCAACCTCGGCCTCAACGACGTCACCGTCGAGGCCCTGGCGACGGGCGCCGGTGACCCGCGCTTCGCCTACGATTCCTACCGGCGCTTCATCACCATGTATTCCAACGTGGTTCTGGGCGTGGAGCACCACGCCTTCGAGGAGGCTTTGGAGCATTACAAGGAGGAGAAGGGCGTCAGCCTCGACACCGAACTCGGGGCAGACGACTGGAAGCATCTCGTCGGGCGCTACAAGGCCATCGTGAAGGCCGAGCACGGTTCCGACTTCCCGCAGGGCGCGGAGGACCAGCTCTGGGGCGCCATCGGTGCCGTGTTCGATTCGTGGATGATCCCGCGCGCCAAGAAATATCGCGAGTTGAACAACATCCCCGAGAGCTGGGGCACGGCCGTCAACGTCCAGGCCATGGTGTTCGGCAACATGGGCGACACATCGGCCACGGGCGTCGCGTTCACCCGCAACCCGTCCACCGGCGAGCGCGCCCTCTACGGCGAGTTTCTGATCAACGCCCAGGGCGAGGACGTGGTGGCGGGCATCCGCACCCCACAGGACATCACCGAGAAGGCTCGGCTTGAGGCCAAGTCCGAAAAGCCGTCGATGGAGCGGGCGATGCCCGAATCCTACGCCGAGTTGGTCCGGATCTACGGTCTCCTCGAGAACCACTACCGCGACATGCAGGACATGGAGTTCACCATCGAGAGCGGCAAGCTCTGGATGCTTCAGACCCGCAACGGCAAGCGCACGGCCAAGGCCGCTTTGCGCATCGCCGTCGATCTCGCGGCGGAGGGTCTGATCACCCAGGAAGAGGCCATCGGCCGGATCGAGCCGGCGGCCCTCGACCAGCTCCTGCACCCAACCATCGACCCGAAGGCTGAGCGCAAGGTGATCGCGTCGGGCCTGCCCGCTTCGCCGGGCGCCGCCACGGGCGAGATCGTGTTCAATTCCGAGGATGCCGAGGCCGCCCGCAAGGCCGAGCGCAAGTGTATCCTGGTGCGCGTGGAGACCTCGCCCGAGGACATCCACGGCATGCACGCCTCCGAGGGCATCCTCACCACGCGCGGCGGCATGACCTCGCACGCAGCCGTGGTGGCGCGCGGCATGGGCAAGCCCTGCGTTTCGGGCTGCGGCACCGTCCGGGTCGATTACAAGGCCGGCACCCTGTCGGTGGCCGGCACGGTTCTGAAGGCCGGCGACAAGATCACCATCGACGGGTCCACCGGTCAGGTGCTGCTGGGCGAGGTGGCGATGCTGGAGCCGTCCCTGTCGGGCGAGTTCGCGACCCTGATGGGTTGGGCCGACAAGGTCCGCACCATGAAGGTCCGAACCAACGCCGACACGCCGACCGACGCCCGCGCCGCCCGCAACTTCGGCGCCGAGGGCATCGGCCTGTGCCGCACCGAGCACATGTTCTTCGAGGGCGACCGCATCGTCGCCGTGCGTGAGATGATCCTCGCCGACGACGCCGAAGGGCGCCGCTCGGCGCTGGCCAAGATCCTGCCCTACCAGCGCCAGGACTTCGTCGAGCTGTTCACGATCATGTCGGGTCTGCCCGTCACGATCCGCCTGCTCGATCCGCCGCTGCACGAGTTCCTGCCGCATACCGACGTGGAGGTGCGGGACGTCGCCAGCAGCATGGGCGTGTCGGAGGACAAGCTGCGCCGTCGGATGACGGAACTGCACGAGTTCAACCCGATGCTGGGCTTTCGTGGGTGCCGCCTCGCCATCGCGTTCCCGGAGATCGCCGAGATGCAGGCCCGCGCCATCTTCGAGGCCGCCGTCCAGGCCGCCAAGGAGACCGGCGCCCCGGTGACCTCGGAGGTGATGGTCCCGCTGGTCTTCACCAAGATGGAGTTCGACATCGTCAAGGCGCGCATCGACGCCATGGCGAAGGCCGTCTCCGAGGAGACCGGCAGCGCGGTGGACTATCAGGTCGGCACCATGATCGAGCTGCCCCGCGCCGCCCTGCGGGCGGGCGACATCGCCGAGACGGCGGAGTTCTTCTCCTTCGGCACCAACGACCTGACCCAGACGGCGCTCGGCATTTCCCGCGACGACGCCGCGACCTTCCTCGGGGCCTACACCCAGAAGGGGATTCTCGCGGCCGACCCGTTCATCTCCATCGATCAGGAGGGGGTCGGCGAACTCGTGCGCATCGGCGTCGAGCGCGGCCGGGCCGTGCGTCCGGACATCAAGCTCGGCATCTGCGGCGAGCACGGCGGCGACCCGGCCTCCATCGGCTTCTGCCAGGAGGTCGGCCTCGACTACGTGTCGTGCTCGCCCTACCGCGTGCCGATCGCCCGCCTCGCTGCGGCACAGGCGGCTCTGGCCGCCCGCGACGCCGCCAAGGACGCCGTCAAGAAGGCCTGATCCGCAGGCTCGATCCGAACTCTTCCGAGTGGCTTCGCGCCGCCCGGGAGAGTCGCGGCGAAATCCATTCAACAAATTGTCGAAAACGCGGCGAACCGATTTCGTGCCGGCACGTTCAGTGCTAGTGCCGATCCATTGCGCGAGCATTCCAGCTCATTGGGGCGGCTGCCATCGCGTGGGAACGCCGGCCATGATCGATACGACGCCCACCCCGCTCTACCTCGACGAAAATTCCGCCGTCACCCCGATCCCGAAGGTGGTCCAGCAGGCCTCCCTCTGGACATTCGGCGGCCTTGCCACCCTGGCGCTGTTCGTGTTCGCCGTCGCCACCCAGAGCGGTGCGGATGCGGAGCGGATCGCCGAGATGCGGACGGGCGGCGACAGCGCACCCTCCGCCCTGGTCAAGGCATTTGCCGTCGCCCACGGACGCCCCGGCACATTCTGAACCAACCGTTGCGGAACGGGCTTAACCGCTCCGCAACCATGCCACGCAAATATGCCTGAACCGGCTGCCGCATAGGGAACCCCTTCGGGTGACCTGATCGGCCGACCGGAACGGTGTTGCGGAACGTGGATCGGTTGGGCGTGGGCACGAAACGGGTACAACGCGATTCGAGCCTGCGCTGGTTCAGCGCCGCCATGGCGCCCTGGGCCGCCGGCATGGGCTTCCTTGTCTCCTTCACGGCCAGCGCCGGCACCGAAGGCGCGACCCGCTCCCTCGCGCACGATGTGCGGATCGCCTCGGCCTTGCCGCACGGGGTCCCCCTCATCGGTGGACGGGTGAGCACCGAGCGGATGCGGGCGGGGCTTCCTGCCGAGCTCGACCGCGGCAATGCTTCGGTTCTGCATGCCAACCTCTCCGGCTCGGCCAACGGCGCCCTCCTGCCGGGACCGGCCGTCTGGAATCCGGAGCTCGAACCGGATCTCGGCTTCGTCCCGCCCCCGGCCGACGGGGAGGAGGCCATCGAGACAAGCGACGGTGCGACGCCCGCGATCCCCCGCGCCGTCGCCCTGTCGTCGACGACCCCGGCCCCGGCCGATGCGACGCCCATCGAGGTCGCGGCCGCGAACCTCGCCATTCCGGGCGGGCTCGCCATTCCGGGGTTCTCGCCGCGCCGCGACGCCGAGGGGCCGGTCGGCGACAGCGCCCGCCATCGCTACGCCGACCTCATCGGTCCCGACGCCCTCGATCGCGAACAGCGCTGCCTCGCCGAAGCCGTCTACTTCGAAGCCCGCAGCGAGCCCGAGGACGGCCAGGCCGCCGTGGCACAGGTGGTGCTGAACCGGGTCAAGAGCGGGCTCTACCCCAGCAACGTCTGCGGTGTGGTCTACCAGAACCGTCACCGCTACATGGGCTGCCAGTTCTCCTTCGCCTGCGAGGGCAAGTCCCTGCGCATCACCGACGGGCCGTCGTGGCAATCGGCCACCCGCATTGCCAGCGCGGTGATCGAGGGACGGACGTACCTCAACGAGGTCGGCGGGGCGACGCATTACCATGCCGATTACGTGAAACCCGGCTGGTCGCGGCGCCTGCGCAAGATGGACGTCATCGGGCGGCACATCTTCTACCAGCTCAAGCGCGGGCAGACCTGAAGGCCGGTCGAGCGCAAACCAATGAGCAAAAGTGATCCGGTTCCATCGAATTCTACCTAAGTAGGGGAGGATCTAAGTAGTCCTAAGCTTAGGTTAATTTTACCCTGAGTCTGAATTCGGCTTGCCCGAGCGGCAACTTGGCTGCCTCTGATACGTCGAGATGCGCGCACCACAACGGCGCCATCCCGCCAGTATCCGCGTCACAGCCCGAGGAAGCCCGCATGACCGCGCCGGTCACCCGATTCATCCCGTTTGCCTCCGCCATCGCCGGCGCCGTTCTGTTCGCAGCCTCCGCCCAGGCAGGCGGCTGTGGCGGTGCCGAATGCTACCGCCACGTCTCGACCCCGCCGGTCTACGGCGCCGTGTCCGAGCGCGTCCTCGTGCGCCCGGCCGAGACCGTCTACCGCACGATCCCGCCGATCTACGAGACCGTGTCCGAGCGCGTCGTCGTCAGCCCGGGCGGCCGGGTCTGGCAGACCCGTCGCGATCCCTACGGCGAGCTCGTCGGTTGCTGGGTCGACGTGCCGCCGCAATACTCGGTGCGCCATCGCCGGGTGCTGGTCCAGCCGGCCCAATCGATCCCCGAGACGATCCCGGCCGAGTACGCCAGCGTCCGCCGCCGCGTCCTCGTGCAGCCGGCCCGCGCCGGATGGGTCCCGGCCAATTACGGCAACGGCGGCGGCTATCCGGGCGTCTACGGACCCCGCATCGGCTCGATCCCGGATGCCGTCGGCATCGCCGGCGCCAGCTCGGCGGATATCGGCGTCGGCCTCGGTTTCTCGACGGGCAGCATCTACGACGGGTACTGAGACGCCTGACGCCCCGGCCAAGCCGGCCGGGGCGGTTGATTCCGCCCGGCCATGCCACACCTCCCTGCTGACGCGGGAGGTGCGCATGGACCGGTTCAAGGCGTGGGTGGTCGAGAAGACCCAGACGGGGCAAGCCCTGACGTTCCGCGATTTCGACGCGGCCGACCTCATGGAAGGCGACGTCACCGTCCGGGTCACCCATTCCACCGTGAACTACAAGGACGGACTGGCCATGACCGGACGCTCGCCGGTGGTGCGCCGCTTCCCGATGATCCCCGGCATCGACTTCTCCGGTGTGGTCGAGGCGTCGGATCACCCGAATTACGCCCCCGGCGATGCGGTGATCCTCACGGGCTGGGGCGTTGGTGAGACCCATCTCGGCGCCTATGCGGAGCGGGCGCGGGTGAAGGGCGACTGGCTCGTGCCCCTGCCGGAAGGGCTCGATGCAGCCGACGTCATGGCCATCGGCACCGCGGGCTACACGGCGATGCTGTGTCTCATGGCCCTTGAACATCACGGCGCTCGGCCCGGCGACGGTCCCGCCTTGGTCACCGGCGCATCCGGCGGCGTCGGCTCCGTCGCCGTGGCGCTGCTCGCCCGGGCCGGCTGGCAGGTCATCGCCTCCACGGGCCGGGCCGGCGAGGAGGATTACCTCCGCGGTCTCGGCGCCACGGAGATCCTCGACCGTGCCGAACTCTCGTCCCCGGGCAAACCCCTGGCGAAGGAGCGTTGGGCCGTCGCCATCGACGCCGTCGGCTCCGTGACCCTCGCCAACGTGCTCGCCGGGACCAAGGCGGACGGCGCCGTCGCCGCCTGCGGGCTCGCCCAGGGCATGGACCTGCCGACCTCCGTGGCACCGTTCATCCTGCGCGGCGTGTCGCTCCTCGGCATCAACAGCGTGACCACGCCGCTGCCGAAACGCCGCGCGGCGTGGGCGCGCCTCGCCAGCGACCTCGACCGCACGGCCTTGGCCGCGATGACCACGACGGTGCCCCTGGCCGAGGTGGATCGCCTCGCCGAACGGATCCTTTCGGGCGGCGTACGCGGACGGACGGTGGTGACCGTTCCTTAAACGGATCGTCGGTCGGGGCGGAACTTAGCCGTACCGAGGCGCATTGCTGGTTTCATGAGCAGTGCATTTGTCAAAGAGACCGAAGGCGGCGAAGCCTTCGAGGATCTCCCCGATCGCCCCATCTCGGAGCACCCGAACTTCGTCACACCCGAGGGGTTGGCGCAGATCGAGGCCGAGGTCGCCCGCCTGCGCGATGCGTTCTCGGCCCTGACGCCCGACGCCAAGGCGGACGAGTCCCGCGTGACCCGCGACCTGCATTACTGGACGGCGCGGCTGGGTTCGGCCCAGCTCGTCGAGGTCGAGCCCGGCGACGTGGTGCGGTTCGGCTCCACCGTGACCATCGCCCGCGCGGACGAGAGCCACCAGAGCTTTCGTATCGTGGGCGAAGACGAGGCGGATCCGACCCAGGGCAGCCTGTCCTACGTTTCGCCGATGGCACGGGCCCTGACCGGCAAGGGCGTCGGCGACACCGTCGAGGTGAACGGCCAGGAGATCGAGATCATCGAGACCAAGTAGGCTCGGAGATCATCGAGGCTGAGCCGTCTTGCCCTCGATCCCGGGGCGCAACGTCACGATTTCCTCAGTCATGAAATCCATGAAGGCCCGGACCCGCGCGGCATGGCGCAGGTCCGGATGGGTCAGGAGCCACAGGCCGGCGGACAGCTCCGGCAGGTGGTCCGACAGCCGCACGAGACCCGGGCGTGCGTCGGCCGACCAGCAGGGGAGGGGACCGACGCCGATGCCGGCCTCCACCGCCTCGCGCAGGCCCAGCACCGTGTTGAGGGTGAGGACCACGCGCTCGGCGGCGGCATGGCTCTCGCGGAACCGTACGAAACGTCCACCCGCCACACCGTCACCCGGCACCACCCACGGACATTCCTCCGTCGGTCGCCCGGTGAACTCGGACCGCCCGTAGACGGCCCAGGCGATGGTGGCGAGCCGGCGCCCGACCAGGTTCGCGGCGGGTGTATCGCTGGCGCGCAGCGCCACGTCCGCGTCGTGGCGCGACAGGTTGAGGGCCTCCTCCGAAACCAGCAGGTGCAGGCGGATGCGCGGGTAGCGCACGGTGAACCGGGCCAGCACCGGCATCAGCATATCGGCGACGAGACCCGCCGGGGTGGTGATTCGAAGGTCGCCCACGGGACTGCGATCCTGCCCGGCGAGTTCGCGGGTAAAGCGCGCGACGTCGGCTTCCATCCGCCCGGCAGCCTCCACCATGGCGAGACCGGCGCCCGTCAGTGCGTAGCCGGCGCGGTGACGGTCGAACAGCGTCGTGTCGAGGGCTGCCTCGATCCCGGCGAGACGACGGAACGCCGTCGAGGGATTGATGCCGAGATGCTCGGCCGCCCGCGCCAGGCCGCCGTGTTCAGCGACGCTGCGCACGAGGCGAAAATCGTCCCAGTCCATTCCGTCGGCTCCGATCGTGCATTCCTGCAAAGATCGTTTTGCAGAACAGGGCGTTTTCGCAAAGGCAGTTCCGAGCGATAAGGCGCGGCGAAACGCGTGCCGGCTCCGATGGGCCGACCCGTGCCACACCGTAGGAGACGACCCGATGACCAAGGTTCTGGTGCTGTACTATTCGTCGTGGGGCCACGTGGAGAAGATGGCCGAGGCCGTCGCCGAGGGCGTTCGCGAGGCCGGGGCCGAGGTCACGATCAAGCGCGTGCCGGAACTGGTGCCCGAGGAGGTCGCCCGCCAATCGCACTACAAGCTCGATCAGGCCGCCCCCATCGCGGCGGTGGACGAACTCCCGGACTACGACGCCATCATCTTCGGTACCCCGACCCGTTACGGCAACATGGCCGCGCAGATGAAGCAGTTCATCGATCAGACCGGCGGCCTCTGGGCCAAGGGCGCACTCGTCGGCAAGGTCGGCTCGGCCTTCACCTCGACGGCGAGCCAGCATGGCGGCCAGGAGACGACACTGACGAGCTTCCACACGGTGCTGCTGCACCACGGCATGGTGGTGGTCGGCCTGCCCTACGCGTTCCAGGGCCAGATGGGTGTCGACGAGGTGAAGGGCGGCTCGCCCTACGGCGCCACCACCCTGGCGGACGGCGACGGCTCGCGCCAGCCGAGCGCCACGGATCTGGCCGGTGCCCGCTACCAGGGCCGCCACGTCGCCGCCATCGCCGCGAAACTCGCCGGCTGACGCGACGCCGGGGATTCCCACCCAAGAAAAAAGGCTCGGATCGCTCCGAGCCTTGAGAGGCAAAAGGCCATTTGGGGGCTGAACTGGCCTTCGTGCTGGTCAAACGGACCGACGGTCCGCAAGGTTCCACCCCCGTTGAAAAGATTTCAGCGCGGAGCCGCGGCACGGCGCAGGCGATCGTTGATCGCTTCGCCGAGTCCCGTCTGCGGGATCGGCGCTACGGCGATGGATTCCGTGCCCGAGGCATCGAGACTCCGCAGGGCGGAGAACAGGTTGGCGGCCGCCTCGGTGAGATCGCCGCCCGGGCTGAGGTCGAGGGAGACGTACGCGTCCATGACCGCGGGCATCCCGCCGAACCGCAGCACGGCCTCGCCGGCCGCCACCGTCGTCGCGTCGAGGCGCACACGGGCACGGGGCGCATAGTGCGAGGCGAGGAGGCCCGGCCCGATGGGACGCGCGCTATCGTCCGGAGCCGGGCCGGCGACGGCGTAGCCCAAGATGCGTTCGAGGTCGCCCCGCGTCACCCCGCCCGGCCGGAGCAGGCGCGGGGAACCGTCGAGGCAGGCGACCACCGTCGATTCCACCCCCACCGGCGCCGTACCCCCGTCGAGGATCGCATCGATCCGCCCATCGAGGTCGGCACGCACATGCGCGGCACGGGTGGGGCTGACCCGGCCCGAGCGGTTGGCCGACGGCGCCGCCACGGGTCGTCCGACCCGGGCGAGGAGATCGCGGGCGATGGTGTTGCCCGGCACCCGCAACGCCACGCTCGCCAGGCCGGCGCGGGCGAGATCGCAGACGGTGCAACCCGGGCCGGCCGGGACCACGAGGGTGAGGGGACCGGGCCAGAACGCGTTCGCGAGGGCCAGGGCGGCGTCATCGAACACCCCCTGCACCTGGGCCGCGGCGAGATCCGCCAGATGCGCGATGAGGGGATTGAACCGCGGGCGTTCCTTGGCGGCGTAGATCAGGGCCACGGCCGTCGGGTCGGTAGCATCGGCGCCGAGGCCGTAGACGGTCTCCGTCGGGAAGGCGACGGTGCGTCCGAGCCCCAGCAGCCGTGCGGCCTCCAGAATGCCGGCCTCGTCGGCGGCGAGGCGCAGGCTTGACCGGAGATCGTTCATATCTAAACTATCCCTGGAGAGCGGAGCGGCTGGGCCGGGTTAAGCCGTTGCCCCATTGAAGCTTCCCCGCGCAGGGCGATCTCGGAGCCGGCCGGTGCTCTAGCGTCCGGCCGAGGCTTGCGTCAAACACGGGCGGCGAACGATAAGCCAAGCGCATCAAGCGCGACACAAGAAGACGCTCATAGGGAGCTTCCATGACCTACCGCGCCCCGGTCTCCGAGATGCTGTTCGCCCTGCGCCACGTCGCCGGACTGGACGCGACCCTGGGCGAGGCCCTGACGCTTGACGATGTCCGGACCATCCTGGACGAGGCGGCCCGCGTCGCCGACGGCGTCATCGCACCCCTGAACCGCGTCGGCGACCGCCACGGCACGCCCCTTACCGACGGCGCCATCACCACCGCGCCGGGCTGGCGCGAGGCCTACCGGACCTGGACGGAGGGCGGCTGGAACGGCCTGTCCGCCGATCCGGACCACGGCGGCCAGGGCCTGCCGCTCCTCCTCAACGCCGCCTGCACGGAGATGTGGAACGCGGCCAGCATCGCGTTCGGCCTGTGCCCGCTGCTCACCGCCGGCGGCATCGAGGCCCTGGCGCAGCACGGGTCCGAGGATCTGAAGGCGCGCTATCTCGGCAAGCTCGTCTCGGGGGAGTGGACCGCGACCATGAACCTGACGGAGCCGCAGGCGGGCTCCGATCTCGCCCTGCTGCGCAGCCGCGCCGAGCCCGTCGGCGATGGCCGCTACCGCATCGTCGGCGCGAAGATCTACATCACCTACGGCGAGCACGATCTCACCGACAACATCGTCCACCTCGTGCTCGCCCGTCTCAAGGACGCACCGGCGGGCACCCGCGGCATCTCGCTGTTCCTCGTGCCCAAGATCCTGCCCGACGGCAGCCGCAACGACCTGCGGTGCTCGGGGCTCGAGCACAAGCTCGGCATCCATGGCTCGCCGACCTGCTCCATGGCCTTCGGCGACGCGGGCGGCGCCATTGGCTGGCTCATCGGCGAGGAGAACCGCGGCCTCGCCTGCATGTTCACGATGATGAACTCGGCCCGGCTCAATGTCGGCCTGCAGGGCGTCGGCATCGCCGAGCGGGCGACGCAGGCCGCCCTTACCTACGCTCGCGAGCGCCGCCAGGGAAAAGCGCCGGGCGCGCAAGGCCCGAGCGCCATCGTCGCGCATGCCGACGTCCAGCGCATGCTGCTGACCATGAAGGCCTACACGGCGGCCGCCCGCGGCATCTGCTACCTCACCGCCGCCGCCCTCGACGCGGCAAAGGGACCGGAAGGGCAGGGCGCGCACGATCGCGCTTCGCTCCTCACCCCCGTCGCCAAGGCGTTCTCCACGGACATCGCCAACGAAGTCACGTCGCTGGGCGTGCAGGTCCATGGCGGCATGGGCTTCGTCGAGGAGACGGGGGCGGCCCAGCACATGCGCGACGCCCGCATCCTCGGGATCTACGAGGGCACCAACGGCATTCAGGCCATCGACCTCGTCAGCCGTAAGCTGCCGCTCCAGGGCGGGGCCACGGTTCGGGCCCAGATCGCCGGCCTGCGCCGCGTGGCGGAGGGGCTCCTGAAGGATGCCGATTCGGCCTACGGCCATATGGCGGCCCGCTTGCGCGCCGGCATCGAGAGCCTCGACCGGGCCACCAGCTTTCAGCTGGCGGCGCTCGCCTCGAACCGTCCGGAGACGGCGCTCGCCGGGGCGACGCCGTATCTGCGCCTGTTCGGCCTCGTCCAGGGCGCGGCCTGCCTCGCGCGGGAAGCCCGCGCCGCACGGGCCGCCCTCCAGGCCGGCGAGACCGATCCAGCCCATGCCGGGCGGATCGCCCTGGCGCGGTTCTTCGCCGAGAACGAGCTGACGGCGGCGAGCGGCCTCGCCGACAGCGTCATCGACGGCGGTGGCTTCACCGAGACGGCAGCCCTCGCCCTGGCGGGGTGAGCGCGGGACGCCCCTCCCGCGGAGGGGAACGGGACCGCGCGCAGGGAACGGCAAGACAGGCGAGTCAGCACCATGACCGAGCACGTCGTCATCGAAGACACCGGCGGCGTCCGCCTCATCCGCCTGGACCGGCCCGATAAGCTCAACGCCCTGACGAGCGCCATGTACGACACCCTGCGCGAGGCCCTGGCGGAGGCCGACGCGTCGGAGGCCATCGGCGCCGTGGTGTTTTCCGGCTCGCCCGGAGCGTTCAGCGCCGGCAACGACCTGTCCGACTTCGTCGAGGCCTCGCGGCACCCGTTCGAGGATTCGCCGGCCCTGCACTTCATCCGGCAGCTCGCCCGGACCCGGACGCCCATGGTGGCGGCCGTCGATGGGGTGGCGGTCGGCATCGGCGCGACGCTCACCCTGCATTGCGACCTCGTCTACGCCAGCCCGGCGGCGCGCTTCCGCATGCCGTTCGTGGAACTCGGCCTCGTACCGGAGGCGGGATCGAGCTACCTGCTCCCACGCCGGATCGGCCTGCAGCGCACCACCGAAATCCTGCTGTTCTCGGAAGCCTACGATGCCGACGAGGCCGTGCGTCTCGGGCTCGCCAACGCCGTCGTTCCGGCCGACCTGCTCCTCGACCACGCGCTCGCCAAGGCCGCCCGCCTCGCCGCCCTGCCGGGGGGACCGCTGCAGGCGACGCGCGCCCTGATCCGGGGGGATCAGGCCGCCCTGGAGGCGGCGGTGGAGACGGAGGCTGTGGCCTTCGAGGCTCGCCTGCGCTCGCCGGAGGCTCAAGGCGCCTTCGCGGCCTTCCTCAACCGGTCGCGCAAGGCGTGAGCCCGGCGCCCGATCTTCGCGCCAAGGTCTGCCTCGTCGCCGGGGCATCGCGGGGCGTCGGGCGCGGCATCGCCCAGGCACTCGGCGAGGCCGGCGCCACGGTGATCGTCACCGGCCGCTCCAGCGAGACCGGCCCGCGCACGGACGGACGGCCCGAGACCGTGGAGGACACAGCCCGAATGGTCGACGCCGCCGGCGGCACCGGCCACCACTACCTCTGCGACCACACCAGTGAGCGGGCCGTCGACACCCTGGTCCACTGGGCCTTGCGCCGCTTCGGCCGGATCGATGTGGCCGTCTCCAGCGTCTGGGGCGGGGCCGAGGGCTATGACGGCGAGCGCTATCCCGACGGGGCCGCCTGGGGCACCCCGTTCTGGCGCCGCTCGGCCGAGCCATTCTCGGAGTTCTTCGGCAGCGGACCCTATCCGGCACTGCTGCTCGCCCGCGCGGTGGCGCCCGCCATGGTCGCGGCGAAAGCCGGCCTCGTCGCCATCGTGTCGTTCGACACTGGGCCCGGCTACCTCGGCGACGTGTTCTACGATCTGGCCAAGGCGACCACCAACCGCCTCGCCTTCGCCTGCGCGCAGGAACTGGCGCCGCACGGTGTCACGGCCCTCGGCCTGTCGCCGGGCTTCGTCCGCACCGAACGGGTGATCGATGTCGGGCACGCCGACATGGCCACGGAGAGCCCGCTCTATGCTGGCCGCGCGCTGGCGGCGCTCGCCGCCGACCCGGACGTCGCCGCGCAGGCCGGGCGCATCCTGCATGCGGGCGACCTCGCCGCCCGGTACGGCTTCACCGATGCCGACGGCACGCGCCCGGCGCGCTTCCACATCGGACCCTGAGAGGACGCCATGACGGGACCCAGCAGCGGATCACTGAAGGGCAAGACCCTGTTCATCACCGGCGCCTCGCGCGGCATCGGGCTCGCCATCGGCCTGCGGGCGGCGCGGGACGGCGCCAACGTCGCCATCGCGGCCAAGACCGACGTGGCCCATCCGAAGCTGGAGGGCACCATCCACACGGCCGCCGCCGCCATCGAGGCTGCGGGGGGGCGGGCCCTGCCGCTGATCGTGGACGTGCGCGACGAGGACGGCGTCGCCGCCGCCATCGCCACCACGGCGAACACCTTCGGGGGGATCGACATCGTCGTGAACAACGCCAGCGCCATTTCGCTGACCCGTACGCCCGAGACGGAGATGAAGCGCTTCGACCTCATGCACGGGATCAACACGCGTGGGACCTACATGGTGTCCAAGTATGCGATCCCGCATCTCGAAAAGTCCGAGAACCCTCATATCCTGATGCTGTCGCCGCCCCTCGACATGGCGGAGAAATGGTTCGCGCCGCACCTCGCCTACACCATGGCGAAGTTCGGCATGTCGCTCTGCGTCCTTGGGTTGGCGGGCGAACTGCGCCGTCAGGGCATCGCGGTGAACGCCCTGTGGCCGCGCACCACCATCGCGACGGCGGCGGTGAGGAACCTTCTCGGCGGCGAAGCCCTGATGCAGGCGAGCCGCACGCCCGAGATCATCGCGGACGCGGCCCACGCCCTGTTCGGCCTGCCGGCCCAGGAGACCACCGGGCGCTTTCTTATCGACGACACGTTCCTGGCGGAGCAGGGTGTCACGGACTTTACAAAATACCGCGTCACACCCGACGTCCCCCTTGCTCCGGACTTCTTCGTACCGGATGCGAGTTCACCGCCTCCCGGGGCCCTCGCCTGAGACGTAACCCGTGATCTTCATCCACCAGCCGGTCGCCGGCGCCGGGCAGACCCTGCTCGAGCGCACCTCCCTCGAATTGCAGGACCCGATCCCCGACGACACCGTGTGGCTCGACATGATCCGCCCGACCCGGGAGGAGGATCTGAAGGTCGAGGCCTTCATGGGCATCTCGGTGCCGACCCGCGAGGAGATGAAGGACATCGAGCCCTCCGAGCTCCTCTACGTCGAGGACGGGGCGCGCTACATGACCGGCCGGGTGCTGAGCAAGGTCAGCGACGGCGACGAGCCGGGGCTGGCCGGCATCACCTTCATCCTGCGCGGCAACCGCCTCGTCACCGTGCGCTACGAGGAGCCGCAGGCGTTCCGGATGTACACCCAGCGCGCCGGGCGCTCGACGGGCAACGGGCCCTCCGCCATCCCGTCCGGCGAGACCATCCTCGCCGGCCTCATCGAGACGGTGATCGACCGGGCGGCGGACGTGCTCCAGCTCCAAGGCGAGCGCATCGACCGCCTGTCGGGCAAGATCTTCGAGGAGAAGGCCGACCCGTCCGCCCGCAACACCGCCCTGCAGGACACGCTGCGGGCACTCGGGCGCCACGGCGACCTGATCTCGAAACAGCGCGAGAGCCTCGTTTCCATGGAGCGCATCCTGCTCTCGCTCTCGGCGACCTACCGCACCGCCAAGGCCCCGCGCGAGCTGCGCGAGGACGTGCGCTCGACCCTGCGCGATCTCCAGTCCCTCGAGGAGCACGCCACCTTCCTGTCCTCGAAGATCCAGTTCCTCCTCGACGCGACCCTCGGCCTCGTGAACCTCGAGCAGAACAACATCATCAAGCTGTTCTCGGTGATGGCGGTGGTGTTCATGCCCCCGACCCTCATCGCCTCGATCTACGGCATGAACTTCAAGGCAATGCCGGAACTCGACTGGGGTCTCGGCTACCCGATGGCGGTGGTGATGATGGTGGTCGCCGCCGTGCTACCTTACGTGTTCTTCCGCTGGAAGCGCTGGTTGTAGCTGCGTATTCGAACCAACCCGTTAAGGATGTCGCGGCATCATGCCGGAATTCAGCGTGCTCCGGTGGCCGGTCGCACGTTTTCGGAGCGGGTCGATGGCACTGCAGAAAGTAACTATCCGGGCGAAGCTGATTGCCAGTTTCTCGATCATCACGGCATTCATCCTCGGGATCGGCTGGCTCGGAGTGACGGGGTTGTCTCGGGTCGATGCTCTACTCACCGATGTTCAGACCAACTGGCTCCCGAGCATCCAGACGAGTGGACGCATCGACACGGCGCTCGCGCGCTACACCACCAGCCTGCTGCGCACCACGCAGACGACCGATGCGGCCGACCGGGCGAAGATCGACGCCGACATGGGCAAACGGCGCGAGCAGATCACCGCCCTCACGAAGGCCTACGAGCGGCTGATCAGTTCCGAGACCGAGCGCGCGCAGTTCGAAACCTTTCGCAAGGAGGTGAACGGCTTTCTCGCCGTCGCCGACCGGATCGCCGCGGCGGCGCGGAACGGCAGCGACGGCTACAACCTCTACCTGTCCGAAGCGGTCGAGCCGCGTCGGCGGGCCTCGACGGCCCTGGAGAAGCTCATCGAGATCAACGATGCCGGTGCCCTCAAGGCGCATGAGGAAGGCAACGCCCTCACGGCACGGACGAAGACCATCGCGTTGACGGCCCTCACCCTCGCGGTTGCCCTCGCCCTCGTTCTCGCGATCCTGATCGTCCGCAGCGTCACCCATGGCATCGACGCCGTGGTTCGGCCGATGACCGGCCTGACGAAGGGCGACCTCGCGGTGACGATCCCTCACCAGGGCACCGGCACCGAGATCGGCCGCATCGCCGACTCCGTTCAGATCTTCAAGGACGGGCTCATTCGAATGAAACGCCTGGAAGACGAAACCGCCCAGGCCCGCGCGGGCGCCGAGGCCCAGCGCCGACGAGCCATGCAGGAAATGGCCGAGGCGTTCGAGCGCGCCGTCGTCGGCGTTGTGGCCTCCGTCGGTCGGTCCGCCGCCGACCTGCAGGCGACCGCGCAGGCCATGAGCGGCACCGCCACCGAAACCGCGAGCCAGTCGGTCTCCGTGGCTGCCGCCGCCGAGGAGGCCGCGTCCAACGTCGAGACGGTCGCGGCGGCCGCCGAGGAACTCGGTTCGTCCGTTCAGGAGATCGGCCGCCAGGTGCAGGGTTCGGCCGAACTCGCCGGAGTGGCCGTGCGCGAGGCGGGTGCCACCGCCGCCCTGGTTCAGGAACTCAGCGGCGCGACGGCGCGCATCGGCGACGTGGTCAAGCTCATCGCCGACATCGCCTCGCAGACGAACCTTCTGGCGCTCAACGCCACCATCGAGGCAGCGCGGGCCGGCGAGGCGGGCCGGGGTTTCGCCGTGGTGGCCACGGAAGTGAAGGAACTCGCGGGCCAGACCGCCCGTGCCACCGACGAGATCGGCACGCAGATCGCCCGGATCCAGGGCGCCACGGGCGAGAGCGTGCGGGCCATCGAGGCGATCCGCGGACGCATCGGCGAGATCAGCACGGTCGCGACCTCAATCGCGGCGGCTGTCGAGGAGCAGGGCGCGGCGACCCAGGAGATCGTGCGCAACGTGGCGCAAGCCGCGACCGGCACCGGAGAGGTCACGGCGAACATCGCGGGCGTAGCGGCCGCCGCCGAGGAGACGGGTGCGGCGGCAAGCCAGGTGCTGGCCTCCGCGTCCGACCTCTCGCGCCAGTCGGAGCATCTCGGCGCGGAAGTCGAACGCTTCCTTTCCAGCGTGCGCGCGGCCTGACCGTGAATCACCGGAGGCGCACCCCGCACCTCCGGTGACCGTGCCCGTCGATCTCGACCTTCGCCGCCCCTTGCCGAACCGGACTGGATTTCCGATCGTCCCGTCATGTGTGGACGCTACTTCGCTCTCCAGTCGCCAGAACTCTACCGGCGGTTCTACGGCTATGCCGAGCAACCGAACTTTCCGGCGCGTTACAACATCGCCCCGACCCAGCCGGTGCCGATCGTGCACGTCGAGAACGGGAGCCGGCATTTCCGGCTCGTGCGCTGGGGCCTGTGGCCGAGCTGGCTCAAGGATCCGAAGGACTTTCCCCTCGTCATCAACGCACGTGTGGAGACGATGACCGAGAAGCCGACGTTTCGTGGGGCCCTGCGCCACCGCCGCTGCGTCTTCCTCGCCGACGGGTTCTACGAGTGGCGCCGCGAAGGCACGGGCAAGACGGCGACGAGGACGCCGTTCATGATCCGCCGGGCCGACGGGGCGCCGATGGCGCTCGCCGGTCTGTGGGAGAACTGGCTCGGGGCCGACGGCTCGGAGATCGATACGGCAGCCATCGTCACCACGGGGGCCAACGGGCTCATGGCGGCGGTCCATGACCGCATGCCGGCGATCCTGTCTCGCGATCAGGTCGAGCCCTGGCTCGACACGCGCGGCGTCGAGCCTGCTTCGGCCGCCGCCCTGTGCCGGCCGTGCCCGGACGACTGGCTGACCCTCGATCCCGTGAGCCCGCGCGTGAACGACGCCCGCAACGATGAGCCGGACCTCGTCGTGCCGCTGGAGCAGCCGAGCGTTGCACCCGAGGCCCCCGGCATACCGGCGAAGGATCGGCCGCGCTCCAGCGACGAGGATGCGCAGGGCTCGCTGTTCTGAGATCGGCCGCTCCGAAGGGCGCCGTGATTTCCGACGTTGCGTCGGGGGGCCAAAGGCGGCATCGCTCGCAACACTGCGTGCGGGGCCGAGACGGTCCATCGGCCGGTTCGGCCCCGCCCGACCACAGAACGGGGAGACGAGACCATGACGCCCGAGGACATCACCGACCTGAACCGGGCACGTGCCAGTCTGGCCCGGCAGCGCAGCGCCCTGTCGAAGCGCATCGGCGCCAGCGAACTCGCCGCCGCTTCGGCCGCCGAAGACCTGATGCGCATCCTCCTCGCCATCGAGGCGGTCGACCGGGCCCTGACCGATGCGGGACAGCCCTACACCCCGCCGATGGCCTAACGGCGCGACACGATCATGGACGAGACCAAGGATTCGAACGGCACCAAGCTCGCGGACGGCGATGCGGTGACCCTGATCAAGGACCTCAAGGTGAAGGGAACCTCGACGACCCTGAAGCGCGGGACCCTGATCAAGAACATCCGCCTGACCGGCGATCCCGAGGAGATCGAGTGCAACGCCGAGAAGGTCAAAGGCTTGGTTCTGAAGACACAGTTCCTGAAGAAGGCCTCGTCCTGAGGCGAACCCGGTCCTGAGGCGAACCCGGTCCTGAGGCGAACCCGGTCCTGAGGCGAACCCGGTCCTGAGGCGAACCCGGTCCTGAGGCGAACCCAGGCGCGGGCGGCCGTTCCTTCGGACCGGCCGCCCCGGGAGCCTTGGTCTCTTCAGTCGCCCGTCACGGCGCTCGGCACGCGGATCGGCGAACGGGTCAGGCTCCGGATCGGCTTCAGCGGCCGGCCCGACTTCTCGGCGATGACCCGGTCCTGCTCCTCGATGATCTCCCGCGCCGGGGCATCGCCGTCGAGGCCGCCGAGGATTTCCATGGGGACGCGCCGGTTCGAGGCGCGGGACTCGTCCTCGTAGAGGACATCGAACAGGACGGAGCCACGCTCCTGCGGTTTCGACTTCGTGCGTTTGGCCATGACGGGACGATGCTCGGACGCTGGAACAAAGGGATAGGGCAAAAGCCAACGGCCACGGAGAGGCCCGAGGTGCGCGTACATCCGGCGTCACCCCAAACCGTCATCGTGGCCGTCTCCGGTCGAGCGACGTGGGTCGCGACCGGCATGGGCCTTAGATGGGATCGCGACGGGCGGTTGGCAACCCGTTTCGGGGCCGGCCGTGCCGACTCCCTGCGGGATCTTGGCACGGGCCGTGCCCCTCGGCAGGATCGCGTGAGCGACAGCCGCGGATGCCCAGGGAGCCGGCATGACCGAGAAACCAAACCTGACGCGCTTTTCCGTCGCGCCCCTCGCCAGCATGACGCGGCAACTCGCGGCCGTGGCCTCGGGGCGGGCCGAGCCGGATCGCGTCCTCACCGGGGCTCGCCTGCTCTCCACCTATTCGGACCGCATCCTGCCCGACCGTGAGGTCTGGATCGGCGGCGGCCGCATCGCCGCCGTCATGCCGGCGGGAACCTATCGGGGCCCGGCCGAGCGTATCGACCTCGGCGGGGGCCTTCTGGCGCCGGGCCTCGTCGATCCGCACCTGCACATCGAGAGCAGCATGGTGACGGCCTGTGCCTATGCGGAGGCCGCGCTCCTCAACGGCACCACCACCATCGTGTGCGACAGCCACGAGATCGGCAACGTGCTCGATGTGAACGGCGTCGAATGGATGCTGGAGGATGCCCGTCAGGCACCGCTCAACATCTATCTCACGGTGCCCAGCACCGTGCCGGCGACCTCACCCGATCTGGAAACCGCCGGCGGCGACCTGACGGCGGCCAAGATCGCGGCCCTGTTCGACCAGTGGCCGGAAGCCATCGGCCTCGGGGAGAAGATGGATTTCGTCGCCGTTTGCGAGGGCGATCCGCGCGCGCACGCCATCATCGCGGCATCGCTGGAGCGTGGTCGTCCGGTCTCCGGACACATCTACGGGCGCGGCTTCGTGTCCGCCTACGCGGCCAGCGGCGTCACCGACACCCACGAGGCCATCGACCGGGATATCGCCGATGACCTCCTGGAAGCCGGAATCTGGATCTACCTGCGCGGCGGGCCACCGACGACGCCGTGGCACAGCCTTCCGAAGGCCATCGGCACGGTGCTGGATTACGGCGCTTCGGCCAAGCGCGTCTGCGTCTGCACCGACGACCGCGACGCGCAGGACCTGCTCGCCTTCGGTCTCGACTGGGTGGTGCGCGAGGCCGTGCGCCTCGGCATCCCGAAGGCCCAGGCCTGGGCCATGGGGTCGCTCCACCCGGCGACGCGCTACGGCCTCGACGGAGAGATCGGCGGGTTCGGCGGCGGACGACGCGCCGATCTCGTCCTCCTCGACGACGATCTCGTGCCGCAATCGACCTGGTATGGCGGGGAATGCGTGGTGAAGGACCGGTCGATCACCCCGCTCCTCGACGCCGCCCTGTCGCAGCCCTACCGCTACCCGGCCCCGGCCTACGCGACGGTGCACCTGCCCGATCCGCTGCCGGGCCTGGTTCCGGCATTGCCGGCGGGTCCGGTGCGGGTCAACGCCATCCGCACCACGCTTCCGGGCATCGAACTCACCCACGAGGTGTTCGACCTCACCCCCAGCGCTGACTGGCCGACGACGCTGGCCGCCAACGACCTCACCTTCGTCACGGTGATCGAACGTCACGGCCGCTCCGGCACCGTCGCGCACGGGCTTCTGCGGGCGTTCGGGCTGAAACGCGGCGCGGTGGCGAGCAGCGTCGGCCACGATTCGCACAACGTGATCGTCGCCGGCCTGAACGAGGCCGACATGCGCGTGGCCCTCGACGCCATCGGCACCATCCAGGGCGGGGTCTGCGTCGTGGAGGACGGAGCCGTCGTCGCCCTGGTGCCCCTGCCGGTCGCCGGTCTCCTCTCCGACAAGCGGGTCACGGCGGTGGCCGGGGAAGTCCGTGTCCTGAAGGACGCCTGGACGCGCGCCGGGTGCACCATTCCCTATATGGGGTTCAACCTGATCCCGCTCTCGGTGATTCCCGAGATCCGCATCACCGACAAGGGCCTCGTCCTCGTCCCGGGGATGCGCATCGTGCCCCTGTTCGAGGCCTCCTGAACCCGGTGTTATTTTTGCCGGCTCGCGAGGAACTGGCCAACCCTAGCGCGGGTTGTAAGTCAGGGTCTCAACAGCCTCGCTTCCTCCCAAGCCTTTCAAACAGCCTGTTCGCCCAAGCGGCGGCGGGCTGCTTCTTTTTGCGCCCTCGCGCGTTGAGAGGTTCCTGTGTCCACGAGCAGCGAAGGGCGTGGGCCGGGGCATCGGCGAGCCCCTTTATCGGCAGGCCCACGGCCCGATCCCCCGGAGCGACTCCATGCGTAGCCTACTCACCCTCGTCATCGTCGGCGCCATCGCGTTCATCCTCGTCGGGATGTACGTAGCACCCTCGCAACCCGACATGCGGACCTGGTACCTGCGCACTGCCTGCGAGCATCTCGACAAGCTGAGCCCGAAGATCTGCGAGCCCATTCGCGAGGCCGACGGGGCGCGACGCATCTGAGCGCCCTCGCACGCGCGCGCGACTGGTGGTTCCGCGACCGACGCACCGGCGCGATCACCGTCGCCCAATGGCCGAATGCGCCGCTCGTGATGTTCGGCCTCTGCGCTGGAGCGGACTGGGCTTTCGCCCCGGCTGGGCCGGCGGGGACGGTTTTGCGGGGTGTCGGCCTGGGGGCGCTGGTCGTCTGGGCCGTCGACGAGGTCGCCCGCGGCGTCAATCCCTGGCGGCGCTGCCTCGGAGGCGGCGTGCTGGTCGGCCTCGCGCTCCGGTGGACCATGGCCGCCATGGCGTGAGGCCGCCCGTGGCGTGACAGCGCCTCGACCGTCACGCTGTATTTGACCGCTTGCGGTGCGGCGCCAGTGGCCTATCATCGGGCATCGTCACGCGGAACGAGGCACTACGGATGGCCTTCTTCATCGGAATCGCCTGCCCCTGGCTCGTGGTGGCCTTCCTCGATCTCATGGCGCTGAACCGCAGCCGGGAGTTGGCCGCCGCCGAATAGCGGCCTTCCGTACGAGGCCGCTGCGTCCTCAACGGGCGTTGCCCTCGCGCGAGCCTGCGTCTACCTCCCCGGTCTCCGATAGGGATCGTCGGGTGGCGGACGGGATGGCGCGATGATGTCCAGACATGCAGCCGGCCAGGAGCACACGCGCCGCGCGGGCGACTACCGTGTCGTACGTGTCTGGCTCTACGTGCTCGCGGCTCTCGTGGTCGGCATGGTGGCCGTGGGTGGGGCCACGCGCCTCACCGGCTCCGGGCTCTCCATCACCGAGTGGCGTCCGGTCACGGGCGCCGTCCCGCCGCTTTCGGCAGAGGCATGGACGGCGGAGTTCGACAAGTACAAGGGCACTCCGCAATACCGCATCCTCAACCAGGGGATGGGCCTATCCGACTTCAAGACGATCTACGCCTGGGAATGGGGCCACCGGTTCCTCGGACGCTTCGTTGGCCTCGCATTCTTCCTGCCCCTGCTGTGGTTCTGGTGGCGTGGGCTCCTGAGCCGGCGCCTCGGGCTCGGACTCCTTGGCCTCGGCCTCCTCGGCGGCCTCCAGGGCGCCATCGGCTGGATCATGGTCGCGTCCGGCCTCGAGCCTGGCATGACGGCGGTCGCCCCGCTGAAACTCGCCCTGCATCTCACCACCGCGAGCCTCATCCTCGCCGGTCTCGTCTGGCTCGCCGCCGGCCTGCGCGCCGCCCCCTCCGCGCCGGTGCCGGCCAGGCTCAACCGCACCGCCGTGGCCGTGATGGCCCTGGTGCTGGCGCAGATCTTCCTCGGCGGCCTCGTCGCCGGATCGAAGGCAGGCCTCGTCTACAACACCTGGCCGGGGATGGACGGTGCCTTCGCGCCGCCCCTGGCCGAGTTGTTCGCCGTCCGGCCCTGGATCGAAAATTTCGTCGACAACCATGCCCTGGTGCAACTCGACCACCGCCTGATCGCCTATGTCCTCCTTGCCGTGGCAATTCTCCATGCCGTCGACGCGCTGCGGACCCTGCCGGGCAGCGGCACGGCACGGCGCGCCACCGGCGTGGCCGTCCTCGTCCTGGCGCAAGCCGCCCTCGGGATCACGACCCTGCTTCTCGCGGTTCCGCTCTGGGCCGGGCTGAGCCATCAGGTCTTCGCCATGGCGGTGCTGACGATGGCGACGGTCCACGCCCGCCTGAGCCCCGGTGTGACGGCTCGGCCGATGTGCCCGGAAGCGGCACCGGCCTTCGGCTTCGAGGCCTTGACCAACCGCGCGACCTGATCCCGCCGAACGGAATTCACGCGCGCGGGACGGATTCCAATCCACCGCCTTCTCGCGCTCCGTGTCGACGCGCACGCGGCTCGGGAGAGGGCGCTACCCTCGGCCGCCAGGGTACACCATCGTTCGGAAGCCGCGCATTATTGCGATGCAGCGAACCCGATCGACGCACGCGCGTTACGCCTCCGGCGACGCTCGGCATTTCGCGTTCTCTCCGCGCCCAACGAACGAGGACCACGACTGCATGACGCTTGGTAAGCCTTTGGTAGAGCCCATTTCGAGCACCGAAACCGTGAAGATCGAGCCCCGGTCTTCGGCAAGACCTGTCCGCCGTCACACACGCGATCGCCAGACGCGTCGCATCGTCTTCGGCCTCACGGGTGTGCTGGGAATCGCTTGGGCCGTTGTGATCGCGAGCCGCTACTCCGGACTGCTTCCGGGGTAGGCCAAGCCACACCCGGGCAGGCGCGAATCCGTGTCACACGCTGCCGGAAGCGTGTCCGCACGAAGCCATTCCTGTGGACAGCACGAACTCGGTAGTTTTCGCCGGGAACGCTCCGCCACGGCCGAGCGTAGCTTTCGTATGACCGATCGGAGTCAGCGATGTTCCTGGCAGAGGATGGACGCCCCGCGGGGCTGAACTGGAACTACACCCGACGCGAGCTTCTCGCCGACGGGATCGTCCACTTCCTCGGCGTGGCCCTCGGCCTCGCCGGGGCCATCGCGATCGTGATCCTCGCGGCCCTGACGCCGCTCCCGGCCATCGATCAGGCGGCGGTCGCGGTCTACGGCGCCGCCCTCGTCTCGATGCTCGGCGTTTCGGCGACCTACAACATGTGGCCGGTGGGTCGCCGGAAGTGGCTCCTGCGCCGTGCCGATCACGCGCTGATCTATCTCATGATCGCCGGCACCTATACGCCGCTGGTCGCCCTGGTCGGCACTGGCGCCATCGCCTGGGGCCTACTCGCCACCGTGTGGCTGGTGGCCGGCATCGGCATCACCCTCAAGCTGACGCTGCCGGGACGCTTCGACCGGGCCGCCATCGGGCTCTACCTGCTTCTCGGCTGGAGCGGACTGGCGGCCTACGATTCGGTGATCGCGCGGCTCGAGCCCACCGCCCTGTGGCTGCTCGCCATCGGCGGACTGCTCTACTCCTTCGGCGTGGTGTTCCACGTCTGGCGCAGCCTGCCGTACCAGAATGCCATCTGGCACGCCTTCGTACTGGCCGCCACGGCCTGTCACTACGGCACGGTGCTCACCACCGTGGTCCAGGCCGGGGCCTGAACCCTTCGGACGTTGTGTCGTTTCGCCTCCTCTACTTGCCGGCGCAGAGGCCCCGTCCGGATAGGGAATGGTGGTCGCGCGGGTCGCAATCGGTGGCCAGGAACGAGGCCCATTCGGCCGTCGATCCGTAGAAGGCATTGCGGTCGACGTCGCCGCGCACGCCCGGCACCCGGCCGGTGGAAGTGAACTGCCACAGCATCCACTTGCGCTTGGCGAAGCGCTGCTCGGGCTCGGCCGCGGTGGAGCGGACCCAGTGGGGGTAATCCGGCAGCTCGTCCTCGAGTACGTCCTTGTGGAACGTGATGTCCGTGTAGATGATCGGGCGCTTGCCGGTGTAGCGCTCCATCTCGTCGAGCATGTAGCGGATCATTCCCAGCGCCTGGGCCTTCGGCAGCTTCTTCGGGCAAAGCTGCGAATGGCCGTTCCACTCCACGTCGAGAACCGGGGGGAGGGCGGTCGGATCCTGCGGGACGTTCTTCTTGAACCACTCGATCTGGTCCTGGGCCGAGCGGCACCAGAACACGAAATGATAGGCCCCACGCGGAACGCCGGCCCGGGCCGCACCGTCCCAATTCGCGCGGAACCGCTCGTCGACGTGGTCGCCGCCCTCCGTCGCCTTGATGAAGGCGAACTGTGTGCCGGCCGCCCGCACCGACGTCCAGTCGATGGGGCCCTGCCACTTCGAAATGTCGATGCCCTGGATCGGATGCTGCTTGGCGCGCGCGACGCCGGGATGGGGCTTCACGTCGCCCTTGGTCGGATAGAAGTCCGTCGCCGTGCCGGAGCAGGCGGCGAGGCCCGCGAGAAGGGCGATTCCGGCGATCCGGCTCGCCCAGCCACCGAGGCGCGTTTCACCACGGCGGGTACGGCGGACGGTCGGGGCAGTCCTGTTCGTCAGCGACATCAATGCCCGGCCCATCACTTTCCACGAACGCAACAACGGGTAAGGGATGCCCGTGCGCGGTTAACAGAGCTTTGACGGCAATGCGGCGGTTTTCGGGAAGTCGTGACCGGTCAGCCACATACGCCGCAGGTTCCACGGTTGGCCACAGGCCGGAAAACACCTAAGTCCCGCGCGAAACGCAGCATTTGCAGAGGAGGCCGGATGCGTAAGACTTTGTTCACCATCGGCTACGAAGGCCTCGATCCCGAGCGCTTCACCCTGGCCCTCACGGATGCCGGGGTCGGGACACTCGCCGATGTCCGCGCCGTGGCGAACTCGCGCAAACGCGGGTTTTCCAAGGGCGCCCTGAAAGCCGGCCTCGAAGCGGCCGGTCTATCCTACAATCACGCCCGGACCCTTGGGACCCCGAAAGCCGGTCGGCAGGCCGCGCGAGCGGACGACCCCGCGCTCATGCGCCAGATCTACTGTGAGGAGGTCCTCGACACTGCGGATGGCGGCCTCGCCCTCGACGCCCTGTGCGACCTTGCCGCCCGAAGTCCGACCTGCCTGATGTGCTTCGAGCGCGACCCCGCCCGCTGCCACCGCCGGGTCTTGGCCGAGCGCATGGAAGCGCGCGGCTTCGTCACCGTCGATCTCTACGGGGTGGACGTCTAGGAATGCCGTCAGACGATGCCGCCGCCATCCTGCGCCGGCCAGGACTTGCCGAGATGGGCCGCGACGGCGCCCGGATCCTCGCCCACCGTAGCGACGGCGTCCTCGACGGCTTCCACTGGGACCTCGAAGTAGCGCGCCCAATAGGCCCGCGTCCAAGGCTCGGTGACGTTCACCGATCTCGGGGCATGCGGATCGGGCTTCAGGTTCTCGTTCATGGGGCGTCCACGGTCGGGGGGCTTGAGACAAGCGCTGGATCAACGCGACCCGGTGGGCCGCGGTTCGGTGGCGTCCGGAATGCCGCTCACGCTTCTTTGCCGTCCTTCACCGCCGCATCGTATCCGGCCGTCCATTGCGCGTGCGCCTCGGTGCCCTCCGCATAGGGGCAATCCTGGCGACGCAAACCTTTGCGCGGCGCATGGAAGCCGAGGGTATAATGGTCGAGGTTGTCGTCTGGCATCTGGGTCATGTGCGGTAACGTCGAATTCGCGCGCGGGCTCCCGAAGAGCCGTCGCGTTCCGGCGACGCGGCGGCGGGCAGGGGACGCCCCAGCCGCCGCGTTCGGCGTGCGCCGACCGGATCGCCTATCGCTTCTTGCCCAGCTCCGCGGCGATGTCCTTGACCATGCGGCCGGCCTTCCGATGCGCGGTGGTGAGCTGGTCCTGCGTGACGCCCCATCGTTTCATCCAGAACTCGACGGCCTTGCGCTCCGACAGATCGAGCCGGTCCTTGTCGATGAAGCCTCGCTTGTCCTTCAACCCGGCCATGTCCGTTCCTCCAAACCAAAGGCGTGCCGCTCGCAGGCCCGCATGCGAAAGTTTCTCGGGGGGCTCGGAGGCCGGCCGGGCCGTACGGTCGTGAAGGTCCAGGGTTACCGCCAGCCGCGCCGAACCCGGAGCGGTGGCGATCCCACTCCGCTCCGACAGACGCCAGCACATCCGGCTCCGAATGAATCGGACCTCGGACAACCCACCGATTTCGCAAAGCCACGCGGGAGAATGTATGATCTTCGCGCTCGTCACCGAGCGAGGGAACATCGCCGACCGTTGCGGCGGACCTGTTCCCAGAGCCGAGGTCGGCGGATAAATCCTCGCCACACCTCGGAAGTCTCAAGCACCAACATCGTTATGTTGGTGCGGCCAAGAGGACTCGAACCTCCACCCCTTGCAGGACTAGCACCTCAAGCTAGCGCGTCTACCAATTCCGCCATGGCCGCATCGTCGTCACCATCGTCGCGAAGCCGGCCCGGTCGGGCGAGGCGTCCGTTTCGTCTGGCGCGGCGCAGCAACTAGCAGATGGATCTGGAGCCGACAAGCGGGTTTGCAAGAAATCGCGGGTTTGCAGGAAATCGCGGCTTCAGAGGAAATCGACGCCGTCGAGGACCGGAACAGCGCCTTCGCCGATGGTGACCCCGGGCAGGCGCACCACCTCCGCCTTGCGGATCAGCTCGGTGACCTCGACGGAGATGCGGTTTCCCGTCACCACGATCTGGCCCCGCGCGATCGGATGGTCGTTGGCCAGAATCTCTACCATATCGCTCTCCGTGGCTTCGAGTTCGATGACGGCGCCGCGCCCCATGCGCAGCAGGATGTGCAAGGGCATGTGCCGGCGCCCGAGAACCACCTTGAGGTCGACCTTGAGATCTTCGAGAACCGCCACGCGACCCGTTCCTTCACCCTGGGGAGCGCGCACCCGCACCGGCCCCGGAACCGACTGTCCATGCGCGATGGTGAAGCCTTGGTAAACGAATCGCTAATCGCCCCACGGCTCGGCGTCCGAACCGGGGATTTCTTCGCCCGCGCCGGTTCGCCGCCCGTAGAATGGCGGATCAGCGACGTGCCGGTCCCCTACGAGGAGGCCGTCGTCTACATGGAAGCGAGGGCCGCCGAGATCGCGGCGGGGCAGGCCCGGGAGTGCGTATGGCTGCTGGAGCATCCGCCGCTCTACACGGCCGGCACCTCGGCGCGGGCGGCCGACCTCGTCGATCCGGAGCGTTTTCCCGTTCACCGGACCGGCCGGGGCGGGCAATACACCTATCACGGTCCCGGCCAGCGGGTGGCCTACGTGATGCTCGACCTCAACCGCCGGCGCACGGATCTGCGTGCCTACGTGGCCGCCCTGGAGGCGTGGGTGATCGCAACCCTTGAGGCCTTCAACGTCCGGGGCGAGCGACGCGAGGACCGCGTCGGCGTCTGGGTGCGCCGCCCCGAGAAGGGGCAGGTCGACGGCGAGGGAGTCGAGGACAAGATCGCCGCCATCGGCATCCGGGTTCGGCGTTGGGTGAGCTTCCACGGCATCAGCCTCAACGTGGAGCCGGATCTCGCGCACTTCACCGGCATCGTGCCCTGCGGCATCACCGGCCACGGCGTCACCAGCCTCGTCGATCTCGGCCATCTCGTGACCCTGCCGGAGGTGGACATGCAGCTGCGCGCAGCGTTCGAGGCGATCTTCGGGGAAACGCTACAACTCAAGGTCGATGGAGCACCATAGCGCGCCCACCGGGCTTCGGCGCATACTCCACACTGCTGGATCAGTATGGACGGCGCATTCTATCACGCGAAGACCATCGTTGCGTCAAAGCAGCGGTTACCAGGATTTCCATGGAGACGCTCTTGGTCCTTCTCGTCCTCCTGTTCGGTCCAGCGGTCGCACTTACGATTTGCGGTAGCCTGTTCGGTCGGAGAGCGGCCGTCGCCCTTTGGCGATACGCGTTTGCTTGCCTCTACGCGGCCGTGATCCTCTACGGCAGTGCGGAACTCGCCTGGTGGACCTTCGCCATCGGCGTCGAGGAAACCGATAGTGGTCCGCTACACTTCGCTGACACAGTCGTCACAGGTCTTCTGATCATCTCGGCCGGATTCACGTGGTTCGCCGCCCGCATCCAGATATCGGAGTCGAAAACGGCAGCCCCGCCCGGCGCAATCCGATAGTGTTGGGAACCGAGGACCGGATGCGACTGTCACACCACCGGCACCCCACGCCCCTTGGCCTGCTCGCCCGGCTCCACATGGATCACCACGACGGCGCCCTCGACGGCGCCCTCGATGGCCGCTTCCAGGCGGTCGCAGATCTCGTGGGAATCCCGCACCGTCATCTCGCCCGGCACTACGAGGTGGAAATCGATGAAGGTGGCCTGCCCGGCGTGGCGGGTCCGGACGTCGTGCGCTTCCAGGGCGCCCTCGCCGTGGAGCGAGATGAGTTCGCGGATCTTCGTCACCATCTCGGGCGGGGCGGCACGATCGAGGAGGCCACTCACCGAGTCGCGCACCATGGTCCAGCCGGACCACAGGATGTTGAGGGCGACCAGACCGGCGATGATGGGATCGAGAACCGCCGCTCCCGTGAGGAGTACGAGGCCGAGACCCACGAGTACGCCCAGTGAGGTCACCACGTCGGCCATGACGTGGCGGGCATCGGCCACCAGGGCCGGCGAGCGCCAGGCCTTGGCGCGGCCCAGGAGATAGACCGCCCACACCCCGTTGATCGCCGTCGCGACGCCGTTCACCGCCAGACCGAGGACCGGCGCGTCGAGGGGCTTCGGATCGAGGATGCCGTGGAACGCCTCGCGCAGGATCAGCATCGCCGCCGCGATGATGAGCGCGCCCTCGATGACGGCGGAGAAGTACTCGGCCTTGTGGTGGCCGTAGGGGTGATCGTCGTCGGCCGGGCGTGCGGCCACCCGCAGGGCGACGAAGGCGAAGGCCGCCGCCACCACGTTGATGATGCTCTCGAGAGCATCGGAGTAGAGCGCGAGGCTGCCCGTGAGGGCGAAAGCCGCGAACTTGACGCCGGTGACGAGGGTGCCGATGGCGGCGCTCGCCAGGGCGGCCTTCTGAGTGCGGTCCATCACGGCATTCCAAGGTCGGGTTCGGGGTCCGATCGAACCCGCCCTTACGCGCCCGCACGCCCCCAAGGCCACGGCAAAGGTTGAACCCGCCACTGAACGATTGAGGCTCGGCTATAACCGCCGCTTTACCCCCTGCCTTCAGGTGGCCGGTTCGTCGCCGTCGCGCATGGCCTCAGGAATCCGGCCCCGGGCGGCCTCCCGATCGGCGCTCCGGGCCGCCTGGGCGCGCGCCCGCTCGGCCTTTCTGGCGTAGCCCCGCGCGATCCAACGCCACCGGGTGGAGGCCGCGAGGGCGTCGAGGCGGACCGCTTCGCGCTCCCAATAGGTGAGCAGCTGCGAATCCAGGGTCACGCGCCGGGGCGACGACACGGCGGACGGCTTCGCCCTGGGAGGCTTGGTGTTTGAAGCGGACGGGGGCATGGCGCGGCTTCCCGGAATGGAGAAGGGGTTGGGAGCGGACCCGTGCTCAGGCGGGCGGCGGGCTCTGCGGCTCCGGCGCTTCCTCGACGAGCAGCGCATCGGGGTCGTCGCGGAATCCCGCATCGCCCGCATCGGCCACGGGCGAACCCGGCGTGCCGAACGGACGACTCGGATAGGCCGCCGTGAACTTGTCCCGTGCCGCCTGCGGATCGTCCGCCTTGAGGGTGATGCTCGGGCTGTCGGGCAGGGGCCAGCGCGGATCGGCGGGATCGCGGGGTCTCAACGCATACCAAGTCATTCGGAAGCTCGCTCTGCCTTCTCGCACGGCATCCGTACGGGTGAAGCATGAACCGGAGCGGTGCGCCCGAGTTCCCACGTTCCCGGGCTCCCGAGTCCCCGCTCATCGATCCGAGAGTCGCGCCCATTGATCCGACCCGTCAAACCGTGCTGTTGGCGCGGCATGCGCGTCGATCTGTTCGATTTCGAGTTGCCCGAGGCGGCCATCGCCCTGCGGCCCCCGACCCCCCGCGATGCCGGCCGTCTCCTCGTGGTCCAGCCGGGCAAGCCCTTCGAAGACCGGGCCGTGCGCGACCTGCCCGGCCTCCTGCGGCCGGGCGACGCCCTGGTGTTCAACGACACACGGGTCATCCCGGCCCGGCTCACCGGCATCCGTCATCGTCCCGGCTCCCCCGGCCTGCGCATGGAGGCGATGCTGCACCTGCGCGCCGGCCTGGACACCTGGCGCGCCTTCGCCCGACCGGCGAAGCGCCTCGCGCCGGGGGATCGCGTCGTGTTCGGCCGCCACGGGACGAGCGAGCCCTGCGACCTCGGCGGCCTCGACGCGACCATTCAGGAGAAGGGCGAGGCCGGCGAGATCACCCTGCGGTTCGACCTCTCGGGTCCGGCCCTCGACGCCGCCATCGCCGCCACCGGCAGCCTGCCGCTGCCGCCCTACATCGCCGGAAAGCGCCCGACGGATGCCCAGGACGCCACGGATTACCAGACCGTCTATGCCGCTCGGCCCGGGGCCGTGGCGGCTCCCACCGCCGGCCTGCATTTCTCGGAATCACTCCTCGCCGATCTCGATGCCGCCGGTCTCCACCGCCACCGCGTGACCCTGCATGTGGGAGCCGGCACCTTCCTCCCGGTGAAGGCCGACGACACGCAGGATCACCGCATGCATGCGGAGATCGGCATCCTCACGGCGGAGACGGCCGATGCCCTCAACCGGACCCGAGCGGCGGGCGGGCGCATCGTGGCGGTGGGCACCACCGCCCTTCGCCTCCTCGAGAGTGCCGCCGACGCGCAGGGGCGGCTGCACCCGTTCTCGGGTCCGACGGAGATCTTCATCACGCCCGGGACGCCGATCCGCGCCGTCGACGCCCTCATGACCAACTTCCACCTGCCGCGCTCGACCCTGTTCATGCTGGTCTCGGCCTTCTCGGGCCTGGAGACCATGCGGGCCGCCTACGCGCACGCGATCGAGCACGGATACCGGTTCTACTCCTACGGGGATTCGAGCCTGCTGTTTCCGGCGGGGCGGTAGGGGAGGCCGGCGCACCGTCCCGCCTGCCCACCCGGTCGATCCGGTGCTAAAAGGGCCGATGTCCGAACCAGCCACGTCCCCCCTTCCGAGCGCGTTCACCTTCCGGGTGGATGCCACCGACGGACCCGCGCGCACCGGCGCGATCAGCATGCCGCGCGGCACCATTCGGACGCCCGCCTTCATGCCCGTCGGCACGGCCGCCACCGTCAAGGCGATGTATCCGGGTCAGGTGCGGGATTTGGGCGCCGACGTGGTGCTCGGCAACACCTACCACCTGATGCTGCGGCCCGGCCCCGAGCGCATGGCGCGGCTCGGCGGCCTGCACCGGTTCATGAACTGGTCACACCCGATCCTCACGGATTCCGGCGGCTTCCAGGTGATGTCGCTCTCGGCCCTGCGCAAGCTCGACGAGCAGGGCGTCACCTTCCGCTCGCATGTCGACGGTTCGACGCACCACATGAGCCCGGAACGGTCCATCGAGATCCAGGGGCTGCTGGGCTCCGACATCCAGATGCAGCTCGACGAATGCGTTCGGCTGCCCGCCGACCGGGCCACCATCGAAAAGGCGATGCACCTGTCCCTGCGCTGGGCGGAGCGCTGCCGCGTGCAGTTCGGCGAGCAGCCCGGCAAGGCGATGTTCGGCATCGTGCAGGGTGGCGACAGTCCCGATCTGCGGGTGGAGAGCGCGCGCGCCCTCGTGGATCTCGACCTCAAGGGCTACGCCATCGGCGGCCTCGCGGTGGGCGAGCCCCAGGCGGTGATGCTGGCGATGATCGAGACGGTGGAGCCGCATCTTCCCGCCGGCAAGCCGCGCTACCTCATGGGGGTCGGCACGCCCGACGACCTCATGCGTTCGGTCTCCCGCGGCATCGACATGTTCGACTGCGTGATGCCGACCCGAGCCGGGCGGCACGGCCTCGCCTATACCCGCCACGGCCGGATCAACCTGCGCAACGCCCGCCACGGCGAGGACACCCGGCCCCTCGACGAAACGTCGTCCTGCCCGGCGGCGCGGGACTACAGCCGCGCCTATCTCCATCACCTCGTGCGCACGGACGAGATCCTGGGGATGATGCTGCTCACCTGGAACAACCTGTCGTACTATCAGGACCTCATGGCCGGGATGCGCGGCGCCATCGCGCAAGGCCGCCTCGCCGATTTCTGCGATGGGACCCGGGAGGCCTGGGCGAAGGCGGAGGCCGAGCGCGCCGCCTGAACGCCCCTCAGGGGCGGGGCAACACCCTGTAGAAGCCGTCCGGATCGTCGGTGCCCGTCGCGACGGCAGCCCCCAGGGCGGTGACGATGCGTTCGGCGATGGGCAGCCTATAATGAAGGGCGTCCCAGTAATTCGTGTCCTCGGTCGTCACCGGGGAGGGGATTCGGAAGTCCACCACGCGGGCGCCGCGCCGGGCGCCGATCGCGGCGACCCGCGCCTTGCAGGCCGCCTCCCGCGCGCCCTTGGCCGTGCCGGGCAGACCCTGCGCCGCCACGTGCACCGGCATGAAGGCGAGCACCTTGCGCGTGTCCGGCGGCATCGCACCGAGGAGATCGTCGAGCCAGCCCAGCGCCGGCATCGGCGCCGCCACAGCATCGACCGGCGGATCGACCGGGGACGCCTCGGGCATCGCCGCGCCGCCGCCATGGATATGGGCCGCGGCGCGGCGGGCGTCGTAGTCCGCCTCGGGCGGCGTGAAGACGGCATAGCCGTCCGCCCGCAGCCGCGCCGGCACACCGGCCCAGCGGGCCAGCGCCACGCGCCAGGCCGCGGCGAGGCCCTGCCCGTTGAACTGCCGCAGGCCGCCCCAGGGTGTCCCCTCCGCGTAGAGCCAGGCGGGGAACGGCCGGAACGTGAGGCGCTTCGTGTCGGCATCGGCCGCGCACCAATTGGCGTCGAGGCCGAACACCACGACTTTCGGCGCGGCGTACCGCAGGAAGACCCGGGCGATGGACATCTGCTCGAACGGCGTCGCGGCGTTCATGGCGAAGTTGGCGAAGCGGCCGCCGAGCACGGGTCCGAGCCGATCCGGATCGAGGAGCCGTGACGTGGAGGAACCGAAGACCGCCGCGTCGTAGAGGCCGCTGCGGGCGACCTGGGGGTACATGAAGCGCTGGTTGCCATCCATCAAAGGCGCCGGCGCCCGCCCGGGCCCGACCCGCAGGCCATAGGGGTCGAGCACGGCGACGAACCCGAACGCCGCCAGCCCGAAGCCGGCGACCGACAGGCCGAACACCCGGGCGAACCCCTGCCAGGCTCCTGCCCGCCACTCCCGTTCCGCCACTGCGCTCATCACATCCCAACCGCCACGCCCACAGGAAGGCGGTTTGGCGCGGTTGACCCCCACCCGTCGAGCCCCTATTGCGGGCGTCGCCTCCCGACGGACCCGGGCCTTAATGCCCCCGCCACGGACGCGAGCGCGTAGCTCAGCTGGTAGAGCAACGGACTTTTAATCTGTAGGTCTTGGGTTCGAACCCCAACGCGCTCACCAAATTCCCCAGCCACCACGACGTACCGGGCCGCAATCTGCGTGCGGCCGAAGCGCTGCTGTTTCCACGGCTTGCTCTGCTGTTGCAACGCGATTGCCGTCGCCCCCGGGGCTCCAATTGCCCCGGCCGGTCGGAGGGTGGCGTCAGGACCACACACGAAGCACGATCATGAGGCCGATCGGGACGACGAAGATCAAGGCCGTCGCCCATTGGATGTCGTTCCGTGTGCTTTCCAGCGCGCTTTCCAACGCCGCGATGCGCGCCTCCAGGGCCCGAAACCTCGCCTCGTCCATCACCGGCTCCCTCGGCCTCTCTCACCTCGCCGATGGTGGAAGGACACGACCTCGGCTGTCCAGTTGAACACCGGGCCGTCGTGACACGAGGCACCGAGCCAGAGTCCGCACCGCCACGACGGAGCCGGCTGGGTGTCGTGAACGGCAGCATGTGGATTTACGTCAAAGGACAAAGGTGCGCCGGGGCGAGCTCGCTGCGCTCCGGCTCGGCGGTGTATCGGAGAAGCCGCCCCGTCTGGGCCGGTTTCGCACCATCCGGCATGAGGAGCGACGGCATGTCGGCGGTGAACGATCCCAGCCCCGGCCGAGTTCAAGCCGATCACAAGCCCGTTCCAGTCTGCGAACACGTGCAGGATGCCGTGGTCCGGGTCACCGGCAGCAATCCTGCTCGCCGACATCGTTCCGACGGGCTATCGGTCCACGGAAATGGCCGGGATCCAGCAGGGGGATACGATCCTCGCGTTCAGGGCCGGCCCGCTCGGGATCATGGCGGCGCGCTGTGCGTGGCTGTTCGATGCCGGACGCATCATTGTCATTGAGGACGTCTTTCGCGGCACGACTGCGAAGACGGACCGGCTCAGCCCGTCGCCTTCGCATCCGCCTTATCGGCCAAGCCCTTCAATTCATCGGCACTCATCCAAGCGATCCCCGAGGGCGAGTGAATGGAATGAGCAATCAAACCCATGCCGATCTTCGTCTTCGCAGCCGCGAGGGCCTTCTCCGAACCCTCGTGCTCCTCGTGATTCCATTGTCCACTCACCTGATTGGTGGTGTCGCCCCAGAGAAGGGTCCACATGGTGATCTCCTTGACCATGAAGGGGAAACGGACCGCCCTCCATTCCGGTTTGGGACGGTCGAAGCACCAGCGGCTACCGTGTGGGCAAGCATTCTGATCCGCGCGCGAACAACACGAGATCGCCCTGCCGTGGATTGTTCAGCGCAAACGGTGTGTCGGACGCACGCGGAAGGAAACCGTTACCCAACTCACGCTCGAAGAACGGGTGCCCGACGGCGTAGAAGCAGCGGTCCTGGACGGCCTGATAATCGAACGACCGACGGAGAATCGGGACACTTGCATCGGCGCCGGAACAATAGGCCGCGACCTCGACGCTCCCTGGACCGGACAGCCGAACCGCGCCGGTCGACCTTGGACGCACGGTCATCGAAAGCCCGTCATTCAGTGTCACGACCAGGGTGTAGGGCGAGCGATTGTGGACGGACCGCAAGCAGTCGGCCGACGCAGCAGTTGATAGCGTACTTCCCAGGGTGACTGCCAGCATGAGGCCACCCAACACTTGCTTCGTCCCACGCATCACTGGTTTTCCCCTGTGCACCTCAACGCGATCGCTTAAGCCATGGCCTGTATCCACGCCAGCGGCATTGCGGCACGAGACCGAACCAATTCTCTCCGCTGTCCTTTCGCGAACACGCGTCGAACGCGGCCCAGACTGAGCGTCCCGACCGCGAAGATTCTGACGGTCTAGCCCGAGAACGAACCGAAGCCCTCGAAGTCGGACGTCGGAGGAACGATCTTGGCCGGCAGGTCGTCCCATCCCCGGACCTCGCCGCGGCGATCGTCGCGGACGAGCTCCAGGGGACGCTTGCCATTCGTGACGCTCGGCGTATGGCGGACGTCGATCGACACATCGGAGAAGTCGAAATGGTCGGTCGTGATGTGGTTCCGCATTCGGATGATCCCGTTGGTATGCCAGGGTTGCACGGATTGTTCAGTGAATGCGTGGCGCGGCACGACGTTCCTTATGGGGCACTCGAACGACGCTTCACGGGGCTTTTTCGATCGGCCCCGGCTGGGAACGCGACGACATTCCATCTTATTAGCCGATCATCGGTGCCGCGGCTGTCGCTGGACGTCTTTACCGTCGTGGACCGGATGGCCGTCAGCCGGTCGTCCAATTGAAGCCGATCATCGCGATCGCTCCGACGACGGTCATCCCGAGAAGAGCGAGACTGACGATTCGAACGCCCTTGTCGCCGGGATGGTTCTCCGACTCGTAGGATGGCCGAAGCGGACGGCCGCACCCGTCATCGGTGCCGCGCGGTTGGTTCGCGAGTCGGGTTGCATGGGTGTCGGGGTGGAGGGTCATCGATCCCTTTGGCAGCTGACGGAAGGTCCTGAGTAACGTCCCGAGGACCCACACGATCAGACGAACGGGTGCGACTCGATCGCCTTGCCGCTTCCGCGGAGACGATCGTGCGTCTGCGAGAGATCAGCCCAGAAGCCAATGAAACACGAGCGTCACCCCCGCGCCGACGATGGCCAGACCCAGCAGGGTGATGCTGCTGACCTGATCGACCTTATCGACGGTGTCTCCGGCGCGGTGCTGTGGTTCAATCGTAGAACTTTGGCGACCGACAGGTGTAGGATCGGCGTTGACGACGTCCAGAGTTGTCTTGAGCGGTGTCGCGGTGGACCGGCTCTGCGCGTTCATGACTGTCACTCCTGCGAGATCGAACAGACGATGCGCGGTCATCGGCCGATGGTGGCTGGGTCTAGAACGACTCGCTCGCAGCCTGACCACGGAATTCGGGATTCGCTCACGGCGGCGCCTCGGTCGGCGACCGCCGCAACTCGTCGCTCAGGGGTTGCCACGCCCGCGATGGTTCGGATCGATACCGCCATCCGGCCTGGTCTCGTTCTCTATGTCGCCCTCAACGGTAGAATCCGCCGCGATGTCTTCGAAATCGTGGCCGGTCATCCCTTTGGATTGCCCGATACCCGGATTTCCTTTGAGATCTGCGTCCGTTGGGGTCTCGGTCTTCAAATGCTTGTTCGACATGGTGACTCCTGTTGCTTGGCTGGGTCGGCCCTGCCGGGAGGGCTGCCGGTGTATGTTTTCAACCCGACGGCAGGAGCCTCGTTCCTGGCTTTCGACCCCAGGCGACCCTGCGCCGCAACCCACATCGCAGACGCCGCACCGGTGGATCGTTCCCACCGATGGACCGAGCGCGAGATCGGCCCAGATTCATCCTCTGCCGCCGAGAGGGCGAGAGTCCGGTCGCCGAACGCAGCGTTTGGGGTGGCTTGGCGTCGGTTACGGCGCGAAGCAGTGCGGCTCCTGAACGAGCGCCCACGGGACGGTGGGCCTGCGCCCGCTCGCGTGGCGAGATCCCAGCCGCGGGGAGTTCAGGAACGCCGCTTCGCGAAAGAGAGGCTCCCGTGTGCTGCCCCCTTCAGCACCCAGAACCCGATACGGATATAGGCGAGCCACACGAGAAGTTGGCGGCGGATGCCGGTCGGAGCGTGGTCGTCGATCATGGCTGCGTCCCACGTGAGGCCTTGGAGCCCACCACGTCATCTAGTACTTTAGTACTGGTATAAATAGAGCCGCCCCGAGCGGCTACCTTCACGTTTCGGTGCGCCTTCACCGCAGCGCCTCGGCCGTGCCTGGCGGAGCCGATTGTCGTAATCGGGAGCGTCGTTCTTGCTAAGACCTACACGTGGAACGATTCACGGCACAAACGGACGGCCGTCAGCCGCATCGCGGCCGACGACCAGGATCGAGTTCGCGACGATGTCTTGTGCTCTTCGAACGCAAACGCTGGCGAACTCGTGAATGGGTAGGGCCTTGGCATCCGACACAACCGCTGCGACGAACGAATACCCCTCCCAAGGGGTTCTTTCGTCGACCCGACTTCACCCGCCCGGCGCGAAGCCGGGCGGGTTTTTCGTCGCACGCGCTGAGTTCCAATGATCCTCTTCGGTGGATTTCGCGTTTCCCCCGGCGAACTCCAGATCGCCAGGGAGATGATGACATGAGCTACGGCGCCACCGCGAGTGACAGTCCCTTCATCAAGGGTCGGAACGCCCGCCTCAACGGCAGGAGCCGAGAGGCCTGCCCCTACACCGAAGGCACTGCGGATTACGTTGCGTGGATGCAGGCCTTCGACGAGGCCGCGACCGACGATACCGGAACGGAATCCGGAACGATCGACCCGCAGAAGGCAGCCGAGTAGCACGCGCCACGCGTTCTCTTCTCCTCACCCGCCCGGAGCGATCCGCGGCGGGCTTTTTGTGACTCGGTTCGAGCGAAAAGCCGAGGGAGGGGGAGACACGAATTGCTCAAACAGTAAGGCGGACATGGGAGAGACCCGGCCACCATGGGTTGCCACTCGCTGAAATGGATCGACGCCAGACCAGATCCGTATTCCCTAATAATAAGATTTTATAATTGATTGATCCACTAATATCTATTGGAACAATAATTTTTCGAACGAATTTTAATACTACCGCACATGGAGAACAAAATGCCGAAGATTATAACCTATTTTTTGCCTCGGCTTTTCTGATTGTCAGCGGGGGGATATCGAATGCACAGGAACCCGAGACGACGGTCCCGTCGAGGACTTCACCGGCGGGCACGGCCGGTGAGATGCATAAGGGTGAGCAAATGAAGGCCGGTGAGATGGGTGGCGGTTTTGGGAATACGGGCGTTGCAGGCGCATCACCCGCAGCCGATGGGAACAAGACACAGGATTCTCGGACGACCGAGACACGAGACCGTTGAGACGGGATCCGCATCCGAAACGCAGCGAGAAATAACCCGTGTGATTCGCAGCTGTGGCGTTCTCTGCCAAAGCGCTTTCTCCCCACAGGGGACGCTTCGTGAGACGCTACCTCCACCCGCCCAGCTCCGGCTGCGGCGGGCTTTTCCGAAGCCGCCCGATCGGGCTCGCCGAATAGCGCTACTGGGTCCAGTACTCGTTCTGAGAGTCGTCGAGGTTCCGCGTGATCACCCGGCCGACCTCCTTCATCAACACACGCATCAGCGTGGCAAGGTGGGCGTCCCCCGAATCGAAGATGTCCTCCGCGAGAGCGAGCGTGAGTCGACCGAGCCGCTCACGGGTCGCAGCGTCCAGTTCCTTACCATCCTGCGGATCGGACATCGTTTCTCCCTCGCTCAAGGCGTTGCGCTCTTTTGCGCCACCACGATTGCGCGGCGACGTTCTCGAAAATATCGGTGCAAATATTACAGGCGCTCAACCTTGAAATCGACAAGACAACCGCCTTGCACAATGGCGCCTGTCACGATTTTGATCTCTCGCTAATCCGACTCATGAAACCGTTTCAGAAATTAATAACATTCCGGAGAGACAAATCATCGCGCAAGTTGAATATTCGAATATTGATGACCAAATTTTTCTTATTGCCGAATTGTTTTTAAGCGTATATTTAAAAAACACAGTGCTACGCCCAGACAGATCATACCGGACTATTATTTATGTAATTAATAAAATAACAACTCGGTCAAAAGATACTTATACTACGACGATGGCGACTTGAACATTGGTCCAGCCCGATAAAACAGACCCCGAGCCCCAACGGATTTCTATAGTCATTGGAAGATGCGACCAGGTGGCGCCCTCGGCATTCACATATATCAGAAGCACACGAAAATGTGCCCTCCAACCTTCGAAACGGGCGATGCCAACAGCAACGCCCAACCGTAGAGCTCGGGTTCGTCCGCCGTCATCGACCTTACGCAGGAGGGAACCAATAAGGATACAAGATCGAAAAACATCAAGCTTCCGCATCGGTCAAACAATGCGTTCTTCCCCATAATGCGCTAAGGTGAGGAAGAGTGATGTAATACCTCAATCCAGAGACACCAACGTGCCGACGCGCTACCGCTTTGACCTGGAAGATGATCGAACAGTATTCCGAGATGAGATCGGCGTCGAAACAGACGATCTCGATCACGCAATCGCTCAGGCTGTGTCGGCCATCGATGAACTGAGATTCATAGGCGTGACCCGAACACTTTACATCGGTTGGCATCTCGTCATCTGCGACGACAGCGGCACCGAGTTGAGGCGCGTCCGGCTTTAAGCCTTATTCGGCAGAGAGCGGATCGGCCCGAAATTCACGACGGTCAAAAGAACCACTGGGCCTCAGGCAAGGCGTCAGCGACCGGGACCGGCACGCGGCTTCCCGCTTCCGGATTGGTGGGTGGTTCCAACGCGCTGCGCTCTGCGCTACGAGATTGCCGATGAGACTACGAAACTTCACACGAAAACTCGATTCCGACTTTCCGGCGAGCCGAATGCCGGGATTCGACGAGAAGTTTTACCTCGCTGCCTATGCCGATGTCCAACAATTCTCGGGCACCCCGCTGCAGCACTATCTGACGCATGGATGGAAAGAGGGGCGAGATCCAAGCCGCGGCTTCAGTGGCGACGGGTATCTCGCGGCGAATCCCGATGTCAAAGCGAGCGGTCTGAATCCGCTGGTGCACTTTCTCGGTCATGGATTGGCAGAAGGTCGGAAAGGATGGGAGAAGGAATCCCATTCCCCCGCACCTGTAGCACGACATCAATACGTTAGAGACAACCCGCTGCTCAATTCTCATGCCGAAAACAGTATGGTTTTCATGTATTGGGTGAGTCAGGATCTGAAGGAGCCTCCGGCAGCGCCGGCTTGGCGTGCCATCTACCCGAAGTTCACGGTCTTTTCCGATGACGATGTCGTACCATTGATGCCGCAGGCATTTGTGCCGATCTTCAAAGCTATTCGTCTGCCCTCCGCCAAATCGGATATCGCCCGCTTTTTCCTCCTCCGTGAATACGGTGGCTTCTATATCGACGCGCATGTCGGGCCGACGTCTCCTGCACAATTGATGGAGACGCTCGATAAGCTGAATTCTCACGACCTGATCCTGTTCGGCAAAGGCTGGAGCATGACGAAGGTTACGGATTTCGACCTCATGAACGGGGTTCTGGCTGCACGAAAGAACTCCCCGTACATCGATCTGGTTCTTGATCGGATGATAGCGAACGTCCTGGAACATAAGAAAAAAGAAGACGCGACCGCCGCCTATGTTCCCTATGGACTTTTCGAGATGACCGGCACCTACGTCATCATACAGGCATACTTCGATCAGTCACTTCCTCGGCCTGAGATCAAAGCCGAGTATCGTGACAAGATATTCGTTCATTTCATGAAAAACGAAACGGATTCCGGGTTCGAAGTGGCGGCATTCTACACTTACCGGAAACCGAACAATCATTGGAGCGAGCGGCAAAACAGCGAGCGTTTCTTCATCTGAAGTCCCGAACGATGGCCGCAACGGGTCCGGGTTGTGGGTCAGCCACATGACGGCCTCGTGCTGGATGATCCGGCTGAAGGCCGTTTCGGGCGTCCGGGGGAAGCGGGCAACCGATGCTCCCCATTCCGGCCGAATCATCGGGCGCCGGAGTGTCTTCTGCTTTCGCCGCGCGCCTTGTTAACGCGTCCTTAGCCCCTTCCAGCCTCCGGTAGACATAGGCGCGTCGGTGACGCTTCGCGCCCGATTGCGGTGGAACCGGATACTCATGCTCGAGAGATTGCGGATCTCGCTGAAGGTCGTGAACGGCGTCCAGGTCGGACTCGTGGCAGGCCTCGCCTGCGTCGGCGCGTGGCTGATTCTGCCCACCGGCCGGGAATCCCTCGAGATGCGGGAGACCGCGCGCCTCGCGGCACGCAACCTCGCGGGAGCGATCGACCTCGGATTGAAATCCGTCGAGACCGATGCCCGTTCGGCAGCCATGCTCCTGAAGGTGGGCGAGTCGGCGGCGGACGACGAGCGGCGCGGCGACACCCTTCGCGAATGGCTCGGCCTCCATCCAACCTACGCCGACGCGATGCTGGTGGGTGCCGACGGTGCCGTGCGGGTCTCCAGCGGCGGTGGCAGCGCGCCGGTGGGTCAGGCTTGGTTCCGCCGAGCCCGCGGGGCCGACATCGCCGTGGCGACGGAGCGCGGCGCCGTTCATCTCAGCGTCGCACTGGGCGGCGATCATCTCGTGCTGCGCGTCGGACCGGCTTGGTTCGGCGAACTGGAAGCCCGCGTGCGCGACGGCCTCGCCGTGTCCACATCCAGACTCGCCCTCAGCGTGACGGGTGCGGACGGAATCCCGCTCTCGGGTGTCGCCCCTCCGCGTCCGCTGCCCGACGGCGCCGTCGAAGCCACGACGCAGACCAGTGGCGCTCAGGGATTGGCGAGCACCGGCTGGGCGGTCACCTCGGTGATGGCGCCGGCGCCCGCGAGTGTCCGGCTCCCGGACCGGACATTCGCACTCCTCGTCCTCACCATGATCTTCGGCGGCACGGGACTGGGCTACGCCGTCGCGATGTATCCCGCCCGGCGCCTGCGGCGTCTGGCCCGCCCCCTCGACACCGTTTCGGCACCCGACGAGGCGGCACGGATCACCGAGATCGACGACCTCGAGCGGGCACGCGACTCCCTCGCACCGCGCGACGATCGCGGGACGCGGGATGCCCGCACGGGGCTCGGCCGGATCCGCGCACGCCTGCGCACCTTCGAGGCCATGTCGGGCTGGACCCTGTGGGAGGTCGATCCCTCGACCCGGCAGGTGATCTGGACGGACCCCAGCCACGAGACCGGACTCGCCGGCGACCGCTCGATTGCGCTGGACGAACTGATCGACGGCATTCTTCCGGCCGATCGCGCCCTGATGCGGCTGACCATGGAGGCCGCCATGGCCGAGGACGGTCCGCACGACGTGGTGCTGCGCACCTCCCATGCGGGCCCGGAGGGCGGAGAGCGCCGCCTCCTCGTGCGCTTCCGGCGCGGCGAAGCCCGGGAGGAGGGCGGTGTCCGGCTCCTCGCCCTCAGCCGCGAAATGGACGACAGCCACGAGCCGACGGCCGCCGTCAACGAGCGGCGGCGCGACGCGCCCCTCCGACGGGTCACCGACGGCATCGTCCACGACGTCAACAACGCCCTCACCGTGGTGACGGCCAATCTCGGCATCCTGAAGCGGCGGCATACCCTCGGCACGGCCGAAGCGCGGCTGGTGGATGGGGCCCTGGCCGGCGCCGCGCGCGGGGCCGCCCTGACACGCCGGATGGCCGGGCTGGTCCGTTCGGACAAGGGAAGCCTCGCGGAGGCCGACATCGCAGCGACGGTGGCGTCGTTCCTGCCGTTCCTACAGGCGCAGGTGCTCGGTGAGATGCCGGTCATGAACCGCTTGGCGGCCGACCTGCCCACCGTGCGCTGCAGCGAACCCGTCATCGAGGTCGTACTCCTCAACCTCGCCTTCCACTTCCGCGATTGCGGCTTCGACGGGTTCGCCGTCGCGGGCAGCGCGCACGAGACCGAGTCCGAGATCCTCCCCGGCCTCCTGGCGGGCCGCTATGTCCGCCTCGTCGTGGCCAGCGGCCGCCCGGCACGGCAACGCCCATCGCCCCCGGCCGGGGTCGCGCCGCTGGAGGCGGTGGCGGAACTGGTCGCGGGAATCGGCGGCCGCTTCGCGATCCAATCGGACGGGTCGGGGGCCGAGCCCTTCCTCGCCGACCTCTGGCTTCCGGCCGAGGCTCGTCGCGCGGAGGCCGCCCCAGAGCGGGCTGGCGCGACGCGCCTGCTACGCGTGCTCCTCGTCGAGAGCGACAGTCTCGTCCGAGCGTGCCTCGCCGAGGTGCTGACCGATCTCGGCCATGCTGTCGTCCAGGCGGCCTCCGGTGCACATGCCCTCGAAGCGCTCATGCGGGACGGTGCCTTCGACGCGATGATCACCGATTACGCCATGCCGGTGATGTCCGGCCTGCAACTCGCCGCGACGGTGGTCGAGCGTCATCCGGGGGTGCGCGTCATCATTGCCGGACCGCATGGCCACCTGCCGGCCACCGCCCGCCGGTTCCTCCAGCTCGACAAGCCGTTCCGCGAGGAGGACCTCGCCGCCATCCTCTCGGCCATCGCCGCGGCCCCCCTGGCCCACGCCGCCTGAAACGGGATCGGCCACCCCGGGATACCGGCCCGGGGGACAGGGATGCCTCGACGGCCGGTCCAGGCGGCCATGTCGTTCACCCGCCAGAACGCCGGTCCGGTTTTGCCCGTACCGCATGCGCCTCGCCGGTCGCACTGCCTTGTGGCATTCGCCGTGCGCAGCTGTCGGGTTCGTCGATGGTACGACCGGCCATCCGTCCATGAATGCTCATCGATGTCTCAGGACGACACAGGCCGCGCTCTGGAAGACTTTGAGCGGCAGACGGATATTAACCTTCATCGATCATGAATCGGACCGTGCGGTTCTCAGGAATCTGAGCCCAGGTTTTCGCAGGCACAAAGCGAGCTTCGATCCATGCATGGCCTGAAGGCGTCCGCCGTTCTCGGCACCCTCGTCGCTTTTCCGGCGACCGTGTTCGCCGCCGATCTTCCCAATCCCCGCACCACCAGCACCGAGTGGTACACCGGCGCCGAGGCGCAAGGCATCGACGACAGCTGGCGCGTCGCCGTGGACGGGTCCACCAGCGTCACCTCGAACAGCTCCGCCTTCGGCTCGGTGACGGGGACCATCGCGGCTGCCGGAACCCTGACCCAGAGCGGGCCGCGCGTGCGCATCGACGGCACTGCGGGGACCTACTCCTATCCAGGACAGGGCGTCGCCCAGCGCGTCACCGGTTACCAGCAGGAGGGCGCGGGCCTGCTCGGCTACGAGTGGATCTGGGCCGATGCGGCACTGGCCGGCTATCTCGGCTTCAACGTCCGCAGCAACCAGCTTTCCATCGCCGATCCGGGCAACCCCGTCGTCGGCACCGGAGTCGGCCTCAAGGTCGCGGCCAATTTCTACGCCACCCCTACGGACCGGACCATGGTCTCGGCCTACGGCTCGTACTCGACCAAGTTCAACGCCTATTACTCCCGTGTCCGGGCCGGCTACATGGTCGCCGACGGCGTCTATCTCGGCCCGGAGGCCCTGTTCCTCGGCGACGATTTCTTCCGGCAGTACCGTATCGGCGCGCACCTGACCGGCGTCCGGTTCGGGCCCGTGGCGATGTCGGTGGCGGCGGGCTTTGTCCAGGATCGCATCCAGGGCAGCGGCTACTATTCGAGTCTCGAAGCACGCATGCAGTTCTGAGGGGATCTCGGCGCACGGCCGGGCGTCATGTCCGCCGAATCGGATCCGGACCGCTCGAGTATCGCGTGGATCTGACGACACGTCTGCGATCTTGTCGGACGCGTTCGCCACCCGAATCGGTCCCCGCGGCGGCATCGCTCGCGTGACACGCGCTCGGGTCCGGGTACCCTCGCACCGTGCAGCGACATTCTACCACAGGCACCGAATGCCCGGACGGCTCGACCTCCATCGATCGCCCGGCGCCGGCGCCGTCACCGCCTTACTGTGCAGCGCACAAGACATTTCTTCATCCGAGGCCGATTGTCAGATCGCCGTTGCGCCCTTGCGAGACGTTTCCGCTGCAACCAGGGGGAAAAACAATCGTCGGGCCCGGGAATTCCCTCGCGACGTCATAGATTCCGTATCCTGGACCTATCCTCTCCTCGCATCGCCGTCGTGCATTCATCGTTCTGGCAAATCGACACCTTCGCGGATTTGACGGTGTCCGATCCGTCCGGGTCGTACGCGACCGCTCCAGATCCTTCTGGCTGCCCCGAGGACGACTGTCGGCGCTTGTCCATCGACGCAAACAAGCCCTGATTAACCGGCTTTCATGCCTCTTTGGAAAGAACCCGGAGCCATACCGAGGTCCGGTGGGCGAAGAAGGAGCGCGGCGTGTGAGGATCGGGGTCCGATGGCTAGCGTGGATCGTCGCGACCGTTGCCGGTCTCGTCCTGCTCGGCCAGCCGGTCGGTGCTCAGAACCAGCTGGTGATGAGTCTCGCCGCGATGCTGGCGATGCTGGTGTTGTGGGTGTTCTTCGACGGCCCGCGTGCGCGCTTCGTGTTCCTCGCCCTCGGCTCCATGGTGGTGCTCCGCTACGTCCTGTGGCGGGTGACGAACACCCTGCCATCCCCGGGCGACCCTGTCGGCTTCGGCTTCGGCCTGGTGCTAATTCTCGGTGAACTCTACTGCGTCTTCATTCTGTTCGTCAGCCTCATCATCAACGCCGATCCCCTCAGGCGTCCCCCACCTCCCTTGGCGGCGGCGGCGGACCTTCCCGAGGTCGACGTGTTCGTGCCGACCTACAACGAGGACGAGAGCATCCTGGCGATGACCCTCGCGGCCGCGCGGCAGATGGACTACCCGGCGGACAAGCTCATCGTCTGGCTGCTCGACGACGGCGGCACGGACCAGAAATGTGCGGATGCCGACCCCGCCAAGGCCGCGGCGGCGCGCCAGCGCAGGGTCGACCTCCAGCGGCTGTGCGGCGATCTCGGTTGCCATTACCTCACCCGCGAGCGCAACGAGCACGCCAAGGCGGGCAACCTCAACAACGGCCTCGCGCACGCACGTGGCGACGTCGTCGTGGTGTTCGATGCGGACCACGTGCCGTTCCGCTCGTTCCTCACCGAGACGGTCGGTCACTTCGCGCAGGACCCACGGCTCTTCCTGGTCCAGACCCCGCACGCGTTCCTGAACCCCGACCCTGTCGAGCGGAACCTGCGCACCTTCGACCGGATGCCGTCCGAGAACGAGATGTTCTATTCGGTGACGCAGCGCGGCCTCGACAAGTGGAACGGCTCGTTCTTCTGCGGGTCGGCGGCCCTCTTGCGGCGTACCGCCCTCGACGAGGCCGGCGGCTTCTCCGGCATCACCATCACGGAGGATTGCGAGACGGCGTTCGAGCTGCATTCGCGCGGCTGGACCAGCGTCTACGTCGACAAGCCCCTCATCGCCGGCTTGCAGCCCGACACGCTCACGGACTTCATCGGCCAGCGCTCGCGCTGGTGCCAGGGGATGTTCCAGATCCTGATGCTCAAGAATCCACTGTTCCAGAAGGGTCTCGAGCCGATCCAGAAGGTCGCCTACCTGTCGAGCATGACGTTCTGGTTCTTCCCCGTGCCGCGGCTGATCTTCATGTTCGCGCCGCTGCTGCACATCTTCTTTGACCTGAAGATCTTCGTCGCAAGCGTCGATGAATCGATCGCCTACACGGCGACCTACATCGTCATCAACCTGATGCTGCAGAACTACGTCTACGGCAAGTTCCGCTGGCCGTTCGTCTCGGAACTATACGAGTACATCCAGGGCCTGTTCCTGGCCAAAGCCATCGTCTCCGTCATAGCCTCTCCGCGGAAACCGACCTTCAACGTCACCAACAAAGGTGCCACCCTCGACCACGACCACCTCTCGGCCCTGGCCGGTCCGTTCGTCGCCGTCTATCTGCTGTTGCTCGCGGGCTGCGGCGTCGCCGCCTATCGCTACCTGTTCGAGCCCGGCGTCACCAACCTGATGTTGGTCGTGGGCCTGTGGACCTTCTTCAACCTGATCACGGCCGGCGCGGCTTTGGGCGTCTGCGCCGAGCGCAAGGTGACGGAGCGGACGCCCTCCCTCGTCGTCGACCGCCAGGGCGCGCTGACACTGGGCGGCCGCGTCACCGACGTGACGGTGGAGCGCGTCTCGGCCGAGGCCTGCACGGTTCGGCTGAATGCCGCCTTCCTCGCCCCCGGCATGGGGCTGAAGCCGCTGCCCGGCAGCCTGTCGGTGGTGCCGGTGCCGGGCGCCCGCAGGGCCGGCCCGCTCTCGGTGACCTTGCTCGGCGTCGAGCGCACGCGTGACGAGGCGATCTGCCGCCTCGGCTTCGGTGCGCTCTCGACACAGGATTACGTCGCCCTGTCGGGCCTGATGTACGGCGAAGCCGACGCCATGCGCCGGTTTCAGCTGCGCCGCCGGCGCCACAAGGACCTGTTCACCGGAACGCTGCAGTTCGTGTGGTGGGGCTTGGTCGAGCCCGTGCGCGCCCTGCGCTACGCCTTCCTGCCGAAGCCGGTGCCGGCACCCGCGGCCGAGGCCCCGGCGGCGACCCAGACTCGTCCGAGCGAGAGCCCGCGCCTGGGTCTACGTCCGCCCGACTCGAATTTCGACCAGTTCGGCACGGCCCCAGGGTCGGCCGGTCCGGGTCCAGCGGGCTCGGGTCCCACCGCCCCGGGCCCGGCGCCGATCCGGCCGACCCCCGCGGCGGCTACGGCGAACGCACACGAGGCAGGGGCCGGCGACTGGGTCCGCCTGATGCTTGAGTTCGAGAACGAGCGCCGGCTTTCGGGCGGTCGTGCCGATCGCCGCAAGTCGGTGGCATCCTGATGCGCACGCTCTCGCGACGGCCTGTCCCACGGCTCCGCCGTCTGGTCCGCATCGTGCGGGCCACGGGCCTCTGCACGGTCCTGCTCGCAGGCGCGGCGAACGCACAGACGTTCCTCGGCGGCAGACCCTCCGACCGGTTCGGCGGGCCCCAGGCTCCCGAGACGCAGCGCCCGGCCACCGCCCCGACGGGCGGCCCCAAGCTCGGCAATTCGCCCCCGGGCGGTCCCACGGCGGGCCGGGTCACCGAGGCCGGATCGACCATCGCGTCGGCGCGACGACTGCCCTCCGGGACGCGCGGCATGCGCCTCTCGGGCGAGGCCGACAGCCTGCAATATCCGGTGTTCCTCACCCCCGGTCAGGCCCGCGGCCCGGCCCGGATGCGCGTCTCCTACCTGTCGGCGATCTCGGTGGCCCCGGAATCCTCCGAGCTGACCGTCACGGTCAACGACGAGAAGATCGGTTGGACCCGGGTTCAGGCGCCGGGCGCGGTCAAAGTGGTCGAATTCGCGATACCGGACGGTCGCTTGAAGCCGGGCTACAATGCCGTGCGGCTCAGCGTGATCCAACGCCACCGTGTCGATTGCTCCGTCGATGCCACCTACGAATTGTGGACCCAGATCGATCCGTCCCGAACGGGGCTGGTGGTTCAGCCCGCCGGCCAGGACCTCGACCTGCGCAACCTCGCGGCGCTCGAACCGGACGAGAGCGGCGCCCTGCCGGTGCGTGTCCTGCTCACCGAGAAACCGAGCCTGAAACGCCTGCGACGCATGATCGGGGCGGTTCAGGCGATCGCCCTGGTCGGGCGCCTCGCGCGGCCGGCCGTGGAGTTCGGCGGTCCGATGGCGGGCCGTGCCGGCCTCAACCTCGTGGTCGGCACGGCCGAAGAGTTGCGCGGCGTCGACGGCGTGGCCGACCTCGGCGCGATCACGGGACCCAAGCTCGCGCTGCTTCCCGACCGGAGCGACCGTGCCCCCACCCTCGTGGTCACGGGTGCGGGCGACGGCGACGTGGCCGAGGCGATCCAGACCCTGGCGCGGGCGCGGGCACCGGAGGGGGCCGGGGGCGAGGATCTCGCCGACCTCACCCGTGGCTACGAGGTCACGGGTGGCGAGACCCTGAGCCTCGATGCCGTCGGCATCGCCTCGCAGGAATTCAACGGCCGCCTGCTGCGCACGCGGTTCGAACTCCGGCTGCCCGCCGATTTCGTTCCGGCGGATTACGGGAAGGTGATGCTCCATCTGGCCGGGGCCTCCGCCGCGCGCCTGTCGCCGGAGGCGCGGATCATCGTCGACGTCAACGGCCGGAACGCCGCGAGCGTCCCGCTGGCCTATGCCAATGGGGAGCTGTTCGAGGACAGTGCGGTTCCGCTCCCCCTCGGCCTGTGGCGGCCCGGCCTGAACCGGATCGACATCTCCGCCCAGGTGCCGACGGACGCCGACCGGACCTGCGACACCCTGCAGCCGGGCTCGACCCAGGCGCGCTTCCTGCTCCTCCAGAAGACGCGCATCGTGATTCCGCGCCTCGCGCGCGCCGCCCGCAATCCGGATCTCGCCGCCGTGAAGGGCGGGGCGATCCCGTTCATCGCCGCCGGAGGCCAGCCCCGGCTCGTCCTGCCGACGCCGGACCGGGATTCGGCCGCCGCCGCCGCGGTGATCGCCGCCCGCCTCGCCATCGCGGCCAAGCGGATCATCGACTTCGAGGTGACCTCCGACCACGAGGGCGGGCGCGGCCCCGCCCTCGTGGTCGCCCCCGCCCGTGCACTCAATCCTGCCACCGTCGCGTCCGTGGGCCTCGACCCCGACCATATCCGGCAGGGCTGGGAGGGTCGGGCCGAGACCGTCGCGGCACCGGGACCCGCCGGCGCCGAAGGGATCCTCACCCTCGACCGGCTCCGGCGCAACGTTCCCATGCGCTGTGCCTTGCCATCCGCCGTGATGCCGCTTCGCCTCGCGGACGGAGCCGCCGAACGGGTCCGCGAGCGCCGCGCCGGACCGCCCGCCACACCGGTCCCGGCCCCGATGCAGACCGCCTCGCCCCTCGTCCAGCTCTCGGGCGCCGACGGCGACGGCGGCTCCTCGTCGGGGGACCTCGTCGCCAAGTGGGACCAGCGCCTGCGCGCCGGCCCGTCCTCCCTCGACACCCTGGCGGACGCCGGCAATGCCATCTCGGATCGCGCCCAGCAGGTGTGGCACGCCCTGGTGGACGGGGTCGGGATGGCGCCGGGCAAGTCCGTCGAGACCTTCGATGCCCGGGCCTCCCTGATCGTCGCCCAGGGCGCCGGTGCCTCGTTCGATTCCAGCGTCGTCCTAGTGACCGCTCCGAATGCGTGGCTCCTCAAGGCTTCGGCGTCCTGCCTCGTCGATCCGCGGGTTTGGACGAACCTCTTCGGACGTGCCGCCTTCCTCGACGCGGCGGAAGGCACCTTCACCATCGACCAGCCGGAGAGCGTGAGCGTGATCGAGACCCAGCCGCGCAGCCTGTCGAACCTTTGGCTGCTGGCCGCCGCGTGGCTGTCCCTCAATCCCGCGATCTACGTGGTCCTCATGCTGCTGGTGGCGCTCTGCCTCGGCCTGGCGACGGCGGCCCTGGTGCGCGATGTCGGCCGGAGCAACCGATGAAGCCGCTCGTCCACCGCGTCCGCGGGCTCGTCATGGCGGCCGCCCTCGGCCTCGCCCCGTCCATCGCGCCCGCGCAGACCACACCGAAACCGGCGCAGGCCCAGAAAGCCGAGCCGGCCGACGAGCCGACGCGCGAGATGTCCCGCCCCGCTCCCACGGGAACCGCCGTGCCGCCATCCACCGCCCTGCCGTCCGCCCCGGGCGATGGGAGCGGCCCAGCGACCACGGTCCCGGTTCTGGCGGGCGCCCTCGGGGATTCGCCCGGATGGCGCACCTACCGCGCCCGGTTCGTCACCGCGGCGGGGCGTGTCGTCGATACGGCGAACGGGTCCATCAGCCACAGCGAAGGCCAAGGTTACGGCATGCTCCTGGCGGTGGCCGCCGACGACCGCGCCACCTTCGAGCGGATCTGGGGCTGGACCCGCGCCAACCTGATGGTTCGCTCCGACGCGCTCCTGGCCTGGCGCTGGGCGCCGGACCAGCGCCCGGCCGTGTCCGACCTGAACGACGCCACGGATGGCGACCTCCTCGTCGCCTGGGCCCTCACCGAGGCGGCGGAAGCCTGGGGCGAAGGCGCCTACCGCACGGCCGCGCGCCGCATCGCCGTCGAGGTCGGCCGCAAGGCGATGCTGTTCAAGGACCCGCACGGCACTCTCCTGCTTCCGGCGGTGGCGGGGTTCTCGGCGGCCGACCGACCGGACGGCCCGCTGGTGAACCTGTCCTACTGGGTGTTTCCAGCGTTCCAGCGCCTCGGTCTCGTTGCGCCGGAATACGATTGGCAGGGCCTGATCCGGAGCGGAATCGACATCCTGCGCCAAGCCCGGTTCGGACCGTCACGCCTTCCCACGGAGTGGATCTCCATGAAGGCGGAGCCCCGCCCGGCCGACGGCTTTCCGGCGCTGTTCTCCTACAACGCGATCCGCGTGCCGCTCTATCTCGCCTGGGCGGGGGTGGGACGCCCGGAGGATTACGCGCCGTTCGCCACCCTGTGGAACAGCACGGACGTCGATCGCCTGCCCATCGTCGACACCCGCGACGGGCGCGCCGTCGAATGGCTCACGGAGAAAGGCTACGCCGCGCTGGCCAGCCTCGTGGCCTGCGCCGCCGATGGCCGGGCCGTTCCGGCCGATTTCGAGACGGTGCGCGACACCGAGAACTACTATCCGACGACGGTGCAGCTCCTCAGCATGGTCGCGGTTCGGATGAGGTACGCGTCATGCCTGAAGCGCTGAGCCGTTCCTTCGGCAGCGAAGCCGTGCGCGTTGGCCTCGGGCTCCTCCTCGCCAGCGGTGTCGCCGGGGCCGCATTCGCCCAGACGCCGACGCCCGGTCGGCAGGTCGTCTATGGCGATGGTGCGCGTGCGCCCGCCATCCTGGCGGCTCCCACCACGGCCGCGACCCCCGGCATGGTGGACGAGAGCGCCCTGCGCTACTACGCGGCCCAGAAGCAGACGGCCCGGATGAAGGCCGAGATCGGCCGTCTGAAGCGGCTGTATCCGGGCTGGACCGAGCCGGAGGACCTCGACACCCTGAAGCCGAGCCCGCCGGAGGAAGCCCCGCTCTGGGACCTCTTCACCGCCGGCCGCTTCGACGACCTGCGGGAGGCGATCGCCAACCGCCGGGCGTCCGACACCGCCTGGCAACCCTCCGAAGAACTGACGCGCAAGCTCCTGCGGGCCGAATTCCGAAGCCGGATCACCGCCTTGGGTACCGCACAGGGGGCAAAGCGCGCCGAGGATGTGGTCGCGCTGTATCGGGCCGACCAGGCCGCCCTCGACCCGTCCGACGTCGAGAGCATCTGGACCATCGCGGACAGCCTCGCCGCCATGGGCAGCACCGAGGAGGCGCAGACGCTCTATCGCTCGGTGCTTCAGGGCAACGCCGATGCGGGCGCGCGCCGGGCCACGATCCAGAAGGCCATGGCCTACCTGAAGATGGCTCAGGCCGAGGAACTCATCGCCCTCGGCCGCGGCGAGGCCGACCGGAAGGGCGACGGGAAAGCCGAGTTCGATCCGATCCGCCTCGACATCACCCGTGCGCAGATCGCCGCGTTTCTGCACGACGACCCGGCCCAGGAACCCAAGGTTCCGGACCTCGCGGCATTCCAGGCCTACGCCAAGGCGTCGAACGATCCAGGCCAGACCAGCCTGCTCGGGTGGTACGGCTACAAGCGGCGCCAGTATCGCGACGCCCTCGACTGGTTCAAGCTCGCCATCGCGCATGGCGGCGACGCCATGGTGGCGCACGGCCTCGCCCACACCCTGCGGGCCCTCAATCGGGTGCGGGACGCCGAGGAGGTAGCTTATGCGTGGCGGGACCGTTTCGTCGGCAACGAAATCCTCTACATCGATCTGCTGGAGCGCCGCCTGACGCAGGCCAACCCACCCTTCGTCGAGCCGGCCCGCATCGAGCGCTACGCGAAAGTGGTCGCGGCGTCCGGCTCGGGCGAGGGCGCCCAGGCCCTCGGCTGGTACGCCTACAATTCCTGCCAGTTCGAGGCGGCCCTGGAGTGGTTCCAGCGGGGCGTCGCCTGGCTCCCGGGCGAGACCACGGTGCTCGGCTACGCCCTGACCCTGCAACGGCTCAAGCGCCAGCGCGAGTATCTCGAGGTGATCAACCGCTACGACGGCCTGTTCCCGAAGGTGGTGGACCTCCTGTTCCGCGAGGATGTGGGCGGACCGCCGCTGCCGTGCCAGGCGACGCCTCAGCCCGCTGCGCGGCAGGCCGCCGCCGCACCGCCGGCTGCCGAGCCGAGCTATGGCCGGGTGCCGAAGCCCGGAACGTCCGCCCCGGGCGCCGCCGGCCTGCCGCCCGCGATCCAGCGCAAGGAATTCCCCCTCGCCGTCGCCCTCGACAACCCGCTGCGCTTTCCGGCGCCGTCGGCGCAGCGCCTCGTGACCGAGAACCCGCCCGGCACCTATGCGCCGGAACCGGTCATGCCGGCGCCACCCCTCGTGGCACGCCGGGTTCCCGGCGCGGGCGCCATGCCCTACGAGCGCTACGGCTTCGCCCTGCTGCCCGGCTACAACGGGAGCGACAAGCCGAGCGGCATGCCGCTTCCGGCCGCCGGTACCTTGTGGCGGCAGCAGGAGGCGGAGCGGACGGCGGTGCCGGGTCGCTCGGTTTCCGAGGACGATCGTTTCTCGGCGCCCGGCCGCGCCTCGGCGCTCGACGCAACCGGCGCGGACACTCGACGGGGCCTGCCTTGATCCACCACGTGCGCCGATTTCCTGCTGCCCGGTTCGCCGCCACCGCGGCCTTGGCCCTGCTCGCCATCGGCCCGGCGGCGCAGGCGGCGCCCGTACTGCGCCTGCCGGGCGCCGGGCGGGTGGTCGCCACGAACGACACCCTCGTGCGCGACGGCTTCGATCAGCGCATCCAGTTCGGCGGTGGCGCCGGCACCAATGCGGCGAATCTCGCCCTGCGCACTCAGACCGCCGACCTCGTCCTGGCTTTTCCGGCGAACCTCGCGCGGCCGAACCGCGCCGGGATCGACGCCGAGATCGCCGCCCTGTTTCCCGGTCAGATCCTGCGCGTGCTTCCGGTTCCGCGCCGGAACGCCTACGGCCCCGTCGGCATGGCCGTGGGTGCCGACTGTCTCTACGCCTGGCAGTGGATCGACCTGACCCCCGCCATGATGCAGGCCTCCGGCCGACCGCGCCTGTTCGGCGCCCTGAGCCGACCCGATCCCATCGGGGCGCTGTCGCTCCGCATCCGCCTGTGCCGGACCGAGCAGGCCAGCCTGCCGGACCTCATCGCAGCCGTGGAGAGCATGAGACTGGACCTCGTGGCGCGTCCCCGGGCGGATGTGGGGATCGCGCCTGCCGGCACCGAGCCCACCCGCATCCGGCGCCGCCCCCGCCCGGTTGCGGGCGCAGACACGGCGCGGAGGGAGCGCGCCACGCCGCCGCGGCCGGTCGAGGCACGGACGAGACCCGAGCCCGCGCCCAAGGCCGGCGCCGTACCGGAAGCGGCCGGTCGCCGATTCATCGCCCCGGCGCCCTCGAACGAGGCTGTCGCGGCACCCGTCACCCGTCCGGTGCCGGGTGCCGTACCGGGTCCCGCGCCCGGCGGCCGGTACATCACCGATGTGATCCAGCAGCCCGAGGCGCCGGCCCGCGGGGTTCCGACGCCCGCGCCCAATCCGGTCGGGCGGCCGACGGGCGGTGAGGCCGTATCGTCGGACCTTCCAGCCCAGGCCTATCGCCCCGGCCAGCGCAGCCCTCGCTGAAACGCCCGCGACGGCGTCTTTCCCGCGATCGCGATCACGCCCCCTCGACCGCCCCGTCTTATGAGGTTAACCAACCCTTAAGACGCACGGCCTAGGTTGAGGGCGAGGGAATCCGGACATATGCCGGCCCTTCGGGAAGGGAGACGGCGTGCGTTGGGGGGCTGATCGCTGGCGGTTCTATCGGCTGATCGGCCGCGAGGTCGCTCAGGTTGCACGCAATATCTATGTGGGCGCCACCGGACGACCCGATATTCTTGCGGGTGCCCGGGTCACCGGCCTCGTCATCGCGCCCCATGACTTGCGCACCAGCGATGCCACTTTCGCGGACGACATCTACGCGGGGTTGTTCGTCTTCGCCGGGCGGTCCCTTTCCGTCAGCGGGCGTTCGCCGTTCGATTACGCGCCGCCATCCCCCGAATGGGCCGACGCCCTCTACGGTTTCGGCTGGCTGCGCCACCTGCGCGCCGCCGACACGGCCCTGGCCCGCGCCAACGCCCGTGCGTTCGTGGCCGACTTCATGGCCGGGCGCGGCGAGGCGGGGCTCGCCAAACCGACGCCCGTGGCGGCCCGCCGGCTCATCGCCTTCCTGTGCCAGTCCCCCCTGGTGCTGGAGGGGGCCGACCACGCCTTCTATCAGGCCTTCCTCAAGACCATCGGCCGGACTGCGCGCGATCTCGAGCGCGACCTACGGCGCGGGATCTCGCCCCAGACCCGGCTGCTCGCCGCCGTCGCGCTCTGCTACGCCGGGCTGTGCTGCGAGGGCATTCAGCCGATCCTGAGGCGAGCCACGCGCATCCTCGTGCGCGAACTCGAACGTCAGATCATGCCGGATGGCGGCCACCGCAGCCGCGATCCGCGCTTCGCCATGGAGCTGCTCCTCGACCTCCTGCCCCTGCGCCAGAGTTTCCTCGGGCGCGGCATCGACCCGCCGGAGGCGCTGCTTCACGCCGTCGACCGGATGCTGCCCCTCTTGCGGCTCCTGCGCCACGCCGACGCCTCGCTGAGCCACTTCAACGGCATGGGCGCCACCGCCGCCGACCATCTGGCCACCCTGCTGGTCTATGACGGTGCCATGGCCCAGCCCCTCATGCACGCGCCGAATTCGGGCTACGAGCGCCTGGAGGCCGGCCGCGTGCTCCTGGTCGCCGATGTCGGTGCGCCGCCGCCGCTGGTCGACTCGATCAACGCCGGAGCGGGCTGCCTCTCGTTCGAACTCTCGAGCGGCCCCCAGCGCATCGTCATCAATTGCGGCCTGCCGGCGAGCGGGCCGGAACTCCGGCGCCTCGCCCGCAGCACCGCCGCCCATTCCACGGCGACCATCGCCGATTCCTCTTCGTGCCGGTTCCTCACCGGGGGCGGGGCCTGGTACGAGCGCTGGGCGGTGACGTGGCTCGCCAGCCGCATCGGGCCCGTGGTCCTGCGCGGCCCCAAGGCCGTGAAGGCGGAGCGCACCCTCGATCCCGACGGTACGCGGGTGCTCGCCGCCCGCCACGACGGCTACGTCCCGGATTTCGGCCTCGTCCACGAGCGGCGCTGGCGCCTGGCCGCCGACGGGTCGGTTGTGGAAGGCGAGGATGCCTTCGTACGGTCGGGGTCGGCACGCGCGAGGGCCCACGAGGTCGCGATCCGCTTCCACCTCCACCCCGCCATCGCCGCCCGCGGCCGAGAGGAGGGCGGCCTCGAGCTCGTCTCGCCCATCGGCGAGGTCTGGCAGGTCGAGGCCGAGGGCGCGCAGATGGCCCTGGAAGAGAGCGTCTACTTCGCCGGGCTGACGGGCGCACGACGCACGGACCAGATCGTCCTCTACCTCACGGTTTCGGAGGACACCCGTGTGCGCTGGCGCTTCGCCAGGGCGACACCCACGACGGGCTGAGGACCACCCTGGTCGCCTGCCGGGATTTCGTGTTAGGCGCCGGGCGGTTCCATCGCTTTCGACCGGACAGCCTTCCATGTCGCATGATCAGGTGCGGGTGACCCGCGCGCTCCTTTCCGTCTCGGACAAGGCGGGGCTCGTCGCGTTCGCCCGGGCCCTCGACGCACGCGGCATCGCCCTCGTCTCCACCGGCGGCACCCACCGCGAACTCCAGGCCGCGGGCCTGCCTGTGGCGGAAGTCGCCGATCTCACCGGCTACCCCGAGATGATGGACGGACGGGTCAAGACCCTGCACCCGGCGGTCCATGGCGGCCTCCTGGCGGTGCGCGACAATCCCGAGCATCAGGCCGCGCTCGCCGCTCACGGCATCGCCGCGATCGACCTCCTCGTGGTCAATCTCTACCCGTTCGAGGCCACCATCGCGCGTGACGCATCCTACGACGACTGCGTGGAGAACATCGATGTCGGCGGTCCGGCGATGATCCGCGCGGCGGCCAAGAACCACGCCGACGTGGCCGTGGTGGTCGATGTCGCCGATTACGGCGCGATCCTCGCCGAGCTCGATGCCCAGGGGGGCTCCCTCTGCGGCGGCACGCGCCGGGCGCTCGCGGGCAAGGCCTTCGCGCGCACCGCCGCCTACGACGCGGCCATCGCCAACTGGATGGCAGGGCAGGGCGAGAGCACGGCCGGGACCTCGGCTCCGGCCTTCCGCGCCATCGGGGGGAACCTCGCGCAAAGCCTGCGCTACGGCGAGAACCCGCATCAGAAGGCCGCCTTCTACCGGGCGCCGGGGCTCGTCCGCGCCGGAATCGCCAGCGCGCGCCAGCTTCAGGGCAAAGAGTTGTCCTACAACAACTTCAACGACACCGACGCGGCCTACGAATGCGTTGCCGAGTTCGATCCCGCCCGCGTCGCCGCGGTGGCGATCATCAAGCACGCCAATCCGTGCGGGGTCGCCGAGGGTGCGAGCCTCGTCGAGGCCTACGAGCGGGCCCTCGCCTGCGACCCGACCTCGGCCTTCGGCGGCATCGTCGCCCTGAACCGGACCCTGGACGCCGAGGCCGCGGCGCGGATCGTCGAGATCTTCACCGAGGTGATCATCGCGCCCGATGCGAGCCCCGAGGCCATCGCCATCGTGGCGGGAAAGAAGAACCTCCGGCTGCTCCTCGCCGGCGGCCTGCCCGACCCGCGCGCGACCGGCGAGACGGTGAAGACGTTGTCCGGCGGCTTCCTCGTGCAGGGCCGGGATGCCGCCGTCATCGACGACATGCCGCTGGATGTGGTGACGAAGCGCGCGCCCACCGAGCGGGAATACGCCGACCTGCGCTTTGCCTACCGCATCGCCAAGCACGTGAAGTCGAACGCCATCGTGTATGCCCGCGACGGCGCCACCGTCGGCATCGGCGCCGGGCAGATGTCGCGGGTGGATTCCTCCCGCATCGCCGCCTGGAAGGCCGCCGAGGGTGCGGCGCGCATCGGAGCAGCCGAGAGCCTCGCCAAGGGTGCGGTGGTCGCCTCGGATGCGTTCTTCCCGTTCGCCGACGGCCTCCTCGCCGCGGCCGAAGCCGGTGCGACGGCGGTGATCCAGCCGGGCGGCTCCATGCGGGACGCCGAGGTGATCGCCGCCGCCGACGCCGCCGGCCTCGCGATGGTGTTCACCGGACACCGCCACTTCCGGCACTGATCTCGCAGGGCGCGCCGCCCGCGCAACGTGCCGCATCCCGACCGAGGCCTAACTCCATGACCGACACCCAGACCTCATCCCGCCGTGGCGAGCGCCGCGCGGCCGGCAAGCGCCTGCGCGATTCGGTGCCGCGCGAGTCCCACGCCGAATGGCAGCCGGCGCCGGGTCGCGATCCCCTGGCGATCCTGAACGCCGGCGATTCCGGCCGGCTCATCGAACTCATTCCCCTGCGCCACGAGCGCATGCGGGCGAACCCCTTCGCCTTCCTGCGCGGGGCCGCCGCCGTGATGGCCGCCGACCTCGTCGGTGCGCCGGCGCCGGGCATCCCGGTCCAGGCTTGCGGCGACTGCCATATCGGCAATTTCGGAGTGTATCGCAGCCCCGAAGGGCAGACCCTGTTCGACATCAACGATTTCGACGAGACCCTGTGGAATGTCGACTTCACCATCGACGTGAAGCGCCTCGCCGCCAGCGTCGCCGTCGCGGCCCTGTCGCAAGGCGAGGACAAGGCGCGCCGCGCGGCCCGGGCCGGCGTGCGGGCCTACCGCGAGCATATGCGGGCGCTCTCCGACCTGGCTCCGCTGAGCGTCTGGCACAGCCGGATCGACCTCGGCCACGAGATCGGACGCCTCGGCGATGGCGACCTCTGCCGCAGTCTCCTGGCCAAGGCCGCCACCGAGACCTCCGACGGCCTCAGCCACGGGGACGCGCCCGACCTCGATCCGGCCACACAGCGTTCCGACCCGGCGCACTGGCGCATCGCCGACAAGGCGCCGACGATCTTCCATGCCGGTGCGAACGGCTTGACCGAGGCGGTCGACGAGGCGGCGGCGGCGCTGCTGACCTACCCGCAGAGCCTGACCGCCGACCGCAACCTCCTGGTGCTGCGCTACGTTCAGCGCGACGTGGCCTTCAAGGTCGTGGGGATCGGCTCCGTGGGCACGGTCTGCGCCGTCGGGATCTACGCCGATGCCGATGGGGCGCCGCTGTTCCTTCAGATCAAGGAAGCGCGGCCCTCGGTTCTGGCTCCCCTGGCCCTGAGCCCGTTCTTCCTTGCGTCGGAGGGCCAGCGCGTCATCGACGGGCAGCGCATCATGCAGGCGGCGAGCGACCCGTTTCTCGGCACGTCCCATTCCGGGCCGAGTGGCCGCTCCTATTACGTGCGGCAGCTGAAGAACAAGAAGCTCTCGGCCGTGGCCGAGATCCTCGCCGAGAGCGGGGCGAAGGCCTACGCGAAGCTGTGCGGAACCACCCTCGCGCGAGCGCATGCGCGCTCCGGCGACGCGACCACCATCGCGGGCTACCTCGGACGGGGGTCGGCCTTCGACGAGGCCATCGCCGAGTTCGCCATCCGCTACGCGCGGCAGACTCAGGCCGATCACGCCGCGATGGTCGACGCGGAGGGGTGAGAACGCCGGCTCCGGCCGATCCCGCTCGCATCCGACGAAAAAGGCCCCGTCCTGCGACGGGGCCTTTTCTCATCCGCTGCCCGAAGGCGGGCGACGTCCGGACGAATGTGCCGGATATCGTCCCCCTTCGGGGTCCATGAGGCTCAGGCCGAGCGGGCCGGTGCCTCGTCGTAGGTGAAGATATCGCGATCCTTGGTCTCGGGGATGAACAGGGCCCCGATGACGGCGGTCGCGAGGGCGATGACGATCGGGTACCAGAGGCCGAAGTAGATATCGCCGGTCTGGGCCACCATGGCGAAGGCAGTGGCCGGCAGGAGGCCGCCGAACCAGCCGTTGCCGATGTGGTAGGGCAGCGACATCGAGGTGTAGCGGATTCGCGTCGGGAACAGCTCGACCAGGGCAGCCGCGATCGGGCCGTAGACCATCGTCACGTAGAGGACGAGGATCGTCAGGATGCCGATGATGGTCAGCTTCTGGGCCGAGAAAATGTCGATCATCTTGGCGAAGTTCGACAGGCCGTCCTTCGGGTCGATGACGATCTTCACGATGCTGGGGTTGTTGGCGGTCGGGTAGCCGGAGGCGGTGAGGGCGGCGCCGACATCCTTGGCGAAGGCCGGATCGGCGGCGGCGAACTCCTTGCCGGCGACGGTGACGGTGGCCTTGGTGCCGGCGGCGACCGGCTCTGTGGTGTAGTTCACCGCGGACCGGGCGAGCAGCGCCTTGGCGATGTCGCAGGAGTTGGTGAACTTGGCGGTGCCGACGGGATTGAACTGGAACGAGCAATCCGCCGGATCGGCCTTCACCACCACCTGGGTGTTCTGCTGGGCCGCGTGCAGGGCCGGATTGGCCGCAGCGGTCAGCGCCTTGAACAGCGGGAAGAAGGTCAGTGCCGCGATCACGCAACCGCCGAGGATGATCGGCTTGCGGCCGATCTTGTCGGAGAGCGCACCGAAGAACAGGAACCCGCCGGTGCCGAGGATGAGCGACCAGGCGATGAGCACGTTGGCGGTGAACTGGTCGACCTTCAGGATCGTCTGCAGGAAGAACAGCGCGTAGAACTGACCGGTGTACCAGACCACGGCCTGGCCGGCGGTGAGGCCGAGCAGGGCGAGGAGGGCCCACTTGGCGTTACGCCACTGGCCGAACGCCTCGGAGAGCGGCGCCTTCGAGCCGGTGCCTTCTTCCTTCATCTTCTTGAAGGCCGGGCTCTCCTGCATCTGCAGGCGGATCCAGACGGAGACGCCGAGCAGCACGATGGAGACCAGGAACGGGATGCGCCAGCCCCAGGCGGCGAACGGCGTAATGGTGCCGGCCGTGCCGTCGGCCAGGGTGGTGGCCACGGGGGCGTAGTTGGCGTTCACGTAGATCTGGGTGAACAGGATCACCATCAGCGACAGCAGCAGCCCCAGGGTCGCCGTGGTCTGGATGAAGGCGGTGTAGAAGCCGCGCCGGCCGCGGGGGGCGTGCTCGGCCACGTAGACCGCCGCACCGCCATACTCGCCGCCGAGCGCCAGGCCCTGCAGCATCCGCAAAGCCAGCAGCGCGACGGGGGCGACCCAGCCGACGCCGTACTCGTTCATGGTCGCGTAGGAGGGCAGCAGGCCGACGACGAAGGTCGAGATGCCCATGATCAGGATGGTGATGAGGAAGGTGTACTTGCGGCCGACCATGTCGCCGAGACGGCCGAACACCAGGGCACCGAACGGACGCACGAGGAAGCCGGCGGCGAAGGCGAGCAGGGCGAAGACGTTGCGCGTGGCTTCCGGGTAGGCGGAGAAGAACTGCGCCCCGATGATCGCTGCGAGCGAACCATAGAGGTAGAAATCATACCACTCGAACACGGTGCCGAGTGAGGACGCCAGGATGACCTTCTTCTCGCCAGCACTCATCGGCCGCGTGGCCGAATCGCTGACGGGCATTGCGCTTGACGCAACCATAACGACGTTTCTCCAGTATTTCGATCGCCCGAACGTTGTCCGCCCGTAGCTGTTGGACCCTTGTGCGTATCCAAGTTGTCGTGGCCCGGGGTGGCATGAACCGGCCCCAGGTCCGCGAGCGACGTTCCTGAATGCGTCGGGCCGAATGCTAAGCGACGCCTCGATTTCGCCCAATAGCGCCGCAGCAACGGAGAGTACCGAATTCGAAACGAATTCCGTGAAATGACAATTATTTTTTGTTCTGGGCGAGGATTAAAGCGTCCACCCATGCGTAAAGGGGCGCGGATTGCGCCGCGCCCCTTCAGATCTCGAGCTTTTCCGTCCTCGCAGCCTCAGTGTGCGTGCGCTCCGTCGGCACCGATTCCGGTCTCCGAACGGATGAACTGTGCCTCGAACGACGCCCGTTCGGCCTGGGCCCGACGGGTGTTGTCGAGCTTCGAGACGACGAAGATCGTCAGGAAGGCGAGCGGCATCGAGAACAGGGCCGGGTTGTCGTAGGGAAAGATGGCGACCGGATTGCCGAATGTGGTCACCCAGACGGCCTTCGATAGCACCACCATACCGACGGCTGCGACGAGGCCGACGAGACCGCCGATGAGCGCCCCCCAGGTCGTCGTGCCCTTCCACAGGATGGACATGGCCAGGACCGGGAAGTTGCAGCTCGCCGCCACCGAGAAGGCGAGGCCCACCATGAAGGCGACGTTCTGGTTCTCGAAGACGTACCCGAGGTAGATCGCCACGATGCCGATGACGACGGCGGCGATCTTCGAGAGACGCACTTCCGCCGCCTCGTTGGTGCGCCCGCGGGCGATCACCTGGGCGTAGAGGTCGTGGCTGACCGCAGAGGCACCCGCCAGGGTCAGGCCCGCCACCACCGCCAGGATGGTCGCGAAGGCCACGGCCGAGATGAAGCCGAGGAAGTACGGACCGCCCACCGCGTTGGCGAGGTTCACCGCCACCATGTTGGTGCCGCCGATCATGCCCTTCAGCTTGTCGAAGGCGCCGGCCGCATCGAGGTTGAAGTAGGCCGGATCGGACATCAGCAGGGAGATGCCACCGAACCCGATGATGAACGTGAGGATATAGAAGTAGCCGATCAGACCGGTCGCATAGAACACCGACTTGCGGGCGGCCTGGGCGTCCGACACCGTGAAGAAGCGCATCAGGATATGCGGCAGGCCGGCGGTGCCGAACATCAGGCCGACGCCGAGCGAGATCGCCTCGATCGGGTTGTTGACGAGGCCGCCCGGCGCCATGATCGCGTCACCCTTCGGGTGCGTGGCGACGGCGGCGGCGAACAGGGTCTCGGGGTTGAAGCCGTAGCGGTAGAGCACCGCGCCGGCCATGAAGGTGGCCCCGCCCAGCAGCAGGCAGGCCTTGATCACCTGCACCCATGTGGTCGCCTTCATGCCGCCGAAGGCGACGTAGACGATCATCAGCACGCCGACGATGATGACGGCGTAGAGATAGGGCAGGCCGAACAGGAGCTGGATCAGTTTCCCCGCGCCGACCATCTGGGCGATCAGATAGAACGCCACCACCACCAGCGTGCCGGTGGCCGAGATGATGCGGATCGAGGTCTGGTCGAGGCGGAAGCTCGCCACGTCCGCGAACGTGAACTTCCCGAGATTGCGCAGGCGCTCGGCGATGAGGAACAGCACGATCGGCCAGCCGACGAGGAAGCCGGTGGAGTAGATCAGCCCGTCGAAGCCCGAGGTGTAGACGAGGCCGGAGATTCCGAGGAACGAGGCGGCCGACATGTAGTCGCCCGCGATGGCGAGCGAGTTGGTCCCGGCCGAGATGCCGCCGCCGGCGGCGTAGAAGTCGGCGGCCGACTTGGTGCCCTTGGCGGCCTTGTAGGTGATGCCGAGGGTGAAGATCACGAAGAACGCGAACATGCCGATGGCCGGCCAGTTCGTCGCCGATTTCGTGACGTTGCCGAGGTCCGGGCCGGCCGCGTAGGCGACGCTGGCGGCGAGGCCCGCGAGGGTGGTGCCGAGGACGATGGGGTGCCGGAGGCGGATCATCGGCCGAGATCCCGCTTCAGCGCGGCGGTCAGGTCATCGTAGCGGCCGTTGGCGCGCTGGACGTAGATGCCCGTGAGGATGAAGGCGAGCACGATCACGGTGACGCCGAGGACGAGGCCGAGGGAGGCGGTGCCGCCGCCGATCTTCACGGCCAGCAGCGCCTTGTCGAACGCGATGAGGCCGATGAAGCCGAAGTAGATCAACAGCATGATGGCGGTGAGCGTCCAGCCGAACCGCGTGCGCTCGTGGACGAGCTCTTGGAAACGCGGATTCTGCGCGACGCGCGCAGTCTCGAGATCCGACATGACATGATCCTCCCCGGGCGCTGTCTCTTGACGGACCAGCATCCCGTTGTGACGAAGCGTGTGTGCGAACGCAGGTGCGCGGGCATCGGAATGCCCGCGCGGATGATCGGACCGGTGTCGCTCAGTGAGTCCGGTTCTGGCGATTCTCGATGAGGTCGTCGACGACCGCCGGCTCGGCGAGGGTCGAGGTATCGCCGAGGGACGAGAACTCGTCCTCCGCGATCTTGCGCAGGATGCGACGCATGATCTTGCCCGAGCGGGTCTTCGGCAGACCGGGCGCGAACTGGATCAGGTCCGGAGACGCGATCGGGCCGATATCCTTGCGGACCCAGGCCACGAGCTGCTTGCGCAGGTCGTCCGAGCCCTCCTCGCCCTCCATCAGGGTGACGTAGGCGTAGATGCCCTGTCCCTTCATGGCATGGGGATACCCGACCACCGCCGCCTCGGAGACCTTGGCGTGGGCCACGAGGGAGGATTCCACCTCCGCCGTTCCCATCCGGTGCCCCGAGACGTTGATCACGTCGTCGACACGCCCCGTGATCCAGTAATAGCCGTCGGCGTCGCGCCGGCAGCCGTCACCCGTGAAGTAGGTGCCGGGATAGGTCGCGAAGTAGGTCTGCTCGAAGCGCTCGTGGTCGCCGTAGACCGTGCGCATCTGGCCGGGCCAGGAATCCGCGATGCACAGATTGCCCTCGCACGGACCGTCGAGGACCTTGCCTTCGGCATCGACGATGATCGGCTGCACGCCGAAGAACGGCCGGGTGGCCGAGCCGGGCTTGAGCTTGGTGGCACCCGGCAGGGGGGTGATGAGGATGCCGCCGGTCTCGGTCTGCCACCAGGTGTCGACGATGGGGCACCGGGAATCGCCCACCACCTTGAAGTACCACTCCCAGGCCTCGGGGTTGATCGGTTCGCCGACGGAGCCGAGGACCCGCAGGGACGACCGCGAGGTCCGCTTCACCGGGGCTTCGCCGCCGCCCATGAGGGAGCGGATGGCGGTGGGCGCGGTGTAGAAGATGTTGACCTTGTGCTTGTCGACGACGTCCCAGAAGCGGGAGTTCGACGGATAGGTCGGGATGCCCTCGAACATCAGCGTCGTGGCGCCGTTGGCGAGCGGCCCGTAGACGATGTAGCTGTGCCCCGTCACCCAGCCGACATCGGCGGTGCACCAGTAGACCTCGCCCTCGCGATAATCGAAGACGTATTGGTGCGTCATCGACGCGTAGACGAGGTAGCCGCCGGTGGTGTGGACCACGCCCTTGGGCTGGCCGGTGGAGCCGGAGGTGTAGAGGATGAAGAGCGGGTGCTCGGCCTCCACGGCCTCGGCCGGGCACTCGTCGGTGACCTGAGCGGCGGCCTCGTCGTAATAGACGTCGCGGCCCGGCTCCATGGCGACGTCGGAGCCCGTGCGGCGCACCACCACCACGTGGTCCACGGCGTCCTTGCCGAGACGCGCGATGGCCGCATCGACATTGGCCTTCAGCGGAACCTTGCGGCCGCCGCGCAGGCCCTCGTCGGCCGTGATGACGAGCTTGGAGGCGCAGCCCTCGATGCGGCCGGCGAGGGAATCCGGCGAGAACCCGCCGAACACGATGGAATGGATCGCCCCGAGCCGCGCGCAGGCGAGCATGGCGTAGGCGGCCTCGGGAATCATCGGCAGGTAGAGGGTGACGCGGTCACCCTTCGAGACGCCGCGATTGCGTAGCACGTTCGCCATCCGGCAGACTTCGGCGTGAAGCTGCCGGTAGGTGATGTGCTTGGATTCCGTCGGGTCGTCGCCCTCCCAGATGATCGCGACCTGATCGCCGCGTGTCTCGAGGTGGCGATCAATGCAGTTGTAGGCGACGTTGGTACGTCCGTCCTCGAACCACTTGATGTCGATATTGCCCGGCTCGAAGCTGGTCTGCTTCACCTTGGTGAACGGTGTGGACCAGTCGATCCGCTTGCCGTGCTCGCCCCAGAATGCGGCAGGGTCGTCGACGGAGGCCCTGTACATGGCCTGATACTTCGCATCGTCCACATGGGCACCTTCGACCCACTCGGTGCGGACTGCCACCACCTTCTCGTCCATGACGTTTTCCCTGAGCGGTGCCCGATCGTATCGCGATGATCCGCGCAGCCGGGGCTTCCCAAAACCTTCTTATGCTTAGGGGGATAGTCGCTGCAAGCACCTTACCGGCGAGACTTCTGGACAGGTTGCCCGAAGATCGGGCGGTGGCGCAGTCAGTTGCAGCCGGTGCAGATTCCCGACCCGATCTTGCGGTCGAGGGTGCGCTCCCGTCGGGTCGGCTCGGCGGATTCCCGGGGGCCCGCGCCGTCGAGGGCCCGGCCCGGCGGCTTGGTCACCCCGGTGGAGGTGATGTTGCGAAATTCGCCGGCGGATTCGAGGTTCTTCAGGGGCGCCGCGTCCGTCCCCTGCGCCGGGGCGGGGGTGGCGGCCAAGGCCATCAGACCTGCGACCAGGAACACACGGCTCCATACGATCCTGAGCATGGGAACCTCCAGCTTTTTCAGACAACGCACCGAGCCTGCGCGAGGTTCTAGCCTTCCGCGCGCCGGCTCGCCTGGGCTGCGGGGAACAGCATCTCCACCAGGGTGCCCTCTTCCTTGCGGCTGGTGATCCGGAACTCGCCGCGGTTGGCCTCCACCAGGGCCTTGGTGATCGGCAAGCCGAGGCCGGTGTCTCCACCCGGGCGCGGGCCCTGCACCGGCGCGGCGCGGTAAGGCTCCAGCAGGGTCTCGATCTCGTCGGGCGTGAGGCCGATGCCAGTGTCGCGGACCCTGAGGGCGATCTCGCCCCGGTCGGCCATGGTGGTGGAGACGATGACCTGACCGCCGGCCTCGGTGAAGCGGATCGCATTGGCGATGACCGTCAAGGCCGCCTGACGCAGGGAGCGTTCGTCGGCGAGCAGCGGCGCGAGATCGGCGGAGAAACTCGTCCGCACCACGATGCGCTCGCGCGCGGCCTCCGGCTGCATCTGGGCGACGCAGCGCGAGACGAGATCGTTCAGGGGAATCTCGGTGAAGTCGAGATCGAGATGCCCGGCCTCGATCCGGGCGAGGTCGTTGAGATCGTCGACGAGGCCCAAAACCTCCGAACCGGATTTGCGAATGTCGTCGAGGTAGTTGCGGTAGCGCTCGTTGCCCAGGGGACCGAAGGGCTCGGTGAGCATCAGATCCGTGAACCCGAGGATGCCGCTCATCGGCGTCCGGATGGCGTGGCTGACGCGCGCCAGGAACGCCGATTTCCGAACGTTCGCCGTCTCGGCGAGACGCAGGGCCTCCGAGGAGGAGGACGCTGCATCCTGGGTGAGCCGCACATCCGGCCCGCGCTGCGGACGAAGGATGGCGCAGAGCCGGGTCTCGGCGTCGCGCGGGACCGTGCGGATGGTCAGCCGAAGGGGGAGGGGGCCGTCCGGCCCGCGGGCGATCACTTCGCAGGCCGCTTCGCCGGGGGACGATCCCGGTTCGGGAACGCCATGCGTGGCGGCCAGCACGTCGACGGCGCTTTCAGGCGCGAACAGACTGAGAAAACTCTCACCCACGACCTCGCGGGGATCGGCACCGAACAGAGCGGCGGCCGCACGGTTGAGGGCGAGGATGCGGGCGCTGTCGTCCAGGGTGACGACCCCCTCGTCGAGGGCGTCGAGTATGCCGAGGGCGTCCTGGGCACGGCGCGCGGCGAAATCCTGCGCGATCCGCTCGGCCGTTCGTGCGCGGGCCGGTTCGTCCTTCACAGCGTCGCGCGCGAGAAGAATTTCGGCCGGGCGGCCGCACCAATCGATGGCCGAGCGCTGGAGTTCGACGCCGCGATGGGCGCCGTCGCGCGCCGTCAGGATCGCGGGCGCGTCGCTCGTCGGGCGTTCGTGCGGGGGCAGGCCGCGGAACAGGTGAGCGATGCCGCCGGCCGCCACGAGGGCCGGGAAATCGGGAAACCCGGCGAGATCGAGGAGCGTGCGGTTGGCGAACAGGACGTCGTCGCCCCGATAGACGAGTACGCCCGTGGGCAGGCGTTCGAGCGTGGCGACCACGGCCGCGTCCGGCGCCGGCTCCTCCGGCTCAGGCGCCCGGGGCGGCGGTCCGGGAAAAACCATCACGGCGCCGCTCGGGTTGGCACGTCCCTCGTCGCGCGAAGCCTCCGCCAGATCGTCGCCGGCGAAACGCGCACCCAGGGCGCGGGCGATCTCGCGGAACGCCGCATGCTCGTGAGTCGTCAGGGACTCGTGGGTCACCGGTGTTTCTTGGGTCACCGGTGTTTCCTGGGTCGTCGGGGATAGATCGACGTCCGGGGCCGGCGTGCCGGATGCGGCTTCCGACGGCGAGGGTTCCGAGATCAGCTCGTCCGGAGCGGTCTCGAGTCGTTGCGTCGGGTCCTCCTGTGGTGCGGCCTCGGAGAGTGGTACCGGGGTGGGGGGGGTCGGGACGACCGCTTCGGGTTCGGATACAGCAGCGGCCTCGACGCCGCGCACGATGCCGAAGCCCGCGAACCCGCGTGGCGGCTGTCCGGTGCGGGCCAGCGGCGCCCCGGACAGGTCGAGTTCGACGACACGGCTCGGGCCGGCGAGGTGGATGCCCAAGGGGATCGCCCGGAACGTGCGGTTGGCGGCGAGGACGGCGAGCAGACCTTCGGCATCCCGGGCGATGCCGCCTTGCGACAACGCGGTCCAGGATCGCCCGACGATCGCGCCGCGCAGGAGTGCGCCGGCCGGACCGTCCACACGCACGAGGGTGCCGGCCGCATCGGTCGTCCAGGTGAAGCGCGGAACGGCGCTCGGCTCGGCTGGCACATCCGCGGGCACATCCGCCTCCGCCGCAGGGAGGGAGGACGCGGCGGGCGGGACCGTCTCGGGATGCCCGCTCGGAGCAGCCGGCACGACGGGGCGCAGTCGGGGAACGGCCTCCGTCAGGACGAGAACCCGCACGACGCGACCGTCGGACACCGTCCCCAGAACCACGAGACAGGTCGTCGGCGGGGCAAGGCCGCGCCGGTCGAACCGGATTCGGGTCAGGGCGGGCCGGGGCGTCGCCTGGATCTGCGCAGCGAGACGAAGGCTCGGCAGGACGACCCCGTTCGCGTCCGCGATGGCATGCGCCAAAGGACGTGCCGCACTGGATGCGTGGACGAGGCGGGTACCCGCCTCGTCGAAGATCAGCAGGGCGCAGCCGGGCACGTTCAGGAGCGGCCCGAGGCGCGGTTCGCCCCCGAGACTCCGCACCAGGGCTCCCAGCGCCGCATCGTCCGGGACAAGCCCTTCGACCCCGTTATCGAACATTCGCACCCGTTTCACGTGGCGAGCTTATGGAGAGGATGTTTTCTCTTAACCCCAGCCGGGCCGGAGAGTGGACATCAATCGGTGGCGCCACACGTTTACCTGTTGTCAATCTTAATGCAGCCGCACAGGGTGGCATAGGGCGGACGGTGTGTTATTGTGCAGCGCACAACGAACGAATCAACAAGCAGTCCAAGAAGGAGAGGATGATGACCAGCACCCCGAATTATGAAGTCCCCGCCGAGATGCGCGACTTCGCCGAGAAGAGTGTCGATCAGGCCCGCAAGGCGTTCGATTCATTCATCAGCGCCGCCCGTCGCACAGCCGATACGGTCCAGGGTTCGGCCGAGACCGCCCGCACCAGCGCGCACGACGTGTCCGCCCGCGGCTTCGAGTTCGCCGAGCAGAACGTGACGGCGGCCTTCGACCTCGCCCAGAAGCTGGTCCGCTCGCGCGACCTCCAGGAGGCCATGCAGCATCAGGCGGAGTTCGTCCGCAGCCAGTTCGCGGCGATCCAGGCGCAGGCCAAGGAGTTCGGCGGTCTCGCTCAGACGGCGATGCAGCAGAGCGCAGAGAAGGCCAAGGGCGTCATGCAGGAATCGGCCGAGCAGGCCCGCAAGGCCATGGAGCAGGGTGCCGAAGCCGCGCGTAAGGCCGGCGCCGACACCGAGCAGGCCCTGCGCAACGCCACCAACAACTGAGATCCGGCTCGTCCGAGATCCCGGTTCGGTCAAGCCACCGATCGACGCCCGACGGCTCGTCCCGCATCCCAGCGGGGCGGGCCGTTTTCGTAGTCGCCATATTCCTAGGCGCCATGCTTGAAAACCCGATTCCCCTCCGCGCCGCGATGCCTTAACGGTTGCGCCCCGCCGGGCGTCCCGCCACGAGCGGACCGGATCAATCGAGGAGCTGCGTATCCCGATGCGACCTGCCTACCGAATCAGCGTGATGGTCGCGGCCCTGACCGCCGTGCTCGGGTCCCAAGGCGCCAGCGCACAATATTACGACGACGGTTACGACCGTCCGCCGCCGCGCCGCTACTATGACGACCGTGGGCCGCCGCCGCGCCGCGCCTATGACGATCCCTACGGGCGTCCGCCGCCGCGCCGGGTCGCGACGGGCCTGAATTGCGATGCCGTGCAGTCCGGTCTCACGGGCTTCAAGCCCTATTCCTGTCCCTTGCCGGGGCCGCGCCCCCTCGGTGTGCGCTGCTTCTGCGACATGCCCATCGCCTCGTTCAGCGCGCCGCAGACCGCCGTCGGCCGGGTGGTCCCGTAACGGACCGGCCTGGCCCCCATCTCCTGCTCCCCGTCTACGGACACGAAATCGCCGCCCCCTCGAACGAAGGGGCGGCGCTTTCGATTTACGTCGGTTTCCGGTCGGCGCCCGAAAGGATCAGTTCAGAACGACGACCTTGGCACCGACCCGGACACGCTCGTAGAGGTCGGTGACGTCCTCGTTGGTCATCCGGATACAGCCCGAGGAGACCGCCTGCCCGATGGTGTCCGGCTCGTTGGAGCCATGGATGCGGTACTCGGTGTTGCCGATGTACATGGCCCGTGCACCGAGGGGGTTCTCGACTCCGCCGGCCATGTAGCGCGGCAGATCGGGACGGCGGGCAATCATGGCGGCTGGCGGAGTCCACGACGGCCATTCCTTCTTGGCCGTCACGGTCTTCGTTCCAGACCACGTGAAGCCCGGGCGACCGACGCCGACGCCGTAGCGGATCGCCTCGCCACCCGGCAGGACGAAGTACAGCCGGCGCTCGGAGGTCGAGACCACGACGGTCCCGGGCTTGTAGTCGCCCCGGAAGGCGACGAGTTCACGCGGGATCGGAGCCACCTGCGCCTGGGGAGCGGCCTGGACACCCTGGCCGACCGTGCCCTGGTATCCATAGGGGCTCGCGCCGGTCTGCCCGTAAGCGGGGTCGGCGTAATAGTCTTCGCCGGCATCGCCGCCGAAGGGATCGTAGGGGTTCGCCAGCACCGGGCTGCTGGACATGACACAGACGCTGAGAATGCCCGCGAGGGCGGAGGCCAAGGTCTTCATCGTTGATGCCTTACCTGAAGCGTAACCTTTGCTATACAAGCGTAAGCGTAGGGTGCCGGTTCCACGAGGCCCTGAAGATTTCGTTTCTCCGCCGATCGCGCGCGATCAGAACACCTCGTCGGTGTGCACGTCGAAGCGGGCGAGGTGCGCGTAGCCGAAGTTGGTGGTGATCGCCACGTCCGTGGCATCCCGGCCCCGGGCCATGACGATGCGGCCAATGCGCGGCGTGTTGTGGCGGGCGTCGAAGGTGTACCAGCCTCCGTCGAGATAGACCTCGAACCAAGCCGAGAAATCCATCGGATCGGGCACGGGCGGAATCCCGATGTCGCCGAGATAGCCGGTGCAGTAGCGTGCCGGGATGTTCATGCAGCGACAGAAGGCGACCGCGAGGTGCGCGAAGTCCCGGCACACGCCCTGGCGCTGCATGAACCCGTCCCAGGCCGTGCGGGTGGCGTCCGCACACATGTAGTCGAAGCGGATTCGCTCGTGGACGTAGTCGACGATGGCCTGAACCCGGCCCCAGCCCATGGGCGTGCCGCCGAACAGGGACCAGGCCGTCTCGGACAGCTTGTCCGTGTCGCAGTAGCGGCTGCCGAGGAGGTAGACGAGCACGTCCGACGGGAGGTTCTGGACCTCGATCTGCTGTGCCCAGGGGGCGTACACGTCGGGCTGCCCGGAATCCTGCACGATGAAATCGGCCGAGATGGTCAGCCGCCCCATCGGCGTGACGATGCGCGTGAGGATGTTGTCGAAGCCGTCACGGTATTCCTGCGACGGGATCGGCGGATCGAAGGTGATCATATGCGGCGTGAGCAGGTCGGGCATCCGAGAGGGATGGACGCTCAGCGCCAGGATCATGGGGGTCGGCTGAGCCGATTCGAAGGCGATGTCGAACCCAGTCCTGATCTTCATGACGCTTACCCAATCTCTCGAATTTGAAATGTCGTGTCCCGCGGGAAGATCCGGGCAATGCAGTAATTGGACCGTCAACGCGCGATCATAGGGTCCGGAACCCGTGCATCGCCAGCACCCGGCTCGACTTCATCCACGGCGACGCTCACGGTCATGCCGAGGTCGTCCGCGGGAAACCCGAAGAAGGAGCCGTGCAGAGGCACGGCTTGGCGCGGATCGCGGGCAACGGCGACGCGGATCAGGTCGCGGTTGCCCACGATCCCGTTGGTCGGATCGAATTCGATCCAGCCGGCACCCGGCAGGTAGACCTGCACCCAGGCATGGGTGGAGCCGCCGCCGACATGGCGTTCACGGTCGCCACGCGGGTTGTAGAGGTAGCCGGAGACGAACCGTGCGGCCATGCCGAGCGCCCGCACGGCCTCGATCATCAGCACGGCGAAGTCGCGACAGCTCCCGCGCTTCAAGCGCAGGGTGGTGACCGGGTCCTGGACGCCCTTCTCCGAGCGAGCGAGGTAGGCGAAGTTGCGCCGAACGCTGCGGGTCATCTCGGCGAGGAGATCCTGGGTCGCGATCCGGCCGTTGGGCGGGACGAAGCCGCGGGCCCAGGCGTCGACCTCGTTGCGCGGATCGGGATGCTGCCGCTCCATCGAGCGGCTGAGGTCGGGGATGTCATCGGCGCCGTAGCCGAACGGGTAGAAGGCCGCGTGCGGGGCGAGCGGGAAGATCGGCGCGAGTTCGGGCGTGTGATCGAGGGTGATGGTGCAGTCGAAGGTCAGGGTAGAGGCCCGCCCCTGGAAGGACGCCACGGCGACGCAATTGCCGAACACGTCGTGCAGCCAGCGCAACGACACCGGCTCGGGCGTGATCTTCAGGGCGGCGGAGAGGAGCCGCTGATCGTAACTGTCGCGCGGCCGGAACATGATCCGGTGCTCGCCGAACGCCACCGGCTGACGATAGCGATACGTGGTGATGTGGCGGACGGACAGAATCGGCACGAATCGGCTCCACCGCCCCGGGCGGCGCGGTCTCGTCCTCGATTAATGCAAGAGGTGCGCCCAAGCGAGATGGTGCGATGCAAAAGGCGGGGTTGCCCTCAGGGCAGGATCGGCTGCGGCTCGGCGCAGGCCCGCTCCGCCTCGCCAAGAAGGTCCATCGGACGCCACGGCTTCGGGATGAACACAGCCTGAGGGGCGAGGCTGCCCGGTCGCTGCGTGCGCTGGCCCGAGGTGACGACGAGCCGGGTCATCGGCCACAGCAGGGCGATGGCGGACGCGAGCTGAACCCCATCCATGACGCCCGACAGATGCACGTCGGCAAACACCAGGGACACGTCGCCGCCACGCGTGCGCATGATCTCGATGGCCGCCTCGGCGCTGTCGCACCCCACGACACCGAGCTCGGTCTCCTCGAGCAAGGCCTCCGCCAGGGCCCGGGTGGTCGCGTCATCCTCGACCACGAGGGCGAGTTTGCCCGATTTGGAGGTGGACTTGCCGGCGATGGGGTTAGGGACGACAGGGGCGGGCTCGGGTTGGCGAACCTGGCGCACGAGGGCGGCCAAGTGCTCGGGCACCCCTTCGGCGATGAGATCGTCGTAGAACGAGGCCAGGGCCTGACCGATTCGGTCGAGGGACAGGCTCGGGCTCAGGGTGTCGGCGGGACCGAACACACCTCCCTCTGGCACGCGACGGTGCGGCGTGCCGTTCGTATCGGCCTCGAAATCGGCCAAGCGGAGCCTCCAGCGTTACGGTCTCGTGGTGGGCCGAGTGTCGGACACACCTACATTAAAGCCGGGAGGGCACGCTGGGTTGCCGAAAATCCGATCGTGCTTTCGCGATGCGGTCGCGGATCAGTCCGCAGAGGCGTCCGCATAGGCCATGACGCCGGCCACGGAGCGGACATCCCGGTAGCGGGCGCCGCGCGCGCTCATCATCGCCTCGAACTTCTCGTGAACCTGGGCCACGGACAGGCTCGTCGCCTTGCGGCGTCCGCGCTGAGCCGCGAAGAAGATCGTCTTGTTGGCGCGCGCGGGCCCCGGCAGCATCTGGGCGGCGGCGGCCTTGGGCTTGTCGGCAACGGTGGCGAGGAACTCCTCGGCGTCGTCCGGTCCGAGGAAGTGAGCGAGATAGACCTCCCCCAGCGACAGGTCGCGGCCGATGCGCAGGGCGATGCGGGCGGCGTCGCGCTTGAGCATCTCACCGGCCATGAGGGCGGAGAGGTAGGGGTCGCGGCGCAGTTCGAGAATGCGGGTGCGCTCGGCCGGATCGGCGACGGCGGGGCGGCCGTTGTCGCCCGTCGTCACGAGGGCGGCGTCCTGCGTCAGCCCGTGCTTGGGTCCGAAATCACGCACCACGCCGAGCCAGGTCCGCTCGATGAACTGGAACAGGCCGGTGGCCGAGGAGGTCTGGGCCTGCACCTCGGTCTTGAAGCTCGATTCCTTATCGGCCACCGCCATGAGCAGCACCGGGTCGGTCTGCACGGCCTGGGCCGCGCGGACGATCTTCTGCACGAGGTGGCGGCGGATCTTCATCGGGCCGAACTCGAGGACGTCGTTGGGATCGCCCACCGCGCTTTCGGTGATGAGGAAGTCGTACGAGACCCGGTCGACGGCGTTGGAGCCGAGTTCGGTATCGAGGTCGTGGATCGGCGCGAAGGCGGCCGACGCGGAGAGGACGCTCGCAGGAGTCCCGAGAATGGCGGGCGGGGCGATCTGAACGCGCGGGCGGGGCATCGCCACGGTGGTCATGGCCTGAGCCGACTGAACCACGCCACCGAGGCCGGACCCGGCCGGACCGACCCCGTTGAGGAGGGCCACGCTGAGCCCACCGACGAGAAGCGTCACCAGGAGGACGGAGCGCGTCAGCGCCGCCCGGCTGCCGTGTTCGCGGCCGACGCGGCCGCCGAGGGTCAGGGCGTCGGAAGTGGGGGACGAAACGATCGCGGCGGAACGACCGCGGAGGGGACCCTTGACGGGACCGTTGGCGAGGGCAGTCCGTGACGATCCGACCGTGCGACCCTGCATGTGCTCTCTTCGTCCCCGCGGCTGGTAACTACGGGGAGAGATTAACTTGACAGATGTGGCGACAACACGGCTCCGCTCGTGGCGAAGCCGTGACGGCCGAGTTTTCCTCAGCCGATGCGCGCCTTGAGGGCGGCCACGACGGCATCGCCCATCCCGGCGGTGCCGAGCGCCTGTGCGCCCTCGGCGGCGATGTCCCGGGTGCGGGCGCCACTGGCGAGGGCGTCAGTGATCGCGCCGTCGAGGAGATCCGCCGCCTCGCCGAGGCCGAACGAGTAGCGCAGTGCCATGGCCAGCGACCCGATCATCGCGAGGGGGTTGGCGATGTCGCGCCCGGCGATGTCCGGTGCCGAGCCGTGCACGGGCTCGTAGAGGGCTTTTCGCGAGCCCTTATCATCGACGGCGCCCAGCGACGCCGAGGGCAGCATGCCCAGGGACCCGGTGAGCATGGCGGCCACGTCGGAGAGCACGTCGCCGAACAGGTTGTCGGTCACGAGCACGTCGTACTGCTTCGGGCGGCGCACGAGCTGCATGGCGCAATTGTCGGCGAGCACGTGCTCTAGGGCCACGTCCGTGTACTCGGCATGGACCCGGGTGACGACCTCCTTCCACAGGACGCCGGACTTCATCACGTTGTGCTTCTCGGCCGAGGCGACCCGGCCCGAACGCTTGCGCGCCAGATCGAAGGCGACGTGGGCGATGCGCTCGATCTCGCCCGTGGTGTAGACCTGGGTGTCGACGGCGCGCTTCGACCCGTCGGGCAGGGTGGTGATCTCCTTCGGCTCCCCGAAGTACACGCCGCCGGTGAGCTCGCGTACGATCATGATGTCGAGGCCCTCGACGAGCTCGCGCTTGAGAGCGGAGGCGTCGGCGAGCGCCGGGTAGCAGATCGCCGGACGCAGATTCGCGAACAAGCCCAGATCCTTGCGCAGGCGGAGAAGGCCCGATTCGGGGCGGATCTCGTAGGCGACGTCGGCCCATTTCGGACCGCCGACGGCGCCGAGCAGCACCGCATCGGCCGCATCCGCCCGGGCGAGGGCCGCGTCGGTGAGCGCCACGCCGTGGGCGTCGATGGCGCTGCCGCCGACGAGGTCGTGCTCGGTCTCGAACGCCGCGATGCCGGCCTGCCCCAGGAAGCCGATCACCGTCTCGACCTGTGCCATCACCTCGGGGCCGATGCCGTCGCCGGGCAGGAGGAGGAGCTTGTAGGTGGTCATGGGATCAACTCGCCTGGGTTCATCGTCCCGTCGGACGCTGTACGATGGGCTGCGGCGGAGCCGCAGCATTTGGGGTTGCGGGTGTTCAGACCTTCCGCGCCACGGTGAACCGCGCCGCGTCCCGCAGGATCTGGGCCCTGTCGCCCCAGGCCGAGACCGCATCCTCGCAGACGCCCACGAGACGATCGCACTCCGCACGTGCGCCGTCGAGGCCGAGGCGGTCGACGAGGGTGGCCTTGCCGGCGTCCTTGTCCTTGCCGGTCGCCTTGCCCATGGCTTCCGCCGAGGCTTCGCGGTCGAGGATGTCGTCGGCGATCTGGAAAGCCTGACCCAGGGCGTGGCCGTAGCGCAGGAGCGCGCGACGCTGGTCCGGCGTCGCGCCGCCCACGATGGCGCCGGCCTCCACCGAGAAGGCCAGGATCGCGCCGGTCTTCATGGCCTGGAGCTGCAAGGTATCGTCGACGGTGAGCGAGACGGCTCCGAAGCGCCCTTCCGCCCCGAGATCGAGGAGCTGGCCGCCGACCATGCCGCCGAGGCCCGAGGCCTTGGCGAGGCCGAGCACGAGATCGGCCCGGATGGCAGGATCGGGCTGCCAGGCCGAATCGGCCAGGACTTCGAAGGCCAGAGTTTGAAGCGCGTCGCCGACCAGGATCGCGGTGGCCTCGTCATAGGCCTTATGCACGGTCGGCTTGCCGCGTCGCAGGTCGTCGTCGTCCATGGCCGGCATGTCGTCGTGGACGAGGGAGTAGCAATGCACGAGTTCGATGGCCGAGCCGGCGGCGAGCGCCCCGGCCTCGGGGCCGCCGAGCATGCGGGCGGTCTCGACGGCGAGGAACGGGCGCAGGCGCTTGCCGCCGCCGAGCACGGCGTGGCGCATGGCCTCCATCAGGCGCACGGGGCGGGTGATCTCGCCGGCTTGCGTCTCGGCGGTCAGGCGGTCGGCGAGCCAGGCCTCGACGGTGTCGGCCACCGTGGCGAGCCTGTGGGAAAACGCGTCGACCGGGGCATCCGCCTTGACCGAAGCGTGAGATCCTTGCGTTGACGTCATGGTCGGGCGGGCCTTCGGAAGTGTGAGCGTGGCGCGAGCGGAGGAGGTTCGAATTCAGGACGAGGCCGAGAGTGCCGAGCGGCCCCTGCGGCGCAGGCCTCCCCAGGCAGCCGCACGCCCGGCCCGTGGCCGCGGCCTGCGCAGGCTCGTCGGCCTCGTGCTGCTGGTGCCCGCCCTCGCGGTGGGTTTCCTGCTCGTCATGGCGCTCGTCTATAGCGCGGTGACCCCGCCCTCAACCCTGATGCTCGGGCGATGGGCGGCCCTCAAGGCCGTCGACCGGCAGGCCGTGGCCCTGTCGGCGATCTCGCCCCACCTCGTCCAGGCGGTGATCGCCTCGGAGGACCAGCGGTTCTGCCTGCATGGCGGCGTCGATTGGAACGCCCTTCGGGACGTGGTCGACGACGAGGAAGGCCCGAGCCGCGGCGCCTCGACGATCTCGATGCAGACCGTGAAGAACGTGTTCCTGTGGCCGGGGCGGTCGGTCCTGCGCAAGGGCCTCGAGATTCCCTTGGCCCTGGCGACGGATGCCCTGTGGGGCAAGCGCCGGATGCTCGAGGTCTACCTCAACGTCGCCGAGTGGGGCGAGGGGGTGTTCGGAGCCGAAGCCGCGGCGCAGCGCTGGTTCGGCAAACCCGCGCGCGACCTGACGCGCGCGGAGGCGGCCCTGCTCGCGGCGGTGCTGCCCAATCCGATCCTGCGCAACCCGGCCCTGCCGTCGCGCGGCGTTCGCGCGGCGGCCGCTCGCATCCAGGCCCGAATGAACGGGGTGGGCGGGCTGATGGGCTGCCTCAAACGATAGCCCCACCTCGACACCCGGGGCGCGGAGGCGGCGGCGGGAAACGCCGTCGCGGTTCGTGACCCGCGTTTGAGGATTTCTCGATGCGGCCGACGTGATATCGCGATCCGCCCGGTGATTCGGCGCCGGCCTCGATTCCGGACGATCGCACGCCATGCTCCGCATGCTCCCACGCCCATCCCTCCGCGTTGCGGCCGTCCTCCTGTCGGCGAACCTGTTCACATCGGTCCCGGTCTCGCCCGCCCGGGCGAACGACAGCGCGGCGGAACTCGACGCCGGCGGTCTCGTCCTGGTGAAGGACCGAGACATCGGTCTCGTTCGCGAGGATCTGCGCATCGGCCTCGAACGAATCACCGTGCGCTACGTCTTCCGCAATCGCTCGGCGAGCCCCCGCACCGTGCGGGTGGCCTTCCCGCTGCCCCCCATCGATGGCGCCGAACTCTCTTTTTCGGCCCAGGATCTGCCCGATGAATCGAGCGCCAACTTCGTCGGCTTCACGGTGGCGGTGGACGGCATACCCCTGACCCCGCAACTCGAGGAGCGCGCCTTCCTCGGGGACCGCGAGGTCGGCGATCTCCTGCGCAAGCACGCCATTCCCCTCAACCCCATGCGGCGCGACGACCTCGCCAAGGCGCTGGCCAAGTTGTCGCGGCCCGCACGGGCCGAACTCGTCGCCGCCAAGCTGATTCCGGAGGCAGCCGAGATGGGCGAGGGCCTCTGGCGCAGCGAAGCGAAATTCCATTGGGACCAGACGTTTCCGCCCGGGCGCGACCTTGTCGTCGAGCACGTCTACCGGCCGGTCAACGGCAGTCTGCTGATCGGCGAGAGCGACCTCAAGGACCAGGCTTTCCGCGCCCGCTACTGCCTCGACGATGCGGGGGCGGCGGGGCTGCGCCGGATCATCGCCGCCGCGGGGGCGAAGCCGGTCGATGCGGGCGGAGGCCCGAACGCCGTCGTCCGCGCCGTGGTGGTCCCCTACATCGTCACCACGGCACGCAACTGGGCCGGCACCATCGGGACTTTCGCGCTCACCGTCGACAAGGGGCATCCCAAGACTCTGGTGAGCCTGTGCCGAAACGGCCTCGTCAAGACCGGCCCCACGACCTTCGCCTTCACCGCCACCGACTTCGTACCCGATGCCGATCTGAGGGTGCTCTACGTCTCGCCGGATGCGGAGGCGCTCGGCATCCGTTAGAGGAGGCCGGAACGCTTCCAGAGAGACACGCGATGACCGAGCCGACCTTCGAACTCACCCTGGAGCGCATCGCGCTGATCCGCCGGATGGTGGTGGCCTGGAACCGGGAGGGGAGCGGCGCCCCCATCGTCCATCCGGACGCGCCCTACGGCAGCACGGATCGGGACGGCGACATCTTCAACGTCACCGGCGACGACGACGGCGCGGACGAGGAGCACCGGACCCTCGGCGACGGGCTGGCGGTGTTCTGCGCGAACGCGGTCCTCAAACCGGGGCGCTACGCCTATCACAACACCCTGGCCAAGCTCGATTCGGCCGATGTCGGCGACGTGTTCCGCGACGAGACCACCGGCGAGACGCCGGAGCACGTCACCTTCGACATCACAGCCGAGCATATCGCCCTGGTGCAGGCCCTGAACGTGGTGTGGGACACGGCCCGTGACGTGCCGGCCATCGACGTGGCCCGGCCCTACGGCACCGCCTCGGAGCCACCGACCCTGCACCACGAGATGCAGCCGGCCCTGCAGATCTTCCTGCGCTACGCCGATCTCGGCCCGGGAATGTTCCGGAGAGGCGTGGCCGGCTGGATCCCGGCCTGACCACCGCTCGGACAAGCTCTCCCCCGTTGCGGGGGAGGGCCGCGCGGCTCAGGCGCCGAGCTTCTTCTTGCGCTGGGCGAGGGTGCGCAGGCGCAGGGCATTGAGCTTGATGAAGCCCGCCGCGTCGCGGTGATCGTAGGCCACGGCCCCTTCCTCGAAGGTGACGAGGTCCTGATCGTAGAGGGAGTTCGGGCTGGTGCGGCCGATCACGTGGATGCCGCCCTTGTAGAGCTTCAGCCGGACCTCGCCGGTGACCATCTCCTGGCTCTTGTCGATGAGGGCCTGGAGCATTTCCCGCTCCGGTGAGAACCAGAAGCCGTTGTAGATCAGCTCCGCATATTGCGGCATGATCTGGTCCTTGAGGTGCGCCGCACCCCGGTCGAGGGTGATCGACTCGATGGCGCGGTGGGCCGGCAGCAGGATGGTGCCGCCCGGCGTCTCGTACATGCCGCGGCTCTTCATGCCGACGAAGCGGTTCTCCACGAGATCGAGGCGGCCGATACCGTTGTCGTGGCCGAGCTGGTTGAGCTTGGCGAGCAGCGAGGCTGGCGACAGCGCCTCGCCGTCGATGGAGACGGCGTCGCCCTTCTCGAAGCCGATGGTGACGATGGTGGGGGTATCGGGCGCCTCTTCCGGCGACAGCGTGCGGGAATAGACGTAGTCCGGCACCTCGTCGGCGGGATCCTCGAGCACCTTGCCCTCGGAGGAGGCGTGCAGGAGGTTGGCGTCCACCGAGAACGGGCTCTCGCCGCGCTTGTCCTTCGAGATCGGGATCTGGTGCTGTTCGGCGAAGGCGATGAGCTGCTCGCGGCTCTTCAGGTCCCACTCACGCCACGGGGCGATGACGGTCACGTCGGGCTTGAGCGCATAATAGCCGAGCTCGAACCGCACCTGATCGTTGCCCTTGCCGGTGGCGCCGTGACAGACGGCATCCGCGCCGAGGCGCTCGGCGATCTCGATCTGCTTCTTCGCGATCAGCGGCCGGGCGATGGAGGTGCCGAGGAGATAGACCCCCTCGTAGACCGCGTTGGCGCGAAACATCGGGAAGACGTAGTCCCGCACGAACTCCTCGCGCAGATCCTCGATGAAGATGTTCTCGGGCTTGATGCCGAGGAGCTCGGCCTTCTTGCGCGCCGGCTCCAGTTCCTCGCCCTGGCCGAGATCGGCCGTGAAGGTGATGACCTCGCAGCCATAGGTGGTCTGCAGCCACTTCAGGATGATCGAGGTGTCGAGACCGCCCGAATAGGCTAGCACGACCTTGTTGACGGGCTTCGGGTTCGCGTCTGGCATCGGACTCGCTTCGGGTTCGGACATCGGGCGTCTGGCGCGGCTTATCAGCGGAGCGATGGACGGTGCAACCGCCGTGCCGCCGACGCGTTCGTCAGCGTGACAGTGGCCCTGGCGACCTTGCCCCCGTCGCTCCCAGGGGCCAATCTGGCCGCTTCCAGAGAATCCGGAGATTCGACGTATGCCGCGCCGGCCGACCCTCGAATTCTGGTACGAGTTCGCATCCACCTATTCCTATCTCTCGGCCATGCGGATCGACGCCCTCGCGGACGCGGCCGGTGTCGAGGTGCGCTGGCGGCCCTTCCTCGTCGGGCCGATCTTCGCCGCCCAGGGCTGGAACTCATCACCGTTCAACCTCTACCCGGCCAAGGGTCGCAACATGTGGCGCGACGTGGAGCGCGAGGCCGCCCGGATCGGCCTGCCGCCGGTGACGCGTCCCGATCCGTTCCCGCAGAACAGCCTCAGCGCCACGCGGGCCGCCACCTACGGCATGGACCACGACTGGCTCGTGCCGTTCTCGAAGGCGGTCTACGAGGCCGAATTCGCGCGCGGACAGTCCATCGCCGAACCGCCCGCCGTGGTCGCCCTGCTCAACGGCCTCGGCCTCGACGGGACGATCATCCTCAAGCAGGCGGCATCGGAAACGAACAAGGGGCGCCTGCGCGTCAACGGCGAGGAGGCGCGCTCACGCGGGATCTTCGGCGCACCGACCTTCCTCACCGGCGACGGCGAATTGTTCTGGGGCAACGACCGCCTCGAGCAGGCGCTCGCCTGGGCGGCGGGCGACCGGCCCGGGGCCATGCGGGAGTAGGCGTTTCGCCCCGAGCCGATCGGGATTAGAACCCGGCCCGACCTCTCCTCGATCCCGGGCCGCCCCATGCGCTTCGACCGTCGGCATTTTCTCGCCTCCACCGCCGCCATCGGCCTCGCGGGCGCCGGCCGGGCGTTCGCCCAGGGCTACGGCCAGACCTACAAGGTCGACAGCGACGAGGGCCGCCCCGTCGCCAACATGCGCCTGCCCGGCGAGATCGTCGGCGAGATTCCGGGCCTGAAGGGGGTGACCTATATCGGGCCCGCCGAGGCCGAGACGACCCTGTACGAGTTCTTCGACTACAATTGCCCGTACTGCCGAAAGGCCGCCTCCGACATGGTTTCGCTGGCGGAGAGCGATCCCACTCTGCGCATCGGCCTCGTCAACAATCCGATCCTCGCGCCCCAATCGGCCCAGGCCGCCAAGGTGGTGCTGGCCGTGCAACGCCGGCTCGGCTCGGCCGCCGCATGGAGCCTGTACCGAATCCTTCTCGCCGGACGCGGCACCATCGACGGTACCGGCGCCCTCAAGGCCGCGGCCAAGCTCGGCGTGCCGTCCGCCGAGCTGGAGACCATCGGCGACAGCGAGGAAGTCCGCCTCGCCCTGAAGGCCCAGATGCGGATGGCGGCCGATCTCGGGCTTGCCGCCACACCGTCCTACGTGCTCGGCAACACGGGCCTCCTCGGGCATCCCGGCGCCAAGTCCCTGGCCCGGATGATCGCGGCCACGCGGCGTTGCGACCGGATCGCCTGCTGACGCCCGCCTCACCTTCGCCACCGTTCGGCGCGACCGCGTGTTCGAGACGCTGCTGCGTCGCACGAGCGGCCGTGCCCCGATCGGGCGCGCAACCCCCTCGACGGGCTGTCCCGTGTCGGCGTGGCCGATCGTCTTGCGCCCCTAGAACCCGCATGCTAGGCCCTCGCCGCGCCGGAAGGGCGGGTTTTTCCATGACCCGCGCAGACCGGCACGTTCCCAATCCTGACGGTTTCGCAAACCTGCGCCGGACACGGCACGCGGTGGCCGAAACCCTAGGGCCGGATTGAAGAGAGAGCGGCGCGTGGCGCAGAACGGTTCCGAGGCGGCTTCCCCGGTTGCAGGCGTGGCGGCGCGCTATGCGTCGGCCCTGTTCGAGCTGGCGCGCGACGAGCGCAATGTCGATGGCGTGGCGGAGAGCCTGGAGCGCTTCGGCGGCCTGCTCAACGAGAGCGCGGATCTGCGCCGTCTCGTGCGCAGCCCGGTTTTCTCCGGAGCCGAGCAGGAGGCCGCCATCGGCGCCGTACTCGACAAGGCGGGCATCACCGGTCTCGGTGCGAACTTCATCCGCCTCGCCGCCGCCAACCGCCGCCTGTTCGCCCTGCCGGACATGATCCGCGCGTTCCGTGTGCTGGTCCGTGAATCCAAGGGCATCGTCCGCGCCGAGGTCACCGTCGCCGAGCGGCCCTCCGACGCCGTCGTCGAGGAGATCAAGGCCAGCTTGCGCGATGTCGCCCGCGCCGAGATCGACCTCGACCTCAGGATCGACCCCAGCCTGATCGGCGGTCTAGTGGTCAAGATCGGCAGCCGCATGGTGGACGCCTCCCTGCGGACCAAGCTCAACGGTATTCGCCTCGCGATGCGGGAAGCCCGGTAAGAACCCGTCAGGGTTCCCCCGCTCCCGTTCTCCACCCCATTCAATCAATCAACGACAAGAGGCCCGACGATGGATATCCGCGCCGCCGAGATCTCCGCGATCCTGAAGGATCAGATCAAGAATTTCGGCCAGGAAGCCGAAGTTTCCGAGGTGGGTCAGGTCCTGTCCGTGGGTGACGGCATCGCCCGCGCCTATGGCCTCGACAGCGTCCAGGCCGGCGAGATGGTCGAGTTCGAGTCGGGCGTGCGCGGCATGGCCCTCAACCTCGAGCAGGACAACGTCGGCATCGTGATCTTCGGGTCCGATCGCGACATCAAGGAAGGCCAGACCGTCAAGCGCACGGGCGCCATCGTGGACGTGCCCGTCGGCAAGGCGCTGCTCGGCCGCGTCGTCGACGCGCTGGGCAACCCCATCGACGGCAAAGGCCCCATCGCCACCACCGAGCGTCGCCGCGTCGACGTGAAGGCCCCGGGCATCATCCCGCGGAAATCCGTGCACGAGCCGATGGCCACCGGCCTCAAGGCCATCGACGCGCTGATCCCCGTCGGCCGCGGCCAGCGCGAGCTGATCATCGGCGATCGCCAGACCGGCAAGACCGCCATCGCCCTCGACACCATCCTGAACCAGAAGCCGGCCCACGCGGGCACCGACGAGAACGCCAAGCTCTACTGCGTCTACGTCGCCATTGGCCAGAAGCGCTCCACCGTCGCCCAGTTCGTGAAGTCCCTCGAGGACAACGGCGCGCTCGAATACTCCATCGTCATCGCCGCAACTGCGTCGGACGCGGCACCGATGCAGTTCATCGCGCCCTTCGCCGGCTGCGCCATGGGCGAGTACTTCCGCGACAACGGCATGCACGCCGTGATCGTGTACGACGATCTCTCCAAGCAGGCCGTGGCCTACCGTCAGATGTCCCTTCTGCTGCGCCGCCCGCCGGGCCGCGAGGCCTATCCCGGCGACGTGTTCTACCTGCATTCGCGGCTTCTCGAGCGCGCAGCCAAGATGGGTGATGCCGCCGGCAACGGCTCGCTCACCGCGCTTCCGGTCATCGAGACCCAGGCCAACGACGTCTCGGCCTACATCCCCACCAACGTCATCTCGATCACCGACGGCCAGATCTTCCTCGAGACCGACCTGTTCTACCAGGGCATCCGCCCGGCGGTGAACGTCGGCCTCTCGGTCTCGCGCGTGGGCTCCTCGGCCCAGACGAAGGCGATGAAGAAGGTCGCCGGCAAGATCAAGGGCGAGCTCGCGCAGTACCGCGAGATGGCCGCCTTCGCGCAGTTCGGCTCGGATCTGGACGCCTCGACCCAGAAGCTCCTGAATCGCGGCTCGCGCCTCACCGAGCTCCTGAAGCAGCCGCAGTTCTCGCCGCTGAAGATGGAAGAGCAGGTCGCTGTGATCTATGCCGGCGTCAACGGCTACCTCGACGCCCTGCCGGTCTCGAAGGTCCGTCCGTTCGAGGACGCCTTGCTCTCGACCCTGCGCACCAAGCACGCCGATCTGCTCGCCAAGATCCGCGACTCGAAGGATCTGTCCGACGACAGCGCCAAGACGCTGAAGGGCGTCGTCGAGGCCGTGGCCAAGTCGTTAGCCTGAAGGACCCTCGGCCGATCCGCAGATGATCGGCCGAACGTCAGTGTAAGCGAGGTATCCGGAAGGCCGGATACCTCGCCTTGAGCCGCAGCGGATGGATCTGGAAGTCACCCCATGGCGAGTTTGAAGGATCTGCGTAACCGCATCGCTTCGGTGAAGGGCACGCAGAAGATCACCAAGGCCATGCAGATGGTCGCCGCCGCCAAGCTGCGGCGCGCCCAAATGGCCGCCGAGAGCGCGCGTCCCTACGCAGAGAAGATGTCCCAGGTGCTCGGCAACTTGGCCGCCAACCTCGTCGGCGGCGTCCAGGGTCCGAAGCTGCTCTCGGGCACCGGCTCGGAGAAGACCCACCTCCTCATCGTCTGCACGGCCGATCGCGGCCTGTGCGGCGGCTTCAACTCGTCGATCGTGCGTCTGGCCCGCGAGCACATCCGCCGGCTCACCGCCGAGGGCAAGACGGTGAAGATCGTCACCGTCGGCAAGAAGGGCTACGACCTCCTGCGCCGCCAGTACCGCGACCAGATCATCGAGAACCGCGATCTGCGCGGCAACAAGCCGGTGGATTACGAATTCGCCGCCGAGATCGCCGACAGCGTCATCGCCCGTTTCGAGGCCGGCGAGTTCGATGTCGCGACGCTGTTCTACTCGCGCTTCCGCTCGGTGATCGCCCAGGTTCCGACCGCCCAGAAGCTGATCCCGGCGGAACTGCCTGAGACCGGTGCCACGGCCCCGGACGCCGCCCTGCAGTTCGAGCCGAGCGAGGAGGCCATCCTGGACACCCTGCTGCCGCGCAACCTCACGGTGCAGGTGTTCCGGGCGCTCCTCGAGAACGCCGCCTCCGAGCAGGGAGCCCGCACGGGTGCCATGGATTCGGCCACGCGCAACGCCGGCGAGATGATCAAGAAGCAGACGCAGATCTACAACCGTACGCGTCAGGCCATGATCACCAAGGAACTCATCGAAATCATCTCGGGCGCCGAGGCCCTCTAGGCCGCTCCGGCACCCTGACCGCAACATCGTCGAAGGACCCGTATCATGGCGAACACCGCTACCCCCGGCGCCGGCTCCAACAAGGTCGGCAAGATCACCCAGGTCATCGGCCCCGTGGTCGACGTGCATTTCGACGGCCACCTGCCCGAGATCCTGAACGCCCTCGAGACCAAGAACAACGGCAACCGTCTCGTCCTCGAAGTCGCCATGCAGCTCGGTGAGAGCACCGTGCGCTGCGTCGCCATGGACACGTCGGAAGGCCTTGTGCGCGGTCAGGAAGTCACCGACACCGGCGAGGCCATCAAAGTGCCCGTGGGCTTCAACACCCTCGGCCGCATCATGAACGTCATCGGCGAGCCCATCGACGAGGCCGGCCCGATCGTCTCCGAGACCCTGCGCGCCATACACCAGCCCGCGCCGTCCTACGCCGAGCAGTCCACCGAGTCGCAGATCCTCGTCACCGGCATCAAGGTGGTCGATCTTCTTGCTCCCTACGCCAAGGGCGGCAAGATCGGCCTGTTCGGCGGCGCCGGCGTCGGCAAGACCGTGCTGATCATGGAGCTGATCAACAACATCGCCAAGGTGCACTCGGGCTATTCGGTGTTCGCCGGCGTCGGCGAGCGCACCCGCGAGGGCAACGATCTCTACCACGAGATGATCGAGTCCAAGGTCAACATGGACCCGAAGGAGAACAACGGCTCGGCCGAAGGCTCCAAATGCGCCCTCGTGTACGGCCAGATGAACGAGTCCCCCGGCGCCCGCTCGCGCGTCGCTCTCACGGGTCTGACCATCGCAGAGGATTTCCGCGACCAGGGCCAGGACGTGCTGTTCTTCGTGGACAACATCTTCCGCTTCACCCAGGCCGGCTCGGAAGTGTCGGCGCTGCTCGGCCGCATCCCGTCCGCCGTGGGCTACCAGCCGACGCTCGCCACCGATATGGGCGCCCTGCAGGAGCGCATCACCACCACCACCAAGGGCTCGATCACCTCGGTGCAGGCCATCTACGTGCCGGCCGACGATCTGACCGATCCGGCGCCTGCCGCCTCGTTCGCCCACCTAGACGCGACGACCGTGCTGTCCCGCTCGATCGCCGAGAAGGGCATCTACCCGGCCGTGGATCCGCTCGACTCGACCTCGCGCATGCTCAACCCCGCCGTTCTCGGCGAGGAGCATTACGCGGTAGCGCGTCAGGTCCAGCAGACCCTGCAGCGCTACAAGGCCCTGCAGGACATCATCGCGATCCTGGGCATGGACGAGCTCTCGGAAGAGGACAAGCTCACCGTCGCCCGCGCCCGCAAGATCGAGCGCTTCTTCTCCCAGCCCTTCTCGGTGGCCGAAATCTTCACCGGCTCGCCCGGCATCCAGGTCCCGCTGGCCGACACCATCAAGGGCTTCAAGGGCCTCGTGAACGGTGACTACGACGATCTGCCGGAGGCGGCGTTCTACATGGTCGGCACCATCGAGGACGCCAAGGAGAAGGCCAAGAAGATCGCGGCGGCGGCCTGATCTTGAACAGCAAGATCGGTCTTCTCCTCGTCGGTCTCGTCGTCGGCGCCCTGGCCGGGTACCTCACCCGGCCCCAGGCCGCCGAAATCAAGATCGGGGATTTCAGCCTCGAAGTTCAGGGTGACAAGCCGGCGGGTACGTCCGGCGGCACCCTGACCACCGGCCAGATGCAGCATATCGGCATCTTCGCGGTGATCGGCGCGGCCCTCGGCCTCGGGGTCGGCTTCGTCGCCGGCCGCGGCCGGGCCTGACACCCTCTGCGGCGCACGGCCCCGGGCCGCGCGCCGTACCGCACGACAGACACACCCGAACCGGGATTCGCGACGTCATGGCCACCTTCCAGTTCGATTTCGTCGGTCCCGAGCGGACGGTGTATTCCGGCCCGATCGAGGCCGTGCAGCTTCCCGGCATCGAGGGGGAGATGACCGTTCTGCCGGGCCATGCTCCGGTGCTCACCGCCCTGAAGGTCGGCGTCATCGTGATCAATGAGGCCGGCCACGCCGGCAAGCGCGTCCTCGTACGCGGCGGTTTCGCCGATATCGGGCCGACCTCCGTCACCGTCATCGCCGAACGGGCCAATCCCTTCGAGGAGATCACACCGGAATCCCTCGACCGCGATATCGCCGCCGTCGAACTCCTGCGCGACGCGACCACGGATTTCGCCAAGAAGGACGAGCTCAACGGCCAGATCGTCCAGCTTCAGGATGCAAAGGTCGCCCTCGCGCTCTGAGGTCGAACCGGCCCGAAATCTACGAAGCCGCGCGCTCGAGCAAGGCCGCGCGCGCGGCTTCGTCAGCCGGGCAGCCGGCCGCGAGCCACTGCGTCCGCGCCCGTCCGAGGCGGCGCCCGATCTCCGGTCCAGCCGGGATACCCCGTGCGACGAGGTCGGACCCGGTCAAGGGGAAGACTGGAACCGACACTTCGCCCCGTACCATCAGCCCGAGTAGATCACCGGCCTCCGCCGTGATTTGTAACGGACACGCCCCAAGGGCGTCGCTGGCCAGGGCGATGGGCTCGGCACCATGAGCGGCCGCCAGCCTGCGCATCTCCATCACGTCGATCACGGTTCTGCTCCGCAGAGCCACCAGCGCACGGGCATAGCGCCCGAGCCGATTCTGTTCCGCCTTCGACAGCCTCAGGCGAGCGGTCAGGCGTTCGGCATCGTCCGCCGAGAACACCGAAAGGGCCGCCAGCCGCGCCGGCGCGTCCCAGGGGTGCCGGGTCGTCCGTCCGAACCGTCGCAGGTCACCGATCCCGCCGACGAGCCGGCCGAGGAGGCCGGTCTCGCTCAGAACGGTCACGGCCGGAACCGCCCCAGTGGCGAGGAGCAGTTTCAGCAGTTCACCGCGCACGCGCTCCCGCGACAGGCCGTCGAGGGCGGCCCGGGCGCCGATGCAGGCCACAAGCCCTTCCGCATCGGGTGCTTCGGCGCCGTAGCGGGCGTGAAAGCGGAAGAATCGGAGGATCCGCAACGCATCCTCGCGGATGCGGGTCGCGGCTTCGCCGATGAAGCGCACACGGCCGGCACGAAGATCGGCGAGGCCGCCGGTCGTGTCGTGGAGGTGACCCTCGGCATCCACCGAGAGGGCGTTGATGGTGAAATCCCGCCGCTGCGCATCGAGGCCGAAGTCGCGGCCGAACCGGACCACGGCGTGACGTCCGTCCGTCTCGATGTCCTCGCGCAACGTCGTGACCTCGAACGTCGCAGTCCCGGCCATCAGCGTCACGGTTCCGTGCTCGATACCCGTGGGGATGCTGCGCAGGCCCGCCGGCCTGGCGCACGCCACGACGGCTTCCGGCAGGAGCGTGGTGGCGAGATCGATGTCGTTGGACGGATGCCCGAGGAGCGCGTCGCGGACGCAGCCTCCGACGAGGCGGGTGTGTTCCCCCGGAACGCGCAGCGCGGCCAGGACGCGTGCGAGGCCGGGAGTCGCCAGCAGGGTGCCCAGCCCATCCGGGTCGAGGCGGTGCGCCGTCACTGGAAACGACCCGGCACGACCGCGCCGTTCTCCAGGCGCGGCGGTACGTAGCCGCCGCGATGGCGCTCACCGAACAGTCCGGTGGCGACGAGGGAGAGGATCACCAGGACGATTCCCGCCATGGTCAGGCGAAAGACCTTGCCCTCCCAATGGGCATGATGGCGCGGATGCCGGCCGCTGAGGGCGAGATAGCCCGCGAACAGCAGGAACGGCAGGAGGAAGATCAGCACTTCCTCGACGAGCTTGCGGATCATGACACTCTCATTCGCGGCGACGTGCCGGATGGGGGATACAGGCGTTCGTGGAGGTTGTTCACGATGCCGGCGGTCACGCCCCAGATCCGATGATCACCGTAGGCGATCACGTAGTAGCGCCGGGTGCGCCCTTGCCAAGTCGCGGTCTCGATTCGGCGTCGACCCCGATCGAGCAGGTAGGATAGGGGCGCCTCGAACGTGTCGGCGACCTCGTCGGGGTTGAGGCGCAGGGTGGCGGCCGGATCGACGAGTCCGAGCACCGGCATCACCAAGAAGCCCGTGGCCGAGAGGTAGGGGTCGAGGTAGCCGAGGGTCCGGATGGCGCCGGCCTCGAGGCCGATCTCCTCGCGGGCCTCGCGCAGGGCCGCGTCGGCGGGCGTCGCGTCGGTGGGATCGATCTTGCCGCCCGGAAAGGCGATCTGGCCGGAATGATCGCGCAGGTGCGCGGAGCGCACGGTGAACACCACGCCGAGGCCGTCGGGACGCGGCACCACCGGTACCAGCACCGCCGCATTCCGGTGTGGCCCGGGCGGCACGACGTCGATGCCGTCGAGATCGTGGTCGCCCCGCGGATTGGCCGTCGGGTCACCCGGCCCGGGTGGTTCCGCGTCGAGATACCGGGCGGCGCGGTCGATGAGCTCGGCGACGGCGTCGAGTCTCATGCGGTGGCGGTGGGTGCGATCCGGTGGAACGTGCCGCCGGCGGCGATGCCGAGCCAGCCGTCGCGTTCCTCGGCCAAAGCCACGAGATCGTAGGTCAGCGCCCGGGTCACAAGCGCCCACAGGCCGCGCCGGACGTGCACGTAGGGGCGCAGGCCGCCGGCCTCGTCCTCCTCGAACCGCAGGGCATGGTCGGAACCCACCGCCACGAGGTCGTCGACGTTGGTGCGCAGCGCGATGCGGCGACCGTCGCCGTCGCCCTCCACCGCCATCTCGACGGCGACGAAGGCGGCATCCTCGACGGTGATTCCAACGCTTTCGACCGGCGTCACCAGCACGATGCTGCCGTCCGGCTCGCACCGGAGGATGGAAGCGAACAGCTTCACCAGGGCCGGGCGCCGGATCGGTGCACCATCGTGGAACCACGTCCCGTCGGCGGCGATGCGCATGTCGATGGCGCCGCAATAGGGCGGGTTCCACTGGTCGACGGGCGGGGGACCGCGTCGGGGCAGATCACCGAGGGCGGCGCTCAAGCGGTCGATGGTCGGGTCGGATTCGTTTGGTGCCATGACGGAAAGATAGCGCTCGAAGCCGCCTTTGGAACGCCTGGAGGCAGGCCTGTTTCGTTGCCCGCATGCGTCCGATTCGCGACCGGAAAGGCACTGTCGAACCGAAGGCGAACGCCTGCGGCGTCGCGCCGACCTTGCCAGGGCGGCGCAAACGGCGCCACACTCGACCTGCACGGCCACCCCATGGCCGTTCCCTGACTGCTGCCATCGACCCCCAGAAGTCGAGGCGGAACGCGAGGACCGACACCGCATGACGCAAGGCTCCCAGCCGGCCACCTCCCTCGACGACGGCATCGTCGCCACGGCGGAAGCGTGTCTCGGAGCCGTCGGCGCGGCGCGTGAAGCGGTTCACAAGGTCATTTTCGGCCAGGAGCAGGTGGTCGATCTCACGCTCATCACCATCCTGGCGGGCGGCCATGGGCTGTTGGTCGGTCTTCCCGGCCTCGCCAAGACCAAGCTGGTCGAGACCCTCGGCACCGTCCTCGGCCTCGACGGCCGCCGGGTCCAGTTCACCCCGGACCTGATGCCCTCGGACATCCTCGGCACGGAAATCCTCGACGAGGATGCCAACCGGCACCGCTCGTTCCGGTTCGTGAAGGGGCCGGTCTTCACCCAGTTGCTGATGGCCGACGAGATCAACCGCGCCAGCCCGCGCACCCAGTCGGCCCTGCTGCAGGCGATGCAGGAGCATTTCGTTTCCGTGGCGGGCGAACGACACGATCTGCCGCGGCCCTTCCACGTGCTGGCGACCCAGAATCCCATCGAGCAGGAGGGCACCTACCCGTTGCCCGAGGCCCAGCTCGACCGTTTCCTGCTCGAGATCGACGTCGGCTATCCGGATCGGGCCGCCGAGCGCCGCATCCTCATTGAGACCACGGGCGTCGACGACCACAAGCCTCAGGCGGTGATGTCCACCGAGCAGCTCCTCACGGCCCAGCGCCTGGTGCGCCGCCTGCCCGTGGGCGATGCCGTGGTCGACGCGATCCTCGACCTCGTGCGTTCGGCCCGGCCCGAGGGGGGCGACCCGTCCCTCAAGGGCAAGCTCCTGTGGGGGCCCGGCCCCCGCGCCAGCCAGGCCCTGACCCTGGCAGTCCGCGCCCGTGCCCTCATCGAAGGCCGCGTCGCGCCCTCCATCGCCGACGTGAAGGCCCTCGCCGAACCGGTGCTCAAGCACCGCATGGCCCTGAGCTTCGCCGCGCGTGCGGACGGGGAGACCGTCCCGGGTCTCATCGCCCAGCTCGCGGCCAAGCTCTAGCGCATGGCCATAGCCCCCACGCGGACGGCCCCCACGCGGGTCCTCCCCGCCGAGGCCCGCATTCCCGGGCGGCGCGAGACCGAGAGCGCCCTCGGCCTCGCCGAGCGGATGCCGCGCCTGATCCTCGAAGCGCGACGCGTCTCGACCACCCTGGCCCACGGCCTGCACGGCCGCCGCCGGGCGGGACCGGGGGAGAGCTTCTGGCAGTTCCGGCCCTTCGTCGCCGGAGAGGCCGCCGCACGGATCGACTGGCGCCGCTCCGCCCGCGACGACCGGCTCTACGTCCGCGAGCGTGAGTGGGAGGCCGCGCACAACATCTGGTTCTGGATCGACCGATCGGCCTCCATGGGCTTCGCCTCGCACCTCGCCCAGGCGCCGAAGGTCGAGCGCGCCCTGGTCCTGGCCTTCGCGCTGGCCGACACCCTGGTGGACGGGGGTGAGCGTACGGGACTTCTGGGACTGACCCGCGCCGTCACTTCGCGTCGCATCGTCGAGACCCTGGCGCAGGCGCTCGTCGGCGACCACGCCGGTCTCACACGCGACATGCCGCCCCGCGCTTCGCCGGGTCGCTTCGACGAGGCGATCCTGATCAGCGATTTCCTGTCGCCGCTCGCCGAGGTGCGCCAAGCCGTGGAGGCCATCGCGGCGCACGGCACCCACGGCCACCTCGTGATGATCGTCGATCCCGTCGAAGAGACTTTCCCGTTCTCGGGCCAAGCCGTCCTGCACGATCCGGAAACGGACCGGACTCTGGCCATCGGCGACGCCGGAGCCTGGGGTGAGGCCTACCGTGCCCGCATCGCCGAGCATCGGGCCGGCCTCTCCGAGATCGCCCGCGCTCAGGGCTGGACCCTGACCATCCACCGCACCGACCGACCGGCCAGCGAAGCCGCCCTTCGCCTGCTCACCCTCGTCGCCGCCGCGCGCGGGACCGGCTGAGGATCGTTACCGTGCTCGGATTGCCCCTGATCTTTGCCGCCCCTCTGGCGCTCGCCGCGCTCGTTGCGCTGCCGGCCCTGTGGTTCCTCCTGCGGGTGACGCCGCCGCGTCCGCGCCGCATCGACTTTCCGCCGCTGCGGATCATGGCCGACCTGCTGCCCAGGCGCGAGACGCCGGCCCGCACGCCGCCATGGCTCCTGATCCTGCGCCTGCTCGTGGCGGCCTTTCTGATCCTGGCGGTGTCCGGGCCGGTCTGGAACCCGTCGGGCCTCGGCGGGGAGGCGGGACGCACGCCCCTCGTGGTGATGATCGACAACGGATTTTCCGCCGCCCACGATTGGCGCGAGCGCCAGCGGGTCGCCACCGATGCCGTGGAGACCGCCGCCCGCGACGGGCGTCCCGTGGCCCTGATGGCGTTGGCCGAGCCGGCCGCGCCCATCGAGGCCCGCGTGCCCGCCGATGCCCTGGAGCGCCTGCGCGCCATCGCGCCCCGGCCGCACCTCGCGGAGCGGGCGACACATCTGTCCGTCCTGGCCGCCTTCTTCGAGCGGACACCGGGCGCCGCTGCGCTGTGGATCAGCGACGGCGTCGCGGGACCGGGCGAGGACACGTTCGCCAAGGGCCTCGCAGACCTCGTCGGCAAGCACGGCACCGGTCTCACCATCCTGCGCGCCGATCGGCCGCCGGCCCTCGCGCTCTCGGCCGCGGAATCCGGCGGCCGGCTCACGGCCCGTGCCCTGCGCGCCTCGCCCAACGGTCGCGACGGCGGCATCGTGCGTGCCCTCGACGCGAAGGGCCTGCCGCTGGCCGAGCACGACTTCACCTTCCCGGACGGTGCAACCGAAGCGGCGGTCGCCTTCGATCTGCCGGTGGAACTGCGCAACGGCATCAGCCGCCTCGAGATCCTTGGCGAACGCTCGGCCGGCGCCGTGACCCTGGTGGACGAGCGCGGCAAACGCCGCCGCGTCGGGCTCGTCTTCGGCGGAACCAGCGATCAAGCCCAGCCGCTGTTGGCCCCGACTCACTACCTTTCCCGCGCCCTGGTGCCTTTCGCCGACGTGCAGGAGCCGCGCGGCGCCAAGGGCGTCGCCGAATCCGTTGCGCAGATGCTCGATGCGCAGGTTTCTGTGCTCGTGCTGGCCGATGTCGGTGCCCTCGACGCCGCCACCCTGGAGCGGGTCGAAGCCTTCGTCGATGCCGGCGGCCTACTCCTGCGCTTCGCCGGGCCGCGCCTGGCGGCGGGCAACGACCCCCTCGTGCCCGTGCGCCTGCGCCGGGGCGGTCGGACCCTCGGCGGGACGCTATCGTGGGACAGCCCGAAGACCTTCGCGACCTTCGCGCCGGAGAGCCCGTTCGCCGGACTCGTTCCACCGGCGGATATCGGCGTGCGCCGGCAGATCCTCGCCGAGCCCGACGGCGAGCTCCCGGGACGGACCTGGGCGTCGCTCCAGGACGGCACCCCCATCGTGACTGCGCAGAAGCGGGGCCAAGGGCTGGTGGTGCTCTTCCACGTCACCGCCGACACCACATGGTCGAACCTGCCCCTGTCGGGCTTGTTCATCGACATGCTGCGCCGGGTTGTGGCCCTGGCCGGCACCGGAGCGGCGCCTGCCGGCGACGTCGCACGTCCCCCGGCGGCGGTGCTCGCCCCACGCCTGACCCTCGATGGGTTCGGGGCCCTCGGCGCGCCGCCGGCCGGCGCCACCGCCGTGCCGGCGGATTACGCCGAGCGCGGCTCGTTCGAGCATCCGCCCGGCTTCTACGGTCCCGCCGATGGCGGCGTCGCCGTCAATGCGCTGACGGTGGCCGACCGTCTCAAGCCCATCGACTTCGCGCCCCTCGCCAGCGCCCGCACGGGATCGCTCGCCGGTGCCGAGACCCTCGATCTGCGCGCCACGCTCTTCACCCTGGCCCTCATGCTCCTCCTCCTCGACACCCTTGCGGGGCTCTGGCTCGGTGGCTTCCTTCGCCGGACGGGCGGACGGGCCGCAGCGGCCGCGTTCGTGCTCCTCTGCCTCGCGACCCCCGACTTCGCCCCGGCGCCGGCTTGGGCCCAGGCCCAAGCGACCGGTCGGCCGAACGGCATCGACTCGGCGCTCGCGACCCGTCTCGCCTTCGTCGTCACCGGCGACGAAGCGGCCGATACGGCGAGCCGCGCGGGCCTTGCCGGCCTGACGCAGGTACTGTCCAACCGCACCGCCCTTGAGCCCGGCGATCCCATCGGCATCGATCCGGCAAAGGACGAACTCGCGTTCTATCCCCTAATCTACTGGCCCATCGTCGCCGGCCGACCCCAGCCGAGCGCCGTCGCGATCCGGCGCATCGACGCGTTCATGCGCAACGGCGGCACCGTCCTGTTCGACACCCGCGATGCGCTGACGGCCCGCCCGGGTGGACCGCCGACGCCGGAAGCCCTCTACCTGCGCACCATGCTGTCCACTCTCGAAGTCCCCGAACTCGAACCGATCCCAGCCGACCACGTGCTGACCAAGGCGTTCTACCTCGTCGACACGTTCCCCGGCCGGTACGCCACGGGCCAGACCTGGGTCGAAGCCCTGCCGCCGGCGGCGGACGGCACCGAGCGCCGCCCGGCGCGGGCCGGGGACGGGGTGTCGCCCATCGTCATCACGGGCAACGATCTGGCCGCCGCCTGGGCCGTGGGCAAGCGCGGCGAGCCGCTCTACCCCGTGGTCGGCGGTGAGGAGCGCCAGCGCGAAATGGCATTCCGTGGCGGGGTGAACTTCGTGATCTACACCCTGACCGGCAACTACAAGGCGGATCAGGTCCACGTGCCCGCCCTGCTCGAACGGTTGGGCCAGTGAGCGGAGCCGGATCCGGAATGCGGGAGGCCATGCGCCGATGCTGAGCCTCAGCTTCACCCCCCTCGTCCCATGGCCGGTGCTGGCCGGTTTCGGGATCCTGGTCGCGCTGTTCGCCGTGCTGGCGATCCTGGCGCGCGGCGGCACGGCCATCCTGCGCGCCGTGGCCCTCGCCCTGGTGCTGCTCGCCCTCGCCAACCCCGCCCTGGTCCGGGAGGACCGGGAGCCCGTCAAGGATATCGTCGCCGTGGTGGTGGACCGATCGGGGTCCCAGGGTCTCGGCGACCGTCCGGCCATGACCGACGCCGCGCGGGCCGAACTGCAGCGCCGCTTCGGGGCCCTGACGGGGATCGAGCCGCGCTTCGTCGACGTGCCCGACGCCAAGGAGAGCGACGACGGCACGAAGCTGTTCACCGCGCTGTCTCAGGCTTTGGCCGATGTGCCGCCCGAGCGGCTGGCCGGCGTCGTGATGCTCACCGACGGCGTGGTGCACGACATCCCGGCCTCGGCGTCGGCGCTCGGCATCAAGGGGCCGCTGCACGTCCTCGTCACGGGGCATCCGGACGAGCGCGACCGGCAGATCAAGCTCATCGAAGCGCCGCGTTTCGGCATCGTCGGGCGGGACCTCACGATCCGCGCCGAGGTGATGGAACGCGGCGGCACCGGCAACGCCGTCGTCACCGTGCGGCGGGACGGCGAGGAGGTGGGCCGGCGTGCCTTCCCAACGGGACGGCCCTTCTCCCTCACCATGCGGATCGAGCACGGCGGCCCCAACGTGGTCGAGATCGAGGTCGAGCCGCTGCCGGGCGAGCTCACCGTCGTGAACAACCGCGCGGTGCTCCCCATCGAGGGCATCCGCGAAAAGCTCCGGGTGCTGCTGGTCTCGGGCGAGCCGCACCAGGGCGAGCGCACGTGGCGAAACCTGCTCAAGTCCGACGCCAACGTCGATCTCGTGCACTTCACCATCCTGCGGCCGCCGGAGAAGCAGGACGGCACGCCGATCTCGGAGCTGTCGCTCATCGCCTTCCCGACGCGTGAGCTGTTCGTCCAGAAGATCAAGGATTTCGACCTGATCATCTTCGACCGCTACGCCAACCAGAGCGTGCTGCCCTCGGCGTATTTCGACAACATCGTCCGCTACGTCCGCGAGGGCGGAGCGCTCCTCGTGGCGGCGGGACCGGAATTCGCCGGCCAGGCGAGCCTGTCGCGCACCCGGCTCTCGGCGATCCTGCCGGGCGAGCCCAACGGCCGCGTGGTCGAGCAGCCCTACAAGGCCGGGCTCACCGGCATCGGCACGCGCCATCCCGTCACCCGGGCCCTGCCCGGATCGGAGGCCTCTCCGCCGGCCTGGGGCGACTGGCTGCGCATCGTCTCGGCCCAGGTGAAGCCCGGCATCCAGCCGATCCTCCAGGGGCCGAACGCCCTGCCGCTGCTGGCCCTGTCGCGCGAGGACAAGGGTCGCGTGGCGCTCCTGCTCTCGGACCACGCCTGGCTGTGGGCGCGTGGCTATCAGGAGGGCGGCCCCTACCTCGACCTGCTGCGCCGCCTCGGTCACTGGCTGATGAAGGAACCCGCCCTCGAGGAAGAAGCCCTGCGCGCCCAGACCACGGGGCGCGGACGTGAAGTCCGCGTCGAGCGCCAGACCATGGCGGACACCGTCGAGCCCGTGACCGTCACGGGTCCCACGGGCGTCGAGCGCACCCTGACCCTGGCGCAGGCCGAGCCCGGCCTGTTCTCATCCACCTTCGAGGCGGAGCAGCTCGGGCTGCATACCCTGCGCTCGGGGAGCCTGGTCGCCTTCGTCAGCGTCGGCCCGCCGAACCCGCGTGAGCTCGCCGACGTGTTCAGCGACACCGAGCGTCTCAAGGCCCTCGCAGAAGCCACGGGCGGCTCGATCCGCCGGGTCGCCGAAGCCGGCGGCACCGTGGTGCCGCGCCTGCAGGCGGTGCGCGGCGGGCGCTTGGCCGGGGCCGACTGGATCGGGTTCCGACCGAGCGACAGCGCCAACATCCGCGGCGTCGCGGTCTATCCCCTGGCACTCGGCCTGTGGGCGCTCGCGGCGCTGGCGGCGGCCGTATTGGCCATGTGGCTGGTGGAAGGGCGGCGCGGCCGGACGGCGTGAGCCGTTCTCATGCCCCACGCCCCTCGAAAAACCGTGCGATCTCCGTCGCCGCCCGGTCCGGCGCCTCGCGGTGTGGAAAGTGCCCGACGCCCTCCAACGGCGCGAGGTCCAGGTCCGAAAACGTCTCGCCGAGGCGGTCGGTCCAGGCGTAGGGGAACAGCGGGTCGGCGGTGCCCCAGCGCACGCAGGTCGGCACCGCGATGGGATCCTGCGGCGGGGCCGTGCCCGCGATCATGGCGAGGCGGCCGGCCTGCGCGCTGAGGTACCAGTTGAAGCCGCCCTGCAGGTTGCCCGGTGCCATGAAGTTGTCGGTGAAGGCGTCGAGCACCGCGTCGAAGGCGGCCGGGTTGCCACCGGCCCAGTGGCGCAGGAAATGGCCGATGTAGAGCCGGCAGGCCTCGCGCGACGAGCCCACGAGGTCCGCGGCGAACGGCTTGACGTGAAACGACTGGTACCAGAACTCGGCCAGCATCTCGGGGGCGGCCAGACGCGGGCCGATGCCCGGATAGGGGCAGTCGAAGAAGAACAGGCCGGTGAGGCGGTCGGGCGCAGCGCGGCCCAATGCCTGCCCCACATAGGCGCCGACATCGTGCCCCACCACGCCGGCGCGTTCGATCCCGAGGGTATCGAGGAGCCCCAGAATGTCGGCGGCGTGGACCTCGGCCCCGGCCCTGTCGGAGGGGCCGGGATCGGGCTTCTCGCTCATGCCGAAGCCGCGCAGGTCGGGGACGATGAGGTCGAAGCGGTCGGCGAGCCGGGCCATCACCGGCTCCCAGGTCAGCCAGAATTCCGGCCACCCGTGGAGCAGGACCAGGGGCTTACCGCGCCCGGCGCGGGCGACGTGGAGAGCGGTGCCGTTGGCCTGCACGGTCTCGTGGTGGATGGGTGTCATCGTTCACTCCCGCGCGGTTGCCGCGCGGGGGATCAACGCCGGCGCACCGCGCTCACGTTCCCCGACACCGTCCCGGCGGCACCGGACACGAGTTCGCACCACAGGAAGCGGGTGGGATCGACGGGGCCGGGCGGAATCAGCCGGCCGGGCGGCACCGGGCTGAAGCCGAAGCGGCGGTAATAGGGGGCGTCGCCCACCAGCACGACGAGGCCGTGGCCGGCGCCGCGGGCCGCATCCAGGCTCGCCCGCATCAGGGCGCCGCCGATGCCGCGCCCCTCGAAGCTCGGATCGACGGTCAGCGGCCCCAGCACCAGGAGCGGTGCTTGCGCCTCCGCCGGCCCGAGGCGCACGGAGCCGACGAGGTCCGTGCCGACCAGGGCCGTGAAGCACAGGTCGGCCAGCGGCGCGGTGCCCTCGCGCAGGCGATAGGCGGTGCGGGCGAAGCGTCCCGGCCCGAAGGCGCGGGCGTGCAGGCGCTCGATGGCCGCGGCGTCCCCGGGATGCTCCATCCGCAGGACCAGGGGCAGGGAGGTCACGTCGCCCGGGCCGAGAAGTCGATGCGTGGGTCGATCCAGGTGTAGATCAGGTCCGACAGGAGGTTCACCGCGAGCCCCACGAGGGAAAAGATGTACAGGGTCGCGAACACCACCGGATAATCGCGCCCGACGATGGAGGTGAAGGACAGGAGCCCGAGACCGTCGAGGGAAAAGATCGTCTCGATGAGAAGCGAGCCGGTGAAGAAGGCGGAGATGAACGCCGCCGGGAAACCCGCGATGACGATCAGCATGGCGTTGCGAAACACGTGCCCGTACAGCACCCGGCGCTCGGACAGGCCCTTCATCCGCGCCGTGAGCACGTACTGCTTGCGGATCTCGTCGAGGAACGAGTTCTTCGTCAGCAGGGTCGAGGTGGCGAAGGCTCCGAGCACCAGGGCGGCCAGCGGCAGGGCCATGTGCCAGGCGTAATCCACCGCCTTGCCCCACAGGCTCAACGAGTCGAAGTTCTCGCTCGTGAGGCCCCGCAAGGGGAAGATCTGGAAGAACGAGCCGCCGGCGAACAGGATGATGAGGGCGATACCGAACAGGAAGCTCGGGATGGCGTAGCCGACGATGACCACGCCCGAAGTCCAGAGATCGAAGCGCGAGCCGTCCCGCACGGCCTTGCGAATCCCCAACGGAATCGAGATCGCGTAGGAAATCAGCGTCATCCACAGGCCGAGCGAGATCGACACCGGCAGCCGCTCGCGGATCAATTGCAGCACCGACACATCGCGAAAATAGCTGTTTCCGAAATCGAACCGGGCGTAGTCCCAGATCATCTTCAGGAAGCGTTCGGGTGCCGGCTTGTCGAAGCCGAATTGCTGTTCGAGCTTCTTGATGAAGGCCGGGTCGAGCCCTTGCGCCCCGCGATAGCGGGCGTTGGCTTCGCCCCCGCCCCCACTCGACCGAGCGGCCCCTCCGAGATCGCCGGCCCCACCGGTGACCCGCGACAGGCTGCCCTCGCCCTGGCCCTGGAGCTGGGCCAGTACCCGTTCGACGGGTCCACCGGGGGCGAACTGCACGATGACGAAGGTGATGAGCATGATGCCGAGGATGGTCGGCACCATGAGGGCGAGGCGGCGCAGGATGTAGCCGAGCAAGGAAGCGTCCTCAATTCCGGCCGATGCGCCGGGCTTGTGCCGCATCGTACCACCATAGGGCGGGTGCGCCGAGGTCGTAGGCCGGGCCCTTGGCCGGGCGGCCGTAGACGTCCCACAGGGCGAGGCGGTGGTCGGCCTTGTACCACATCGGCACCCAGTAGCGTCCGGCGCGCAGGGTCCGGTCGAGGGTGCGGCAGGCGGTGACGAGTTCGGCCCGGGTTGCCGCATTGGCCACCCGGTCGATGAGTCGGTCTACGGCCGGGCTGGCGATCCCCGCGAGGTTGTTGGAACCCGGCGTGGCCGCACTCCCCGATCCGTAGGCCTCCCGCAGCTCGGCGCCGGGCGTCATGCCGCTGGCGTAGCGCCGGGAGGTCACGTCGAAATCGAAATCCTTGAGACGGGACTGGTACTGCGAGGCATCGACCACCCGCATGCGCGCCTTGATGCCGATGAGGCCGAGATTGCGGATGAACGGGTGCGTCACCGGCTCGAACACCGGATCGCTGTCGAGGAACTCGAGTTCCAGGGGCCTGCCGCCGGGCAGGCGCACGACACCGCCGTCGCGGGTGCAGCCGGCCTCGCGCAGCAGGGCCACGGCGCGGCTGAGATTGGCCCGGTCCTGGCCCGATCCGTCGGATTCTGGTGGGCTCCAGGCTTCGCCGAACACCTCCGCCGGAAGATCGGCGCGCAGGGGATCGAGCAGGGCGAGTTCGGCCGCATCGGGGGTGCCGGTGGCCTTCAGGTCGGAATTCTCGAAGAACGAGGCCGTGCGGATGTAGGCCCCATAGAACAGGTTCTTGTTCGACCAGGCGAAGTCGAAGCACAGGCCGACGGCCTCCCGCACGCGGGGGTCGCGAAACGCCTCCCGGCGGGTGTTGAGGAACCAGCCCTGCGTCCCGGAGGGACGCGCATCGGGCACGATCTCCTTGCGCACCCGGCCCTCCGTCACGGCGGGGAAGTCGTAGAGCGTCGCCCAGACCCGGGACGTGAACTCCTCACGGAAGGTGAAAGCGCCGCTCTTGAATGCCTCGAACGCCACCTGCCGATCGCGGAAATACTCGTACCGGATGGCGTCGAAATTGTTCTGGCCGACATTCACCGGCAGATCGACGGCCCAGTAATCGGCCACGCGCTGCAACTCGATGAATCGGCCCGGCTCCAGGCGCCCGACCTGATACGGACCGGAGCCCAGCGGCGTCTCCAGGGTCGAGGCCTCGAAGTCGCGGTGCTGGTAATACGCCGCCGAGAACACCGGCAGGCCCGCCACGAACAGGGGCAGGTCGCGGCTGCGGCCGGGCACGAAGCGCACCACCACGGTATCGTCGCCGTCGGCCGTCGCCTCGCTCATGTCCCGGAGCATCTGGGCGATACCGGGATGACCCTTGGCCTTGAGGATCATCAGGGAGAAGGCGACGTCGCGGGCTGTGAGCCGGGTGCCGTCGTGGAACCGCGCCTGGGGCCGCAGGGCGAAACGGTAGGTCAGCCCGTCCTCGGAGACCTCGACGGACCGGGCCAGCAATCCATAGAGGGCGTCGGGCTCGTCGAGCGCCCGCACCATGAGGGAATCGAAAGTGAGATTCATGCCGGCGGCGCCATCGCCGCGCAGGACGTAGATGTTGAGGGTGTTGAAGGTGTCGCTCGCTTGGTTGCCCAGGGTCGAGGCGAGCTGGGCCGAGAAGCGGCCGCCGCGCGGCGCCTCCGGGTTCACGTAATCGAAATTCTTGAACGCGGCCGGGTATTTCAGTTCGCCGAAGCTCGACAGACCGTGGCGCGCCGCCCCTTGCGCCCGGCCGAATCCGGGCAGGACGCAAGCACCCGCGACCGCCCCGGCACCAAGGACGAGGGTGCGCCGGCTCGGGCCCCTCAACGCGGCCCCCCGGTCTTGGCGGCCAGGGCCTCGTCGTACCACCAAGTGGTCGGAAAACCCGAGCTGCCGTAGGCCGGCAGGACCTTGGGCCGGGCGAAGCGGTTCCAGCGGATCGTCCGTGAGACGTTGGAGGCCCATTGCGGCACCACGTAATCGTGGGCGAGCAGCACCCGGTCGAGGGCGTGGGTGGCGGCCAGCACGCCCGGCCGGTCCTTTGCGTAGATCACCCGGTCGATGAGGGCGTCGATGCCCGCATCCTTGATGCCGATGAGGTTGCGCGAGCCTTCCTTGCCGGCGGCGGCCGAACCCCAGTACTCGCGTTGCTCGTTGCCGGGCGAAAGGGATTCCGGCCACGACGACGTGGTGATGTCGAAGTCGAAGGCGCGCAGTCGGTTCTGGTACTGCGCCTGGTCGATGACCCGCAGGTTGCTCTGGATCCCGATGAGCTTGAGCTGGGCCGCAAAGGGCAGCACCACGCGCTCGAACACGCTCTGGAACTCGAGGAACTCGACGGTCAGCGGCTCGCCCGTCTTGGCGTCGACCATCTGGCCGCCGCGCAGTTCGTAGCCGGCCTCCTTGAGGAGGCGCACGGCCTCGCGAAGGTTGGCGCGCACGGAATCCGGCGTGCCGGCCACGGGGTTGGTGTAGGGGGTGGTGAAGACGGAGGCCGGGACCTTGTCGCGCACGCTCTCCAGGATCGCCAGTTCCTCGCCCTGCGGCAGGCCGGAGGACGCCAGTTCCGAGCCGTAGAAATACGAGTCGATGCGCTTGTAGAGGCCGAAGAACAGCGACCGGTTCATCTCCTCGAAGTTCATGGCGAGGTTGAAGGCCCGGCGCACCCGCGGATCGGCGAACTTGGCGCGCCGCGTGTTGAAGGCGAAAGCCTGCATGTTGCCGTTGCCGCGATCCGGGAACTCCTCCTTGACGAGGCGGCCGTCCTTCACGGCCGGGAAATCGTCGTAGGCGGTGGCCCAGTTGCGGGCGATGTTCTCGGCGCGGAAGTCGTAGAGGTCGCCCTTCAGGGCTTCGATCTGCACGGTGGCATCGCGAAAGTACTCGAACCGCATGGTGCCGAAATTGTTGCGCCCGGCGTTCACGGGCAGATCCTTGCCCCAGTAATCGGCCACGCGCTCGTAGGTGGCGCTGCGGCCCGGCTCGAACTTCGCGAGCCGATAAGGGCCGGACCCCAGCGGTATCTCCAGGGTCGTCTGCGTCACGTCGCGGGCTCTGCCCTGCGTGTCCGTTCCCGTCCACCAGTGCTTCGGCAGGACGCGCAGCTGCCCGATCACCTGGGGCAGTTCGCGGTTGCCGGCCTCGGCGAAGCTGAACGTCACCTCGCGCGGTCCCGTGATCTCGGCCTTGGTGACGTTGTGGTAGTAGGCCGCGAGCGAGGGGCTGTTCTCCTTCTGCACGGTGAAGGACCACACCACGTCCTCGGGGGTGATCGGCCGGCCGTCGTGCCAGCGCGCGCCCTCGCGCAGGCGATAGGTCACGGCGGAGAGGTCGTCGGCCAGCCTGAGCCCCTCGGCGAGGAGTCCGTAGGACGAGAACGGCTCGTCGGCCGATTCCGTCGTCAGGGTATCGTAGAGCTGGGCGATGCCGTTCTCGAGGTCGCCCTTGCGGCCCGCCACGACGATGTTGAAGTTGTCGAAGCCGCCCTGCGCACCAAGGCGCACGAGGCCGCCCTTGGGCGCGGCCGGGTCGGCGTAGTCGAAATGCTTGAAGTCGGCCGGGTACTTCGGCTCGCCCATGAGGGTGACGGCGTGGCGCCAGTCGCCCGACGGCGCATTGGCGACCGGCATGCCGGCGACGGGATCGGGTGCGGCAGAGGCCGAAGTGATGGCGCAGAGGGTCATGGCGCAGACCGACACGGCGGCGGCGAAACAACGTCCGATCAGGGCTTGTCGCATCACGATGGGGCGCTCTTTCCGATTTCGACGGCATCCTCGCGGGCCGTCCGCACGACGACCGCAAGGGCCGTTCTAGGACGGACGGAGGGGACACGCCAAGCGGCCCCATTCGCGCAGGACGAAGGGTCCGCATGCGCGCGGGACGCCCGACGCGTCCTGGCGCGGGCGTCGTCGAGGGCCTTCAAACGAAAAAAGGCCGGGACTGAGCCCGGCCTTCACGATCGTGACGATGCTGGCGCGACCTACTCGGCCGGCTTCTCGGCGGGAGCCGGAGGCGCGGGCGGAGTGGGCGGCTTCTCGGGCGCCGCCGGGGAGGCAGGCGGCGCTTCGGCCGGGGGAGCAGGAGGGGCGGGCGGCTTCTCTGCCGGAGCGGCGGCCGGGGCCGGCTTGGCCTCCGCCGGCTTATCTGCCGGCTTGGCAGCGTCAGGCTTGACAGCGTCAGGCTTGGCTTCGGCGGGCTTCGCCGCATCGGGCTTGGCTTCCGCCGGCTTGGCCTCGGCCTTCTTCTCCGCCGCCGGCAGGGGCGCCGGGGTATCGGCGAGGGTACGCAGATACGCGATGACGTCGGCGCGCTCGGCGGGCGAGGTGATGCCGGCGAACGCCATCTTGGTGCCGGCGGCGTAGCCCTTCGGGCTCGTCAGGAAGTGGTCGAGGTCGTCGTAGGTCCAGGTGCCGCCCTTCTCCTTGAGGGCGGCCGAATACTCGAACCCGCTCTCATGGGCCTTCTGGCGCTCGACGACGCCCCAGAGGTGCGGGCCGACCTTGTTGGGGCCGCCCTTATCGAAGCTGTGGCACGAGGCGCACTTCTTGGCCGCCGACTGGCCCTTGTCGGGGCTGGCGCTGGCGAGCCGGATCGGCAGGGGCTCGGCCTTCGCCTCGGGGGCACCACCGGCGGCCTTCGCCTGGGGCTCCGGCAGGGCGTAACCCGCGGCCCCGGCGGGCTTGGGGTGATAGATCAGCTCGGCGACGAACCCGGACCCTACGGCGAACAGGAGTGCGCCGAGCGCAGCACCCGCGACCTTGTTCAGCTCGAAAGAGTCCATTCTCGACAACTCCGATGCGTCCGGCTGGGCGCGCTTGCGGGCGGGTCCGGACACGGGGATGTGTCGGACTTTGGAAACAGTCGAGGGTGCTTAGCCGCTGGAGCCCGATCTTGACAATGGCGCGCGGCGACGCCGCGTAGTCGCAGAGGCCGATCCGTCACCGGTGTGGCCCCCGGGGATCGCCCCCGGTGCATGACAACACCCCACCCCGCTGGTAAGCGACGGGCTTCGAACGCGCCGGGAACGGACGTTTTCGAAGTCAGAGATCCTCGGCAGCCAGCCGAAGCGATGGGCGAAAAGAATGTCCGATCCCCTCGTGCTCATCCCCGCCCGCCTCGCCGCGACCCGCCTTCCGGACAAACCGCTCCTGGATCTCTGCGGCGCACCGATGATCGTCCACGTCTGGCGCCGGGCCGTCGAGGCCGGAATCGGCCCCGTGGTGGTGGCGACCGATACCACGGCCATCCGCGACGTGATCGAGGCGGAGGGGGGCATCGCGGTGATGACCCGAGCCGACCACCCCACGGGCTCGGACCGCCTCGCCGAGGCCCTGGAGATCATCGATCCGCAGGGCAACCACACCATCGTCGTCAACGTCCAGGGCGACCTGCCGACCATCGATCCCGCCATCATCGGGGCCGCGATCCTGCCGCTCGCCGACAAGGCCGTCGACATCGCCACCCTGTGCGCCGTGATCACCGACGCGGCGGAGCGCGACGATCCCAACGTGGTCAAGCTCGTCGGCCATCCCGTCGGCGAGAACCGCCTGCGCGCGCTCTATTTCACCCGGGCGCGGGCGCCGTGGGGGGAGGGGCCGCATTACCACCACATCGGCCTCTACGCGTATCGCCGCCGGGCGCTGGCGCGGTTCATGGCTCTGCCGCCCGGCACCCTCGAAACCCGCGAGAAGCTGGAGCAGCTGCGCGCCCTGGAAGCCGGCCTGCGCATCGACGCCATGATCGTCGACGACCTGCCTCTCGGCGTCGATACCCCCGCCGACCTGGAGCGGGCGCGCGCCGTCCTCTCGGCCCGGCGCCTGAACTGAACCGTTGGACGCGAAAAGATTCCGATGCCCCACCGCACCATCTCATACCAGGGCGAGCCCGGCGCCAACTCGCACATCCTCTGCGCCCAGGCCTACCCGAACTGGACGCCGCTGCCGTGCCCGACCTTCGAGGACGCCTTCGCGGCGGTGAACGAGGGCCGGGCCGCCCGGGCGATGATCCCCATCGAGAACTCCATCGCGGGCCGGGTCGCCGACATCCACCACCTCATCCCGACGGCGCGCCTCCACATCGTCGCCGAGCACTTCCTGCCGATCCACTTCCAACTGATGGTGCTGCCGGGGACCGAGGTGGGGACGCTCAAGTCCGTCCACAGCCACGTCCATGCGCTCGGCCAGTGCCGCAAGATCATCCGGCGCCTCGGGCTCCGCGCCGTGGTGGCGGGCGACACGGCGGGCGCCGCCCGTGAGGTGGCGGAGGCGAACGACCCGAGCCGGGGGGCCCTGGCGCCGGCGCTGGCGGCCGAAGTCTACGGCCTCGAGATCGTCGCCCGCGATGTCGAGGACGAGAGCCACAACACCACCCGCTTCGTGGTGTTCGCCCCCGAGGCCGAGCCCCTCGCGGCGGAGGCCGGTCCGGCTGTGACGAGCTTCATCTTCCGGGTGCGCAACATCCCGGCCGCCCTCTACAAGGCACTCGGGGGCTTCGCCACCAACGGCGTCAACATGTCGAAGCTCGAGAGCTACATGGTCGAGGGCCAGTTCTCGGCGACCCAGTTCTACGCCGAGGTCGACGGCCACCCCGACGAGCCCGGCCTCGCCCGGGCCCTTGAAGAACTTGCCTACTTCTCGCGAGAAGTGCGGATCATCGGCACCTATCCGGCCGATCCCTATCGCGAGGTCAGCCGCCTGGCGGCGGAATAGGGCCTTGAGCGAACGCGACGCAGCGAGCCGGATCGTGAGCGGGATGCCCGAGACTGACGACACGACCCCCTGCCTGTTCGAAATCCATCATGGATCGACCGTGCTTCGGGTCGCCGACGATTGGAGCGGGCACGTTCTGATCGAGCGGATCTACAACGGCCTGCGCGAAGCGCGGCGATCCCGCGACGTCGGGCATACGGTCCCGACGGCACCGACGCCCGGCAGCGAGGCCGAGAACCTTACGGTCGAGGCCGCCCTGTTCCACGGCTTCCGGCCGATCGACGGCACCGCGGATTATCGCGCGAGCGGGCAGCAGATCGTCGCCCTGGTGCATGCGGCGCGGGAGCAGGGTCGGATGGATGTGCTGCAGACAAGGGAACCGAACGACTGATCCGACCCGACAGGGTCGGGTCAGGCCCTAGCCGCCCCGGCTCGCGCTGCTCAGCCCCGCGGTCCGACAGATGTCCTTGGCGGGTTCGTTGAGGATGGTCTGAGCCGCCGGCACATCGCGCTCGGCATCGGCCATGCGCGCCTGGATCGGCGAAGCCGCGGGGGCCGCGGGGGCCGCAGCGGCGTACGCCATGGCGGTGGTGGGCATGCTCGGGCCCGTGGGTGCCGGAGCGCCCGGCTTGCGCTTCTCGTAGAACGCGTTGCCGCCGGCCACCGCCACGTAATGCATGTTGTTGTAGGGGAAGCGCAGGCCAGCCGTGTGGAAATGCATGGCCCGGCCGACCTTGGGGTGGCGCTGCCCGGCCAGCACCGCGTCGGTCACGTCGGCGACGCGCTGGAGATCCTTGGCCTCCATCGACTTGGTGAGCACGCCCGGGGCGAATTGCCGGGGCTGACCGACCACCGAGCAGATGCCGCTGCCCTGAGGCGCCGACTGCACCCGGTTCATCACCACGGTGCCGACGGCCAGGAGGCCGTCGCGGTCGCTGCGGTTCGATTCGAAGTACATGGCGCGCCCGAGGCAGTCGCGCTCCTCGTCCGTGGCGGCGACGGGCTGGGCCATGGCGAGGCTGCCCGTGTTCTGGCCCGGGATCAGGGTGGAATTGCAGGCCGCGAGGGCGGGAATCACCAGGATCAAGCCGAGGAGAGAACCCGTTTTCGTCGCCCACGAACCCTGCATGCCGTCTCGCTCCATCGTGATTTCCGTCGCCGGGGCGCAGGCCCCTGACGATCCGCGACGGCCAGGCTTGGCCGCCATTCGGGTCTTTTTCGGGCAGGACCCGGGCTCAGGCGGCTTTCGGACGGGCCGCGTTAGCCATAGCCGGGGACTGTGCCGTATCGGCCTCACCCGCGACCAGAATAGGGGCGGGGACGGCGGGGAATTCGAGGACGCGCAGGAGTGGGGCGGGGGTCGCATCCGCCGAAACCGCGGGCTTCGACGCGATCTCGCCGGCCTCGGTCTCAGCCGCCACGATTTCGGACTGAGGCACGGGCGCCGGGCGCGATTGGGCGAACAGGGCCGCCCCCGCCTTGGGTCCGGCAGCCTTGATCAGGGTGGCCTCGCCGCAGGTGCCGGCCATGCGCTGACCGAGGTCGAGGAGGCGTTCGCGCTCGACGCAATAGGCCGCCACCCGGGCGCGGGCATATTCGGGCATGCCGGCGATGAGCGCATCGAGCTCCGCCCCACGCGCCCGATACAGGGTCGTGATGAGTTCGACGGGGATCGGGTACTTCGCCAGGGTCGGCGTGGTCGGCCGGAGGGGAGAGGCTGCCATCGCGGGTCTCGTCACTGTGCGGAAGCATCAGTTCGGCCCGGTTTGGTTAACGGGGGGTTACCGGGCCGGGCGGCTATTCCCGCTTGATCAGCCGGTCGACCACGAGATCCGACCAGAACCCCGGCCGAAACTCACGCTTCAGGGCCTCCGGGTCGTAGACCGTCTCGACCCACGTGAGGAAGTCGAGGCCGCGGGCCTCGCCCTCGCGAAGGTAGAGGTCGAAGAATGCATCGAGGATGCCGGTCTTGGCGAAGCGGAAATGGCCGTAGCGGGCCGAGAGCTGGCCCATGGCCTCCGCGACGGGCCGGCCCTCGTGCAGGATGAGGTAGAGCACCGCCCCCATGCCGGCCCGGTCGGCGCCCGACTTGCAGTGCATCATCGCCGGATATTCGACGCCGGCGAAGAAATCCTTGGCGGCCAGGATCGTCTCGCGGGACGGCGCCTCGCGCGAGCGCAGGACGAACTCCACGAGGGTCAGGCCCTGGCGGGCACAGGCCTCGCGCTGGAGCGGCCAGGACCCGTGCTCGCGCCCGCCGCGCAGGGAAATCACCGTGCGGACGCCCTGGCGCTTGAACCAGGCGAGCTGGTGCGGCGTCGGCTGGGCCGAGCGCCAAAGCTTGCCCTGTCCCACCCGGTGCCGGTTGAGGTAGGCCAACCGGAACACGCCGTGATCGACGAGGAGCATGTTGGCCCACGCCTTCGCCCGCGAGACCGGCCCGGCGATGGGCTTCTCGAACCGGGCGATGCGCGCCATGCGCCGCGCGTAGCGGGTCTCGGGCTTGAGGAAGCGCTTGAACACGGGGCGGGGAACGTCGCGGCTCTACGGGGGAGGAGCCCCGGCATCTAACAGGCGCGCCCTGGCCCGGCAAACGGCAGGCCCCTCGGGACAAACGGGGTCGGCGCGACCCGGCATCGCCCTTGCCTTGTGTTCGCCCGGATCGTCATCTCCGATACCGATGCCTGATCGATCGATTTCGAGCGCGGGGACCCGTCATGAGCACGAGCACCACCAGCATTCGCCGCGCCCGCCCCACCGACGCCGACCGTCTGTCGGACGTGTTCGACGAAACCTGGCGCGAGGCCTATCGGGGCATCATCCCGGGTGTTTCCCTCGAGCGCATGATCGCCCGGCGCAGCGCACAATGGTGGCTCGGCGCGGCCCAGCGCCGGCGTCCCCTCGTGGTGGTGGAGACCCGCGAGGGTGTGGTCGGCTACGCGGTCTACGGGCAGGCCAGGGGCCGGGGTCTCGGCACCGCGGGCGAGATCGACGAACTCTACATCCTGCCCGAGCATCAGGGGCTCGGCCTCGGCCGGCGGCTGTTTCGTGCCGTGCGCAACGACATGATGGATCACGGCCTCCACACCCTCGGGGTCTGGGCCCTCGCGGGCAACGACCGGGCGGAGGCGTTCTACCTCGGCCTCGGCGCCACGATCGTCGGGCACGCCAGCGACAGCATCGCCGGCTCGGTGCTGCCCAAGGTCGGCTACCGCTTCGCCTGAGGCCGGCTCGCCGAATCGTCACGGCCTCCCCATCTCATCACTGTAGCCGACCGGCCGAGGGGAGAGTCGATGACCGCCAGCGGACACGAGACCGTCACCGCGAAGGACTGGGACGACCGGGTCGCGCGCCTGACGGAGAAGCTGCCCACGCGCCTGGGGGAGGCCCTCGATTGGCTGCGCGAACCGTCGCGGCGCATCGTCCGGATCATCGCCGCTCTTCTGTTCATCCTCGGCGGTGTGTTCTCGATCCTGCCGGTGCTCGGCCTGTGGATGCTGCCCGTCGGCCTCGCGCTGCTCAGCGAGGACATTCCCGGACTCAAGGTTCCCCTGGAGCGCAGCGCACGCTGGATCGTGGCGACGTGGGCGCGGGTGAGGGCGTCCTTCCGGCGCTAAGCCCGCGCGCCCGGGCGGAGACGTGATAATCCCCGCCAAACGTAGCCGGGCGACCGGGCCGGAGATTTCCTTGAGGCGGCAACGGCTTTAAGAGACGCCCGGAGAGGCCTCTGCGGCCCGAAGTGCACGGGAGAAACAGCCCATGATCATCGACAATGTCTCGATCGGCAAGAACGCGCCCGATGATGTGAACGTCATCATCGAGGTTCCCATCGGCGGCGACCCGATCAAGTACGAGATGGACAAGGAATCGGGCGCCCTCGTGGTCGATCGTTTCCTCTACACGGCGATGCATTACCCGGGCAATTACGGCTTCATCCCGCACACCCTCTCGGGTGATGGCGATCCGTGCGACGTGCTCGTCGCCAACACGCGCGCCATCGCGCCGGGCGCCGTCATGAGCGTGCGCCCCGTCGGCGTGCTGGTGATGGAGGACAATGCCGGCGAGGACGAGAAGATCATCGCCGTGCCGTCGCGTCACCTCACCATGCGGTACGACCGCGTGGAAAATTACACCGACTTGCCCGACATCACGATCCATCAGATCCAGCACTTCTTCGAGCACTACAAGGATCTGGAGCCCGGCAAGTGGGTCAAGATCGTGCGCTGGGGCGACAAGGCCGAGGCCCACCGCCTCATCCACGAAGGCATCGCGCGCGCGAAGGCCAACAAGGACAAGTAGGACCCGTTGCGCGGGCGGCCTAGAGCGCCTGCCCGCGCAAAAGTCTCGGCAGGGTGCCGCGTACCGCGGCGGCTTGCCCAATGAACAGGCGCTTGAGGCCCGGCAGGCGATCGACGAGGCCGAGCCCGAGATCGCGCGCCAGGCGCACCGGCAGGGCGTCCGTGGAGAACAGGCGGTTGAGCCCGTCCGTCATCGCCCCCATGGCGAGGGTCTCGAACCGGCGTTCGCGCTCGTAGGTCTGCAGCACGTCGGGGGCGCCGGGATCGAGGCCGAGCCGCAGGGCGTCGGTGACGGCCTGCGCCAGGGAGGCCGCGCCCGCGAGCCCGAGGTTCAGCCCCTGTCCCGCGATGGGGTGGATGACGTGGGCCGCGTCGCCGAGCAGCGCCATCCTGTCGGCCCGGAACCGGCGGGCGATCCCGAAGGCGAGGGGGTGCGCGCTCGGCCCCGCCTCCAGCACGATCCGGCCGAAGCCGAGGCCGAATCGGCGTTCGATCTCCACCAAAGTCTCGTCGGGTCCGCCACCGAGAAGAGCCGGCACGTCCGCCGCCCGCTCGGTCCAGACGATGGACGAGCGGTGCCCCAATGCGCCGCCCGCGACGAGGGGCAGGATCGCGAACGGGCCGCTCGGCAGGAAATGCTCGTAGGCGCGGCCCCCATGGGGACGCTCATGCCCGATGGTCGCGACGATGCCCGATTGCGGATAGGACCAGCCGACCCAGCCGATGCCGGCCCCTTCGCGCAGGCGCGAGCGCGCTCCGTCCGCCGCCACGAGGAGGCTCGCGGTCTCGGCTCGTCCATCGGTGCGATGGAGTTCGGTGGCCTCGGGCCCCGGATCGGCGGACGCGATCCCGACGGGATCGAGGACCACCCCCGCCGCAGCGCAGGCCGCCAGCAGCGCGGCGACCAGGGGTTCGGCCTCGACCATATGGGCGAAGGGCTCGCCCGCCACCGCATCCTGGGGGGAAGGCTCCTGAGCGAAGGTGAGGAAGACCGGTCGCACCGGGTCGGTGAGGCGGCTGTCGCTCACCACCATGTCGCGGATCGGCTCGGCCGCCGCGGACACGGCCTCCCAGATCCCGAGTTGGGCGAACATCCTTCGCCCCCCCGCCGCCACGGCGAAGGCCCGGCCGCGGTGGCGCGCCGCGCCGGACGCCAGAGCCGGATCGCAGACGGTGACGGCGAGCGCCGGGCCGTGCGCCCGCTTCAACGCCAGGGCGAGGCTCAGCCCCGGGATTCCGGCCCCGGCCACCACCACCCTGCGCTGCCCCGATCCCGCCATCTCGCGTCCCCGTCCCGATCCGCCCGGAGTGCCACTCCCCGGGGTCGAGGGCAACGCGCGGGCCGCCTCCGCGGCAGCGGCATCGTCGCCGGCCGCATGGATCGCGCCCCCCAAGCTTGCTATGGCGGCGGCATCGTCCGTTCCACCACCGGGGGTCCCCATGGCCGGCATCGTCGCCGAACTCCTCGACATCCTCGATCTCGCCCCCCTGGGACAGGACCGCTTCCGGGGCGAGAGTCTGCAGACCGGCTGGTTCCGGGTGTTCGGCGGGCAGGTGGTGGCCCAGGCCCTGGTGGCGGCCTCGCGCACGGTGCCGGAGACGCGTCCGCCGCATTCCCTGCACGCGTATTTTCTGCTCGGCGGAGATCCGAAGGCGCCCATCGACTACGCCGTCGAGCGCATCCGCGACGGGCGCAGCTTCGCGACCCGCCGGGTGGTGGCGAGCCAGCACGAGCGGGCGATCTTCGCCATGTCGGTCTCCTATCACGACGCGGAGGAGGGCGCCGTCCACCAGGCGACGATGCCCGACGTGCCGCCCCCCGAAGGGGTGGCCGAGGCGCCGGCCGCCGCCGCGCAGGCAGCCCGCGAGGGCGCGGCGATTCCGGCGCCGATCCTGTCATATTTCGGGCGCCGCCGCCCCATTGAGCTGCGCCCCGTAGAGATCGAGCGCTACCTCAGACGCGCGCCGCGCGACCCGCGCTTCCACGTCTGGATGCGCGCCGTCGACCGGCTCCCCGACGATCCCGCCATCCACCGGGCGGTGCTGGCCTACGCCTCCGACATGACTCTGCTCGATGCCACCCTGATCCCGCACGGGCAGACGGTGTTCGACGGAGAGATCCAGTCGGCGAGCCTCGACCATGCCCTGTGGCTGCATCGCCCGTTCCGCGCCGACGAGTGGCTGCTCTACGCCCAGGACAGTCCGAGTGCCGGGGGAGCGCGCGGCTTCGCCCGGGGGCAGATCTTTTCGCGGGACGGCACCCTCGTGGCGTCCGTCGCCCAGGAAGGCATGATTCGGCCGCGACGCGCCGAAGGCTGACTCCACGCGGCGGCGCGGCGCCGATCTCCAGGCATCTCGCGAGGTGCCCGGACACCTCTCAATCTGCCTATCGATGCGCCATAATGCTTGCGAACAGCGCAAACTTGGCGGGAATTTCGCCCGTATCCAGGGCACGGTACGGACAGTTTCTAAGCAGATAGGGCCGAACGCGAAAAGTTCCCGTTGGCATAGTCCTTGAATAACGAAGGGCGAGCGTCTGGGTCAGTCCGATCCACGCCGAACATCCGGACCCGTCGGGTCGCGACGCGAGAGCGCGCCGGCCGGGCAACCAATCGGGACAAGGGGGCGCCGCCCATGAAGATCGTGATGGCTATCATCAAGCCGTTCAAGCTGGAGGAGGTCCGGGACGCCCTGACCGGCATCGGCGTGCACGGGCTCACCGTCACCGAGGTGAAGGGTTACGGCCGCCAGAAGGGCCACACCGAGATCTACCGCGGCGCCGAGTACGCCGTGAGCTTCCTGCCCAAGCTGAAGATCGAGGTGGCGGTGGCCTCCGACCTCACCGGCAGCGTCATCGACGCCATCGCGGCCGCCGCCCGCACGGGCCAGATCGGCGACGGCAAGATCTTCGTTCTTCCCCTCGAGAAGGCCGTCCGCATCCGCACCGGCGAGACCGACGTCGACGCCCTCTGAGGTAGCCCCTCGCAGTCCACAGCCGTACTTCGGGTCCGCGCGCCGGCCCCCGGGGAAGTCGGGCCGCCCGCCGGTCCCCGCCCCACGATCGTCCCCCTTCAGCATCGCACAGTGACCGGGAGTCCTGTTTCCATGAAACTTCGCAATGCCCTGGCGCTCGGAATGGGAGGCGCCGCCCTGGCGCTCCTGTTCATCGAGCCATCCCTCGCGCAGTCGCCGACCACGGAGGCCGCACCGGCCGCCGCAGTGGCCGCGCCCGTCCCGAACAAGGGCGACACCGCCTGGATGCTGATCTCCAGCGCCCTCGTGCTGCTGATGGTCGTGCCGGGCCTGGCCCTGTTCTACGGCGGCCTCGTGCGCACGAAGAACATGCTCTCGGTGCTGACGCAGGTCTTCGCCATCGCGTGCATTTCCTCGCTGCTGTTCGTGATCTTCGGCTACAGCCTCGCCTTCACCAACGGCGGCGGCCTGAACGACTTCGTCGGCGGGTTCTCGAAGGCCTTCCTGAAGGGCATCGACGCCAACTCCACCGTCGCAACCTTTTCGAACGGCGTCGTGATCCCCGAATACGTCTACATCTGCTTCCAGATGACGTTCGCGATGATCACCCCGGCCCTCATCGTCGGCGCCTTCGCCGAGCGGATGAAGTTCTCGGCGCTCGTCGTGTTCATGATCCTCTGGACCACCCTCATCTACTTCCCGATGGCCCACATGGTCTGGTATTGGGGCGGCCCGGACGCCGTCGGCAACGCCGCCAAGGCGCTGGCCGCCGCCACCGACGACGCCTCGAAGGCGACCGCACAGGCGGCCCTCGACGCGGTGAACGCCGATGCCGGCCTGCTGTTCAAGTGGGGCGCCCTCGACTTCGCAGGCGGCACCGTGGTGCACATCAACGCGGGCATCGCCGGCTTCGTCGGATGCCTCATGCTCGGCAAGCGCATCGGGTACGGCCGTGACCTGCTCGCTCCGCACTCCCTGACCATGACCGCCATCGGCGCCTCGCTGCTCTGGGTCGGCTGGTTCGGCTTCAACGCCGGCTCGAACCTCGAGTCCAACGGCACCGCCGCCATGGCGATGCTCAACACCTTCGTGGCCACCGCCGCCGCCGCCCTCTCCTGGCTGTTCGTGGAGTGGATGCTGAAGGGCAAGCCCTCCCTGCTGGGCATGCTGTCGGGTGCCATCGCGGGCCTCGTCGCCGTCACCCCGGCCGCCGGTTTCGCCGGTCCCATGGGTTCGATCGTGCTGGGCCTCGTCGCGGGCGCCGTATGCTTCATCATGTGCTCCACGGTGAAGAACGCGCTCGGCTACGACGATTCCCTCGACGTCTTCGGCGTGCACTGCATCGGCGGCATCCTCGGCGCCGTGGCGACCGGCATCCTGGTCAACCCGGATTTTGGCGGCGTCGGCCTGCCGGACTACGCCTCGAAGCCCGGTGAACTCGCGGTGGGCACCTACGAGACGGCGGCGGCCCTGATGAGCCAGCTCAAGGCCGTCGGATTCACCATTCTGTGGTCCGGCATCGGCTCCGCCATCCTGTACAAGCTCGTCGATCTCACCATCGGCCTGCGCGTCACCCAGGACGAGGAGCGCGAAGGCCTCGACATCGCCGATCACGGCGAGCGCGCCTACAACTACTAGGATCGCCCTCGGGGACCGGGCCGCCTTCCGGGGCGGCCCGGAGAACCCACTGAACGAAGGCTCCGGATCGCACGATTCGGGGCCTTTTTCGTGTGCGTGCCCAGTGTGACGATGACAAAGTGTGCTATCTTAGTAGCACATCATCCGAGGTCGATCGCCCATGTCATCTATCTCCAGAGTACGTAAGCAGGGTGGTGCACGCATCATCACCCTGCCTCCCACGATCCTGGCGCAAGTGGGTGCGGACACGGGAGCGGCCTTCGCCCTCTCCGTGCGGGACGGTGCGATCGTCGCGACGCCCGTTCCCGATGTCGCGGCGGCACTGCCGCGCCGTTATACGCTGGACGAGTTGCTGGTCGGGGTCGAACACCTGCCGGAAGTCTACGCCGGTGTGGCCGGAGCGCTCGATGGTGAACCAGTCGGAAACGAGGCCGGCTGATGGGCCCGAGGCCGAAGATCCCGAAGCGCGGCGAGATCTACTCCATCGACCCGAATCCGGTGGCAGGCCGGGAGATGAAGAACCGGCACTACTGGATGGTCGTCAGCCCCGAGGCGATCAACGCGCATGGGGTCTCGATCGTGGTCGTGATCAATACGGTCGCGCACGGCGCGCGCGCCGCCGGCCTTACCGTCCCGGTCAGTGGCGGAGGCGTCACGGGCGTGGCCGTCTGTAACCAGATCCGGAGCTTCGATCTTCGCGCTCGAATCGCGGACGGCAGCGCCAGCTACACGGGCAACGCACCGCTCGAAATCGCCACCGAGATCGCCGCCCGGGTTGCCAGCGTGATCGATCCGGCCTGATCCGAACGACTTAAACCCCCGTTAACCGCGTGGGCGTTAGCGTTACCGGACCGTTTCCCCATCGCGTCTGGTTCCGAATGCGCTCGCTTCGCCGTTCCGCATCGCCCTACGACACGTTCGTCGACAGCTTTCGGCCGTTCCTGGCCAAGCGGATGACGGAGTTGGGCGGTCTCATCCTGTTTGCCGGCGCGACGGCCCTGACCGTCGCCCTGGCGACGTGGTCCATCGACGACCCGAGCCTGAACCACGCCACCGACCACGCCGCCCACAACGTGCTCGGCACCAGCGGGGCGGTGATGTCCGACCTCGCCATGCAGCTCCTCGGCCTCGGCTCCCTGGCTTTCGTCCTGCCACCGGCCCTGTGGGGGGTGCAGCTCATGCGCTCCCGTGCCCTGCCGCGCGGGGGCCTGCGCATCACCCTGTGGATCATCGGCTTCTTCTCCGCGAGCGCGGTGGCCAGCGCCCTGCCGTCCACGGCGCGCTGGCCCCTGCCCACGGGGCTCGGCGGCGTCACCGGCGATGCCTTGATCCACGCGGCCCGCACCATCGTGGGCATCGTCGCCTCGCCGGCCGCGGCGTTGGTGGGCTTCCTCTTCGCCGCCATCGCCATCCTGAGCCTGACCGGTGCCTGCCGGGTGGGCGAGATCCCGGAGGAGGAGGACGAGCCGCTGCATCCCGTGCGGCCGCCCGCCCGCGCCCGCAACGACGACCGCTACGAGGACGACGAACCGAGCCTCGGAGTCGTGTCCCTCGGCGCCCTTGCGCAGATGCTCATGGGTGGCCGCGCCGCCCTGGCCTCGCGTGTCGAGACCTGGCGCGAGGGCCGCGCCGCGCAGGCGGTTCTCTCCCATGACGGCGCCTCGCCGGCCCTGGCGGCACGGCGCGCCTTCTCCGACGACGACACCCCCTGGGAGGCACCCAGTCCGCGCGATCCGCGCCGCGAACCGGTGTTCGACACCGAAGCTGCGCCCGCGCCCGTGCGACGGGCCGCTCCCGTGCTGCACGACGACGAGCCCGACGATGGCGGCGAGGAGCCGGTCTTCGCGCAAGATCCCCAGCCCGCGCCCCCGGATGCGCGCTCGCGCGTCGCCGCGCCGCCGTCGCCCCCCGTGCCCCAGCGGCGTCCGGCCCCGGCTCCTGTGCACAATCCGGGTGCCTACGCGGTTCCGGCGCTGGGTCTCCTGGCCGAGCCGCCCCTGGTCTCACCCTCAGCCCAGGTGTCCTCGGAAGCCCTCGAGCAGAACGCGACCCTGCTCGAAGCCACCCTGAGCGATTTCGGCGTGCGTGGCGACATCCTGGCCGTGCGCCCCGGCCCCGTCGTGACCCTCTACGAATTGGAGCCCGCGCCCGGCACCAAGTCGAGCCGCGTGATCTCGCTGGCCGACGACATCGCCCGGTCCATGTCCGCCGTCTCGGCCCGCGTCGCCGTAGTCCCGGGCCGGAACGCCATCGGCATCGAGCTACCCAATGCGCGGCGCGAGACCGTTTACCTTCGCGAGCTCCTGGCCTCCGTCGATTTCGCCGAGACGAAGCAGAGCCTTGCCCTGTGCCTCGGCAAGAACATCGGCGGCGAGCCGATCATCGCCGATCTCGCCCGGATGCCGCACCTGCTGGTGGCCGGCACCACCGGCTCCGGCAAGTCGGTCGCCATCAACACCATGATCCTCAGCCTGCTCTACCGGATGACCCCGGAGCAGTGCCGCCTGATCATGGTCGATCCGAAGATGCTCGAACTGTCGGTCTACGACGGCATCCCGCACCTGCTCTCGCCCGTGGTCACGGACCCGAAGAAGGCGGTCATCGCCCTCAAATGGGCCGTGCGCGAGATGGAGGAGCGCTACAAGAAGATGTCCAAGNTCCGCACCTGCTCTCGCCCGTGGTCACGGACCCGAAGAAGGCGGTCATCGCCCTCAAATGGGCCGTGCGCGAGATGGAGGAGCGCTACAAGAAGATGTCCAAGGTCGGTGTGCGCAACATCGACGGGTTCAACGCCCGACTCGCCGAGGCGCGGGGGCGCGGCGAGATCCTGACTCGGACCGTGCAGACCGGTTTCGACCGCGAGACCGGCGAGGCCGTCTACGAGAACGAGGAGATGGACCTCACCCCGCTGCCCTACATCGTCATCGTCGTCGACGAGATGGCCGACCTGATGATGGTGGCGGGGAAAGACATCGAGGGTGCGATCCAGCGCCTCGCCCAGATGGCACGCGCAGCCGGCATCCACCTCATCATGGCGACGCAGCGCCCGTCGGTCGACGTCATCACCGGCACCATCAAGGCGAACTTCCCGACCCGGATCTCCTTCCAGGTGACGAGCAAGATCGACAGCCGCACGATCCTCGGCGAGATGGGCGCCGAGCAGCTTTTGGGCCAGGGCGACATGCTGTTCATGGCCGGCGGCGGCCGCACGACGCGCGTGCACGGGCCGTTCTGCTCGGATTCGGAAGTCGAGAGCGTCGTCGCTCATCTCAAGCGCCAGGGCCGGCCGTCCTACCTCGAGGCGGTCACCGCCGACGAGGGCGAGGGGGCTAAGGGGTCGGCCTCCGACGAGGTCGAGATGGACGGTGCGGTGTTCGACCAAGGCAGCTTCGGCGAGACCGGCGGCGACCTCTACGCCCAAGCCATGCAGGTGGTGCTTCGGGACAAGAAAGCGTCCACGTCCTACATCCAGCGCCGCCTGCAGATCGGCTACAACCGCGCCGCCTCCCTCATGGAAAAGATGGAGATGGAGGGCATCGTCGGACCGGCCAACCACGCCGGAAAGCGCGAGATCCTGGTCGAGGCGGACGCTCACGTAAGCTGATCCGCAAGAGCTGATCCGAAAGCGTTCTCGATGAAAACAGAACCGCCCCGAAGGGAAACCCTCGGGGCGGTTCTGTTTCGCGTCGCGGTGTCTCGGGGGAGCGGAAACGAAATCCCGCTCTCCCGACGGGATCAGGCCCGGCTGACGCTCGCGGCGTTGATCTCGGCGATCTTCGTCGCACCGACCTGACGCATGATCGTCTCGAACTCGCGCTGCATGAGGGTGAGCACCATCTCGACGCCGGGCTGGCCGAAGGCGGCGAGCCCCCAGGCGTAGGGGCGGCCGACGCAGACGGCGGTGGCGCCGAGCGCCAGGGCCTTGATCACGTCGGTGCCGCGCCGGAACCCGCCGTCGATGAGGATCGGCACCTTGCCGTTCACGGCGCCCACGATCTCCGGCAGGACGCCGATGGTCGATTGCAGGCTCTCCTCGGCGCGGCCGCCGTGGTTCGACACGATGAGGGCGTCGACGCCGTATTCCAGGGCCTTCTTGGCGTCCTCGTGGGTGACGATGCCCTTGAGGACGAGCTTGCCCTTCACGATGCCGCGCAGGCGCTTGACGTAGTCCCAGGTCATGCCGGTGCCGTAGAGGTTCGTCACCTTCGACACGTCGAGGTCGTCGAACATTGGCTTGCGGCTCACCTCGTTCTTGAAGCCGGGCGTATGGCAATCGGTGCAGGTACGGGTATCGCTGCGGCGCTCACGGAACAGGGTCTCGGTGTTGCGACCGCCCTGCCGGTCGACGGTGAGCACGATGGCCGGGGCGCCGGCCTTCTCGGCGCGCTTCACCAGGGCCTCGGTCACGGCCCAGTCGTCGGTGGGGTACAGCATGTACCAGACCGGGGAACCGCGCTCCTTGATCACGTCCTCGATGGAGGTGCTGCCCACGGTGGACAGGATCATCTGATGGTTCTTCGCCTTGCAGGCGCGAGCAACGGCACCCTCGGCCTCGGGGTGGAACGCACCCTGGCTGGAGATGGGCGCCAGTGCGATGGGGCTGCCCCAGGTCTCGCCGAAGATCTTCACCGTGGTGTCGATCTTGCGCACGTCGATAAGGCGGCGGGCGCGGATGGCGATCTTCTCGAAGCCCTCGCGGTTGGCCTTCAGGGTCTCGTCGCCGTCGACGCCGCTGGCGAGGTAGCCGTAATGGGCCGGGGGCAGGGTCTTCTTCGCCACCGCCTCGAAATCGAAGACGTTCAGGGCCTGGGCGGGATTGGCGATGAGGTCGCCGTCCATGACGGGCGCCTGCCGGAGGACGTCGTAGCTCTGAGCCATCGCCCCGGAAGTGCCGGCAGCGAGCATTCCGGCGACCGCGCTGATGGCGCCCGGTGCGAGGATCGGGCTGGCGGACAGGAATTCCAGCAGTTTCCTGCGATTGAGCGTCGTCTCTCGACCGTTGGTCTGCTGGTTGTGGCTTGACATGTGAACTATAAATCTCGCGCGTCGGGTACGACAGGCGACGGTTTTGACCTATTCGCATTCGAAAACGCAAGATGCCGCACTGCAAAACAGCCATGCTGCAGTGCAATTAATGGGCCTGCAGCTTTGCCGCATCCAGTCCCACGGCGGACCTTTCAGGTGCGCGGACCATAGAGGATGAGGCCCGCCCCGGCGAGGCACAGGGCGGCGCCGGCGACATCGAAGCGGTCCGGCCGCTGGCCTTCCGCGCCCCACATCCACAGGAGGGACGCGCCGATGTAGAGCCCGCCATAGGCCGCATAGGCGCGGCCGGCCGCCTCGCTCTCGACGCGCGTCAGCAGCCAGGCGAACAGCCCCAGGGCCACGGCGCCCGGCACCAGCCACCAGGCCGAGCGCCCGAGCCGCAGCCAGGCCCAGACCGAGAAGCACCCGCCGATCTCGAACAGGGCGGCGGCGGCGTACACGACAACGGTCATGCGACGGTGAATCGGTACGTGGTGACCGCCGAGAACGATTCGCCCGGACGCAGGACGGTGCTCGGGAAGTCGGGATGGTTCGGCGCGTCGGGAAACCCTTGCGCCTCGAAGCACACGGCATCCCCGGCGCGATAGAGCCCACCACCCGAGCCCGTCGCCGTGCCGTCGAGCATGTTGGCGGTGTAGAGTTGCAGGCCGGGTTGGGTGGTGGCCACGGTCAGGTGCCGGCCGCTCGCGGGATCGTGCGCGGTGGCGACCGTACGCAGGCCGCCGGCTCCGCGCAGCACGAAGGTGTGGTCGTAGCCATGGCCCCGGATCAGTTGGCGATCGGCCGCGCGGATGCGGGCGCCGAGGGCCGTGGGGGTGCGAAAATCGAAGGGCGTGCCGGAGACCGCGCACCGCTCGCCGGTGGGGATCTGATCCGCGTCGACCGCCAGGTATGCGTCGGCGGCGATTCCCACCACGTGGTCGAGCGCATCGCCCGCGCCCTCGCCGGCGAGGTTGAAATAGCTGTGGTTGGTCAGGTTCAGAACCGTCGGCCGGTCGGTCTCGGCCGCGTAGGTGATGGACAGGGTCTCGTCGTCGGGAAGGGCGTAGGTCACCCGCACGTCGAGGGTGCCGGGGAAGCCCTGGTCACCGTCGGGCGAGCGATGGGCGAGGGTGAGGTCGGTACCAGTCGCCGATTCAACCCGCCAGACCTTGCGGTCGAACCCCGCCGGGCCGCCATGCATGGTGTTGTCCCCCTCGTTGCGGGGCAGATCATGGACCTGTCCGTCGAGGCTGAACCGGCCGTGCGCGATGCGATTGGCGTAGCGGCCGATGAGGGCGCCGAAATGCGCGTCGCTGGCCTCGTAGCCGGCGAGGTCCATGGCGCCCAGGACCACGTTGGTTCTCCGTCCCGTCCGGTCGGGTGTCTCGATGGCGGAGACGATTCCGCCGTAATCGAGGATCCGCACGGTAAGCCGCCCGCGCGCGAGGGTGTGGCGGGCGACGGGTTGCCCGTTCTTGGTGCGGCCGTAGGGCTCGGGTGTCATCGGCGGCGTATCTCCGCGGGGGTCACGGGCGGTCGACGTGCGCGGCACGCCGTCGCCTCAAGGCGCCAGGGTCTCGTCGGGGGCGTCGCCCGAGAGCTGCATCCGGTGCAGGCGGGCATAGGCTCCGCCACGGCCCATGAGGTCGGTGTGGGTGCCGGTCTCGGCGACGCGGCCGGCCTCCATCACCACGATGAGATCGGCGTCGCGCACCGTCGAGAGGCGGTGGGCGATGACGAGGGTGGTGCGCCCGCGCATGAGGCGCAGGAGCGCGGCCTGGACGAGGCGCTCGGACTCGGAATCGAGCGCACTCGTCGCCTCGTCGAGGAGCAGGATCGGCGCGTCCTTCAGGAAGGCGCGGGCGAGCGAGATGCGCTGGCGCTCCCCCCCCGACAGCCGCCCACCGGCGGGGCCGACGCGAAATTCGTAACCCTCGGGCAGGCGCGAAACGAAGCCGTGGGCGGCCGCCGCCTCCGCCGCCGCCTCGATCTCGGCTCGGGAGGCGCCGGGGCGGCCAAAGCCGATGTTGGCTGCCACCGTGTCGTCGAACAGCACCACCTCCTGGGACACCACCGCAACGGCCCGGCGGAGCGACGCGAAGGTCACGTGCCGGATGTCCTGACCGTCGATGGACACGGCTCCGGCATCGACGTCGTAGAGGCGCGGCACGAGGTTGAGCAGCGAGGATTTTCCCGACCCCGAGCGCCCCACGAGGGCCACGGTGGCGCCGGCCGGCACGGCGAGGTCGATCCCCTCCAGGGCCGGCGCGTCGGCGCGGTAGCGGAAGCGCACGTCGGAAAAGCGGATCGCGCCGCCGCCCACCAGCAGTTCCTTGGCGTCCGCCGCCTCGCGGATCAGCGGGGCCTCGTCCATGAGGGCGAAGTAGCGCTGCAGGGCCGCGCCCGCCTCCTGCAGGATGGCGTTGAGGGTGCCGAGCGCCCGGGCCGGCTGAGCGGCGAGCAGCAGCGCGGCGACGTAGCCGGTGAAATCCCCCACCGTGCGCTCGCCCGACATCACCCGCTGGCCGACCAGCACCAGCACGGCGGCCACGGCGAAGCCGCCGCCGATCTCGAGGAGCGGATCGAGGCGCCCGCGGGCGTTGGCCGCCTTCATCTTGAGGCGGCGTACCTCGTCGAAGGCCCCCTGCGCCCGGCCCTTGAGGTAGCCTTCCAGCGCGTAGGTCTTGGCGATGCGCGCGCCCTGCAGGCTCTCGGAGATGAGGCTCGCGGTGAGCCCCATCTGCTCCTGCGTCGTCGTCGAGACCCGGCGCAGCTTCTTGCCGACCCGGCCGATGGGGCCGGCGACGAACGGCACGGTCACGCCGGCCACCAGGGTCAGGAGCGGGTCCATCCAGATCAGCGCCGCCACCAGGGCGATGAGCATGGCGATGTCGCGCAGGAGCACCGTGGAAATGCGGGTGAGCGCCTCCTTGATGAAGGCGAAATCCGTGGTGAAGCGCTGGGTGAAGGCGGCCGGGCTCTCGCGCCCGAGCTGGGCCAGATCCGAGTCGATGAGGTGGGCGTAGAGGGCCGCCTGCATGTCGGCCTCGACCCGCGTGACCACGCGGTTGGTCAGCACCGTCTGGCCGAACAGGGCGAAGCCCCGGATCGACGTGATGGCGATGACGATGAGGGGACCGTAGGCGAGGGCCGCCGTGTCCTTGGCGTCGAAGGCGTCGAAAGCGCCCTTGATGAGGGCCGGGTAGAACCCCGTCGCCGCGCCCACGATGGCGATGAGCACGAGGACCACGGCCAGCGTCGCCCGGTGGGGGCTGAGCCACTCGCGCCAGACACGGCCCAGGAGGGGGAGGGTGTCACCCCTCAGGAGCGGCCGACGCGCCATGGTTTTTTATGACTTTCTCAACGCCCCGAGAAATCGGATCGGCCGGTGTTTGCGGCCGGGGGGACGAGAGATCAAGTCGAGGCATCCAGGCTTGGCAATGTGATAATGTTACACTACTGAACCGAAGAAGCCTGAACCGAGGACCTTTGCCAATGTTGCGTGGACGCCTCCCGACCGGACTGCCGATGGCGTTCGCCCTGCTGCTCGCAGTTCTCTGCGGCGCGGCGCCGGCCCTGGCCGACCCCGAAAGACTCCGTGTGGTGGCGACGTTCTCGATCCTCGGCGATCTCGTCTCACAGGTCGGCGGCGAGCGGGTGGCGGTGACCACCCTGGTCAAGCCCGACGCCGATGCCCACGGCTACGCGCCGGCACCGAGCGACGCCCGCACGCTCGCGGCGGCCGACCTCGTGGTGGTCAACGGTCTGGGACTCGAGGGGTGGATCGACCGCCTCATCAAGGCGTCCGGCGCCAAGGCACCCGTCGTGGTGGCCTCGAAGGGGATCAAGCCCATCGAGGAGGCCGATGACCATGGGCACGGCCATGCCCACGACCACCACGCCGATCCGCACGCCTGGCAGAGCATCGCCAACGCCAAGGTCTACGTCGCCAACATCCGCGATGGGCTCGCCAAGCGCGATCCGGCCCATGCGGCGGCGTACGCGGCCCGGGCCACGGCCTATCTCGGCGAACTCGATGCCCTGGAAGGCGAGGTCCGCGCCACCATCGCGAAGATTCCCCCCGCACAGCGGCGGATCATCACCACCCACGACGCCTTCGGCTACTTCACCGCCGCCTACGGCCTGACCTTCATCGCGCCGCAAGGGGTCTCGACGGACAGCGAAGCGAGCCCGCGCGACGTGGCGCGGATCGTCCGGCAGATCCGGGCGGAGAAGATCCCGGCGGTGTTCCTCGAAACCATCGCCGACCCGCGCCTCATGGAGCAGATCGCCCGCGAGAGCGGTGCGGCCATCGGCGGCAAAGTCTATTCCGATGCCCTGTCGGGCCCCGACGGCCCGGCACCGACCTACGTGGCGATGATGCGCAACAACCTGACGGCCTTCGCGCGGGCGCTCGGCCCACGCTGACGCCTCAGCGCCGCGACTCGGCGGCCATGCGCAGGGCGAGGCCGGCCAGAACCGTGCCCATGAGCCAGCGCTGGGCCACCTGCCAGGCCGGACGGCCACCGAGGAAGGTGGACACCGACCCGGCCCCCACCGCGATGAAAGCGTTCACGCCGACGCTCACAACGATCTGGACCGTGCCGAGGATCAGGGCCTGGACGAGGACGCTGCCCCGCGCCGGGTCGATGAATTGCGGCAGCAGCGACAGATACATCACCGCGATCTTCGGGTTCAGCAGGTTGGTGACGAACCCCATGGTGAACAGCCGGCCCGGGCCGTCATGGGGCAGGGCGCGTGCCGCGAACGGGCTGCGCCCGCCCGGCCGCACGGCCTGCCAGGCGAGGTAGAGCAGGTAGGCGGCCCCCGCCCAGCGCAGGGTATCATAGGCGAACGGCACGGCGAGCAGCAGGGCGGTGATGCCGAAGGCCGCGCACAGCATGTAGACGACGAACCCGAGCGCGACGCCGCCGAGGGAGATCAGCCCGGCCCGCGGCCCCTGCGCGATGGAGCGCGACACGAGGTAGATCATGTTCGGCCCCGGCGTCAGGACCATGCCGAGGGAGACGAGGGCGAAGGCGAGGAGGCTGGTCGATTCGGGCATGATCCGACGCTAACCCCCCATCGCGCACAACCACAAGGACACTTGAACGAGGGCGGACCGGACACTCAGGGGCGGGGCAGGATGTCCGCCAGTTGCGCCGCGACGGCACCGGCATCGACGAACGCGAGGGTCACGGGCAGGACCGTGACGCGGGTGGCGAATTCGGGCGGCAGCCGGACGTGGTCCTTCCGGGTGGTGACGAGGTCGGCGCCGAGGCGCTCCGCCTCCGCCGCGAGGGCGCCGAGTTCGGCCCGTCCGTAGGGATGGTGGTCGGCGAAGGCGCGGGTCGCGACCACGTCGGCGCCGGCTTCGCGCAGGGTGGCGAACATCTTGTCGGGCCGGCCGATACCGGCGAACGCCAGGACCCGGCGCCCGGCCCAGTCGCCTTCCGGGACGAGCCGGGCGCGGTGCACCGGCAACCCACGGTGCGCGGCGTCTTCGGCCACGGTCTCGCCGGGGGCGCCGGCACCGATGAGAACGAGGCCGTGGATGTGGCGCCATTGCCGGGCGAGGGGCACCCGCAGGGGGCCGGCGGGGAAAACGCGGCCGTTGCCGACGCCCACCCCCGCATCCACCACCGCGAAGGACAGAGCCTTGGCGAGCGCCGGGCTCTGCAGACCGTCGTCCATGACGATCACGTCGGCGCCCGCCTCGATGCAGTGAGGCGCGCCCGCCAGCCGGTCCCGCGCCACGATGGTGGGGGCGAACCGGGCGAGCAGCAGGGGTTCGTCGCCGGTGTCCACGGCGGCGTGCCGGTCGGGATCGACGCGCACCGGGCCGGCGAGGCGGCCGCCATAGCCACGGGTCAGGAAGGCCGGGGATGCGCCGAGGTCGCGCAGGAGACCGGCCACCGCGAGGGCGGTCGGCGTCTTGCCGGCGCCGCCGAGGGTGAAATTGCCGATGCACACGATGGGATAGGGGCCGGGCGTGCCCCGCCGGTCCATCCTGGCGGCGCTGCGCCAGCCGTAGAGGGCGGCGAGGGGCGCCAGAGCCCGTGCGGCGGGGTGCCCAGGCCCGGCATGCCAGAAGGCCGGGGGCCGCATCAGGCCCGGCTCACTGCGCCGTCATGGCGGTGAGCCGCATCTGCGCGATGAACGGATCGAGCACCGCCAGGGTGCGATCGACGGCGCCCTCGAACGGCGCGAGGGCCGCTGCTCCCGCGCGGGCGATGGCGTCGATGCGGGCGGGTTCGGCGAGAAAATCCGCGAGGGCCGCCGCGAGGTCGTCCGCGTCGGCGACGCAGCGGGCGCCACCGGCACCGTCGAGGGCCCGGTAGACCTGCGTGAAGTTGAAGATGTGCGGCCCGTGCAGGACCGCGGCGCCGAGGCGCGCCGGCTCGATGGGGTTCTGGCCGCCGTGCTCCACGAGGGAGCCACCGAGAAAGACCAGGGACGTCAGGCGATAGAACAGGCCGAGTTCGCCGAGCGTGTCGGCGACGTACAGGTCAATGCTCCCGTGCGGGCGCCCGCCTTGGGAGCGCCGGGCGCTGCGCAATCCTTCGGCCGAGGCGCGGGCCGCGACATCGCCGCCGCGATGGGGATGGCGCGGGACCACGATGGTGAGGATTTCGGGCCAGCGGCGCTTCAGCACCGCGTGGACGCGGGCCGCCACGGCGTCCTCGCCCGGATGGGTGCTGGCCGCGACCCAGACGGGGCGGTCGCCGATGCAGTCGCGCAAGTGCGCGAGCTGCTGCTCGTCCACGGGCGGCACGTCCGAATCGTATTTGAGGTTGCCCGAGACGACGACCCGGGGTGTGCCGAGCTGGGTGAAGCGCGCCGCATCCTCCTCCGTCTGCGCGAGGCAGACGGAGATGCGCGCCAGGAGCGCGCGGGCGGTGCGGGGCGTACGGCCCCAGCCGCGGAACGAGCGCTCGGACATCCGGCCGTTGACGAGGATCAGGGGAATGGCGCGGGCGTGGAGGCCGGCGACGGTGCTGGGCCAGATCTCGGATTCCGCCACCAGGGCGAGGTCCGGCCGCCAATGGTCGAGGAAGCGCCCGACCCAGCGCGGTGCGTCGAGGGGCATGTACTGGTGCACGGCTCCCGACGGCAGGCGGCTGCCGATGAGATCGGCGGCACTGCGGGTGCCCGTGGTGACGAGGACGGAGAACCCCCGCGCGATCATGCCGTCGACGAGGCCGACGAGGGAGAGGATCTCGCCGACGCTGGCGCCGTGCATCCAGACGAGGCGGCCGATGGGGCGGGCGCGGCCGGGCAGGCCGCGGCGCTCGGACAGGCGCCCCGGGTCCTCCTTGCCCTGGCGCGAGCGCCACGCCAGCAGACCGGCCACCGCCGGCTCGCCGACGAGGAGACCGTAGCGATAGAGCTTCAGGATCGCCGTCAGGGGCGGGGCCTTGGTGGGGATCGCCTTCACCGACGCGGGCTGAGCCGGCGCTCTCATGCGGGGTTTCCCACCCGGTCGGTGCGGCCGACGAGGGTATAGGCGCGGTCGTGAACGCGGTTCATCTCCGCCTCCACCGCGAGGCGCAACGCCTCGAACGCCTCGGGTCCGGTCTCGCGGGGCACGTGGATCGGCGTGCCGAACACCATGGCGCCGCGCCCGAACGGGAGGCCGAAGCAGGCCCGGTCCCAGCTGTTCAGCCGCAGGTGCCGGCTGGTGACCACGGCCACGGGCACGATGGGCCGACCGGAGAAGCGGGCGAGGGTGAGGATGCCGGCGTCGCAGCGGCGCGAGACCTTCGGCACGTCGGCGCTGAAGGCGACGGATTCACCGTTCTTCAGGGCGCGCAGCATGGCGCGCAGGCCCTCGGCACCGCCCTTGGCCTTCACGTCGCGCACGGCCCGCCCGCGCGCGCCCGACGCCCGGATCACCCGCACGCCCATGCGCTCCAACGCGATGGTGTTGATGTTGCCGTCGGCCGAGCGCGAGATGATCGTGGCGATGCGGTCGTGCGGCCGGCGCATGAACGAGATCATCGTGTGCTGGCCGTGCCACATGCCGGCGATGAACGGCCCGAGGCCGTCGAGCCAGGGATCGGGCTCGGCCGGCTCCATGGAAAAGCGGTTGGTGGCGCGCACGAGGCGCAGGTACCCGCCCGCGGCGCGGCCGAGGGCCTGCTGGACCGCTGGGGCGCGGCCGATGCGCTTGAGGACACTCATGATGCAACGCCTTCGCGGCGCGGTGCGCGGACCGACCCGGCGCGAGGGCCGGGAAGGGCCGCCTTGGCCGTCGCCGGGCGGTGTCTAGCGCCGTTCCCCGCAGGGGCGCAACGCTCGGCCTCCGTGCACCCCCGGTCCGATTCCCGACGAAAGGCGGCAAATCCCCGTCGACACCCGACAAAATCGCTTGTTCATAACAGTTCTAAATTATAGATTGGAATGAGTCAAAACTGGAGACCGGGCGATGATCGCGACTGCGGGCGCCGAGACGCGCATTCCTTCCCCGACACCGGATGCGGCAACCGACGCGAACCGGGCTTTCGTCCTCCGCTACGTTCAGCCGGCGCTCGCCGGACTCATCGACGGCTCGGTCTCGACCCTGGCACCGATCTTCGCCGCGGCCTTCGCGACGCACAGCAACGGCGCGACCTTCCTCGTCGGGCTGGCCGCCTCCCTCGGTGCCGGCATCAGCATGGGCTTCACCGAGGCCCTGTCGGATGACGGGTCGATCACCGGACGTGGATCGCCCTGGATGCGCGGTCTCGTCTGCGGCGTGATGACGACGCTGGGCGGCCTGGGGCATACGCTGCCGTACCTGATCCCCGATGCGTGGCCGAATGCCTTCGCCGTGGCGACGGGTCTCGCCGTCCTGGTGGTCGTCGTCGAGCTGTTCCTCATTGCCGGCATCCGCACGCGCTACATGGCCACACCGTTCTGGCGGGCCGCGCTTCAGGTGGTGCTGGGCGGCGCCCTCGTGCTGGCGACCGGCATCGTCATCGGCAGCGCGTGAGTGGCGTGTGGTGCGCGCCGACCGGGTTGACCCCGCCGCCGCGAGTGGCGATGCCGGGCGTGACTTCCATCCGCAACGGACACGCATGTTCCGCCTCGCCCACATCACCGACCCGCATGTCGGGCCGCTGCCGCGCCCGCGCCTGCGCCAGCTCTTCAGCAAGCGCGCCACGGGCTACGTGAACTGGCGGCGGGGGCGCAAGAACGCCCACGACATGGAACTGCTCGCCGCCCTGGTGGCCGACCTGCAGATGCAGCCGCACGACCACATCGCCTGCACGGGCGACCTCTGCAACATCGGCCTGCCGAGCGAGTGGGCGACCTCACGGGTGTTCCTGGAGGCCCTGGGCGATCCCGAGGCGGTGAGCTTCGTGCCGGGCAACCACGACGCCTACGTGCGCGGCTCCCTCGACGGGCTGCTGGCCGCCTGCGGCGCCTGGACCACGGACGACGACGGCACGCCGGGCGTGTTCCCCTACCTGCGCCGCCGCGGCCCCGTGGCGCTCATCGGCCTGTCTTCGGCGATCCCGACGAAGCCGTTCGTGGCCAGCGGGCGCCTCGGCCCACCGCAGATCGTGGCGGCTCGCGGCATCTTGGAACGCCTCGGCGCCGAGGCCGAACCGCCGTGCCGGGTGGTGATGATCCACCATCCGCCCCATCCGGGCGGTGCCTCGTCGGGGCGTGAACTGAAGGATGCCGAAGCGTTCATGGCGATGATCGCGCAGGCCGGAGCCGACCTCATCCTGCACGGCCACAACCACGTCGGCAGCGTGCATTTCGCGAAGGGGCCTGGGGGACGGCCGGTGCCGGTGGTGGGATGCACCTCGGCCTCGGCCCGCGAGGGCGGACCGAACCGGCGGGCGAGCTACTACCTGTACACCATCACGCGCGGTCCCGCCGGCTACGGCATCGCGGGGCGGGAGCGGGGACTCACGGAAACCGGCCTCATCGACGATCGCGGACCGCTACGATTGACGCCAGCTTGACCGGCGCGCAGGTGCGTCGCCCGCGGACGGGCGACGCCGGGATAGCCCGTCAGGCGGAGAGGCCGGTCGGGCGGTTGGGCGGGCCGAGGGAGGCGAGGAGACCGAGATCGGCCTCGTAGCGCTCGGCCTGAGTGCGAGTGAGGCCGCTCACCAGGACTTCAGTCCCACGATAGACAGTATAGGTGCCATCGTGGGTCGGCGTGACGCGAATGGTCTGGGACATGGCAAACACCTTGTCTCGATCTGGAATCGTCGAACGCTGTGAAGTCGCCGATGGTAACCCAAACTTAAGACGCAGCAAGGCCGAGCCCGGCGCGCGCACAAGACTTTCGTTGCGGCAACGCACCATCCGTTGCATGGATAAGGTCGAGAGATCGGATTTTGGGGAATGACCACCGTCGCTTCGCAAGTTCCGCAGCGCGTCACGCCGTGGACGATCTTTGCAACCAGCGGAAACAACGCGTCGGGCCAATGCCTCGACTTAAACCGAATCAAGTAGACTGGAGATAGTGTGGATTGGCGCGCCCACGGGGAATCGAACCCCGGTCTGATCCGTGAGAGGGACCTGTCCTAACCGCTAGACGATGGGCGCGGTCTTCAATCCAACGCGGCACCCTTGGGGCACCGACGCCGCTTCCCGTTCACTCCGATCCCGTGGGACCGTCCGGCGGGAGGAAGCTTCCCGGCGGTGTGGCGATCGTATAGCGACGGTCCGGCGAGGGAGCAAGTGCCCCCGCGCGTGATTTTGCGCGGTCCGTCCGGGTCGCGGTGAACGGGGCGGAGGGACGATCGTTGCAGCAACCAGAGGACCGTCGGGCGACACTCGCCGACGACGTGACGCCGGAGCGCCTCGACCGCGCCCTGGCGCGGGCATTCCCGGACGTGTCGCGGGCGCGCCTGCAGGATCTGATCCGGACCGGACAGGTGACACGCAACGGCGCAGTGGTGCTCGATCTGTCGGTGAAGGTCGGGCCCGGCACCGAACTCGCCGTGACGATTCCGACCGCCGTGGCGGCGACCCCGCAGGGCGAGACCCAGGATCTCGTCGTGGTCTACGAGGACAGCGACCTGATCGTCATCGACAAGCCGGCGGGTCTGGTGGTCCACCCCGCGCCCGGACATGATTCCGGCACCCTGGTCAACGGCCTCATCGCCCATTGCGGCGACAGCCTGTCGGGGATCGGCGGCGTGCGGCGGCCGGGAATCGTCCACCGTCTCGACAAGGACACGAGCGGGCTCCTCGTGGTGGCCAAGAACGACCGGGCGCACAAAGGCCTGACCGAGCAGTTCGCCGATCACGGCCGCACCGGCCCCCTGGAGCGGGTCTACCGCGCCCTGGTCTGGGGCGTGCCCGAGCCGCGCGTCGGCACCATCGACGCCTATCTCGCCCGCAGCATCCGAAATCGTGAGAAGATCGCCGTGGTGCGGGCCGAGACGGGTCGGGAGGCCATCACGCACTACCATGTCGAGGAAGCCCTCGACGCGATGGGTCTGGTCGCCCTGGTCCGGTGCGAGCTGGAGACCGGACGCACGCACCAGATCCGGGTGCACATGAGCCATCGCGGCCACCCGCTCCTGGGCGACGCCGTCTACGGCAGCGCGTTCAAGACCAAGGCCACGCGGCTGGGCGAGGAGGCCCGTGCCGCGCTCCTGGCCCTCGGGCGTCAGGCCCTGCACGCCAGCGTGCTCGGCTTCGCCCATCCGCGCACGGGCGAGACCCTGCACTTCGAGTCGCCGTTGCCGCCGGAGATGGAGGCGCTCCTGTCGGCGCTGCGGAAGAAGGGGGCGACGACCTGAGGGAACGCAGTACCCGCGTGGCGCATCTGTCACGGTCAAGCCCGGACCCGAAGGGCGTGCGGAACGGCACCGCCCGGCGCGGCGTTTCGTGTCACCCCTGAGCCATCGGCGACATCGCGCGTTGACCGCGATGTTCGTTGGGCGAGCCGCCTTCCGGGGTCTTCTGTTTCCCGGTAGAGATGGGGAGCCGAAACGCCGGCTCAAGGGAGCGGCGGTTCGGTTCGGGTCCGCCCATTCGGGGACCATTCAAGGAGGAAGACCATGGCCGGCGCATTGCCCGTGCTCGCCACCGAGGGTGGCCTGTCGCGCTACCTCGATGAGATCCGCAAGTTTCCGATGCTGGAGCCGAACGAGGAGTTCACGCTCGCGAAGGATTGGCGGGAGAAGGGCGATCGTGGCGCCGCCCATCGCCTCGTCACCTCGCACCTGCGCCTCGTGGCCAAGATCGCCATGGGCTATCGGGGCTACGGCCTGCCCATCGGCGAAGTCGTGTCCGAGGGCAATGTCGGCCTGATGCAGGCGGTCAAGCGCTTCGAGCCGGACAAGGGCTTCCGCTTGGCCACCTACGCCATGTGGTGGATCAAGGCGGCGATCCAGGAATACATCCTGCGCTCGTGGTCCCTCGTGAAGATGGGAACCACCGCCAACCAGAAGAAGCTGTTCTTCAACCTGCGCAAGGCCAAGGGCCGCATCTCGGCCCTGGAAGAGGGCGACCTCAAGCCGGATCAGGTGGCGCAGATCGCCGTCAAGCTCGGCGTGCCCGAGCAGGAGGTGATCGACATGAACCGTCGCCTCTCGGGCGACACCTCCCTCAATGCGCCGTTGCGCGAGGAAGGCGAAGGCGAGTGGCAGGATTGGCTGGTCGACAACAGCCCGAGCCAGGAGACGGTGCTCGCCCGTGAGGAAGAAGGCCAGAACCGGCTCTCGGCCCTGCGCGATGCCCTCTCGGTGCTCAATGCCCGCGAGCGCCGCATCTTCGAGGCGCGGCGTCTGGCCGACGATCCGATCACCCTCGAGGACCTGTCGGGCGAGTTCGGCGTCTCGCGCGAGCGCGTGCGGCAGATCGAGGTGCGTGCCTTCGAGAAGATCCAGGAGGCGGTCAAGCGCAACCTGGCGTCCCGCGAGGCACCGCGCGCAGCCGCCCACGCCTGAGCGGAGCGACGACTTCAAACGACAAGGGCGGCCCGAAGCGCTCGGGCCGCCTTTTTCGTGTCAGCGGTCCCGGCCCGTCAGCGCCACTGCGCGAAGGCTTTCTCCATCACCTGCGTGCCCGCCGCGCCCTTCTCGAAATTGATGATCGCGCGCGCACCGGAGTTGAACTTCACCGCGAGTTCGAGCCAGTTCCGGTGAAGGAGCAGGTCGGTGTTGCGGTCGATGTCGTTGCGCAGGGACGACAGACCGATGAGGAACAGGTTCTCCCGCACCCGTACCGGCAGGCCCGAGACCGGCGACCCGCGGGCATTCTCCTCGTCCTTGGCCTGAAGCAGCCCGATGTCCTGCACCGTCCGGCGCGCGGCATTGGTGCCGTCCGTGGTGAAGGCGAGCTCGATGGTGTGCGATGCCGGCAAGCTCGCATCGAGATTGCGATTGATGGTCATCTGCAGGGTGATCCCCGCCTCGGGGAACTCCACGTTCGCGCGAACGGCCGTTTCGAGGGCCTGACCGCGCTCGCCGTTCACGGTTTCGAGGCGCCAGAGGACGCGCCCCTGCACAACGGTCGGCTGGGCGTTGGTGGCGGACGTGTTCTCCTCGTAGAGGACGGCGCGCTGCGCCACGGAGACGTCCGGCTGCACGGCGCCCGCCGAGGAAGGCGCCTGCGCAGGCCGTGCCGGCGCCGGCGGCGCCACGGGGTCGCCACCGATACGGTCGGCATACTTGGTCTCGGCGCTGTCCTGCGCCGTGTCCTGTTGCTCGGCCAGGGGTTGAAGGTCGGCCGGCTTGTCGCGCAACAGAAACGCCGCCACCGCGATCAGGCCGATGACGGTGAACAGCACGGCTCCCACGACGGCGTTGCGCAGGAGGCGCGACCGTCCGGCCCGCGGCGCGACCACGTCGATGCGCGGGCGCTGACGGGCACCGCCCGCATCGGCCACGAGGTCGTCGGACGCCGGTTCCTGGGCGGACGCGTCCGTCGAGGACGACACCGCCTCGGCGGCGGGATCGGCCACGGCGGCGGGCGACCGACCCTTGCGGGCCTGGATCGGGATGATCGGCGCGCTCGCCGGCTCCTCCGGCGGCATGAACGGGGTCCGGCCGAGGTCCGGCGGGGGCGCCGGCGGCAGGAACGGCTCCGGGGCCGGAGCGGTGGGGCGCAGGGGCTCCGACCCGGGGGCGTCCGGCAGCGATTCCGGCAGATCCCGCAACGCATCCGCTGTGACGGGCTGCTCGGGCTCGGGCTTGAGTTCCGGCACGGGCTCGAACGGAGGCTCGGCCAAGGGCTCGGGGGCCGGAGGGCCGTGCTCGGTCTCGAGCCGATCGATGGCGGTCTCGAGGGCCCGCGCCTCAATATCGATATCCGCCTCGGACAGGGGGGGATCGAGGGAGCGAAGCTGGCCGATCAGGGCGCTGCGCGCACGCTCGTACACGGCCTTGCGAAGGGCCGGCGAACGGTCCGGCATCGCTTCGAGGGCGCGCGCCAGCAAGGGGTAGTAATCGGCCATCGTGACTGGGGTCCGCTCAACTCAGGGCGGGCCGGCACCCCGCCCGAGAGCGGATGCGCCGCCCATCCTCTCAGACGCGTTAATCCTCGAAGGGGCTGTGCATCAGAATGGTGTCGTCGCGCTCCGGCGAAGTCGAGAGCAGCGCTACCGGCGCACCGATGAGTTCCTCGATGCGGCGCACGTACTTGATCGCTTGAGCCGGGAGATCGGCCCACGAGCGGGCCCCCGCCGTCGTGCCCGACCAGCCCTCGATATCCTCGTAGATGGGTTCGACCTTGGCCTGCGCCGCCTGGTTCGCCGGCAGGTGGTCGATCACCTGTCCGTCGAGGCGGTACCCGGTACAGACCCGGATGGTCTCGAACCCGTCGAGGATGTCGAGCTTGGTCAGCGCGATGCCGTCGATGCCCGAGGTCTTCACGGTCTGGCGCACCAGAACGGCGTCGAACCAGCCGCAGCGGCGCTTGCGCCCGGTGTTGACGCCGAACTCGCGGCCCTTCGCGCCGATGGTCTCGCCGATCTCGTCGAACAGCTCCGTGGGGAACGGACCTTCGCCGACCCGGGTGGTGTACGCTTTCGCGATGCCCAACACGTAGCCGATGGCCGAGGGCCCCATGCCGGAGCCCGTCGCGGCCTGCGCCGCCACGATGTTGGACGAGGTCACGAACGGATAGGTGCCGTGGTCGACGTCGAGGAGCGCGCCCTGCGCGCCCTCGAACAGGATGCGCTTGCCGGCCCGGCGCTCCTCGTCGAGGAGCTTCCAGACGGTGTCGGCGTAGGGCAGGATGGTGGGCGCGATGGCCTTCAGTTCGGCGAGTAGGGCGTCGGCATCGACCTCCTCAATGCCGAGGCCGCGCCGAAGGGCGTTGTGGTGGGTCAGGACCCGCTCGATCTTGGCGGCCAGCGTGCTCTCGTCGGCGAGATCGACGACCCGGATGGCGCGGCGCCCGACCTTGTCCTCGTAGGCCGGTCCGATGCCGCGCTTCGTCGTACCGATCTTGAGACCCGCGTTCGAGGTCTCGCGAAAATGGTCGAGCTCGCGGTGCAGAGGTAGGATCAGCGTGGCGTTATCGGCGATCCGCAGGGTTTTCGGCGAGATCTCGACGCCCTGGGCCTGAAGCCGGGCGATCTCGTCGACGAGGTGCCACGGATCGACCACGACGCCGTTGCCGATCACCGACAACTTGCCGCCCCGCACCACGCCCGAGGGCAGCAGGGCCAGCTTATAGGTCACGCCGTTGATCACGAGGGTGTGGCCGGCATTGTGGCCGCCCTGGAAGCGCACCACCACGTCGGCCTGCTCGGAGAGCCAGTCGACGATCTTGCCTTTGCCTTCGTCACCCCATTGGGCGCCTACGACGACGACGTTTGCCATTCACTCAAGACCTGTCCCGAGGACCCGCGCGAAAACGATCCGGCCATGGAGGCCGGACCGTCCCACGTTCCTCGGGTCTTTCTGCGATCCGTAGCCGGAAATCAAGCAACTGGCCGATCCGGCTCCGAATCACCGGGGGAATACGTACCGTGCGGTCGCCCGAGGGCGGCTACTTGGCCTCGGTGCCCGGCTCGCGACCGGGGAGGTCGCCCGGCTTGATCACCGGCATGGAGCCCGGGTTCGGATCGGGCGGGCGCACCACCATGCCGGGGGCCGTGTTGCCCGGCGGCTTGATCACGCCGTCGTTCTTCTCGAGTCGGTCGCTCAGGGTGCCACCGGTGCCGGGCGGGCCGGCATCGGGCTGAATCTTGTCGGGAACCGGGCTGCTCGGCGCCGTTACCTGAGCGAAGGCGGCGGTCGCCAGCAGGCTCAGGCCGGCGGCCAGGGGCCATATCATGCGCATCGTGACACCTTCTGGAAGACAGGGTTCGTGCCGGAAGAACCGATCCGGGGCCGATGCGTTCCTGGCGTGAGTGTGTTCCTGGCGTGAGTGTGTTCCTGGCGTGAGTGTGTTCCTGGCGTGAGTGTGTTCCTGGCGTGAGACGGATGTCCTCCGGCCGTGCGGGATTCAATCGCTCGCGCGGGCGAGTTCGAGATAGAGTTCGCGCAGGCGCAGGGTGTGGGGGCCGGGGGCGCCGGTGCCGATGGGCTGCCCGTCGAGTTCCACCACCGGCATCACGAAGGCCGAGGCGCTGGTATAGAACGCCTCCGCCGCCGCGTGGGCCTCGGCCACGGTGAACAGGCGCTCCTCCAGGGCAAGTCCGGATTCGGCGGCGAGACGCAGCACCGCCTGCCGGGTGATGCCGGGCAGGAGCGCCGTCGAGAGCGGACGGGTCACCAGGGTGCCGCCGGCCGTGACGATGAAGGCCGTCGACGACGAGCCCTCCGTCACCGCATCGTCCTCGACCATCCAGGCCTCGCTGACGCCCGCGGCGGCGGCCTGCTGCTTGGCGAGCACCTGGGCCAGCAGCGCGATGGACTTGATGTCCCGGCGCTTCCAGCGGAGGTCCGGCACGGTGATCACCCGGGCGCCCTTGGCCGCCAGGGGGTTGGCCGCCACGGTCTTCGCCTGGGTGAACATCATCACGGTCGGCGCGGTGCCGGCCGGCGGATAGGCGAAGTCACGCTCGTACACGCCGCGCGTCACCTGCATGTAGACGAGGCCCTCGGTGACGCCGTTGCGGGCGACGAGCTCCATCTGCAGGGCGATCCACTCGGCCAGCGTGTGCGGATTGGCGATGTCGATCTCACCGAGCGACCGGTCGAGGCGGGCGAGATGCGCTTCGTTGTCGACGAGGCGGCGATCGAGGATCGCCGAGACCTCGTAGATCCCATCGGCGAACAGGAAGCCGCGATCCATGATCGGCACCCGCGCGTCTTCGAAGGGGAGGAAGTCGCCGTTGAGGTAGACGATGCGGGGGTTCGACACGGAGCGGGACCTTTGAATCGCCGATGGGAAGGGCGCGACGCAGGATTCGTGCGACGGGGCTCAGGAAGCCCCGAACACCCGTGAAAAGATCGTGTCGACGTGCTTGAAGTGGTAACCGAGGTCGAAGCAGGCCTCGATCTCCGCCGGGCCCAGGGCGGCGGTCACGTCGGTGTCGGCCTTGAGCAGGGTGAGGAAGTCGCCCTCGCCGCGCCAGACCGGCATCGCGTTGCGCTGGACCAGGCGGTACGAATCCTCGCGCGAGACGCCGGCCTGGGTCAGGGCCAGGAGAACGCGCTGCGAGTGGACGAGGCCGCCGAGCTTGTCGAGGTTGCGCTGCATCTGCTCGGGATAGATCAGCAGCTTGTCGATGACGCCGGTGAGGCGGCCGAGGGCGAAATCCAGGGTCACGGTGCTGTCCGGGCCGATCATCCGCTCGACGGAGGAATGCGAGATGTCGCGCTCGTGCCAGAGGGCGACGTTCTCCATGGCCGGGAGGGCGTAGGAGCGCACCATGCGGGCGAGGCCCGTGAGGTTCTCGGTGAGCACGGGGTTGCGCTTGTGCGGCATGGCCGAGGAGCCCTTCTGCCCTTCCGAGAAGAACTCTTCGGCCTCCAGCACTTCCGTGCGCTGGAGGTGGCGCACCTCGATGGAGAGGCGCTCCACCGAGCTCGCCACCACGCCCAGCGTCGCGAAGAACATGGCGTGGCGGTCGCGCGGGATCACCTGGGTCGAGACCGGCTCCGGCGACAGGCCCATGGCTTTCGCGACGTACTCCTCCACGCGCGGATCGATGTTGGCGAAGGTGCCGACGGCCCCCGAGATGGCGCAGGTCGCCACTTCCTCGCGGGCCGCCACGAGGCGGGCGCGATTGCGCTCGAACTCGGCATAGGCCTGGGCGAGCTTGAGGCCGAAGGTGACGGGTTCGGCGTGGATGCCGTGCGAGCGGCCGATGGTCGGCGTCAGCTTGTGCTCGAACGCCCGGCGCTTGATCGCGGCGAGCAACGCATCGACGTCGGCGATGAGGAGATCCGCGGCACGCACGAGCTGCACGTTGAAGCAGGTGTCGAGAACGTCCGACGAGGTCATGCCCTGGTGGACGAAGCGGGCCTCGGGGCCGACGATCTCGGCGAGATGGGTGAGGAAGGCGATGACGTCGTGCTTCGTCACCGCCTCGATGGCGTCGATGCGCGCGACATCGAACACGGCGTCGCGGCCCTTCTCCCAGATCGTGTCGGCGGCGGCTTTCGGCACCACGCCGATCTCGGCCAGCGCCGTCGTGGCGTGGGCCTCGATCTCGAACCAGATCTTGAAGCGGGTCTCGGGCGACCAGATCGCGGTCATCTCGGGGCGGCTGTAACGGGGGATCATGGGCGCCTCGGAGGTTTTCGCGATGCAGACGGGTGCTGAGGGGCGCCTAGCATGGGCGGGGGTGCTGCCTCAACCGAAGTCCGGCGGCCCGGGAGGCCCTAACAAATGTGATATTTTTATCAAGATGCTGGAGTTTCGATTACAATCTGGAAACATTCCGATGTCGAAGGAGGACGGATTTCCTGTCCATTGCGGGCAACTTAACCGCCTTACTGGACCGGCTCTTAGAAACACTCGAAACTGGAAACCCTCCTAACCTCTTCAAATCGCTTGCCGTTTTCACGCCCGGACATACAGGAGCTTTCGGCCGCGTGAAATGTTTCGCGCCGGCGACGACGCGCCCTCGATTCGGGCGATACGACGAAAGTTCACGATCATGCTTCGGCGACGGGATGGGCAGGCGGTAGGGCTTCTGCTGGCGGGGACGTTCGCGGCCGGGACGGCACAGGCACAGATCGCGACGCCGGCGATCGGCAGCGCGGTCACCCTCGATCAGCTCAGTGTGGAGGGCGCGGGCGGCACCGTCGGCTACCTCACGAACCGCACCCGCTCGGCGACGAAGACCGACACGCCGCTCATCGACACGCCGCAATCCGTGACGGTGGTCACCCAGCAGCAGATCCGCGACCAGGGCTTCCAGAGCATCAACGAGGCGATCCGCTACGTGCCCGGCATCATCCCGCACCAGGGCGAGGGCAACCGCGACGATCTCGTGATCCGCGGTCAGCGCTCCAACGCCGATTTCTACGTCAACGGCGTGCGCGACGACGTTCAGTACTTCCGTGACCTGTACAACACCCAGCGCATCGAAGTGCTCAAGGGCCCCAATGCCCTCGTCTTCGGTCGCGGCGGCGGCGGCGGCGTCATCAATCGCGTTCTGAAGGAAGCCGACGGCACCCCGATCCGCGAGGTTCTGGCCCAGGGCGGCCAGTTCTGGAACAAGCGCGTGGCGCTCGATGTCGGCGACCGTGTCAGCGACAGCGTGTTCTTCCGGATGAACGGCGTGTTCGAAGATACCGGCACCTACCGCGATTTCGTCGACATCCGCCGCTACGGCTTCAATCCGACGATGACCTTCCTGCTCGGCCCGGCGACGACGCTGAAGCTGTCGTACGAATACTTCCACGACGAGCGCAACACCGATCGGGGCATTCCCTCGCAATTCGGGCGACCGTACAATTACCGACGCAACACCGCGACCTACTTCGGCAATCCGGATCTCAGCGTCGCGCGCATAGACGCCAACATCGCCACCGCGACCCTGGACCATCGCTTCGATTCCGGTGTCGACCTGCACAGCACCCTGCGCTTCGCCGATTATCAGAAGTTCTATTCGAACGTCTATCCGGGCGGGGCGGTCAACGCCGCCGGCACGTCCGTGAACATCACCGCGTACAACAACGACACTCCCCGGACGAACTACTTCTCGCAGAACGACTTCACCTATAAGTTCGACACTGGCCCCCTGAAGCACACCCTGCTCGCCGGGTTCGAGCTCGGCTATCAGGAAGGCCGTGCCTTCCGCGAGGAAGGGTTCTTCGCCAACGGCGGCCTGACGCTGGCCGTCAACCCGCGCTTCCCGACGACCCGCGCGCCGGTCAGCTTCCGGAACACGACCGGCGCCAACACCCGCTACGACCTCGGGCTGGCCGCCGTCTACGCGCAGGACCAGATCGAGATCGGACCGCACCTCCAGTTCATCGGCGGCCTGCGCTACGACCATTTCGACTTCAAGGCCGACAACCTCAACGCGACCGGTTCGACCCCCGTCCGCACCACGCGCATCGACAATCTGCTCTCCCCCCGGGCCGGCGTCGTGGTGAAGCCGTTGGACAACCTCGCCTTCTACGGCAGCTACAGCGTCTCCTATCTGCCCTCCGCGGGCGACCAGTTCAGCAGCCTCGCCCCGGGGCTGGCGATTTCGCAGCCCGAGCGGTTCGAGAACGGGGAGATCGGCGTGAAGCTCGACGTCTCGCCCGTGCTCCAGCTCACCGGAGCCCTGTACAACCTCGACCGGTTCAACCAGCGCCTCGCCGATCCGAACCGGGCCGGCTTCTTCCTGGCCACCGGCCAGACCAACACGCAGGGCGCCGAGATCGGAGCCAATGGCTACGTCACCGAGTGGTGGCAGGTGGCCGGCGGCTACGCCTTCACCGACGCGACCATCGTCAGCGGCTTCGGCACGGCGGCCCAGGGTGTGCGACCGGGGAATCGGGTCGGCCTCGTGCCGTTCAACGCTTTCACCCTGTGGAACAAGTTCGACGTGACGCCGCAATTCTCGTTCGGCGTCGGCTACATCCAGACCGGCCACACCTTCGCCTCGGCGGACGACACCGTCCGCCTGCCGGGGATCACCCGCTTCGACCTCGGACTGTTCTACCGGGTGAACGAGTTCGTGCGGGCCCAGGTGAACATCGAGAACCTGTTCGACCGGCGCTACATCGCCACCGCCGACGGCAACAACAACATCACCCCCGGCGCACCGCGCCTGGTGCGCTTCCAGGTGGTGGCGAACTTCTGAGCCGGGCAGGGGCGCCGGCCCCGTGGCCGGCGCCCCTTCAGATCGCGAGTCCCGCCAGCCAAGCCTCCGCCGTCGTCACGTCGGCCTGGGACAGACCGTGCCCGACGGGGAGTACGCCGTGCTCGACCCGGGCGCCGGATCCGCGGAAGCGCTCGGCCAGCGCTCGCGCGTTGGCCTCCGGAACGATGGGGTCCTGCGCGCCGGAGAGCATCAGCAGGGGCAGCCCCGTGAGGTCGAACGCCGGCGGCTGGGCCAGCGGCAGCATCGGACGCAGGAGTACGGCCCCGGCAAGGACGCCCGGATGCAGCATGAGCAGGGCGGCGGCGATGTTGGCGCCGTTTGAGAAGCCGAGCGCGACGGGGGCGGGGAGGCCGTAGGCCGCCCGCGCGTCGGCGACGAAATCCGCCAGGTCCTTCGCGCGGCGGCGCACGTCGTCCTCGTCGAACACGCCTTCGGACAGGCGCCGGAAGAAGCGCGGCATCCCGTTCTCCAGCACAGGTCCGCGCGGCGACACCAGGGCCGCGCCCGGCGCCACGGCGCGGCCGAGGGGCAGGAGATCGGATTCGTCCCCGCCGGTGCCGTGCAGCAGGAGCAGGGGCGGACGGTTCGCACCGGGCTCGAAGCGGTGAACGAAGGCGAGGGTCTTCGGGGTGGACGCGGGCATGGCGGACCTCCGGGTGTCACGAGCGGCCCCGGCCCGCGGGAATGCGGGCCGGGGAAGACTGGTCAGGCGAGGGGCGGCAGGGCCGCCTGGATCCGGGCGCGGTGCGGCTCGAGGCCGGCGGGCAGCTTCAACCCCGTGCCGAGGTCGGCGATGGGCTCGTCCACGCTGAAGCCGGGCACATCGGTGGCGATCTCGAACAGGATTCCGCCGGGCTCGCGGAAGTAGACCGAGCGGAAGTAGGCCCGGTCGCGCTGCTCGGTGACCCCGAGCCCGTGACGGGTGGTGAGGGCCTCGACCATCGCCGCCTGCGCGGCGTCGTCCGCCGCCCGGAAGGCGATGTGGTGGACGGAGCCCGCCCCCTGGCGGCCCCGCAGGAATTCACCCACGGCCCGCAGGGTGACGAAGCCGCCCTCCGCGGCCCCGCTCGCGTATCGGGTCGAGGACCCCTCCCGCGCGTCTTCGGTGAAGCCGAGAACGTCGGTCAGGATCGCCGCCGTCGGTCCGGCCTCGCCGAGCAGCAGGGTGACGCCGTGCAGGCCCCGGATGGCATGCTCGGCCGGCACGGTACCGGTCCAGGCGGACGCCTCGCCGGCCTCCGCGACACCCACGAGGGCGAGCATCGTCCCGTCGGGATCGCGCAGGCGCAGGGTCGGCTCGCCCATCACCGCGACCGGCACGTCGTGGACGATTCCGGCTTCGACGAGGCGCTGCAGCCACCAGCCGATGGAGGCGCGGGGCACCCGGAACGCAGTCTCGCTGGTCTCGCCGATGCCGACCCGGCCGGGGGCCGCGTCGGCGATGGGAAAGAACGTCAGGATCGTGCCGGGCCGGCCGGTCTCGTCGCCGTAATAGAGGTGATAGGTGCCCGGATCGTCGAAGTTGACGGTCTTCTTCACCAGCCGCAGGCCGAGGACCTCGGTGTAGAAATCGAGATTGCGCAACGCCGAACCGGAAAACGCGGTGACGTGGTGGAGTCCGTGATGGGTCATGCTGCTGTCTCCTTCTGCTGGAGACAAGATGGCCCTTGCCGCATCCCGCTAAAACGGAAACGATGGAAACACATCATTTCCGGAATGCAGGCATGAAACTCCCCGATTTCGAAGCTTGGGCGGTCTTCGCCAAGGTGGCGGAGACCGGCTCGTTCGGGCAGGCCGCACGCGACCTCGGGGTCGCGCCCGGCACCGTGTCGAAGGCGGTGGGTCGCCTGGAGGCCCGCATCGGCGCGCGCCTGTTCCACCGCACCTCGCGAAAGCTCGCGCTGACCGAATCGGGCCTCGCGGCACGGGACGGGGCGGCCCGGCTGCTCGCCGAGGGCGAGGCGGCGGAGGCGCAGGCCCGCGACGGAGCCGCCGCGCCGCGCGGGCGGGTGCGGCTCGCGGCCCCGATGTCGTTCGGCGTGATGCACGTCGCGCCCCTGCTGCCGGACTTCCTCGCCGCTCATCCGGGCCTGACCATCGACCTGCATCTCGGCGACGCCCTCGTCGACCTCGTCGGCGGCGGGTTCGACCTCGCGCTGCGCATCGCGGCCCTGCCGGATTCGTCCCTTCGGGCGCGCCGGCTCTGCACGGTCCACCGCTCCCTCGTGGCCGCCCCCGCCTACCTCGCCGCGCAAGGGCGGCCGGAGCATCCGCGCGACCTCGCCCGTCACGCCTGCCTCGGTTACGCCTACCTGCCGAGCCCCGACCGCTGGCGCTTCCTCGCGCCCGACGGCACCGAGGCCGTGGTGATCCCTGGCGGGCCGCTGCGCGCAAACAACGCCGACGCCCTGGCGCCGGCCCTGCGCGCCGGGCTCGGACTCGCCGTGCAGCCGGACTTCATGCTGTGGGACGATCTCGCGGCCGGACGGCTGGAGCGGGTGCTGCCCGGGTGGTCGGCCCCGCCCATCGCGCTCCACCTCATGACGCCGCCGGGCGATCCGCGCCCGGCCCGGGTCACGGCCTTGGCCGACTACCTCGCCCGCACACTCTCGGCGGCGCCCTGGGCGCGCGGCACCGACGTCACGCAGCCGCACCGGGCAGGCGAAACCCCTCGATCCCCTGGCGTTCCGGGTTGATGGCGGCGAGCGCGCGCTTGGCCGCTTCCAGGGGGTGCTCGGATTCGATGCGGACGCCCTTCAGGTCCGGGCTCTTGTAGACGGTGACGATGGTGTCCATCACCTCGGTGAGCGTGGTGCGCTTGTCCTCGGGCGCGGCGATGAGGAGCTGCAGGCCCCACGCCTGGTAGAGGTCGACGAGGGCTTGAGAGTTGCGCACGTCGAGCTTCGAGAACGCCTCGTCGAGGAGGCAGAGGCCGAGCCCCGGATTTTCGTCGCCCGGTCGGTCGCCGGGATAGTAGGCCGAGGCCAGGGAGGCCGCGATGGCGACGTAGAACGGCGCCTGCGCCTCGCCGCCGGAGCCGCGCAGAGCCCGGTTCGACATGGTGGTGCGGTTGCCGGCGGCATCGCGCATGCCGATCTCGTAGACGAAGTAGTTGCGATAATCGGCCAAACGCGCCGCGCTCTCCTCACCGGCGATGAGGGCCGAGATCTCCTCGATGGCGGCCGAGAGCGGGCCTTCGGCCGGCGTCTCGCCCTGGCCCGGCAGGACCGCCTGCGCCGCATCGGGCGAGCGTGCGACTTCGGTGGCGAGCGCGTGGACGGCGGCGTAGCGCCGGTCGACGGCGGCCTCGAAGGCGTAGGTCTGGCCGGTGAAGGTCTGGCTCGACAGGCGTTCGTTGAGGGCGTCGAGGCGGGCGCGGACGCGCTCGAACTTGTCGGCGAGACGCGTCAGCAGGTCCTCGGTCATCAGGCGGCGCATCTCGCCTTCCGCCCGCACGGCCTGATCGCGGTAGCGCCTGAGCTCGTGGCCCGCGACCTCGTCGTAGGCGCGCCGGGTCCAGCCGTAGCCGAACGAGGCCGGAGCGTCGCCGCGCCCCAGAGGGTTGTCGATCCGCCACTGCACGCAATACTCGGCCAAGTCGCGCTCGGCGGTGCGGCCCTGCGTACGGGCCGTCTCGAGGGCCTCGCGGGCGGCGCTGCGGGCGGCGGCGGCGGCGGCCGCGAGTTCCTTCGCGTCGAGGCCGGCGAGGTCCGCCCGGGCCTTGGCCACGGCCCGCGGGTCGAAGCCCTCCGGACGCACGAGGCGGATGCGGACCGTGTCGCCGCCGACCCAGCGCGCATGCGCCGAGCGCCGGGCGGCCAGCGCCGCGCGCGCCGCCTCGCGGGAGGAGGCGACCTTGGCCTTCAGGCCCGCTTCCTCGCCCAGCAGGGCATCGCGCTTGGGTTCGAGCACCTGCACGAGTTCCGTGAGGTAGGCCGAACGCTCCTTCGCGAGCTCCTTCAATTCGGCTTCGAGGGCGCCGGTATCGGCCTTCTCGACGCTCTCGCGCTCGGTGGCGAGACTGCGGCGGCGGCCCTCGATGGCGTCGCACTCGGCCCGTAGGCCGGGCAGGTCGATGGGAGCCTCGGCCAGGCGCGCCCTGAGCTGCGCGGCGATGCGGGCGGCCTCGCGCAGCACGCCGGCTTCGCCGCGCAGGCGACGGGCCTCGGCCACCGCCCGCTCCATGGCCTCGCGGCCCTCCTGTGTCGGACCGCGACTGCCCCGCGTCATCATGAGCTGGACGGGACGGACCACCGAATAGGCCATGCCGGAGGTCGAGCGCCCGCTCGGCGCCACGGCCCGGCTCATATGCGCGAGGGCCGCATCGTCGGGGGCGAGGTCGTACCCGCCCAGCCGCGCGGCGAGGAACGCCTCGGCGTGGGGATCGCGGGTCTCGATCATGCCCAAGGGGCCGTCGTCGTAGCGCCCGCCCCGGCGCCGGGCCGTGTCCGTGGTCTTGACCAGAAGGCAGCGGTAGAACTGTGCTTTCCGGGCTTCGAGATGGGCGAACGCCTGATTCAGCCGGTCGGGCTGCACCACCAGGGCCTCGCGGGCACCCCCCAGAAGGCCCTCCAGGGCCATGCCCCATTTCGGCTCGACGATCTCGGCGAGTTCGCAGACCGGCACGGCGTCGATGCCCAGCCGCGCGAGTTCGTCCCGGAACGCCGCCACGTCCGAGGACAGGCGCGCGCCCTTGGCCGCCCCGCCGCCGGCGAAGGGCGCCGAAAGGCCCTGCGCCTCCGTCTCGGCGGCGCGGGCGCGCAGGGCCATGTCCTCGGCCGCCGTATCGAGGGGGCCGGCGATGTCGGGCATGTCGACGAGCGCCGTCACCAGGGCATTCAGGGGCCCGTCCGAGCGAAGCGTTTCCTCCGGCGGGGCCTCGCGGCGGAGCCCCGCGCGGGCGCAGGCCTCGACGAAGCGGGCCGCACCCGGATCGACGCGGCGGACCTCGCCGATGACCGCCGTCAGGCGGGCGACGTCCTGGATCAGGCCGACGAGGCCCGTCACCCGCAGGGTGAGGTCGCGTTGGTCGCGGGTGAGCACGGCGAGGCCCGCATCGGAGGCGGCGAGCCGCCCCTGCGCGTGGGTCCCGGCCATGAGGGCCTTCTTCTGCGCGATCTCGCCGTCGATGTCGCGCACGAAGCCCTGGCTGGTGGCGACGCTCTCGCGGGCGATGCGCAGGCGCTCGGCGACATCGGCGAGGCCGGTGCGGGCGGTTGTGTATTCGACGACTCGGCGGCGCAGATCCGCGCCGGCGGCCCGCAGGTCGTCGAGGGCCGCCGACAGGCTCGCCTCCGCCCAGGTCTCGTAGCGGGCGAGGATGCGGCCGAGATGCGACAGGCGCCGCTCCAACTCCTCGATGGTCTCAAGGAGACGGCGCCAGTTCTCCACCGACTGGCGGATGCGGGCGACGTCGAGGGGCTCGGGCTCCAGCACGAAGGAGCGCACGAAGGCGGAGGAATCGAAGATCGGCTTGAAGGCGACCGCATTGGAGAAGGTGCGCAGGAAGTGGCGGGGTTCGGGCACCGGCGCGCCCTCGCGCAGGAGCCCGAGCACCTCCGCGGTGAAGCGCTCGCCGGACGCGCGGAACTCCTCGAAGGTCTCGGAGCGGATGCGCAGATCCTTGGCGATCTCGGCCCAGGGCGCAACGAAGGAGCCGTCGGGCGTCTCGCGGACGTAGTCGGCGATCTCGAAGCGATGGCCTGTGCAGACGAAGCGCGACAGGGTGGTCTCGCGGCTGTCCTCGGCCCGGGCGCTCAGCGCCAGCCCAACGGAGACGACGCGGCCCGAGACCGGGTTCTCGAACACGAGGACGATGAGGGTCTCGCAGGCCTCGCGAGTCGGGCGGCCGCCCTCGGCCGGGTCGCTGATCCAGCCGAGGCAATAGTCGCGCACCGTGCGGGCCGAGCGGCCCGACGCCGAGGCGTTGAGCGCCAGACGGCTGGCGTTGTTGCCGGCCAGCACCGTGCCGACGGCGTCGAAGATCGTCGACTTGCCGGCCCCCGTCGGCCCGACGAGGGCCGTCGCGCCGCGGATACGAATCTGCTCGCGCCGGATCAGGTACCAGTTCGAGAGGGCGATGTCGGTGAGGCGATACACTGAGGCCGGGTGATTTTTGCACGCTGCGAAGGATCGTCGGGCCTTCGCTCGCATGGCCGGGGGCGGCGAGGCAAGCCGGCCGGGGCGATCAGGCGGCGTCATCCCCGGCCGAAGCCCAGGCCCGGACGTGCTCCATCCAGGCGTCGGGCGAGAGCACGCCGATGCCGGGCAGCACCATCAGGGGCGTGAGCTTTTCGGTCTTGTCGCGCTCGCCTAGGCGCAGGGCGCCTTTCCGGGAGAACAGCCGCAGGATCTCCAGCAGGCGGGTCTCCTCCGGCGGATCGCTGCGGGTGGCGGTGCGGATCGATTCGGCGATGTCGTCGGTGGTGCATTCCACCACCCCCTCGGTGGTGACGCGGTGGTCGCGAAGCCCTTCCTCGTAGGCGAGCCGCAGGGCGAGCAGCACCAGGGTCTCGTCCTTGCGCAGGCGCTCGGCCTGACCGTCGTGGCGCACGCCCTCCGGGGGCACGCGCAGGAACACCATCTGGTCCCGGTGCGAGACCTCGAAACCGTACCCGAGGCAGGCGAAGTAGCTCTGAAAGAACGGCGCGTAGTGCCGGGCGAGGTCGTAGGTCCGGCCGATGCCGGGGGTGCCGGAATAGACGCACTGGCTCTTGAGCAGCACCTGCAGGGCGCGGGTCAGCTCCTCGTCGGAGGGCGCACGGGCGCCGGGCGGCGGCGGCTCGTCGCCGTCGACGATGGCGCGGAAGGCTTCGAGCATGGCGGTGGTCCGGGAGCGAATGGGACGCGCGAGGCCGCGTGTCTATCCGCCTCCCGCCGGTCGCGCCAATCCGCTCAGGCGGCGGCGGCTTCGGCCCGGAATAGGGAGATGCACTTGGTGTCCCGGTGCATGCTGAGGATCGAGGCCCGGTCGAGGGACGGGTTGGCGGCGAGCACACGGCGGACCTCGGCGACGATGCTGTCGTAGCGCGCCGCGTCGTAGTTCTGCTCCAGGGGGCTCACGGCGATGTACGTCTCCACCACCAGCACCCGTTCGCAGCGCTCACGCCCGACCTCGACGGCGACCCAGGCGGATTTGATCAAGCATTTGCCGGATACCATGGCCCATCTCCCGAAGACGCGACGTTCTTCCGCGCCGCGCGTCGGAGACCAGGATGAACCCTGTCTTCGCAGATGCCAAGGGTGGTCGTTGCATGGGACACCGAAGTCTCGCGGCGATCGAATATTGCGCCGCAGCACTCAGCGTGTGCGTTCCAGCAGGAAGTCCGGGCAGTCGAGCCAGCCGTTGGCGACCCGGCCCTCGACCCGCGAGAGGCGGTAGCGACCGCTCAGGCTCCCGTCGAACAGCACGTCGATCTCGCGCAGGCGCTGGAACACCACGAAGGCATCGACGTCGGCGATCGGCATCTGCGAACCCCGCACGGCGCCCTTGCGCCCGAGCCGGCCCTCGAGGAAGTCCACCATCCGGTCGGGCGTCACCGCCACGCGGTGGCGGAACGCGTCCTTCGCCGCGATGAAGGCCTCCACGGCCAGATCGAGGAAGAGTTCCGGCAGGGGCTCGCAGTCGATGGGCGGGCGCTTGAGGCGCGGCGCGTAGAGGTGGACGGCGCCGATGGGCGGGCGCAGGAGCGAGATCCCGGCCGGTGGCATGCCCTCCATCGGCGCATCGGTGCCCGCCACGGCGCGGAGCGCCGCGGCCGTGCGTTCGATGCGGTCGGAATCCCGGTGGTCCATGTAGCGCAGGGCTGCCGCGATTCGCCGCTCCAGGCGGGCGACGATGTCGGCCACCGCGTCGAGGTGACGGTCGAGGCCCTCGAAGATCGCCAGGATCTCTGCGAGATCCGCCCGCACGGCTCGCTCGGCCACCTCGACATCGGGCGCACGGCCCTCGCGGATCCCGGCCTCCGCCAGGGCCCGCAGGGTGAGGGGATCGCGCAAGGCGCGGCCCGCCTCGCGCACGATACCGGAGCGGAAGCGGAACGGGTTCAGGCGGGTGTGCAGGGTGCGGTAGTCGCTGACGATGTGGCGGGCCACGAACTCGTCGAAGTAGAGCCGGAAGGCCGCGCGCTGGTCCTCCTGCGCCAGGATGCGCGCCTCGATCTTGCGCATGGAGCCGGCGAGCGTCCGCAGGTGGCTGAGGAAGGCCCGCGACGCCTTGGCGGCGTTGACCAGGGCCTCGGAACGCTCGGCCGGGTTGGCGATGGCGCTCTCCAGGCTGCCCAGCACATCGAGCACGGCGCCGCCGTAGGAGCGGGTCTCGCCCCGGTCGAGGCGGGCGAGTTCCTCAATGAGGATGCGGGCCTCGGGGTCGAAATCCACCACCGGCACGTAGCGCTCGCGCCGCTCCACCAGCCAGCCGGAGTCCAGCAGGCGCCGGTAGACGGCCGAGCGCCGCTCGATGGGATCGACGGGCGTGGTCTCATCGTCGGCGATCTCGCCTTGGGCGTAATCGGCGGAGAAGTCGCCGATGGCGGCGAGCAGCTCGGTCTTGCGCAGGGGCTCGGCCGTATCGCCGAACACCCGCGCGTGCAGGTGCAGCAGCAGGGCGGCGTTGAAGGCCCGGCTCGGGGAGGCGAGGGGCCGGAACAGGTCGTCGGACAGGCGGGTGAACAGCATGGGACTGGGACGGACTGCAGCCCGCCGGAAGGGCGTCTGTCAATCGATCCGAGGCCCGTAGCGGACCGAACGGGCGGTTTCCCTGGGGGAAGCGACCGTCCGGGTGGCAGTGGGTGGCGGGAATGCGGACATGCTAGGACGGACGGCAAGGCGCCGCGAAGGCGTCACCGAACCATCACGGGAGACCCCATGCCGAAGCCGGATCAAGAGCCCCGTCGCAGACAAGAGCCCCGTCCGCCCGAACTCGTGACGCCGTGGCGCACGGAGGCGCGCGCCGCCCTGCAGGCCGAGGCCCGAGCCTTCGCCCGCGACGTGGTGATGCCCATCGCCGACGAACTCGACCGGCAGAAAGCCGAGATGCCGCGCACGCTCATCGACGCCATGGCGCGAAAGGGCTGGTTCGGCATCACCATCCCGACGGAGCATGGCGGCCTCGGCCTCGGGGTGTTCGAGTATTGCCTCGTCTCGGAAGAACTCGCCCGGGCCTGGCTGTCCGTGGGCAGCATCCTCGCGCGGGGCCAGGGCCTCGGCACCCAGGTCCTCGACGAGGGGCGCCGGGGCGAGTTGCTGGCCCGCTCGGCCCGGGGCGAATGGATCGGCAGCATCGCCCTGTCGGAGCCGACCGCCGGCTCGGATCTGGCCGGGGTGCAGACCCGCGCGGTGCGCGAGGGCGACACCTGGGTGCTCACCGGCACCAAGCGCTGGGCCGGCTTCGCGCAGGCGGCCGATTTCGTCGAGGTTCTGGCCCGCACCCGCGATCCGGAGCCCGGCGAGTCGCGCTCGGCCGGCCTCGAGCCGTTCCTGGTGGTCAAGGAGCCCGGCACCTTCCCGGCCGGCATGACCGGCCAGGTGATCGACAAGATCGGCTATCACGGCTTCCTCACCTTCGAGCTCGCCCTCGACGGCGTGCGCGTGCCCGAGAGCGACCGGCTCACCGGCCTCTACGGCGACCAGGGGGCCGATGCGGATGCGGGCGGTTTCGCGTCCGTGCAACGCGGCCTCAACATCGCACGGGTGCACACGGCGGCGCGTGCCGTCGGCGTCGCCCGGGCGGCGGTGGAGGATTGTCAGCTCTACCTGCAGGAGCGCGAGCAGTTCGGACACCCCATCGGCGACTTCCAGGCCCTGCGCTTCGCCCTGGCCGACATGGCGGCGGAGGTCGCACAAGCCCGCGCGTTCTGGCAGCAGGTCGCGCATCTGCTCGATGCCGGCGAGGCGGCCGAGAGCGAATCCGCCATGGTCAAGCTGCTCGCCACCGAGATGGCCGTGCGGGTGACCAACCAGGCGATGCAGCTTCACGGCGGCAACGGCTACACCACGGAACGCCGGGTGGAGCGCTACTGGCGCGACGCCCGTCTCACCACGATCTTCGAGGGTACGAGCGAAATCCAGCGCCGGATCATCAGCGACCGGATGCTGCCGCGCCCCTGAGGGAAGCGTCCCGGATCCTGGATCCGGGACGCGGCCTCGGTGACGGGAGGATCAGCCCTTCCAACCCTTCAGGGCGGCGAAGGGGCTGCTCGACGGGTCGGGCGCGGGCGGGTTCAGGATCGGCTCGACCTGCGCGATGGCATCCGCGAGCGAGAAGGCCGAGCCCGTAGGCAGCTTGCCGCCGGCCGCGTCCTTGTGGCCGCCGCCGCGGAACCGCCGTGCGCCCTCCAGGGCCGTCTCGTCGTTGGAGCGGAACGACATGTTGCCCGTGCGCTGGACGTTGAGGACGCGCTTGGCCTTGCCCGCATCCATGATCAGGTCGGAGACGCGCTGGAAGGTTCCCGAATCGAGGCCGAAGGACAGGTAGGTCCCGTCCGAGAGCGGCTGGAACAGGTCGGAGCGTGCGAGCACGCGGGCGATCCGCATGCGGGTGGTGAGGCGGGGATCGTCCGTCGCGTCGCCGGCCAGATACCCGTCGACGATTCCCGTGCGGATGGCGCCGACCCCGGCCTCGAGTTCGGCCGGTGAGGCCCCGGCGCGCAGGCGTCCGGCGAGGGCGACGAGGAGGTCGCTCACAAAGCGGTCGTGCCACGCATGCCCGATGGGCACGAGGTTGGAGACATTGTCCCAGAACACCTCGTCGAGGGCATGGCCGCCCGCGAAGGTCGGCCGGTCCTTGCGCCACAGGTCGACGGCGTCGACCGCCTCGACGAGAGCGAGGAGGTCGGCGTCGCCCTCGATGGCGTCGGGCGCGTACAGGGTGCGGCGGTGATAGGCGAGCTTCGTGGCGCAGCGGCCCTCGTCGATGAGCACGACGATGGCGGGATCGTCGAGGTCGAACCGCATCACGCCCGGATCGTCTGCCTCCGGCACAGGCTCGAGGGTCTGCTCGCGCAAGCGGTCGATGGAGGAGGCATGGTGATCGAGGACGATGAGCCGATGCCGTTCGGCCTCGGGCCGGCCCCGGTTCATCGCGGCGAAGTTGCGGATGAAGGTCACCGCCACGGGCTCGAGGCCGAGATCGGTGAGGATCAGGGTCTCGGGCTGCCGCGTCCGCCCGAGGCGCTTCAGCTCGCCCTCGACCACGGGCCCGACATCGCTGTAGCGCGGCACGTGGACGATCCGCGAGACCGGAACGAAGCGCCCCACGATGGTGGAGGCGCCGTAACCGTCGAGGTCGTGATGGGTGATCTGGGTAACGGTCAATACGGGGTCCTCGGCGGGCGGCGTCCGCGGCTTATGACGCGTTTTCCGGCCCGCGGCGACCCGTGACGGATCAGCTGGTCTGCTTGCGGGCGAACACGGCCCCGGCGAACAGGAGCGCCGCGCCCCCGGCGATGAGGCTGATCATCAGGAGCCGGCGGGGCTGCTGGGCGGATTCGGCCTGCACCGGCTGGACGATCATGCTGAAGAACTCGACCTGCCGGCTGGCGATGATGCGCGAGCGCTCGTAGGCGGCCAGGACCTTGGAAAAGTACTTCTCCGCCTCGTCGCGGTCGTTCTCGAAGGCCTCGAACTTGGTGAGGGCGTCGGCCAGGATGCGCCGCTGTTCCGGGTCCTCGCTCGCCGACTGGTTCTCGATGCGCGTGATGGCGTCGTCGAGATCCTTGATCTGGGACTTGATGTCCTGGATGCGGCGCGACTCCGGACCGAGGTCGCGCTGGCCGAGATTGAGCTGGACGGCGAGGTTGATGCGCGCGGTGCGCAACTCGCCGATCACCTTGAGGTTGCTGTCGTTGGTCTTCTTGGCATCGAGAATGCCCTCGCGGTTGCGCAGGGTCGCCATGGCGAGGCGGACCTTCGTCATCCGCTCCTCGGCGAGCTTGAGTTCGCGCGCGCTTTCGACCACGGCGTCGGCGCGCGCGCGGTCGCTGAGCGCGTTCACCATGCGCTCGCTCTCCTTCAGGATCGCCTGGGTGAGGGCCAGGGATTCGGCGGGATCGAAGGCGCTGACCGTCAGGCTGATGATGCCCGAACCGCTCTCGATCTTGGTGGTGACCCGCTCGCTCCAATATCGCACGAAGCGCTCGATGGGCTTGTCCCGGTCGAAGCGCGAGAGGAAGTCGATCCCATCCCGGGAGAACATGTCCCGCAGGGGCAGGTCCTTCTCCAGGACCTCGATCATCGGCCGGCTGTGGATGTAGTTGAGGGCCACGAGACTGTCCTGGGCCACCATCTGGGAGACGACGCCCTTGGTGGTCCCCACCTGGTCGGACGAGGCCTTGTCGGCGGAGCCCAGCGCCGGCCGCAGGGCGAAGCGCGCCTCGGTGACGTAGCGATCCGAGGCGATGAGCCCGAAATAGATCACCCCCAGCAGCGTCGGCAGCACGAAGCAGAGCCCGAACAGGATCGGGATGACGGGGTCGGACTTGTTGTGGCTCTGGTAGGAACGGATGCCCTTCTTGCGGTCGGCGAAGCGCGAGACGCGGGCGACCTGACGCAGGGACTCCGCTACGGCATTCGAGCGGTCGGCCGTGGTGACGGGCTGCCCGGTGGGGGTGCGGATCTCGACGCTCATCTGCCTTCAGCCATCCATTCCGTTCGGGCGGCCATCCTTCGCCGCGCGTACCGTATTCCACGATTGGGAGGGCGAAAGCATGTCCGGGCGCCTGGGCGCGCAAATGAGGGCACGGGCGAACGCCCGCTTCGCCGGTGCCGCGGTCATGCGTTCAGGCGGCGGTAGACCTCGATGGCGTCGTTGACGTCCTCGTACAGGATCGCGCGCCCGTTGATGAGCACGATGCCCTGCTGGCACCAGGTCCGGATCACCTCCATGCCGTGGGAGACCATGATCACGTTGGAATTGACGCGGCGGGCGGCGAAGGCCTCTTCGCAGCGCTTCTGGAAGCGCGCATCGCCCACCGCCGTGACCTCGTCGATGAGGTAGCAGTCGAACGGGATCGCCATGCTCATGCCGAAGGCCAGGCGCGAGCCCATGCCCGACGAGTAGGTCCGGATCGGCACGTCGAGGTAGCTGCCGAGTTCGGAGAAATCCTCGACGAATTCGAGCACCTTCTTCGGATCCTCGCCATAGATGCGAGCCACGAAGATGATGTTGTCCCGGCCCGTCATCTGCGGATGGAAACCGCCGCCGAAGCCGAGGGGCCACGACACCCGCATGGTGCGCTGGACGCGCCCCCGCGTCGGCGCCTCGGTGCCGGCGATGAGGCGCATCATCGTGGACTTGCCGGCCCCGTTGATGCCGAGGATGCCGTAGGAGACATTGGGCTTGAGCGTGAACGACACGCGCTCGAGGATCGTCCGGCGGTGCCCATCCGTCCGGTAGACCTTGGTGACATTGTCGAAGCGGATCACGGTCGGTTTGTGGCTCCGGGAGGCTCGGGCCCGGAGAACGGGCCGCGCGTCCCGCGTTTCGCCCGGGAAAGCGGCGAATCTGAGGACCACGGTCCGGGGTAGTAGAGGAGCAAGGCAGGGGCCGTGTCGCCGGGACGCGGGAAATCGACACATTCGCGGTACGTTCGACACGATCGCGCCTTGCACCCCGCCGACACGGCTTGTACAGCGTGCCACCCGCGGCGTCGCGGCGACCCTGCAGGCCCCGGATTTACCAACCGGACGCCGTCGGTCGCGATGCAGGGGGCTGGAGGGGTGGCCGAGTGGTTGAAGGCGCACGCCTGGAAAGTGTGTATACCGGAAACGGTATCGCGGGTTCGAATCCCGCTCCCTCCGCCAGTTGCTACTAAACCACCGCAGATCAACGGATTTTAGCGCTCGATCCCTGCCCACGTGCAGACTATTGTGTCACCGTGGCTGTGGGGAGCGAAGCCAACGGTGCGCCGTCCCGATATTCTGCGATGTCGCCGGGGTCGCGTATACGTCCGTGTCCCGACCCGCCTCGGTGGGTTGGCGGTTCCGTTCGAAGGTCTCGATCGGCGTGAGAGCCTGTGGGCCGAATGCCGCCGGCAACGGCGAGCGGCGCAGGGACGAGGCCACCGATCAAACCGCCGGGGCCAAGGGCCCCACCGGGCGCTGCCAAACCCTCCGAGTAGGGACCCGGTTTGCGGAAAGATTCATCTGTTCGACCACCTCCGCCCGGATAAACGTCTTCACGCGGATCCAAGGTCTTCTCGAAGGCGTCCCGCGTCGTGATCTCGAGGAACAGCCTGCCCTTCGTTGCCATGTTGCGGTAAGCCGGGGTCGGAATCACGCCTGCGGGCGTTGGCTGGGCAACCGCCGTTCGTGTGACGGCCAGAGGTGTCTGTAGCCGCAAGCAGACCGCGAGCGAAACCACGACGATGCATCAGGGGTATCCTGACATCATGGGATGCACCCTGGAAAAGCACGATTTCGGGGCGCCCCATAGGCAGTCTGTACGTCAACCCCAGATTTCCGAAACCTAGACTACGCGATATTTGACACGATCCACCTCGACGATTTCTTATCCTACCCTCCGAGCGGTCATCACTCATTTGATAACTCACCTGGCCCGTACACCTTAGCTTGTCGGGCATCACACACAGGCGCTCGGAAAGGCGTTTCATCGGGACGCGAGTTCGCCCTTCCCCCGGTGAGCGAGCGTTCACGGCGCGAGGGCGTTGCACCCAACAATCGCGCGTCGACGAATGAACATTCCGCCGCCTCGTGTCGTTTCCAGTCCTTGCCCAGGAGCCGTGATGCTGCGCGACGAACATGAGGAACTGCCGGTCGCATCCAGCGAGACCGGCGGAATCGTTCTCAGCGAAATGACGCGCCTGCGCCTGGGGCGTCAGCTTCAAGCGATGTATGAACCGGTCATCGATGAGCCCCTCGATCCACGGCTTGCCGAGCTAATGATGCAGCTGGATCGCGACAAGGCCGGAAAACCTCATGCTTGATGGTGCCCGAGGGTAGAAATCTGATCAGCCGGGCGGCATCCAACGGGCGATCCTAGACGGAATGCCGCGGGAGACTTCCTGTCAACGCCCCGACGCGACAGGGCTTTTCAACGTTCATGGGCCGGCTTAGGAACTGGACGCAGCGGCTTCGACCCGTTTCCCGTCAATGATCGAACGCTCCCTCATGCCCGCCTACCGTTTCACCGTCACCATCGCTAGCGATGTGCCGCACGAGCCGGTGTTTCGGCACCTGCGCGACGCCGATGCGGCCTGGGACGAGGCGGGTCGGCTCGCGCGCGAGATCTGGGCGGCGAGCGGCGATCGGCGCCTGATGAAGGCCGTCGTCGTCGTGACCGATGCGGCGGGGGAGATCGTCCTCGAATTTCCCTTCACGGAAGCCCTTACGGCCCCCTGAGACGAGAACGGCGCCGGTGGCCCGAAGCCAGCGGCGCCGCTGCGACCGTCGGGTGAAGGCGGTTCAGTCGAGCTGAGACGCCTCCGGACAGGCCGCGCGGATGGTCTCCGGCAGGGCGGCGAAATCGGCGTAACCGGCCTCGCGCGCCATGGCGTCGAGGGCCGACACGGCATCGGCGGCGCTGCCGGTCCACAGCACGGCGCCGTTGGTCTTCTGCTTGATCTGGAAGATGCTCATGATGCGTTCGCCCAGGCTGTCGAGGGATCTCGGAGGTCAGAACGCGCGAAGGGCGCCGCAGTTGCGGCAAGGTCGAGCGGTTCGGTCCTTCGTCACCGCCGACGATCCGGCTATGTTCGAAGCCCGGAACGACGCCTTGAAAAGGCCGGCGTCGGGCGTCACGGCTCGGCGCTTCATCCTCGGCCCGGTGGGCACACCTCGAGCGAATGCCTCAGCCCATGCGCGCGCGCGACCTTCTTCCGGCCCTCGCCCTGCTGCCGGCCTTTCTCCTCACCCCGATCGGCGCCGAGGGGACGAGCGGAGCGAAGGCGGCCGAGACCGCTGCCGTCCCGGATGCCGCCGCCCTGGCGCCCGCCGTCACCGTTGTGCCGGCCGAAGAGCGCGAGGTGGTCGAGCGGGCGGTGGTCACCGGCACCCTGGTGCCGCGCGACGAGATCCTGGTCGCCCCCGAGATCGAGGGCACCCGCATCACCGAACTCCTGGTGGAAGAGGGCGCGCGGGTCGAGAAGGGCCAGCCGCTGGCCCGCCTGTCCCTGGAGATGATCGTCACCCAGGAAGCCGCCAACGCCGCCGCCCTGGCGCGGGCCGACGCCGCCATCGTCCAGGCCCGCAGCCAGATCGTTCAGGCCGAAGCCGCGCAGGTCGAGGCCAGCCTAGCCCTCGAGCGGGCGCGAAGCCTGGTGAAGACCGGCAACGCCACGGCGGCCGTGCTGGAGCAGCGGGTCTCGGCGGCACAGGGCGGGGAGGGGCGTCTCGCCGCCGCTCGCGGCGGGCTCCAGCTCGCCGAGGCCGACCGCGCCACCGCGCGCGCCCAAGGCTCCGAGATCGCCCTGCGGCGCGCCCGCACGGATATCCGCGCGCCCGAGGGCGGCATCGTCAGCCGGCGCACGGCAAGGGTCGGCGCCACGGCGAGCGCCGTCGGCGAGCCGATGTTCCGCCTCATCGCCCGGGGCGAGATCGAACTCGAAGGCGAGATTCCCGAGGTGTCGATGCCGCGGCTCAAGCTCGGCGATCCCGTCAGCCTTGAGGGCGAGGAGGGCCGCATCCTCATGGGACGCGTCCGCCGCATCGATCCGGAGGTCGACCGCATGACCCGCCTCGGCCGCGTCCGCATCGCCCTGGCACCCGACCCTTCCTTGCGCATCGGCGCCTTCGCACGCGGCAAGGTCGAGGTCGCGCGCCGGCGCGGGGTCGCCGTGCCGCTCTCGGCGGTGCTCTACGCGACCGATGGGGCCGCCTCGGTCTTCGTGGTGAAGGACGACCGGGTCGAGGCCCGCCGGATCGCCCCGGGGCTCGCCGCCGACGGCATCATGGAGGTCCGTTCGGGCGTCCAGGCCGGCGAGGCGGTGGTGGCACGCGCCAGCTCCTTCCTGCGGCACGGCGACCTCGTGCGGGCGGTCCGGCCGGCCGGGCAGGCCGCAGGGGCGCAAGCCGCGGACGCGACGCCTCCGCAAGACGCCGCGCGCTGAGATCGGACCCGCCGCCATGCGCCTCAACATCTCCGCCTGGGCCATCCGCAAGCCGATCCCCTCCATCGTGCTGTTCCTGGTGCTGGTGGTGCTCGGCCTCGTCAGCTTCCGCGCCCTGCCGATCACCCGGTTTCCCAACATCGACATCCCCATCGTCGCCGTCACGGTGACGCAGGCGGGTTCCGCCCCCTCCGAGCTGCAGACGCAGGTGACGAAGGTGGTGGAGGACGCGGTGGCCGGCGTGAAGGGCGTCAAGCACACCATCTCGGCCATCACCGAGGGCATCTCGACCACCACCATCGAGTTCCGCCTGGAGACCAACACCGACCGGGCGGTCAACGACGTCAAGGACGCCATCTCGAAGGTACGGGTGAACCTGCCCCGCACCATCGACGAGCCGATCATCAACCGCGTCGAGATCGCCGGCCTGCCGATCATGATCTACGGCGCCGCCGCCCCGGCGATGACGCCCGAAGACCTGTCCTGGCTCATCGACGACGTCATCGCCCGCCAGATCCAGGGCGTGAAGGGGGTGGGCGGCGTCGAGCGCCTCGGCGGCGTCGCCCGCGAGATCCGCGTGACCCTGAAGCCCGACCGCCTGCTGGCGCTGGGCATCACGGCGGCGGACGTGAACCGGCAGCTGCGCCTGACCTCCGCCGACATGGCCGGCGGGCGCGGCGAACTCGGCGGCCAGGAGCAGTCGATCCGGACGCTCGCGGGCGCGGCCAGCCTCGACACCCTGGCACAGACCTCCATCATCGTCCCGGGCAACCGCAAGGTCCGTCTCGACGAACTCGCGACCCTGGTGGACGGCGCGGAGGAGCCACGCACCTTCGCTCGCTTCAACGGCGAGCCGGTGGTGGCCTTCGCCATCTCGCGCGCCACGGGGGCGAGCGACGCCGAGGTCGCCACCGCCGTGGCGAGGAAGATCGACGAACTCCGGGGCAAGCACCCGGGCGTGCGCTTCGATCTCATCGACACCTCGGTCACCAACACGGTGGGCAACTACCACTCGGCGATGCTGAGCCTCGTCGAGGGCGCGGCGCTGGCCGTCATCGTGGTGTTCCTGTTCCTGCGGGACTGGCGCGCGACCCTCATCGCCTCCATCGCCCTGCCGCTGTCGGTGCTGCCGACGTTCTGGATCATGAACACGCTGGGCTTCTCGCTCAACGCGGTGAGTCTCCTCGCCATCACCCTGGTGACCGGCATCCTCGTCGACGACGCCATCGTGGAGATCGAGAACATCGTCCGTCACATGCGGATGGGGAAATCGCCCTACCGCGCGGCCCTCGAGGCGGCCGACGAGATCGGGCTGGCCGTCATCGCCATCACGGCGACCATCATGGCGATCTTCGCCCCCGTCTCGTTCATGAGCGGCATCGCCGGGCAGTACTTCAAGCAGTTCGGCCTCACCATCGCGGCGGCCGTGTTCATGTCGCTGCTCGTGGCGCGGCTGATCACGCCCCTGCTCGCCGCCTACTTCCTGCGCGATCACGGGCCGGAGGACGAGCGCGAGGGTCCGGTCATGCGGGCCTACACCCGCGTGGTGGCTTGGTCCGTACGCCACAAGTTCATCACCCTGGTGGTGGGGCTCGCCTGCTTTGCCGCCTCGATCATGTCCACCCGCCTCCTGCCGGCGGGCTTCCTGCCGGCCGAGGACGCGGCGCGCACGATCTTCGTCGTGGAGCTTCCCCCGGGGGCGCGGCTTGCCGACACCACCCGGGTCAGCGACGGCCTCGTCGACCGGATCAAGACCCTGCCGGAGGTCCGCAGCGTCTTCGTCGACGGCGGCCGCCAATTGCCGGGCAAGAAGGAGGTGCGGCTCGCCACCTTCACCATCAACCTGACGCCGAAGAACGCGCGGCACCGCACGCAGAAGGAAGTCGATGTCGCCATCGGCGCCCTCCTGCGCCAGGAGCCCGACATCCGCTCCTGGGCCCTGCGCGAGAGCGGCCAGCGCGACCTCACCCTCATCGTCTCGGGGCCGGACAAGGCCGTGGTGGCCGACGTGGCGGCCCAACTCCAGCGCGAGGCGGCGCAAGTCCCCCACCTCGTCAACGTGCTCTCCACCGCGCCGCTGGACCGCACCGAGATCCGCATCCGCCCGAAAGCCGGGGTCGCGGCCGATCTCGGCGTCTCCACGGACCTCATCGCCGAGACCGTGCGGGTCGGCACCATCGGGGACATCGGCGCCAATCTCGCCAAGTTCAACGCCGTCGACCGGCAGGTGCCGATCCGCGTGATGCTGCCCGAGCGCCTGCGCGGCGACCTCTCGCAGCTGGAGACCCTGAAGGTGCCGGTGAAGGGCGGGGCCTCCGTGCCGCTCTCGACGGTGGCCGATCTCAGCCTCGGGCGGGGGCCCACGGCCATCGACCGCTACGACCGCGCCATCCGGGTGGCGCTCGAGGCCAACATGGAGGGCTCGGACGCACTCGGCTCCCTCATCGCCGCGGTCCTCGACCTGCCGGCGGCCAAGAACCTGCCGCCGGGCGTGGTCATCCGCCAGACCGGCGACGCCGAGGTGATGGGTGAGGTGTTCGAGGGCTTCGCGCTCGCCATGGGTGCGGGCCTGATGATGGTGTTCGGTGTCCTCGTGCTGCTGTTCGGCAACTTCCTGCAGCCGCTCACCATCCTGTTCTCCCTGCCGCTCTCCATCGGCGGGGCGATCCTCGGGCTGCTCATCTTCAACAAGCCCATCTCCATGCCGGTGGTCATCGGCATCCTCATGCTCATGGGCGTGGTGACGAAGAACGCCATCATGCTGGTGGATTTCGCCCTCGAGGAGATGGCCAAGGGCGTCGACCGGGCCACCGCCATCACCGACGCCGGCGCCAAGCGCGCGCGGCCCATCGTCATGACCACCATCGCGATGGCGGCCGGCATGGTGCCCTCGGCCATGGCCCTCGGCATCGGCGGCGAGTTCCGCGCGCCCATGGCCATCGCGGTCATCGGCGGCCTCATCGTCTCGACGGGCCTGTCGCTGATCTTCGTGCCGGCGATCTTCGTGCTGGTTGACGACCTCTCGCGCCTGTTCGTGCGCCTGTTCGCCCGCTTCATCGGCCAGAAGGACGAACCGGAGGACGGCCCCTTCGCCCTGCCGGCCGCGTCCGCCAACGACCGGAAAGGCTTTCCGCCACGCATCGCGGCGGAGTGATTTCTTCTCGGTTCGCGTTCCTTTCGCAAGGACGGAAGGTCGGCGTGAGCCGTAACGCGCTCGCTCTCCTTCCAGGTGACGACATTCCTGGATCTCGCGGACAGCGCGGGTCCCCCTCTCCTGGAAGGAGAGGGACCCGCGCTCGGTCCATGCCGATGCCCGAACCGATCAGGTAATGACGCCCCCAAACGAAAACGGCCCGAACCTGAGAGGTCCGGGCCGCAAAATCGCGTCGCAGAAACCGAAAAGAAGCTCAGGCGCGCTCGGCGAGGCGGCTGGCGCCGTAGCAAAGGCCGCCGGCGACGATGAACAGAACCACGAAGGTCTTCACCGTGGAATAGAACAGAGCCGGCTCGATGCCCGCGTCCGTATAGAGCAGCAGGCCGATGGCGGCGATGGGCAGGAGCAGGAGGGCCAGGATCGGGGTCAGCGGGTTCATGGGGTCACTCAGCCTCGACGCGGACCCGACGTGCCGGCCCGTATGATCGCGATTACGTTCACCCCCTTAGCACTCCGGTCCGTGCGGCGCCAAGGGTCGCGCGGCGCCAAGGGGTCGCGTCAGGCCGGAATCCGCACGGTGGCGCGCAAGCCTCCGAGCGGCGAGTCGTGCAGGCTTACGTCGCCGCCATGCGACCGGGCGATGTCGCGGGCGATGGAGAGGCCGAGTCCCGAACCGCCGGCATCCTGGCGTGCGTCGTCGAGGCGCACGAACGGCTTGAACACCTCCTCGCGCTGGTCGAGGGGAATGCCCGGTCCGTCGTCGTCGATGGAGACGAGAAAGCTGCGAACCTCGCGCCGGCCGACCACCGCGACGGTGTCGCCGTAGCGGGCGGCATTGGCCGCGAGGTTGAACAGGCAGCGCCGGATGGCGTCGGGCCGCAGGGTGACGCTGGCCTCGCCCTCGATCTCGACGGCCTCCACGTGGGCGCCGAGGCGCTCCATGTCCGTGCGCAGGTCCTCCAGCATCGCACGCATGTCGGTGGGCACGGCGAGTTCGCCGGAATCCCCGCGCGCGAAGGCGAGGTAGGCTTCCAGCATCCGGCTCATCTCGTCGACGTCGCGCTGGAGGTCCTCGACGTCGGCCGTCTGTTCGATGAGCGCCAGGGTCAGCTTGAACCGGGTGATGATGGTGCGCAGGTCGTGGCTCACCCCGTTGAGCATGGTGGTGCGCTGCTCCATCGCCCGTTCAATGCGACGTTTCATCTCGATGAAGGCGTGACCGGCTTGGCGGACCTCGCGGGCGCCGCGCGGGCGGAACTCGATCTCGCGGCCCTTGCCGAAACTCTCGGCGACGGCGGCGAGCCGCAGGATCGGCTTGATCTGGTTGCGCAGGAACAGGATCGCGACGCCGAGGAGCACCAGGGACGATCCGCTCATCCACAGGAGGAAGATGTGCGAGTTCGAGGCGTAGGCCATGCTGCGCCGCGCCGTGACCCGCAGCACCCCGTCGGGAATGGCGACGCGGATCTCGATGAGGCTGGAGCGGCCCACCGTGTCGATCCAGTACGGTCGGCGGATCTGGCGCTTGATCTCATCGGACAGCACTTCGTCGAGGATCGAGAAGAACGGTCGCGGCCCGGCGACGGGCAGCGTCGCCCCCTTCAGGATGTCGAGGTCGAGGTTGAGCCGGGTGCCGGCGATGCGGGTGAGGGTCTCGGCGTCCTTGTCCTGGGGGTAGCTCTCGTAGACGTCGATGAGGGCGGCCACATCCGCCGTCACCGCCGCCGACAGGCGCCGGGTCACGAGCTGCCAGTGCCTCTCCATGAACGTGTAGGCGATCACCGATTGCAGCAGCACCACGGGCGCGATGATGATGATCAGCGACCGTGCATAGAGGCCCTTCGGCAGCAGGTCGCCGATGGCGCGGCTGAGGAGCCGCCACATCCGTCGCGGCGGCGGCACCCGCGCGAGGGCCGTCAGCAGCCGATTCGGAGCGTGCGTGCGCGGCACGGCCCGGCGATCAATCGACGGCGAGGCGGTAACCGACGCCCCGGACGGTCTGCAGGAACAGGGGGTTCGCCGGGTCGACCTCGGTCTTGCGGCGCAGGCGGTTGATCTGCACGTCGATGCTGCGCTCGGCGGCGAGGCCGCCGGCCCCGGCGAGCGCCTCGCGTTCCACGTTGGCGCCCCCGGCCTGGGCCAGCACGGTGAGGATCTCGCGTTCGCGCTCGGTGATGCGGATGGTCTCGTCGGCGCGGCGCAGCTCGCCCCGGTCGATGCGGTAGGAGAACGGCCCGAAGGTCACGGTCTCGAGGCCGGGCTCGCGCGCCGGGGCGCCCTCGGCGCGCCGCTTGATGATGTTGTTGAGACGCAGGATCAGTTCGCGCGGCTCGAAGGGTTTCGGCAGATAATCGTCGGCGCCAATCTCGAGGCCCATGACCCGGTCGTTGGGGTTGGAGCGGGCCGTGAGCATGAGGATCGGCACCCGCGAGGTCTCTCGGACGTGGCGGGCGTAGTCGAACCCGCTCTCGCCCGGCATCATCACGTCGAGGACGAGGGCGTCGAACACGAAGCACTGCGCCTTGGTGCGCGCCTCGGCGACGTTGGCGGCGGCGGTGACGCGGAAGCCCTGCTCGTAGAGGAAGCGGGTGAGGAGCTCGCGCACGCGGCGGTCGTCGTCCACCACGAGGATGTGGGGCGCGTTGTCGGCCAGCTCGACGCTGGCCTTCAGACCGGGGAGGGACATCAGGCGGCGCTCCGGGCCCGGCGGGCCATGAGGCGACGCACGGCGGCGCGCTCCTCGGGCTCGATCATGGCGAGCAGGAAGTTCTGGGCCGAGAGCGCCCCGCCTTCCCCGGCGCCTTGCGCCGGCTCGGCGAGCGCCCGCGTCACCCGGTGGGTCTGGACCCGGATGAGGTCGCCCGCGAGCGCGGTGCCGCGATCCGTACAGAACAGCAGCCGCTGGCGCCGGTCGCTCGTTCCGGTCTTCTGGACGATGTAGTCCTGCTCGATGAGATCCTTGAGCACCCGGTTCAGACTCTGCTTCGTGATCCGCAGGATATCGAGGAGTTCGGCGATGGTGAGGCCCGGGTAGCGATCGACGAAGTGCAGCACCCGGTGATGCGCCCGGCCGAACCCGTATTGCGCCAGGATGCGGTCCGGGTCACCGACGAAATCGCGATAGGCGAAGAACAGCAGCTCGATGAGGTCGTCGCCGGGGCTTTGGGATGAGGCGGTCTCCGCCGGACCGTGTGCGTCGCTGCCGGCCGTCTGGGTCGCGGGAAAGGTCACGTCGGGGGCGGCCTGATTTTATGTCAGTGTTATTGACATATTTCAGGTGCGTTGCTACCCGTCAAGCCTTCCGGTAGGGCGTCACGACCCCGTGGCCTGTTTCAATTTCTGGCCTGTTCCGCCGCCCGACCCCCGACTCCCATCTGACGCCGGCTTCGAGGGCAAGCCCGCGTGCCGAGGAAGCCCACCATGTCCCTGATCCCGTTCGACGCGCGCGAGGGCACCATCTGGTACGATGGCGCGATGGTGCCGTGGAAGGATGCCAAGATCCACGTGCTGTCCCACGGCCTGCATTACGGGTCGTCGGTGTTCGAGGGCGAGCGGGCCTATGGCGGGCGCATCTTCAAGAGCCGCGAGCATGCGGAGCGCCTACTTCGCTCGGCCGAACTCCTCGACTTCAAGATTCCCTACAGCGCGGCCGAGATCGAGGCGGCCAAGGAGCTCGTCCTGCGGACCAGCGGCCTCGCCGACGCGTATCTGCGCCCGGTGGCGTGGCGCGGCTCCGAGATGATGGGCGTGGCTGCCCAGAACAACACCATCCACCTCGCCATCGCCGCGTGGGAATGGCCGAGCTACTTCGATCCCGAGACCAAGATGAAGGGCATCCGCCTCGACATCGCCGATTACCGCCGGCCGGACCCCCGCACCGCCCCCTCCACCTCGAAGGCGGCGGGCCTGTACATGATCTGCACGATCTCCAAGCATCGGGCCGAGAACAAAGGCTACGCCGACGCCCTGATGCTCGACTGGGAGGACAACGTCGCCGAATGCACCGGCGCCAACGTGTTCTTCGTGGCCGACGGCGTGATCCACACCCCCCTTGCCGACCGCTTCCTCAACGGCATCACCCGTCAGACCGTGATCGAGCTGGCCAAGCGCCGCGGCATCCAGGTGGTGGAGCGGCGCATCCTGCCGGCCGAGCTCGAAGGCTTCTCGGAGTGCTTCATCACCGGCTCGGCGGCCGAGGTGACGCCGGTGTCCGAGATCGGTCCGTACCGGTTCGTGCCCGCCAGCCTGACCAAGACGCTCATGGACGACTACACCGCCGAGGTGCAGCCCAAGGCCGAGGCGGCCTGAGGCCCGCGACATCCGGTCCAAGGTCCCCCGGAGGCCTTGGATCGGTAGCCTCGACCGGGAATCTTGGACCGGGCGATGCGGAACCGCGACCCCGACCATGCGTTCATAGGGAACAATCCATGAACACGAGGCGATGATGACCAAGGCTGCTGAGAAGGCCGTCGCGGCCGACGAGACCAATCCGAAGATCGACCCGAAGGACACGTCGAACCAGATCAAGGATCCGAGCGAGTGGACCACCGGCGGCGAGCCGATGACCGGCGCCCAGGCCTCCTACCTCAAGACCCTGTCCGAACAGGCAAAGGACCCCGACGCCTTCTCGCCCGACCTCGACAAGGCCGAGGCCTCGCAGCGTATCGATGCCCTTCGCAAGGAGACCAAGGGCAACTGATCCACACCGGGGGCCGGCTCGAATTCTACGTTCGGGTTAAGCCCCCGGAAGTATCTGACCGGTTACCGTTACGTTGCTTCGGGACCGGCAGGGATTTTTTCGAACGATGGCTGGGTTTCCGAACGGTTTCGAGCATCGCGGTGATCCCGATGCGGCACAGGACATCCAGCGCGGGCGGGCACGGTTCGCCGCCGACGCGAGCGGCGCGACGGCCGTCGAATACACGCTCCTCGTCGGCTTGATTGGTCTTGCTCTGGTCGGGGCGATGCGCGCCTATTCCGACAAGATGGTGATCGTCTACAACACCCTCGCCACGGCGATCACCACACCCTGAAGGCGCCCCGGGAACCGGCGGAACGCGACGTCAGCGCCCGCCTGACTTGCCGGACTCCGCCTTGCCCGACCCGGTGCGCGCGGTGGCGTCGCCCGGCGGGTTCGCGTTCCGACCGCTCTCCTGTTGACGGCCCTCTTGCCAGAATGTGTCGAACAGGCGCTGCATCGCCTTGGCGTTCTCCTGCTGGACGTCGAGGCCGGACTGGAACATCTGCTGGAACAGCTCGAAGGGCGCCGCGTCGTTGGTGGCCGGGGCCGGTTGTCCGGGCGTGACGCGCGCCGGGGCGGGCTGGGGTGCCAGCCGGTTCGGCTTCGCGGCCGTGCGGACCGGGGGCGCCTTCGGCGCCGGCGTTCCGGGTGCGAGGGCGCCCCCGGCCGTCATGAAGGCGTTCACCATATCGGTCCAGTAGGGGTTCGGCGGAATGCCGAACGCGTTCGGCGCCGGCGCGGGCGCCGCCTGCGGCGTCTGGTTAATCATCACGTGGACGATGCCGGCCACCACCATTCCGGCCATTACCGGCAGCATCTGCTTGAGCACCGGCGTGGCGATGCCGCTCGTTCCCGCCGCCTGCTGCAGCACCGCCTGGCTCAGATGCGGCGAGCCGAAGAGCTGGCGGACCAGCATGTCCATCTGCGGCGAAGCCGATGGGCGCGGCGCCGTCGCACCGGCACCCGCCAGACTGAAGAGGTGGGCGAAGCCCGTCGGGTCGTTGGCGGCGTTGCGCTGGAGCCCCATGGTGAAGGCGGGCAGCAGCGCCTCCATGGCTCGCCGGGTCTGGTCCTGCGACAGGCCGAACTGCTGTCCGAAGCCCTGAGCGCCCGGACCGGCCTGCGCCTGGAGGATATCGAACAGGTTGAACATGGAACTGGGCCTCGTGAACGGACGGGCGACGCCGATCCGGGTCGTATGCTCGCGTGCGTGGGCTCAAGTCTGTCGCATCGGCGGTTGACTTACCAGCCCGCCGATGGCGATGCCCCCTGCGGGAGGCCCGGAATGCCGATTCCGGACGGCGTTTCCCCGTCGAATCGACACGGCACCACCCGTTTTCGCCACCGACCCCCTCAGCAAGGCGCCCCGATGCGGTTTCCCGCGCCCCTCATCCCCGCGCGCCTCGTGCGCCGCTACAAACGCTTCCTCGCCGATATGGAGCTCGCGGACGGCAGCCTGGTCACGGCCCACTGCGCCAACCCCGGGGCGATGCTGGGCCTGCTGACGCCCGGCGCCCGGACCCTGCTCTCCGCATCGACGAAGCCGTCCCGGAAGCTCGGATTCTCGTGGGAGCTCGTGGAGGCCGACCTCCCCGGCGGCCCACAATGGGTCGGCATCGACACCCAGCGCCCGAACGCCCTCGTGGCCGAAGCGTTTCGCGCCGGGGCGTTGCCGCAGCTCGCCGACTATACGGGCTTGAGGCCGGAGGTCCGCTACGCCGCAGCGAGCCGCGTCGATTTTCTGGCGCAGGGGGAGGGGCTCGGGCCCTGCCACGTCGAGGTCAAGAACTGCCACCTCCTGCGGACGCCCGGCCTCGCCGAGTTCCCCGATTGCGTCGCCGCCCGCAGCGCCCGGCACATGGCGGATCTCGCCAACGTGGTGGCGAACGGCGGCCGGGCCATGCTCATCGTCGTCGTGCAGATGTGGGCGACCCGCTTCGACGTCGCCCGCGACATCGATCCGGCCTTCGACGCCGCCTTCCAGGCCGCCCGCGCGGCCGGCGTCGCGGTCCACGCCCATCGCTGCCGGGTCGACCCCGAGGGCGTCGCCCTCGCGGACGCGATTCCCGTGGTCGGGTGACGCCTCATGCCGGTCGATCGCCTCGCGATGCGGATTTGGGCTTCGCTCAGGCGACGCGCGGGCTGCCTGAGACTGTCCCCGAATGGATCATCCGGAAAACAGTGTCAGGCACTCCGCTCGAAGATCAGGTTCAGCCGGGTCCGGGCCAGGAGGCGGTAGCCGTTGGCCTGCAGCAGGGCGGGCAGGTCGATCTGCCACTGGTCGGTGCCGTTCTCCACGAGGAGCAGCTGCGGATGGAGCGAGACCGGGGCAGTGCGGAAGAACGGCTCGAGGATGAGATCCTCGGCGCCCTCGACGTCGAGTTTGATCGCGTCGATGCGGGTGATGCCTTCGCCCTGCGCGAGGTCGAGGAGGGTGACGGCCGGCACGCGGATCTGCGCCCCCTCGTTGGTGCCGACGATCTTCAGGCTCGACTCGCCCCGGTTGCGCGGATCGACGAACAGGGTGAGGGCACCCGCCTTGTCGGCCACCGCGCAGGCCACGGCCTTGACGGTGCCGAACGGGTTCTGGCCGATGTTGTAGGTCAGCCGGTCGAACACGTCGGGCTGCGGCTCGACGGCGAGGATGCGGGCCCGCGGCCCGGCGAAGGCCGCCACGAACAGGGCGTACGCGCCGATGTTCGCGCCGATGTCGAGGAAGGTGCAGCCGGGTTCCAGGCGCGCTTTGAGAAGCGCACGCTCCTCGGGATCGAAGAATTGCGGCGTGAAGAGCACCTTCTTCTCGCAATTGTTGTTGTACGGGTAGAGCCGCATCCGGGCACCGTAGCGCTCGACGTCGAGGGGCTTTCCGCGCAGCAGGCCGATGCCGATCCGGCGCAGGAACAGGGCGAGGCGGCGGGCGCCCCAGCTCCCGTAGGAGAGCCGGCCCGTGCGTCGGGCGATGCGCGCGACGAGGCCGGTGGGGGCGTAGGTGCCGTAGGGCTGCGTGTCCTTCATCGCCAGGGGTGATGCCAGCCCGATCCGGCGGGGGCAAGCGCCGGCGCCATCCGGGGGGCTTCCCTCCATCGCCGGCGCGGACCACAACGGCATCGGCCCCGCCCGCTGCCGTACCCCGAGCCTCCCATCACCCCGAGCCTCCCATGCAGACCTTCCTCTCCGACGGCGTCAGCATCGCCTACCTCGACACGCCCGCGCGCGACGGGGCCGGCGACCCGATCCTGCTGATCCATGGTTTCGCCTCGAACCACCGCGTCAACTGGGTCAACACCCTCTGGGTGAAGGCCCTGTCGCAGGCTGGGCGCCGGGTGATCGCCCTCGACAATCGTGGTCACGGCGAGAGCCAGAAGCTCTACGATCCGGAGGCCTACGGGTCCGACCTCATGGCCCGGGACGCGGCCCGCCTCCTCGACCATCTCGGCATCGATCGGGCCGACGTCATGGGCTATTCCATGGGCGCGCGCATCGCGGCCTACCTGGCGCTGGACGACGCACCCCGCGTGCGCTCCCTCCTCCTCGGCGGCCTCGGCCTGCATCTCGTGGAGGGACGCGGTCTGCCGAGCGGGATCGCCGAGGCCCTGGAGGCAGAGCCCGGCACTCCCGCTCCCAACCCCACCGCCGCGGCCTTCCGCACCTTCGCCGAACAGACGAAGAGCGATCTCAGGGCGCTGGCCGCCTGCATGCGCGGCTCGCGCCAGACCCTGTCGCGGGCCGAGGTCGCCGAGATCCGGGCGCCGACCCTGGTCACCGTCGGCACCCTCGACACGGTCTCGGGGCCCGGCCCGGCCCTCGTCGCCCTGATGCCCAACGCCCAGTCCCTGGAACTGCCCAATCGCGACCACAGCACGGCGGTGGGCGACCGGCAGCATCGCGAGGGCGTCCTCGCGTTCCTCGACGGACGGGCCTGAGACCGGACGTCTACGCGGCGTCCGGGTCCGAAAGCCACGCAGGAACCCAGCGCTCGGGCCGGGGGGCACGAGCAAGGTCGGCACGCCCCTGATCCACGGGCGCCGGCGCCCCGTCGATGACCGGGCGGGTCTGATAATCGAACCGCGGCAGGATGGTCCCGTCCGCGTGCATGTCGAAGTGCATGGTGAACCACAGGCCGCATCCCGGCTCGGACAGCGCCTGTGCGTCGCGCAAAGCCCGGAGTATGGGCTCCATGAGGGCTGCTTCGGGAATCGGCTGCGGTCCACGTTCGAAGACACGCGCTTGAAACAGGTCGCCGACGAGGGAGACCTCGAAACGGGTCGAATCCCAGGGGTTGCGGCCTTTGGGACGATGAGCATTCAGGAGATGGGCCAGATCGGCCAGCGCCGGATGCCGGCCCCAATAGGCTTCGCGCTCCTCGCTCCGACGCGCCATCCGGGTCGCGAACACGCTGCTGTCGCCCGACACCGCGACGGCCTCGAGGTCGGATCGACCCAGCCGTCCACGCAACCACTCCGCCAAGTCATCGAGGCCGTCCTCCACGACGAGTTCGGACGGCGCGAAATCGCTCCATGTGCCGCCATCGTCGAAGGCCCCGACCGCGAGACGCGCGAGGAAGGCTTCGCGGCTCGGGGCAATGACGCCAGCCTCGCCTTCGGAGCCCAGGCCGACGATGCTCGGCGCGTTCGGATCGTGTCCGGGCGGGAGCCAGAACCCCGCCTCCGATCCGTCCGGCAGATGCAGGAACAGGGCGAATTCCCGGCGCAGGGGTGTGCCGTCCACGATGGGCGCATCATCGGCCCAGCTTCCGGCAAGATCGAAGCAGCCGACGCTGCCCCAGGGCCGGCCCGCGAGCCATTGCCCGAACTCCATCAGCAGGCCGGGAGGCTCAAGGCTGGGCGGAAAGGCCCGGCGGATATCGGCCTCGTCGACCGTGTAGACGCGCGTAGACATGCCTCGTTTCTCCATCCCGACGGCGACGGCCGCTCAGCTCTTCAGGCGATACCCCGTGCGGAAGATCCAGGTGACGCCGGCGAGGCACAGGGCGAGGAAGACGAGGGCCATGGCGAAGCTCACGCCGATGCCCACATCGGAATTGCCGAAGAACGCCCAGCGGAACCCGCTGATGAGATAGACCACCGGATTGGCCAGACTCAGGGTCCGCCACACCGGCGGCAGCATGTCGATGGAATAGAAGCTGCCGCCCAAGAACGTCAGCGGCGTGACGATGAGGAGCGGCACGAGTTGCAGCCGCTCGAACCCGTCCGCCCACAGGCCGATGAGGAAGCCGAACAGGCTGAAGGTCACCGCCGTGAGCAGCAGGAAGCCCACCATCACGAACGGATGCTCGATGCGGATCGGCACGAACAGCGTCGCGGTGGCTAGGATGATGAGCGCGATGAGGATCGATTTCGACGCCGCCGCGCCGACGTAGCCGAGCACGATCTCCAGGGGCGAGACCGGTGCCGACAGGATCTCGTAGATCGTGCCGGCGAAGCGCGGGAAGTAGATGCCGAACGAGGCGTTGGCGATGCTCTGCGTCAGGAGCGAGAGCATCATCAGGCCCGGCACGATGAAGGCGCCGTAGGCGACCCCGTCGACGGAGGCCATGCGGGAGCCGATGGCCGCGCCGAACACCACGAAATACAGGGACGTGGCGATGACGGGGGCGACGATGCTCTGCAGGGCGGTCCGCCAGAAGCGGGCCATCTCGAAGCGGTAGAGCGCGCGGACCGCGTACCAGTTCATGGCCGTTCCTTCACGAGGTCGACGAAGATGTCCTCCAGGGAGGATTGGCTGGTATCGAGGTCGCGAAAACCGATGCCGGCGCGGGCGAGGTCGGCGAGCAACCCCGTCAGGGCCGCGTCGCCCTTGGTGCTGTAGGTGTAGACAAGGTCGCGCCCGTTCTCCGCCAGTTCGAGGTCGTGTCCCGAGAGGGCGGGGGGCAACGCCGCGAGCGGGGCCTCGAGGTGGAGGGTGAGCTGCTTTTTGCCGAGCTTGCGCATGAGCTCGGCCTTCTCCTCGACGAGGATGATCTCGCCGTTGCGGATCACGCCGACCCGGTCGGCCATCTCCTCGGCCTCGTCGATGTAGTGGGTGGTGAGGATGATGGTGACGCCCTGGTCGCGCAGCTTGCGCACGAGGCGCCACATGTCCTGGCGTAGGGCCACGTCGACGCCGGCCGTGGGCTCGTCGAGGAACAGGATGCGGGGCTCGTGGGCGAGCGCCTTGGCGATGAGCACGCGCCGCTTCATGCCCCCCGACAGGGTCATGATCCGGCTGTCCTTCTTGTCCCACAGGGAGAGGTCGCGAAGCACCCGCTCGATATGGGCCGGGTCGGGGGGCAGACCGAACAGGCCGCGGCTGAAACCAGTGGTGGCCCACACGGTCTCGAAGGCGTCGGTGGTGAGCTCCTGCGGCACGAGGCCGATGGCTCGACGCGCCGCCTTGTAGTCCGTCGCGATGCAATGTCCGTCGACGCGGATGCTGCCCGCGCTCGCCGTGACGATGCCGCAGACGATGCTGATCAGCGTGGTCTTGCCGGCGCCGTTGGGGCCGAGCAGGGCGAAGATCTCGCCCTTGCGGATGTCGAGGGAGATGTTCTTCAGGGCGTTGTGCCCCGTACCGTAGACCTTGGACAGGTTGGCAATCGAGATGATCGGCGGCATCGAGTCTCCGCTTGGAGGGCGCTTGCGCGCGAGGGGCCGGGCTACGGGACAGATGAGTCGGCCCGGCGGCGGGGCCGACCGGCGCGGGCTCTCTCTCCTGAAAGGAGAGGGACAGGGTGAGGTGTGTAGCTCATCCGAATCGGTCACACACCTCACCCCAACCCCCTCTTCCAGGAGAGGGAGCCTGTCGCGATCGTCCGATCCCGGCCGAGCCCCGACCCGCGAACGACCCGGGAAACGAAAAAAGCCGCCTCGCGGCGGCTCTCCCGTCAGGTCGATGGAGCGTTCAGGCCCGGAGGCGGGTACGGACCTCGCCGAGGCTCTGGCGAACCAGATCCTGGGCCGCGTCGCCCTGCATGCGCTCGCGCAGGATAACCTCCGAGACCTTCACGGCGGCGTCGGCCGCGGCGGCGCGGACCTGGGCGGTGGCCTGGACCTCGGCCTGGGCGATCTTGGTTTCGGCCGACTTGGTGCGGCGGGCGATGAATTCGTTCAGGCGGGCATGGCCCTCGTCGGCGATGCGCTGGGCCTCGGCGCGGGCACCGGAGACGATGGCCTCGGCCTCGGCCTCGGCGGAGGACCGGCGCTTCTTGTAGTCGGCGAGGATACCGGCGGCTTCTTCACGTAGGCGGCGGGCCTCGTCGAGCTCGGAGCGGACGCGCTTGGCCCGGCCGTCGAGACCGTTGGTGATCTGGTTGAAGCCGCCGACCTTCCAGACGACGGCCATGAACAGCACGAAGGCGACTGCGACCCAGAATTCGGCTTCCAACAACATGCTCGTCGTCCCAACTCGATGGCGCCCGGGCCGGAGGATCGGTCCTGGGCGGAGCCGTCGGCCCCCGGAGGGACCGCCGGCCGGTAAGGTGTAGGGTGGCGTGCCCGCTCAGTGCGGGAGGGCGACGCTATCGAGGGCCTTGGCGATGGCCGCCTCGTCCGGGCTCCGGCCGGTCAGGCGCTCGACGATGGCGGATGCCGTCTCGCCGGCGATGCCGCGGACATTGCCCATGGCCTCGGCGGTGCGGCCGCGGATGGTGGCCTCGGAGGCCGCGATCTTGGCGTTGAGTTCGGTTTCGAGCGCCTTGCGCTTGGTCTCGGCGTCCCGCGTCAGGGCCGTGCGGGTCTCGAGTGCGATGGCCTGGGCTTTGGCCTGGGCATCGCTCAAGGACTTCTCGTAGGCGGCTCCGGCGGCGTCGGCCTCGGCCTTGAGGCGTTGGGCCTCGTCGAGGTCCGACGACAGGCGATTGGCGCGGTCGTTCAGGATGGACTGGATGCGCGGCAGGGCGATCTTGTCCATGAGGTAGTAGAGCAGCCCGAAGGCGAGGGCGAGCCAGATGAGCTGGGACGCGAAGGTGTGGCTCTCGAAGGGCGGAAAGCCGCCGCCGTGCTCGGAGGCCGGCGTCGCGGCGAAGCCTTCATGCGTTGCGGTCGGATGAGCCGGCTGAGCCATGACGTCCTTCGGTCAAATCGGGGGACTTGCGGTCAAATCAGAGACTGGGGCCGGACGCGCCTTGCATCCCTTTGGAGACGCCGCATCCCCTCGGGGATGCCGCGTCCGGCCCGGTATCGGTTCGCTGGACTTAGACGGCGAACAGGAGAAGCAGCGCGACGAGCAGCGAGAAGATGCCGAGCGCTTCCGTGAGGGCGAAGCCGAGGAGCAGGTTGCCGCGCTGGCCGTCAGCGGCCGACGGGTTGCGCAGGGCACCGGCGTAGAACTGGCCGAAGAGGTTGCCGAGGCCGATGGCGGCGCCCGCCATGCCGAGACAGGCGAGGCCGGCACCGATGTACTTGGCAGCTAAGGGATCCATCAAATTGCTCCTGGGGTCCGTGTCGTCGTTGCGTGGAGAGAATCCGGGCCGCGAGGGCGGACCCGGGGACGGAAGGGGTGCCCGGCCGCGAGGGCCGGAATCCACCGGCCTTAGTGGCCGGGATGCAGCGCGTCGCTGAGATAGATCGAAGCGAGCGTGGCGAAGACGTAGGCCTGCAGGCCGGCCACGAGGAACTCGAGGGCCGTGACCGCGACGCTGAGGGCCAGAGGGAGGGGCGAGATCGCCCCCCAGGCGCCGGCGGCGAGGAGCGCCGGAACGAAGCCCGCGAAGATCTTCAGGGCGATGTGGCCGGCGAGCACGTTGGCGAACAGACGCACCGCAAGGCTGATGGGGCGCGAGATGAACGACACGATCTCGATGGCGACGATCATCGGCAGGAGCCAGCCGGGCACGCCGGAGGGCACGAACACCTTCAGGAACTTCGTGCCATGGGCCATGAAGCCGTAGACGATCACGGTGCCGATCACGAGGAAGGCCAGCGCGAAGGTGACGATGATGTGGCTGGTCACCGCGAAGGCGTAGGGGATCATGCCGAGCATGTTCAGCACGAGCACGAACATGAACAGCGAGAAGATCAGCGGCATGAACCGCTCGGAGCCGTGGCCGGCGGACTGGCGCAGGGTCGAGCCGATGAACTCGTAGAACACCTCGGCCATGGACTGCATGCGACCCGGCACCACCGAGCGCTGCGCGGTGGCCACGATGGTGATCAGCGCGATGATCCCCACGGCGGCGAACATGTACAGGGCCGACTGCGTGAACGCGATCTCCTGGTTACCGATATGTCCGAACGAGACGAGCGGCTTGAGCTCGAACTGGTGGATCGGATCCATCTTTACGGCCATTGCCGCTCCCGTCCTTTTCGAAACCGAACGGGCCGGAGGCCCGCCACCACCAATCGCCGCGCGAGCGGCGTTCTCACGAAATCGCCTAGCGATCCCGTTCCTTCGTCGGCGCCTTCGAGAGCGATCCCGAGACACGCATGACGTTATAGACGCCGGTCAGGAAGCCCAGCATCAGCAAGACGATCAGGCCCCAGGGTTTCGTCCCCAGGAAATGATCGCACATCCAGCCGAGTATGCCCCCCGCCAGGACGCCGGCGATGAACTCCGTGGAGAGTCGCATCGCCTGGCCGAGAGGAGAGGGCCCGGTCGAAGAACCGGAACGCGACGAAGGACCGGGAGGGGCGCTGGGCCGCTTCCGCTCGATCTGCGTCTCGAGACGTTTGAGCCTCTGGGAGAGGTCCTCGTCCCGCGCTTGCTCCCGTTCGGCTCCGCGCCCATCCCCAGCGTCGTTGCCGCTCATACGCGAAAACTCACATTGGCGAGAGCGGAGAGAACCGGCCGGGACGCCTCCTTCAAGCGGGCGGCAACATAGTTTCGCCCACCTTGGGTGTCAAGGCGACCTCGACACGACTTAACATATTGCGCCCATTCGGGAATTCGCTGTTTTGCCCGTGCATCGCAAAAGCGATGCGTCAGGCGCCGAGAATCGGCTTGATCACCTTCTCCATGCCCTCGATGGACATCTCGCCGGTGTAACGCTCGCCGTTGATGAAGAAGGTCGGGGTGGAATCCACCTTGAAGGTGTCCATGCCACGCTGCTTGACCGTGTTGATGGCCCCGTAGAGCTTCTGGTCCTTGAGGCAGGCCTCGAACTTGTCCTTCGAGAAACCGGCCTGGCGCAGCATCTGCTCCAGGGCGTCCACGGGCGATTGCGGCTTCTGCACGTAGGCCCAGCCCTGCTGCTGGTCGAACAGCAGGTCGGTGATGGGGTAGTACTTCGCGTCGCCGTCGCAGCGCGCCAGCATGAAGGCCGCGGTGGCGAGCGGATCGAGGGGGAATTCCCGCAGGGTGAAGCGCACCTTGCCGGTGTCGATGTAGCGCTCCTTGAGGACCGGGTACGTCGTCCGGTGGAAGGCGGCGCAATGGGAACAGGTCATCGAGGCGTACTCGATGATCGTCACCTTCGCGTCCTTCGGGCCGAGCCAGACGTCGCCCAAGGGCCCGGGCTCCATCAGGGTCGAGAGATTCGCCCCGCCTTGCGCGAACGCATCCAGGGTGAACCGGGGCAGGAGGGCCGCCGCGCCGATGGCGAGGCCGGTGGCTTTGAGGGCGTCGCGCCGGGTGATCATGGTCGTGACAGGCTCCGCTTGCGGACAAACGCATCGTCTCCCGCCTGCGGTAGAATCTGCCGGCCGTCCTGACAAGGCGCGCGGGCGCCCGACTCAGCGCCGGGGCACGGCTTTCGGGGCCGTCGCGACCACCGCCATGCCGAGGCGGTCGAGGGCATCGCGCAGGGCGTCGTCGTCGATGGTGCGGACCGCGAGTGCCACTTCGCCGCGGCGGACGGGGTCGACGACGGGCGGTGGCACCTTTCGGCCGATACGGTCGACCCGGCCCTGGCGCATGACGATCTTGGCGACGCAGGCCCAGCCGTAATGGGCGTTGACCCGCTGGATCACGATCGGGGCGAGGTGCTGGAGTTCGAGGGCGAACACGCCCTCCACCCGCACCACCAGGGTGCCGGGATCGGGGCGACCCTCCTCCTCGCGCCGGCGCCGGCGCGGCCATTCGAGCTTGGAGGGCTGGCAGTAGCGCGCCAAGCGCTCGCCGACGATCTCGGGCCAGGCGGCGAGGATGTCCGTGGAGGCGAAGCCCTGCGCGGCGAAGGCCGGGCCGATGCAGGCATCGAGGAGTTCGGCGAGTGGCTTGACCCGCGCCATGCGCAACCGCTTCCGTTTCCCGCCGCCGATCCACACCGTATCGCGCCCGAATGGTTAGCACGGCGTTGCGTGCCGCCGAAGGCCCGGTTGGAGGCGTCGAGCGGCCGGGGTAAGGACGGGTGCCCCATGCCAGTGCCGAGCCCCGTGACCGACGCATCTCTGCCAAGCCCCCTGGCGGGCGATCTACCAAGCCCCCTGGCGGCCAATCTACCAAGCCCCCGGGCGGACGATCTGCTGACCTGGTACGACCGGCACCGCCGCGTCCTGCCCTGGCGCGCCCTGCCGGGGCAGGCGCCGGACCCGTACCGGATCTGGCTTTCCGAGGTGATGCTGCAGCAGACCACCATCGCGGCGGTGAAACCCTACTTCCACAAGTTCCTGGAACGCTTCCCCAGCGTGGATGCCCTGGCGGCCGCCCCCGAGGAGGCGGTGATGTCGGCCTGGGCCGGGCTCGGCTACTATTCCCGGGCGCGCAACCTCCACGCCTGCGCCAAGGCTGTGGCAGAGGCCGGCGCGTTTCCCGACACCCTCGCGGGCCTGAGAAAGCTTCCCGGCGTCGGCGCCTACACGGCCGGCGCCATCGCGGCCATCGCCTTCGACCGCCCGGAGGCCGCCGTCGACGGCAACGTCGAACGGGTGATGACCCGCCTCTACGCCATCGAGACGATGATGCCGGCCGCCCGCACGGAGGTTCGCGCCGTGACACAAGCCCTGGTGCCGCACGACCGGCCGGGCGATTTCGCGCAGGCGGTGATGGATCTCGGCGCCACGATCTGCACACCCAAGCGCCCGGCCTGCGCCCTGTGTCCGTGGATGGCGCCGTGCCGCGCCCGGGCCGCCGGCACGCAGGAGACGTTTCCGCGAAAGCTGAAGGCGGTGAAGGGGACCCTGCGCAAGGGCGCGGCCTTCGTGGCGGTCCGGGCCGGCGATGAGGCGATCCTCCTGCGCACCCGCCCGCCGGAGGGCCTGCTCGGCGCCATGGCCGAGCCGCCCATGAGCCCGTGGGAGCCGGATTACGATCCGGCCCAGGCCCTCCTCGACGCGCCGTTCGACGCCCGCTGGAAGCGTCTGCCGGGCCTCGTGCGCCACGGCTTCACGCATTTCCCCCTCGAGCTGACGGTCTTCCTCGCCCGCGTCGCCTTGAGCACCCAGGCCCCCGCCGGCATGCGCTTCACGCCGCGGCGGGATCTCGACGACGAACCGCTGCCCGGCGTGATGAAGAAGGTGCTGGCCCACGCCTTCGATCCGAAGCCCGAGCCGGTGAAGCGCGGGCGCCCGAAGGCCCTGCGGGCGGTCGCCGACACGCCGCTCTTCGCCGAGCCGGAAGAGGAGGCTCCGCCGCCACCGCCGAGTTTTCGCCCGGTGCCGAAGCCGGCGCCGCGTGCTGTGGTGGCACCGCCCGTCGAGGACGGGGAGGGGTTTTTCGGGGAGCCGGAGGAGGCGCCGCCTGCCCCGCCGCGAAAACGCGGCCGGCCGAGGACGCGCGGGCAGTAGGGCGCGACCCTTCCCTACTCTGCGGGAGAGGGCATTCCGCGGAAGGCGGGCTGCATCAGAAACTCAGGCGGCCGAACCCATGGCCGCCCGCATCCGGGCCCGGAACACGTCGATCACCACGGGCTTGCCGTCGCGGGTGGCGTGCCAGAAATCCCAGCCGTTGCAGGCCGGCAGGCCTTGCACGAGGGCGCCGATCTTGTGGATCGAGCCCGAGGCCGGGCCGGCCATCACGGTGCCGTCGGGGCGCACGATGGCCGAATGCCGCCCGCGCGCGTCCGTGAGGGTCTCGCCGGCACGAATGTGACCGGCCTCGAGAACGCTGAGGAAGGCGACGCGGGGCTCGGCGCGCTTCGTCGGCGCCACCATGAGGGCGGCCTGCGACAGGGGCTCGACGGCGTCGATGCGGGCGCGGGCCGCGTCGGCATAGACGGTCTCGCGCTCGATGCCGATGAAGCGGCGGCCGAGGCGCTTGGCCACGGCGCCGGTGGTGCCGGTGCCGAAGAACGGGTCGAGGATCACGTCACCCGGATTCGTGGCCGACAGGATGGTGCGGGCGAGCAGGGCCTCCGGCTTCTGGGTCGGGTGGACCTTCAGGCCGTCGGCGCCCTTCAGGCGCTCGTCGCCGGTGCAGAGGGGGATGAACCAGTCCGAACGCATCTGAACGTCGTCGTTGCCGCCCTTCAGCGCCTCGTAATGGAAGGTGTAGCCCTTCGATTCGGCCGAGCGCGACGCCCAGATCAGGGTCTCGTGGGCGTTGGTGAAGCGCTTGCCGCGGAAGTTCGGCATCGGGTTGGCCTTGCGCCAGACGATGTCGTTGAGGATCCAGAACCCGAGGTCCTGGAGCGCGCCGCCGACGCGAAAAATGTTGTGGTAGGAGCCGATGACCCACAGGGTCGCGTTCGGCTTCATCACCCGGCGGGCGGCGGTGAGCCAGGCGCGGGTGAAGGCGTCGTAGGCGGCAAAGCTCGAGAACTGGTCCCAGGCGTCGTCGACGGCGTCGACGCGGCTCTGATCGGGCCGCAGGAGCGAGCCTTCGCCGAGCTGGAGGTTGTAGGGTGGATCGGCGAACACGCAGTCGACGCTGCCCGCCGGCAGGGCGTTCATGGCGCCGATACAATCCCCAACGAGAATCTCATCGAGGGGAAGGCGCTGAACGGGGGGTACGAGACCCATCCGCGGCGCCGACACGAGTCGCCCGGTACGCGAGACACTTTTCCGGGCGACGGTATCGGCAACCGCGGTACGCAGGGGAGCCATGGCAAACACCGGTTACGCGACTGACAAGGCGGACCATGCGGCCGTTAACGTAAAGGGCGGGTTGCCGGGTTGAGGCGAATGCGTCTCGATTTGGGGCTGCAGTTTTTGCCGGGTGCGTTGCCGGACCGTCCCGCAGGCTAATTGCGAGCACCGATCGGTCCTGCATCAGTGTTGCCCTGGGTGTCGGAGGGCATAACCCGAGATGTCGCCAACATTTTCACCGATCCGGAACACGGGTAGGGCGGGGTCTGCTGAACCCTTGGACGTCAGGCAACCGGCCCCCAAGCCGCGATCTTGAAAATAATCTTTCTCCTTCGGCCCCGGGAGGGCGGCGCATGGCTGGGTTTCGTCGCGCGCAGGGCAGTTTTTTGCTGCTCGGTGCGGGGGCAGGCAGAGCCCGCGGCCGGATCGGCCCACGGCAGCATTCACTTGGAATGAAACGTCTTTTCGGCTTTCACACATCGATCCACACTACATTGTTGTACAACTACAGATGATGCCTCGGATCTAGCCTCATATGTGACCGCAAATGCCTCATTTCACCCGGTCTCATTTTGGCCCCGTTCGAATTCATTTTGCCGGCCATCCGAAACAACCGAGCAAGACCGAATGAACATCAATTCCGTTCGTGTGGCCGCCACCCTCATCGGCACCGTCATGACCTTCGCCAGCCTGCCGGCCGCCGCCCAGAGCGGTGGCGCGTCCTGGTACGGAAGCGGTCGCCAGACGGCCAACGGCGAGCGCTTCAACCCGAACGGCATGACGGCCGCCCATCGCAGCCTGCCCTTCGGCACACGGGTGCTGGTGCAGAACAAGCGCAACGGCCGCTCCGTGGTGGTGCGGATCAACGACCGGGGGCCGTTCGTGCGCGGCCGGATCATCGACCTCGCCAAGGGACCGGCCCGCGCCATCGGCATGGGCGGCGTGACCCATGTGGCGCTGAGCGTGGTTCACTGAGGCGCGCATCGCAGCGCGCCTCGTGAAAACCGAGGCCCGCATCGCGTCGCCTCCCTCGAAAACGTCACCTTCCGCGGCCGCCGGCGTTGTCTCGCCGGCGGCCGTCCCCATGTCGGGGGTCGGAGCCAACCGCGCAGGACCCCCATGGCCAAGCCCCTGATCGTCGAAATCCCGCATGAGCTCGGCCTGGCCGAAGCCCGCCGGCGCATCGCCGACGGGATGGGTCAGGTCCAGGGGCTGCTCGACAAGACCGGCGTCGCCGTCGACAAGTTGGCCTGGACCGACGACCGCCTCGACTTCGCCATGGCGGCCATGGGCCAGAAGGTCGACGGGCAGGTGGATGTCGGCCCCCAGACCGTTCGGGTCGAAGTGCGCCTGCCGCTGCTGCTCGCCCTGTTCGCCGAACGCATCCAGAAGAAGCTCGGCCAGGAGGGCAACCTCCTCCTGACGAAGAAGTAGGCGGGACCGGAAACGAGGCGGAACCGGCACGCCGGGCGCCCGTTCCTCACGCCCGACCTTTTCGCGAGGCCTGCCATGTCGAATCCCGGTGCTCCCGTTCCCGAGACGCCCTACGAGGCTCCGCAGACGCCGCCGCCCGGGCCCGATCTGCCCGCGCCCGAGTTTCCCGGCCATACGCCGACGGAAGCGCCCGACGTGACGCCGGACGAGATTCCCGTGAACGATCCGGGCGTCGGCCCCGATGTCGGCCCTGCGCCCACGGGTCCCGCCAACCCGGTCATGTAGGGTTTCCGCGTCCGGCGCCCCGAACCATTTGTTCACGGGCGCCGGCACTGCCATAAGCCCGGCCATGGCCGCTCCCCCGCTTCTCACCCTCCAAGACGTCGCCCTCACCTTCGGCGGCACGCCCCTCATCGAACGGGCCGAGCTCGCGATCTCGCCGGGCGAGCGTACCTGCCTCGTCGGCCGCAACGGCTCGGGCAAGTCGACCCTGATGAAGATCGCCGCCGGATTGGTGGAGCCCGACAAGGGGTTACGCTTCGTCCAGCCCGGCACCACCATCCGGTATCTGGCCCAGGAGCCGGACTTCTCAGGGTTCACCACCACCCTCGACTTCGTAGAAGCCGGGCTCACCCACGGCGACGAGGCCTACCGCGCCCGCTATCTGCTGGAGAGCCTCGGCATGACCGGGGAGGAGGACCCGTCGCGCCTGTCCGGCGGCGAGGGCCGGCGCGTGGCCCTCGCCCAGGCCCTGGCGCCCGAGCCCGACATTCTGCTCCTCGACGAGCCGACCAACCACCTCGACCTGCCGGCCATCGAGTGGCTGGAAGCCGAACTGAAGAGCGTGCGCGGCGCGCTCATCCTCATCAGCCACGACCGGCGCTTCCTCTCGGCCCTGTCGAAGACCACGGTCTGGCTCGATCGCGGCACCACCCGGCGGATCGAGCAGGGATTCACCACCTTCGAGGCGTGGCGCGACGCGTTCTTCGAGGAGGAGGAGCGCGACCGGCACAAGCTCGAGCGCAAGATCGCCGACGAAGAGCATTGGCTGCGCTACGGCGTCACGGCCCGGCGCAAGCGCAACGTCCGGCGCCTCGGCAACCTCCATCAGCTCCGCAAGGACCGGCGCGAGGACCGCCGCCCCGTCGGCACCGCCACCATGAGCTCGACGGAGGCCGACCCGTCGGGCGCCCTCGTGGTGGAGGCCAAGGGCGCGGCGAAAGCCTACGGGGAGCGCACCATCGTCGCCGACCTGTCGATCCGGGTGATGCGCGGCGACCGCCTCGGCATCGTCGGCCCCAACGGCGCCGGCAAGACCACGCTGATCAACCTGCTCACCGGCCAGCAACCGCCGGATTCCGGTACCATCGCGCTCGGTACCAACCTCAAGATGATGCTCCTCGACCAGACCCGCGCGGTCCTGGAACCGTCGATGACCGTGACCGAGGTGCTCACCGGCGGCAGCGGCGATTCGGTCACCGTCGGCGGGGTCAGCCGCCACGTCATCGGCTACATGAAGGACTTCCTGTTCGCACCCGAGCAGGCCCGCACCCCCGTGAGTGTACTGTCGGGCGGCGAGCGCAACCGCCTCCTCATCGCCCGGGCACTCGCACAGCCCGCCAACCTGCTGGTCCTCGACGAGCCGACCAACGACCTCGATCTCGAGACCCTCGACCTCCTGCAGGAGATGCTCACCGACTATTCCGGCACCCTGATCCTGGTCAGCCACGACCGCGACTTCCTCGACCGGGTCGTGGGCAGCGTCCTCGTCAGCGAGGGCGAGGGCGCCTGGATCGAGTATGCGGGCGGCTACACCGACATGATCGCCCAGCGCGGCGAGGGCGTGCAGGCCCGCACCGTCGCCTCGACCACGCGGGCGGGCCGGGCCGAGCAGCGCGAGCGCGGCAAGGCGCAGGAGGCCGCCAAGGCGGAGGCCGCCCCCCCCAAGGGCAAGCTCAACTTCAAGGACCAGCACGAGCTGAAGACCCTGCCGGAGCGGATTAAGAAGCTCGAATCCGACATCGGCAAGCTGAGGGCGGTGCTGGCCGACCCGCATCTCTACGCCCGCGATCCGGCGCGCTTCGCCAAGGCCTCGGGTCTGCTGAGCGAGGCCGAGACCCAGCTCGGCCAGGCCGAGGACCGCTGGCTCGAACTGGAGATGCTGCGCGACGCGTGACGGCCTTCATGATGCCGTGAAAACCGTGTGATTGGGTTGGCTTCGCCAAGCGCCGCTTCGCCAAGCGCCGCTTCGCGAAACGCCGCCTTCCACCGGGATCGAACGTGTCCGCCTCTCTTTCCGCCCTGATCCGTCGCACGGGCTGGCTCGTCGGCCTGCCCGGCGTCGCCGTGATCCTCGGCGTCGCCGTGCCCCTGGTGACGCCGCCCCTGGAGGCGCGCCTCGACGCGGAGGCCGCCGCGATCGTGCGCGAGACGGCGCAGGCGGGCACCGAGCCGTGGCTGCGTGCCACGGCGCGGGGCCGCGACCTCGTGGTGTTCGGCGAAGCGCCCGACGCGGTGTCCCGCGACACCACCCTGGCCCGCCTCGCCGCCCTGCCGGGCCTGCGCCGGATCGAGGGCAGTCTCGGGCTCGTCGAGACCGCCGCTCCCTTCGTGTGGACGGCCACGCGCACGGGGCCGGACCGCATCGCGCTCACGGGCAACCGCCCGGCCGAGATCGGCCCCCTTGCCCTGGCCGACCGTCTGACCCCGTCCCTCGCGCCGGGCACGCGCCTCGACGACGACGCCCGTGCGGCCTACGGCGCGCCGGCCGAGTTCGCGCAGGCCGCCGCGGAAGCGATCTCGGCACTCAAGGCCCTGCAGCCCGGCGCCCGGGTCGAACTGTCCGACACGCGCCTGTCGGTTCGGGGGGAGGCGATCTCGACGGAGGACGAGGCGCGCCTGCGCGCGTCCCTCGCGACGCCGCCCACGGGGTTTACCCTCGGCACCATCGAGATCCTGCCGGCCAACGTTCCGGACTTCGCCTTCGGCCTCGCCCGCGCGCCGGGCGGCGCCATCACCCTCACGGGCCACGTGGTCTCCGAGGCCGCCCGCCCCAGCCTGCGGGCCCGCGCCACGGAGATCGCCGAGGGCGCCGGCATCCTCGACGAGACCCGCACGGCACGCGGCCTCGATCCCGCCATCGATCCCGCCGGCCTCGCCGCCTTCGCCCTGCGCCTCGTCGCCTTGCTGCAGGAGGGCGGCGTCGCCTTCGCGCGCGGCGCGGTGTCGGTCACGGGCGTCGCCCTCGACGGGCAGGCGGTGGACGAGATCGCGGCCCTGCTGCGCGACGGGCGCCCTTCCGGCGTCGCGGCCGGGCCGGTGCGCCTGGAGACCCGGCCGCTCAAGCCCTACCGCGTCCAGCTCCGGCGCGAGGCCGACAGCGTGACCCTGGGCGGCCACCTGCCGGACGCGGCAACCCGCGAGCGCATCCTCGCGGCCCTGCGTCCAAAGTTCTTCCGCGAGCGGATCGTCGACCGGAGCCGCCTCGCCGACGGCGCCCCCGAGGGCCTGACGGGCGCCCTCGATCAGGGCATCGCCACCCTGGCGGTGCTGGCGCGCGGCGAGATCCGCATCGCCGACCGCGCCCTCACGCTCACGGGCGACAGCCTCTACGCCGAGAGCGCGCGCCGCATCGAATCGGATCTGCCCCGCGCGCTGCCCGCCGGGTGGCAGGGCAGTGCGGCCATCGCGGTGCCGGGCGTGGGTACCGCCCCCGACGCGAAGGCCTGTGCGACGCGGTTCACCGACCTCGATCCGGGCCGGGCCCTGACGTTCGTGCCCGGCAGCGCCATCCTGACGGCGGCGTTCTATCCCCTCCTCGATTCGGTGGCGGCCTGGGCCAAGGCCTGCCCCACGGGCCGCATCGCGGTCACCGGCCACACGGACCCGGCGGGCGCCCCGCCGGCCCCGAAGCCGGCCGTCGAGACCGCCGTGGACAGCACGGCCTCCGTCGAGCCCCCGAAGGACGCCAAGGCGCCCGCGAAGGCCGACACCAAGGCGAAGCCCGCCACCGGCGCGAGCGCCAAGGCCGCCACCAAGACGCCTCCCGAGAAGCCGCCCGCCAAAGCGGACATCCCGTCCGAGCCCGAGCCGGACCTGCCGCGGCAGCGCGCCCTCGCCCTCGTCGAGTATCTGCTCCAGGCCGGCCTCCCGCCGGACCGGGTCGCCGCCGATCCCGCCGCGCAAAGCCGCCCGCCCGCCGAGGGCATCGGCCTGGCCCTGCGTCCATGAGGAGTCTCGCGTGATCCCCCTGCTGACGCTGATCGGCCCGGCCCTGGTGCTCGGCTTCCTCCTCGGCGCGGTGGTGGGCCGCTTCGCCGGCCTGCCACGCACGGGGTCTACCCTGGCGGGGACCCTCGCCCTGGTGCTCGCGGCGGCCGTCGCGGGCGGGCTCAGCCTCGCCGGGCTCGTTCCGGGCCGCGCCGGCCTCTGGGTCGAGGTCGGTGCTCTGATCCTCGCGGCCTACCTCGCGGGTGCGGCCGTGGGCGCCGTCTCGCTCGGGCGACAGGCGGCCTGACCTGTCCCTCAGCGCGCGCCGCGCTGCAGATCCCCGTCGATGAGGAGCGCGCTCTTGGTGTCGAGGCGGGTGCGGTAGATCTGTAGGTTCTCCATCACCCGCTGGACGTAGTTGCGCGTCTCCGTGAAGGGGATGCGCTCGACCCAGTCGATGGGGTCCACGCCCGCCTTGCGCGGATCGCCGTAGGCGTCGATCCACTTCTTCACGTTGCCGCCGCCGGCATTGTAGGAGGCGAAGGCGAGGATGTAGGAGCCGCGCCAATCGTCCATGAGCTCGCCGAGATGGGCGTGGCCGAGGCGGGCGTTGTAGGCCGGATCGCTGGTGAGCCGGTCCTGGTCGAAGGCGGCGCTGACCCGGCGGGCCGTGCGCTGGGCCGTGGCCGGCATCATCTGCATCAGGCCGCGCGCGCCGACGCTCGACTGGGCCAGGGGGTCGAACTGGCTCTCCTGCCGGGCGATGGCGAAGACCATGGCCTTCTCGACCAGGGGCACGGCGGCAGACGCCTCGTAGGCCGGGATGCCGATGGTCGGGTAGGCGTGGGCGTCCAGCGGCAAACCGCGCTGCACGGCGATCTTGCCGATGGCCACGAGCGCCCGGGCGTTGCGGACATCCGCCGCGATGTTGCCGAGGGCATCGAGTTCGGCCGGATCGGAGAGCTTCGTCGCCGCGTCGATGTAGAGCGGCAGGGCCAGATCCTTCAGGGAGGCCGCCTCCAGCATGCGCAGGGCCCGGACGTAGAGCCGGTCCGAGAAGGCCGCCTGCGCGGGTGCGTCGAGCTCGGGAATCGAGCGGAGCGACAGGTTGGCGCGGCCGAGCTTCGCCCGGGCGAGCTGGCCGTAATAGGCGATGGGCTGAAGGGCGGCGCGCTCGTAGGCGGCCTTCGCCATGTCGGTCCGCCCCTCGGCCTCGGCGGCGCGGCCCTGCCAGTAGGCGGCGCGGGCCTGCGAGATCGGCGTCTCGGCGATGGCGGCGGCGGCGTCGAAATGACGGGCGGCGGTTCCCGCGTCGTCGAGGAAGCGCAGGGCGATCCAGCCGGCATGGAACTCGGCCTCGATGCGCTTCTCCACCGTGCGGGCGCTGTGGCGACCGGCGACGATGTAGGCGGTGCGGGCGTCGCCGAGATCGACGAGCTTGCGGGCGACGATCCGGCGCTCCACCCACCACTCGTCGCCGTCGACGAGGACGTCCGGGTTCGTCGGCGCGACGGAGAGCAGGGCGGCTGCCTCGGCATACTTGTCGGTGCGGCGCAGGTGCTGCGCCCGCGACAGGATGTAGGACGAGTCGTTGCGCAGGGACGGCGGCACCGCGTTGAGGGCACCGGGCGCGCCCGAACTCTTGTCCTCCACGGCGCGGCGGGCCCGCACCAGGCTGGCATAGCTCCCGCCCGCGAGCGCGGCGGCGCGGCCGGCGGTCTCGTAATCCTCCTTGAGGAGGGCGCGCTCCATGCGGAAGCGGTGGTCGATGCGGGTGAGCACGCCCGGAAAGGCGTCCATCACCTTGGCTTCGAGGCTGCGCCCGAAGGTGTCCGAGCGCCACAGCTCGCGCACCAGGGCGGCGGCGTCGGCATCGAGGTTCTCGGCCCGGAACGCCAGGGCCAGGGCGAACCGGCCCGGCGCGCTCGCGGGCTTGGAGGCCGCGAAATAGGCACGCACGATGGCCGGTCCCTTGCGCTCGATGAGCAGGGCCTCCTCGGCGCGCCGACGCAGCAGCGGCCCCGCCGGCCAGTCCGGGTTGGCGCGGGTGAACGCGATGGTGCGCTCGAACCCGATCCCGGCGCCGGCCCGGATCGCGACCCATTCGAGGAGCGCGCGGGCGGCCGGGTCCTTGAACCCGTCGCGCAGGCGGTCGCCGTCCCCGACGCGCCCCTTGCGGTAGGCGTCGATGGCCTGGCGCAGGGCCGGCACGTCGATGTCGGGGGCGATGCGGGCGGCGCGGACCGGATCGGGCAGCTCGGGCACCGGAGCCGCGGGCGAGACGGCGGCGTCGGGCAAGGGGAAGGCGATGCCGGCCTCGGGGTCGGCCGAGGCGTAGGCCTTCACCGTGGCGGGCAGACCCGTCCGGGCCCCGGGCGGGGCGGTGTCGGCCGGTGGGGTCTCGGCGGTCCGCGCCTCGACCTTCAGGGCATCGGCCGCCACGGGATCGAGGGTCTTGGTATCGGTCAGGGCGCTCGACGGGGCGGCGGCGTCACTCGCCGGCAGCGCGTCCGATCCCGCCGCGAGCACGCCGGAGCCGAGGGGGCGGGGCAGGGTCGAACCGACGAAGGCCGTCCCGGCCAGGGCGGTGCCGCCCAGGAAGAGGGCCAGGGCGGCGCGATGCGAACACGTCCGGAACACCATGGATCTTACGAATCCCTGCGGGAGCGGGCCTCCTTCAAGCTCATCCAAAGGGCGTTAAGAAGGCATTAACCCCGTCAAAGCAGCGTTTGCGCCCGTGCGGCCGAGGCCTTATGTCTCCCCGCCTGATACGGGGCCGGTCCTGGCCCCGGCGCATGACGAGCCCCAAGGGCCGGGAACGCCAGGATGACCAGCACGACCACCCGGCGCCTGAAGGGCGCGATGACCGCCCTCGTGACGCCGTTCCGGGACGGCGCCTTCGACGAGGCCGCGTTCCGTGACTTCGTGAACTGGCAGATCGCGCAGGGCATCCACGGCCTCGTGCCCGTCGGCACCACGGGGGAGACCCCGACGGTGACTCCGGCCGAACACGACCGCGTGGTCGAGATCTGCATCGCCGAGGCCGCCGGGCGCGTGCCCGTGATCGCGGGCGCCGGCTCGAACTCCACCGCCGAGGCGGTCGAGCGCGCGCGCCATGCCGAGAAGGCCGGCGCCGATGCGGTTCTGGTGGTGACGCCCTACTACAACAAGCCGTCCCAGGCCGGGCTCTACGCCCACTTCAAGGCCGTCAACGACGCCATCGGCATCCCGATCATCCTCTACAACATTCCCGGCCGCTCCATCGTCGACATGAGCGTCGAGACGATGGCACGCCTCGCCGAGCTGACAAACATCGTCGGGGTGAAGGACGCGACGGCCAGGCTCGACCGGGTCAGCCTCCAGCGCCAAGCCATCGGGCCGGACTTCGTCCAGCTCTCCGGCGAGGACGCGACGGCCCTGGGCTTCAACGCCCAGGGCGGCTGCGGCTGCATCTCGGTGGTGTCGAACGTCGCCCCACGCCTGTGTGCCGACCTGCAGGAAGCCACGCTTTCCGGCGACTACGCCAAGGCGCTCCAGCTGCAGGACATCCTGATGCCCCTGCACACGGCCATGTTCATCGAGCCGAACCCGGCGCCGGCGAAGTACGCCCTGTCCCGCCTCGGGCACATGCGCGAGGATCTGCGCCTGCCGCTCCTGCCCGTGAGCGAGGAGAGCAAGGCGGCGATCGATGCCGCCCTGCGCCATGCCGGTCTTCTGGACGGCTGAAACCGCTGGCGAAACCGCACGCGACAGACCATATCCCTCGGCCCGGCCGTATTCCGGCGGCCGGCCTGAACCGACGATGTGATGGCACCCAAACCCGATCCCGACCGCCGCGTCGTCGCCGACAACCGCGCCGCCCGCTATCATTACGAGATCACCGACACCATCGAGGCCGGGCTCGCGCTGACGGGCACCGAGGTCAAATCCCTGCGCAAGGGCAAGGCGACCATCGGCGAGGCCTATGCCGGGCCGTCGGGCTCCGACCTGATGCTGTTCAACGCCTACATCCCGGAATACGTCGAGGCGAACCGCTTCAACCACGAGACCAAGCGCCCGCGCCGGCTGCTGCTGCACCGCAAGCAGATCAACAAGCTCATCGGCGCCACGCAGCGCGACGGCTTCACCGTGGTGCCGCTGAAGATCTACTTCAACGAGCGCGGCCGGGCGAAGATCGAGCTCGGCCTCGGGCGCGGCAAGAAGCTCCACGACAAGCGCGAGGCGACGAAGCAGCGCGATTGGGAGCGCGACCGCGCCCGGATCATGCGCGACCGCGGCTGATTTTTTGAAACCTTGTCCGCCGGGGTGGAGCGGGGATAGCCTGACGCCGCCCCAACCGCCGGATCGCCGTCATGACCCCCGACTACGCGTCCCTGCCCGCCGACCTGCCCGTGCCGGAGGATGACGGCGCCGCGCGCCACCTCGAAGGTACGATCGCGCCCGACGTGTCCCTGGAGGCGACCGACGGCACGCGGGTGTCCCTTGCCCGGCTGACGGGCCGTGCGGTGATCTATGCCTATCCGCGCACGGGGGAGCCCGGCCAACCCAACCTCGTGCCCGAGTGGGACGTGATTCCGGGCGCGCGCGGCTGCACGCCTCAGGCCTGCGACTTTCGCGATCACCACGCCGAGCTGATCCGGCGCGGGGTTTCCCAGGTGCACGGGCTCTCGACGCAGACGAGCGCCTACCAGCGCGAGGTTGCGGCGCGCCTGCACCTGCCGTTCAGCCTGCTCGCCGATCCGCATGGGGCACTCACGCAGGCGATGCGGCTGCCGACCTTCACGGCCGGCGGCCTCACCCTCCTGCGCCGCCTCACCCTGGTGCTCGACGACGGGCGGGTGAGACAGGTGTTCTACCCGGTCTTCCCGCCCGACCGCAGCGCGGCGCAGGTGATCGCCTGGCTCGACGCGGGGGCATCGTCGCCCGAGCGGGCGGACTAACCCTCCGGATTGTCCTCGCCCTGGCGGATGCCGTAGCGGGTCTCGAGACCGAGGCTCGGGCGGGCCGAGCGCTCGGGGGTCTCGCCGCGCGAGCGGGTCGCGGTGTCGGCGGGGCCGCGGGCGTCCGGGGCGGACCGCATGGTGCGCTCGCCCGGATCGCGCCCGACCCGGGGGATGAGCTGGACGAGGTCGAGGAACTCGTCGGCCTGCCGGCGCAGGTCGTCGGCCACCATGGCGGGCTGGGTCTGGATCGTGGAGACGACGGTCACGCGCACGCCCTTGCGCTGCATCGCCTCGACGAGGGAGCGGAAATCGCCGTCGCCGGAGAACAGCACCATGTGGTCGATGCGGGGGGCGAGTTCGAGGGCATCGATGGCGAGCTCGATGTCCATGTTGCCCTTGATCTTGCGCCGCCCGGCGGAATCCGTGAACTCCTTGGCGGGTTTGGTCACGACGCGGTAGCCGTTGTAGTCGAGCCAATCGATCAGCGGGCGGATCGAAGAATACTCCTGATCCTCGACCATGGCGGTGTAGTAGAACGCCCGAATGAGATTGTCGCGCGCCTGGAATTCCTTCAACAGACGCCGGTAATCGATATCGAACCCAAGCGCTTTGGTAGCGGCATAGAGGTTGGCCCCGTCAATGAAGAGGGCGCTGCGCTGCTGTGCGCTCATGTAATGATCCATTTTCTGATAAGCATTTAGGTCGTAGCAGCCTTGAGCGCTCCGATACCTAAAAGATCTGGTAGTTTAATTGTACGCATCGGCCTCGGAAGACCTGACTTCAAATCGGCGAACTCGACAAACGACCGTGCTTCAAAAACGAGCGCCGAAACAATCTAGATCACTAATGCAGGTTAATAAGAATTTTGTCAAGCTCAAGCATAATGGCACTGGCTTTTTATGAAATTACCCGGCCTGGTTTCAATGCGTTTCCAGAAGATGTAATTGTCGATCGCTTGGCGCGCCTGCTTGGGTGATGTCGACGACCCAGATTTGGGGCCGATACGCGGACAAGTGGCCGGCCCCGACGCAAGTTCCGGAGGCGCGGCGCCGCATGCCTCTCACGGTTTCGGTGAGACCCGGCTGCCGGGCTTGACCGCAGGCAGGGCGGCGAGTTCGGGCGGCAGGGCATCCGCCGGATAGGCCGGGATGTCGAGGGTGACGAGGGTGACCAGCGGCAGGCCGATCTCGCCGCGCCCGCCCGAGCGGTCGATGAGGCAGGCCGCGCCCACGATCTCGCCGGCCTCGCCGCCAAGGGAGGCGAGGCACTCGCGCGCCGAGAGCCCGGTGGTGACGATGTCCTCGACGATGACGGCCCGCATCCCCGCCGGGATGCTGAAGCCGCGCCGCAGGGTGAAGGGCCCGCCGGGGTCGCGCTCCACGAAGATCGCGCGGGCGCCGAGGTGCCGGGCGGTCTCGTAGCCCGGCACGATGCCGCCGATGGCGGGCGAGACCACGATGTCGACGGGGCCGAACCGCTCGGTGATCTTCGCCGCCAGTGCCTTGCACAGGCGCGCGGTGCGGACCGGATCGGAGAAGATCGCCATCTTCTGCAGGAACACCCCGGAATGCAGGCCGGAACTGAGGACGAAATGCCCGTCGAGGAGGGCGTTCGCGTCTCGGAATTCGGCGAGCACCTGCTCAGGGGTCATGATCTCGGCTCCGGTCGGTTCGGGATTGCGGGCGTATGTAGGCTCAGCCGTTCACCCGGTCCACCCGTGCCACCGTGCGCTTGCCGCGCAGCTCCGCCACGATGGCGTTGAGGTGCTTCAGGTCCCAAACCGCCAGATCGATGACGATCTCGGTGAAGTCCTGGGTTTTGCGCTTCATCGAGAGGTTGTCGATGTTGCCGTCGTGGTCGGCGATGACCTGGGCAATGGAGGCGAGCACGCCCGGCTCGTTGATGGATTGGAGGGCGAGGCGCGCCGGGAAACGTTCGCTGGCGCCGGCCTCCACGTCCCAGCGCACGTCGAGCCAACGGTCGGGCTCGTTGTCGAAGGCGGCCAGGGCCGCCGACTGGATCGGGTAGATGGTCACCCCGATCCCGGGGGTGAGGATGCCGACGATGCGGTCGCCCGGCACGGCGCCGCCATTGGGCGCGAAGCTCACGGGCAGGTCGGTGTCGAGGCCCCGGATGGGGATCGCGTCGGGGCGCCCGGCCTCGGACGGTCCCTCCGGGAAGGTCAGACGCATGGTCTGGTCCTTCGAGAGGCTGAGGCGTCCGGCCCCGCCGGCGACGGGCTGCTGCAGGGGGGAGGGCGCGGTGCGGCGCTCGTCCTTGTGGTCGGGATAGACCGCCCGCACCACGTCGCCCGAGAACATCTCGCCCCGGCCCACGGCCGCGAACACGTCCTCCGTCGAGAGGCGGGCGAGGCGCGGCAGGGCGCCGCGCAACTTGTCCTCGGAGAAGCTCTTCGCCGCCCGCTCGAAGGCCCGGTCGAGGATCTGGCGGCCGAGGCCGGCATATTGACGCCGCACGGCCGAGCGCGTCGCCCGGCGGATGGCCGCACGAGCCTTGCCGGTCACCACAAGGGATTCCCAGGCGGCCGGGGGCGATTGCCCGTCGGCCCGGGCGATCTCGACCTCGTCGCCGTTGACGAGTTCGTGCAGGAGCGGCGCCATGCGGCCGTTGATCTTGGCGCCCACCGCCGAGTTGCCCACGTCCGTATGCACGGCGTAGGCGAAGTCGATGGGCGTCGCCCCGCGCGGCAGGGCGATGAGCCGGCCCTTCGGGGTGAAGCAGAACACCTGGTCCTGGAACAGCTCGAGCTTGGTGTGCTCCAAAAACTCCTCCGGGCTGTCGCCCTCGGCCAGGAGTTCGATGGTGCGGCGCAGCCACTGGTAGGCGCCGCTCTCGGTGGCGAGCCGCGGATGGACGCCGCCCGCGTCGTCCCGGGCCGCCCCCTCCTTGTAGAGGGCGTGGGCGGCGATGCCGTACTCGGCGATCTCGTCCATGGCGGCGGTGCGGATCTGCAGCTCGACGCGCTGGCTCTTCGGACCGATCACCGTGGTGTGGATCGAGCGGTAATCGTTCTGCTTCGGGGTCGAAATGTAGTCCTTGTAGCGCCCCGGCACCATCGGCCAGGTGGTGTGGACGACGCCGAGGGCCCCGTAGCAATCGGCCAGGGACTCGACGATGACGCGAAATCCGAAGATGTCCGACAATTGCTCGAAGGCGACGGATTTGCGCTCCATCTTGGCCGAGATCGAGTAGGGGCGCTTCTGCCGTCCCGTCACGGCGGCGGTGATGCCCTGGGCGGCCAGCCGCGCGGTGAGGTCCTGCTCGATGCTCTCGACCAGGCGCTCGGACTTCGCCGTGAGGTCGGAGAGGCGCTGCGCGATGGTGGCGTAGATCTCCGGCTTGAGGTTGCGAAGCGCCAGATCCTCCAGTTCCTCGCGCAGCTCCTGCATGCCCATGCGACCCGCGAGGGGCGCGTAGATGTCGAGGGTCTCCTCGGCGATGCGCTCGCGCTTGTCGACGCGCATGTGGTGGAGGGTGCGCATGTTGTGCAGGCGGTCGGCGAGCTTCACCAGCAGTACGCGGACATCGGCCGCCACCGCCAGGAGGAGCTTGCGGAAGTTCTCGCCCTGGGCCGCGCGCTTCGAGACGAGGTCGAGGCGCTTCAGCTTGGTCAGGCCGTCCACGAGGGCGCCGATCTCGGGGCTGAAGATCGCGCGGATCTCTTCCAGGGTGGCGGCGGTGTCCTCCACGGTGTCGTGCAGCACGGCGGCCACGATGGTGGCGTCGTCGAGGCGCAGATCCGTGAGGATCGCGGCGACTTCGAGGGGATGGGCGAAGAACGGGTCGCCGGACGCCCGCTTCTGGGTGCCGTGGGCGCGCATGGCGTAGACGTAGGCGCGGTTGAGCAGGGCTTCGTCCGTGGCGGGGTTGTAGCGCTTGACCCGCTCGACAAGCTCGTATTGGCGCATCATCCGCGAGACAGACCCTTTTCGGCTTCGAAGTCCCGCACCGCGCGGGCGCCCCCCCTGGATTTGTCCCGCATCGCACGCGCCCACGCCAGCCCCCAAGGCGCGCGGGCGGACATTAATGCGGCCCCCCGTTGGTTTTAGAACGTCGCAGGCCGCAGCGAAGGCGCGACGAGCAGGGTTTCGGGCGCGGACATCCAACAAAAAACCCGGCCGCGAGGCCGGGTTGTTCGAAACGTCCCGTCGGGTGGACCGATTACTCGGCCTCTTCGTCCGTCTCGGTCGGGGGCGCCAGGTTCTCGAGGCCGCGCAGAAGATCTTCCTCGCTCATGCGGTCGAACTGCACGTCGTCGCTGGTGGATTGCGGGGCGACGGCGGCGGCGGCGGGCGAGCTCGACAGCAGCGGCACGGTCTCGGCCTCGGGCTCGTCGACCTCGACGTATTTCTGCATCGAGTGAATGAGCTGTTCCTTGAGGTCGTCGGCCGTGATGGTCGCGTCGCCGATCTCGCGCAGGGCGCAGACGGGGTTCTTGTCGCGGTCGCGGTCGATGGTCAGGGGTGCGCCGGCGGCGAGCAGGCGGGCGCGGTGGCTCGCGAGCAGCACGAGCTCGAACCGGTTCTCGACCTTGTCGATGCAGTCTTCAACGGTGACGCGAGCCATGTGGACGGCTCCTTCCTCGAACAGGGTGTGGGGAATTGAACCGGCCTCTTACACCCCTTGACGTTTGGCAACAAGGCAGGGGTGGGGATGGAGCGACGCCCCTGGGCAGGGGCGTGCGGTCTCGCCCATGGCTCGGCCCCGACGCAACGAACGGCCGTCGATCCCGGAAACTTCGGAAACGCGGGATCCCGGACTTGCAAAGCACCGGCGAGGGCGCTCCCCCGAGACGACGCGGTGCGACGTTGTGCGGCCGAGTTCAGACGCGATCATGGTAGCCACGGCTTAGTAGAAATTTAGCTGTTCCCAGGCAGACCGTTCGATAACACGCCCATGGCGATTTCAGCGCCGGCATCGGATTGCTTTGATATGGCCGCTCCACTGCGCAATCAGATCGACACAACCATCCGAGGCATAACAAATATCAATTCCGGCTCCCCGACGGAGGTCCCATCCTTCGTCGCTAGTTTGCTGCCGTACCTGAATGCCATGCGCCACGGCCTCCTGCTGATCGACGAGACCGGACGCATCGTCCTCGCGTCGGGCCAGACCTTGCACCTGCTCGGGAGCGAGGAGGCCTTGATCTCCGTGGGATCGTCCCTTCGACAGGTGCTGTACCTCGTCCGGGACCATGCGGGGGATACCTGGAGCCAGGTTCGAGCCCAGCTTCCGCGCTCTTTCGTGCAGCCGGACTCGTCCCGGTTCGAAGTGACCCTTCGCGGGCATCTGCTGGAGGTGCACCTGCACCCCGTCGCGGGCGGGCGCTGGGCCGTCGCGTTCGAGGATGTCACGGCGCGGCGCGCCGCCGAAGCGCAAGCCGAGGAGATGGCCCGTCACGATCTGCTCACGGGCCTGCCGAACCGCCTGCTCCTGCGCGAGCGCCTGAATGAAGCCCTGGGACGGTTGCAGCGGACCGGGGAGGCCTGCGCAGTCCTGCTGATCGATCTCGACCGGTTCAAGCCCATCAACGATACCCTCGGCCACCCCATGGGAGATGCCCTCCTGAAGAAGGTCGCCGATCGCCTGCGCTCGACCGTGCGGGTCACGGACACCGTGGCACGGATCGGCGGCGACGAGTTCGTGATCCTACAAACCGGGATTCGCGGAGCATCCGATACCCAGATCCTCGCACGGCGCATCGTCGATCTGGTCGGCCGGACCTACATGGTCGAAGGGCAGCTCCTCACCATCGGCGCCAGTGTCGGCGTCGCCCTCGCGCCGAACGACGGCGAGGATGCCGACCGGCTCCTGAAGAACGCCGACCTGGCCCTCTATCGATCCAAGCTCGACGGGCGGGGCACCTATCGCTTCTTCGAACCGGAGATGGATGCGCGCATGCAGGCGCGCCGTCAGCTCGAACTCGACATGCGTCAGGCCCTGGCACGCCGCGAGTTCTACCTGCACTACCAGCCGCAGCTCCAGCTGGAAGGCAACCGTCTCGTGGGGTGCGAGGCCCTGATCCGCTGGCAGCACCCCGTGCGGGGCATGGTCTCGCCCCTCGACTTCATTCCCTTGGCGGAAGAGATCGGCCTCATCGTTCCCATCGGCGAATGGGTCATGCGTCAGGCCTGCCGCGACGCGGCGACCTGGCCCGCCCCGCTCTCCGTCGCGGTGAACGTCTCGCCGGCGCAGTTCAAGAGCGAGCGTCTGGTCGAGATGGTCATGTCGGCCCTGTCGGCCTCGGGCCTCCCTGCGACGCGCCTGGAAGTGGAGATCACCGAAGGCGTCCTCCTGAACGAGAGCGAGAAGACCCTGCAGACCCTGCATCGCCTGCGCGAACTCGGCGTCCGCGTGTCGATGGACGATTTCGGGACCGGGTACTCGTCCCTGAGCTACCTCCGCTCGTTCCCGTTCGACAAGATCAAGATCGATCGGTCCTTCGTCAGCGACCTTTCGGGCAAGCGCGACGGCGAAGCGATCATCCGGGCCATCGCGGGCCTGGGGCGAAGCCTCGGGATGACCACCGTCGCCGAGGGCGTCGAGACCGCCGACCAGTTGGAGCGTATCCGGGCGGAGGGGTGCACCGATGTGCAGGGCTACCTCATCAGCAAGCCCATTTCCGCTTCCGAAGTCTTCAAGTTCCTCACACTCGACAACCCCAGATAAAAGATTGCGGTTATTTTCGATTTCGGAGTTTTCATGATGAGCGACCTTTACCGACTGGTCTATGCCAGCAAGAATCTTCTTCAAGGCACGGACGCCGAGATCGCGCAGGCGGTCTCCCAGATTCTTGCGGCCTCGCAGCGCAACAACACCGGCGTCGACGTCACGGGCGCGCTGATGTTCAATGCCGGGGCGTTCGCGCAGGTGTTGGAAGGCCCGCAGCGCGGCGTCGAAACCACCTTCGAGCGCATCCAGTGCGATCCGCGCCACGGCGACGTGACGGTTCTGCAATGCGGCCCGGCCGAGAATCGCAGCTTCACCAATTGGTCCATGGCCTTCGTCGGGCAATCCGCACTCGGCAAAACCCGTTGGGAGGGAATCGCGTCCGCGAGCGGATTCGATCTGACCCGCCTCGACGGCGACGCGGTGTTCGCCATGCTGCACGAACTGGTGCTGGACGAGGAAGGCCTGCCACCGGCGAGCCTCGCCGCTTCCGGGACGCCCGCGGGGGCCGACAAGCCGGTGGAAGCCGAGAAATCGGCGGCCACCGGCAGATTTCCCACTCCCGGATCCGGGGCGACGCTGGACGTCGCGCGCGTCCGAGCCGAGTTGCCGCAACCCGGCCAAGCCTTGCAGGCCAGGCACGGATCTTCGATCGAGCAAGACGCTTCCGTCGGGGAAGACGCTCCCGTGCGGGAAGACGCTTCCAACAGGGACGGCGCCCGCACCGAGCGAGGTGCTTCCATCGCGCAGGATGCGGGACGCAGACAGGACGGCGGGACGGCGCAAGCCGCTGAAACGAAGGCCGGCGAGGCGAAAGCCGCCCGCGCAGCATCGGACGACGGGGATCGTTTTGCGGCCAAGCCCGATGCCGTCCTCACGGTGCTGCGCACGGCCCTAGCGCAGGAGCGTCAGTTGACGACGGACCTGCGCAACGAACTCGACGGCCTGCGCATCGCAATCGCACTCCAGCAGGAACAGTCGGACCGGCTCTCGCGGGAGCGCGACCTCTGGGCCGAGCGTGCGCAGCTGCTCGCGAGCGCCATGAGCCAAGAAGCGGGTGCGGTCCCGGGGCGTTCCGGAAACGGGGATCGCGGCACCGCGCCTGCGCACCGGGAGGATCGCTCGGGCTCGTCGATCAAGGCCGTCGCCTGAGAGGGCCGGGCCACGTCGATGACCGGACACGCCGTCGGAGTCCCCGGCGGTGGGACGACGAGGGGTCGCGTCCCTCGAGTTCCGCCCCGGAATACACTTGATTCGAGCCGGACGCCGTAGGGAAGGATCCGGCGTCGTGGGGCCAAGCCCCCCGGGCGGCTTCGGCCCGTACGTCCGAACGGGCCGCCTCATCCCGGCACCGCCTTGCGCGAATGGCCCGGGCGACACCGTGCCGAATACTCCTTATCCTCGCGCGTCCGGGGCTCGCCCGAGACCGGAACGAGGGGAGCTCCAAACCGATGACCACCCTGCTCAGCCGCCGCGGCCTGCTCGCCTGCGGCTGCGGCCTTGGCGCCGCGTGCTTTGCCGCCACCAGCCTGCCGGCCCTTGCGGCAAGCCCGTCCGCGAAGAAGACGACGCTCGGCGCCGACGAGGCCCTGGAGACCCTGAAGCAGGGCAACCGCGCCTACCAGACCGACAGCCCCGTGCGCGCCGTGCAGGGCCGCGAGCGCCGCATCGAGATCGCGCTCGGCCAGACCCCGTTCGTGGTGCTGGTGAGCTGCTCGGATTCCCGCGTCTCGCCCGAGATCCTGTTCGGCCGGGGCCTCGGCGAACTCTTCATCGTGCGCAACGCCGGCAATTGCGTCGACACCGCCGCCCTCGGCTCCATCGAGTACGGCGTCTCGCAGCTCGGCGTGCCCCTGGTTCTGGTGATGGGCCACAGCCGCTGCGGCGCCGTCGAGGCCGCCATCGATGTGGTGAAGAACAACACCGTCTATCCCGGCTCCATCGGCCGGATGATCGAGCCCATCGTCCCCGCAATCCTGTCGCAGCGCGACAAGCCCGGCGATTACGTCGAGAACTGCGTCCGGGCCAATGTGAGCCGTGTGGTGAACCGTCTTCGCTCCGCCTCGGAGCCGTCCCTGCTCGATCCCCTGAAGGCCGGCAAGCTACGGATCGTCGGCGCCTCCTACAGCCTCGACACCGGCACGGTGGATTTCTTCGACGAGGCCTGACCGGCGCCGTCCGTCGCGTTCGACGGGAAAAGTTGACACGGGGGGCGGGCGGTGCGACTGCGCCGCCCTCTTCGCGAACGAGGACAGCTCAATGGCGCGCGCACTCATCTTCCCCGGCCAGGGCAGCCAGGCCGTCGGCATGGGACGCGCGCTGGCCGAGGCCTTTCCGCAGGCCCGCGCGGTGTTCGAGGAGGTCGATGCGGCCCTCGGGCAGCACCTCTCCCGCCTCATGTTCGAGGGGCCGGTGGACGAGCTCACCCTCACGGCCAATGCCCAGCCGGCCCTCATGGCGGCGTCGCTCGCCACCCTGCGGGTGCTGGAGGCCGAGCGCGGCCTCGATCTCAAACGCGACGTGGCCTGCGTCGCCGGCCACTCCCTCGGCGAATACACGGCGCTCGCCGCCGCCGGCACCTTCTCCATCGCGGACGCGGCGCGGTTGCTGCGGATTCGCGGAGAGGCCATGCAGGCGGCGGTCGCCCCGGGGGCGGGCGCCATGGCGGCCCTGATCGGTGCCGAGATCGCCGCGGCGCAGGCCATCGCCGAAGAGGCGGCGCAGGGCGGCGTGTGCGACGTCGCCAACGACAACGGCGGCGGCCAGGTGGTGCTGTCGGGCGATCGCGCCGCCGTGGAGCGCGCGGTCGCCCTGGCGCAGGCCCGCGGGATCAAGCGCGCGGTGATGCTCAACGTCTCGGCGCCGTTCCACTGCCGCCTCATGGCCCCGGCCGCCGAGGCCATGCGGGCGGCCCTCGGGCAGGTCGCCATGCACACCCCCGTGGTGCCGATCTACGCCAACGTCCTGGCCGCCCCGATCACCGACCGCGACGCCATCCGGGACGCGCTCGTCGCCCAGGTGACCGGCACCGTGCGCTGGCGCGAGAGCGTCGCCGCCATGGCGGCGGAGGGCATCGACTGCTTCAACGAGATCGGCGCCGGCAAGGTGCTCACCGGCCTCGTCAAGCGCATCGCCGCCGGGGCCGCGGCCAGCGCCGTCGGCACGCCCGACGACGTCGCGGCGTTCCCCACCTTCTGAGCACAGGACGAGCCATGTTCGATCTCTCCGGCCGCAAGGCTCTCGTCACCGGCGCCACGGGCGGCCTCGGCGGCGCCATCGCCAAGACCCTGCACGCGCAGGGCGCCACCGTGACGGTGTCGGGCACCCGGCGCCCGGCCCTCGAAGCCCTGGTGGCGGAACTCGGGGGCGAGCGCCTGCACATCGCCGAGTGCGACCTCTCCGACAAGGCGGCGGTGGAGGCCCTGGTGCCGGCGGCCGAGAGCGCCATGGGCGGCCTCGACGTGCTGGTGAACAACGCCGGCATCACCCGCGACAACCTCCTCCTGCGGATGAAGGACGACGAGTGGGACGCGGTGATCGCCGTCAACCTCAGCGCCGCCTTCCGCCTGTCGCGCGCCGCCGTGCGGGGCATGATGAAGCGCCGTCACGGCCGCATCATCAACATCGGCTCCGTCGTCGGCACCACGGGCAATCCGGGCCAGGTGAACTACGCCGCCGCGAAGGCCGGCTTGGTCGGCATGACCAAGGCCATGGCGGCCGAGGTCGCCACCCGCAACCTCACGGTCAACTGCATCGCGCCGGGCTTCATCGCCTCGCCGATGACGGACGCCCTTAACGAGAAGCAGCGCGAGGGCATCCTCACCCGCGTGCCCATGAACCGCCTCGGCACCGGCGCGGAGATCGCGGCCGCTGCCCTCTACCTCGCCTCCGACGAGGCCGGCTACGTCACGGGCCAGACGCTCCACGTCAACGGCGGCATGGCGATGGTGTGAGCGAAAGCTTTGCTGCACCGCACACCCGGAATAGCCCCGGGCGGCTCGAAAAAGCCACAGCGATGAACGGCTTGTGAACCGGGCCTCGCCAGCACCGGAACCCTGTGTTAACACCCCGCCTGCCGTGCGAGGGGGGTTGACGGTTCGGCGTGTTGCGGAGATTTCCATAACGACGCGGACCTTGTTAAGGACCGCCCGAGACGCGCGCGATCGAGCACACCGGCCGTATCCCAGACCAGTCCATTTCGGTCACGGGCCGGCGGCCACGGCGACACCATCACGACCTTGAAGAGCTAAGGACCAAGAACGATGAGCGATATCGCTGAGCGCGTGAAGAAGATCGTTGTCGAGCACCTCGGTGTCGAGCCGGAGAAGGTGGTCGAGGGCGCGAACTTCATCGATGATCTCGGCGCCGACAGCCTCGACACCGTCGAGCTCGTGATGGCGTTCGAGGAAGAATTCAACGTCGAGATCCCCGACGATGCGGCCGAGACCATCCAGACGGTCGGCGATGCGGTGAAGTTCCTCGAGAAGAACTCCGCCTGAGGCACGACGAGGCGCCGATTGACTCGCGAGTCATGAGCGGGGTCGTGTCCGACCCCGCGCGCCATTCGTTTCATGATGGGACCGGTTCGGGATAGCGCGATGCGTCGGGTTGTGGTGACGGGTTTGGGCATGGTGACGCCGCTGGCCAGCGGGGTCGAGGCCACCTGGAGCCGGTTGATCGCGGGTGAGTCGGCGGCCAAAGTGGTCACGGCTTTCCCCGTCGACGATCTCGCCTGCCGCATCGCCTGTTCCGTGCCGTTCGGCGACGGCTCCGACGACACCTTCGATCCGGATGCCTGGATGGAGGCGAAGGAGCAGCGCAAGGTCGATCCGTTCATCGTCTACGCCATGGCGGCCGCCGGCCAGGCGCTGGACGACGCCGACTGGCATCCGAAGAGCCACGAGGATCAGTGCGCCACGGGCGTGATGATCGGCTCCGGCATCGGCGGCATCGGCGGCATCTACGACGCGTCCGTGACCCTGCACGACAAGGGTCCGCGCCGGATCTCGCCGTTCTTCATCCCCGGGCGGATCATCAACCTGGCTTCCGGTCAGGTCTCCATCGCCCACGGCCTCAAGGGCCCGAATCACTCCGTCGTCACCGCCTGCTCCACCGGCGCCCACGCCATCGGCGACGCGGCCCGGCTGATCCAGTTCGGCGATGCCGACGTCATGGTGGCGGGCGGCGCCGAATCCCCGGTGAACCGCCTCGCGCTCGCGGGCTTCGCCGCCTGCCGCGCCCTCTCCACGGGCTTCAACGACAACCCGACCGCCGCCTCGCGCCCCTACGACAAGGCCCGCGACGGCTTCGTCATGGGCGAGGGCGCCGGGGTGGTCGTGCTGGAGGAGTACGAGCACGCCAAGGCGCGCGGCGCCAAGATCTACGCCGAGGTGGTGGGCTACGGCCTCACGGGCGACGCCTACCACATCACCTCGCCGGCCCCGGACGGCGACGGCGCCTACCGCTGCATGAGCGCCGCCGTGAAGCGCGCCGGCATCCAGGCCTCCGACATCGACTACATCAACGCCCACGGCACCTCGACGCCCATGGGCGACGAGCTGGAGCTGAAGGCCGTGGAGCGTCTGCTCGGCGACGCCGCGCCCCGCGCCGCCATGTCGTCCACCAAATCCGCCATCGGCCACCTGCTCGGCGCGGCCGGCGCCGTGGAAGCCATCTTCTCGGTGCTGACCATTCGCGACGGCATCCTCCCGCCGACCCTCAACCTCGACAACCCCTCCGTCGAAACCGCCATCGACCTCGTACCGCGCGAGGCCAAGCGCAAGCGCGTGGACGTGGTGCTGTCGAATTCTTTTGGATTTGGCGGGACGAATGCGAGCTTGGTGATGCGGCGGGTGGATTGAGCCTCCAGCTTTCAGAGCCTTCGTAAAGATAATCCCTATCTGCATGCTACTGTCGGGCCATTGAGCCCGAAATCGCTAATATCGATTGATCTAGATCCATGGCTGGATCTCACGGCGTCGAGAAAACTCGAACCCTGTATCTGCGTCTAGAATTAACCGGTACTTGTCCCTTAAACGCTCGAACAACAATCTATCGCGCGGGATCGGAGTACCTAGTTTTTGATCCCTGGAACGCAGGTATTTTCCAAGAACACCTAATAAAAAATCTGGAAAACTAATACTTAAGTCAGGCTTTGACCTAAATTGCACAATGATTGCCCTAGGCCTCCGATTATTGCTCGATTTTAGCTCATCGTACGCACGATCAATAGCGGCTCGCACGCTCTGATTAGAAACTTTACTGTTTTCTTCAATAACAAATAGCGCCAACTGACTTTCTGCTGCCATTAAACGCCGCCTGATGATTGATTCAATAAGCCGCAGGTAGGTCTCCTCGTAGTAAGCCGGACTTAGAAGCCGTCCGAATGAAATGTAGCCCTCAAACGGCAAAGCCTGCATTCGGGTAACAAACTGGAGCCTAAGATCTTCGCTGGCATCAACGAAATGCAGGCCCCTTTTTTCTATTACTCGCTGGTTACCCGCGGCCCAAAAATCAGACAGCCATTTATCCAGAACCTCTGCTGCAGCCATATCAAGCTCGTCCTGATGCTGGCTAACCGACATGCCAAGCGCCAAGACTACACCTTGGCTGAATTGAAATTCTGCTTCATCTATGCAAATACAAAATGGAACTCTTTTCTGCCGCCTAGGCTCGTAACTTGGACGAGAGCCCGACGATATAAGAATTTGTGACCACTGAGATTTCAATCGGGCAGAGTGCTTAGGCTCGTGATAAGAAACGAATTTTACTAATCCATCCAGGCGATTGACGTTATGCTGCTGCGCTTTCGCATCGGTCACTTCCTGATGCTTAAAATGATCATTTAGACCAAATTTTTTCGCATAGTATAGTTCTTGCCGCAACCGCCGCTTCTTATCACGGGGAACGTGTGGCCCATTCGGATCGGTGATGCTTAAACCCGTCACATAGTGGGCTTGACCAAGCCTGGAAATTTTCGTTTTCTCTTCTGCAATTTTGAATCCGTTATCTTGAAGAGATTTACCGATTTGCTCTAAAATTAGCAGTTTTCTGTCACTTGAAAAACTTAAATCGTCGGAATAGCGGGTGTATGTTGCCCCCGCTTGACTAGCCAAATACTGCAGCTCAATGTCTACTGGCAGAAAAATGGCGTTGGACAGAATCGGACTAGTCGGCAAGCCGAGCGGAAGTGCTCCACTAATCGTCATAAAACGACTTAGAGCGATTGCCACATCTGGAACTAACTCCAAATCTATAAATAGATTCTTAATTCTTTCACATGTTATAGAAGGGAAGAAATCAACAATATCAGCTGAAATTAGAAACTTATGGCCGCAGTGGGCGGCTGCATTCTGCTTAATATTCCTTCCGCCAAGGTACCCATAGGCCGCAGGATGGGGATAATTGGACAAAAAATTTACAAGAAAATTGTTTAGTCGGCGGCCAAGCGTTTTGTATGTTGTTTTAAAAAGTAGAGGTTCCCAAACAACGCGACAACCGCGATTTTTATTTTTCTTGGGAATTTTATGCCGAAGAAATGGAGGAATGGACAATTCCTCAATACCGCCCGCATAAACCGGAGGCGGTGGTGGATCCGTAGGAACTTCAAAGCTCACGACGAGTTCAAAAAACGCTTCCGTGATTCCTAGAAAATCTAATAGTTGCTGTTTGTCACGCAGGCGCCGAAAGTCATAATGAAATTTCACGGCTAATCCTAAGGGTGGAGAGCAACCAAGTACACGAAAGCAAATGGTGCTGGTGCAGCAGGCGCGACTCGCGCCTTGAACCTTGTACCGCGGCTGCTCTCCGATTCGATTTATAGCAAAGTACGCTTTCTTCTCCAAGCGCTGACGTCGAGCGGGAGACTACCGGCCGAAGGGCTGTTAGGCTCCCCATTCGACAGCCGCTGCCTACGCGATCCCCCATTTCGCCACAAAACCGACTAAGCTCGCACGCCTAACGGTCAGCCCCTCGCGCTCGCCCGGCGTAGCGCGAGCATGCCCCATGCCCTGCAAAGGACGGGGGAGGGGGCCCGAGGCCCGAACAGGATGTCCATGTTCTTCCGCAAGCGCCCGAATCCCGAGCCCGTGCCGGCCGCCTCCGAGGAGCGGGCCTTGCCGCAGCGCCTGTCGCCGCGCAGCCCGAGCGAGGCCATCAAGCCCACCGCCGCACCGCCGCCGCCCGATCTGCCGGAGCGCCGCCGGGGCGGGTTGCTCGCCACCATCTCGGGCCTGCTCACCCTGTCGGTGGTGCTGGCCATCGGGGTGATGATCGGCATGACGCTGTTCGAGCGGCAGGTGAAGGAGCCGGGCCCCCTGCCCGCCGACAAGGTGGTGGTCATCTCGCCCCGCAGCGGCACCTCGGAGATCGCCGAGGCCCTGTCCCGCGAGGGCGTCATCGCCCACACCGCCCTGTTCGAATGGGCCGCCCGCCTGAGCGGCAAGGCGCTCAAGGCCGGCGAGTACACGTTCAAGGCCCATGCCAGCATCAACGAGGCCATCGAGACCCTGTCGTCGGGCCGCCAGGTCCAGCACGCCGTCACCTTCCCGGAGGGACTGACGAGCGAGCAGATCGTGGCGCGGCTCAACGACAACGACATCCTGTCGGGCGACATCAACGAGATCCCGGCCGAGGGCGCGCTCCTGCCCGACACCTACAAGTTCGAGCGCGGCGCCACCCGCCAGCAGATCGTCAACCTCATGCGCGCCAAGCAGCGCGAGGTTCTGGCCGACATCTGGAAGCGCCGCTCCGCCGAGATCCCGGTGAAGACTCCGGCCGAGATGGTGACGCTGGCCTCCATCGTCGAGAAGGAGACCGGCCGGGCCGATGAGCGGCCCCGCGTGGCGGGCGTGTTCGTCAACCGCCTCAACAAGCGCATGAAGCTGCAATCGGACCCGACCATCGTGTACGGGCTGGTGGGCGGGCGCGGCACCCTCGGGCGCGGCATCCAGCGTTCCGAGATCGAGCGCGCGACGCCCTACAACACCTACGTGATCGAGGGCCTGCCGCCCGGCCCCATCGCCAATCCGGGCCGCGCCGCCCTCGAGGCCGTCGCCAACCCGTCACGCACCAAGGACCTGTTCTTCGTGGCCGACGGCACCGGCGGCCACGCCTTCGCCGAGACCCTGGAGGGCCACTCGCGCAACGTCGCCCGCTGGCGCCAGGTCGAGCGCGCCCGCCAGGCCCCGACCCCGGACGCGGCCGTCGACAAGGTCGAGCCCAACCCGACGCCCGATCCGGGCCGCGCCTCGGCCTACGCACCGGCCGACGGCACCAACTTCGCCGGCGGCGCCGACCCCTCGGCCCCGCGTCCGAAGGCCTTCGACGCCTCCGAGGGCACACGCCTCGATCCCCTACGCAACAAGACCTTCGACCTGAATTCGCCCAAAAGCGTCCCGGTGCTGAAGCAGCCGTGAGACGCGGGGTAGCCGCGCGCGTCCCCGCGCCCCGCTTGTGGGGAGAGGGCCGCGACGCCCCCGTCGTCGGCGCGGCGAGGCGGCAGCCGAGGGTGAGGGGGCGGCCCCGAACGAGCCTCCTGCTGATGAGAGGCCCCCTCATCTTCGCTTCGGCTCCGCCTGCGCTCCCCGCCTGCACGCCGAGGTGCAGGCAGGCCTCTCCCCGCCCGGCGGGGAGAGGGGAGCGGCAACCGGTGTGGCTCTCCTTCGAATACGGTCCCGTCCAACAATGATCCTCTCCAGCATGACAGGGTTCGCCCGGGCCGCCGGCACCACCGGGGCGGTGCAATGGGCCTGGGAGGTCCGCGCCGTGAACGGGCGCGGGCTGGAGGTCCGCCTGCGCGTGCCCAACGGCTACGACGCGGCCGGGGAGGTCGCCCGCACCGCCCTGCAGAAGACCCTGGCGCGCGGGCAGTGCCAGCTCTCCCTCAACCTCTCCCGACCCGACGCGGCCCCGCGCATCAAGATCAACGAGGGGCTGCTGGCCGAACTCGCGGCGGCGGTGGCGCGGGTGCCCCGGCCCGAGGGCGTCGCCCCGGCGACCCTCGACGGGCTCCTGGCCCTGCGCGGCGTCATCGAGGCCGAGGACGAGGCGTCGACGGATACGGAGGCCCTCCACCGCGATCTCGCCGAGGGGGTGGTGCGCCTCGTCACCGACCTCGTGGAGGCCCGCCGCGCCGAGGGGCGGCAACTGCGCGCCGTCATCGAGGCGCAGCTCGCCGAGATCGGCCGCCTGACCCGAGCGGCGGAGGACTGCCCGGCGCGCAAGCCCGAGGCCGTGCGCGCCCGCCTCGCCGCCACGGTCTCGACCCTGATCGCGGTCGGCAACCTCGACCCCGACCGCCTGCACCAGGAGGCGGTGCTGCTCGCCGCCAAGGCCGATGTCCGCGAGGAACTCGATCGCCTGGCCGCCCACCTCGCCAGCGCCGCCGACCTGCTGGCGGCCGGTGGTCCCGTCGGCCGCAAGCTGGATTTCCTTGCCCAGGAACTCGGCCGCGAGGCCAATACCCTGTGCGCGAAGGCGAACGACATCGCCCTGTCGCGGATCGGACTCGACTTGAAGGCCGTGGTGGAGCAATTCCGCGAGCAGGTTCAGAACGTCGAGTAGGTTTTTTTGCGATGCAGGCGACGGCGATCGAGCGGCGCGGGTTCATCCTCATCCTGTCCTCGCCCTCGGGCGCGGGCAAGACCACCCTGACGCGGGCCGTGGCCGGCGACCCGAAATGGGGCCTCGACCTCTCCATCTCGGTAACCACCCGCGCGCGCCGCCCCTCGGAGATCGACGGCAAGCACTACAACTTCATCGACCGCGAGGCCTTCGACGCCCTGCGCAGCGCCGACAACCTCCTCGAATGGGCCGAGGTGCACGGCAATTTCTACGGCACCCCGCGCCGCCCCGTGGAGAAGGTACTGGGGGCCGGCCGGGACATGATCTTCGACATCGACTATCAGGGCACCCGGCAGGTGCGGTCCAAGCTCACCCAGGACGTGGTGACGGTGTTCATCCTGCCGCCCTCGCTCGCCGAGCTGCGCCACCGCCTGGAGCGCCGGGCCGAGGATTCGCCCGACACCATCGAGAAGCGCCTCGCCAACGCCCGGATGGAGATCCAGCGCTGGAGCGAGTACGACTACGTCATCGTCAACGACGACCTCGACGACGCCTTCCGCTCGCTCGAAGGCATCCTCATCGCCGAGCGGCTGAAGCGCGACCGTCGCACCGGCCTGACGCCGTTCGTTGAGGGACTGCTCGCCGAGCCGGACTGAGCTACACCCGGGGCGAGACCACCGTGGCGCGGCGCGCCTCCAGCATCTGCCACGCGATGAGGGCCGGCACGCCCAGCACCACGTCGGGCACGCGCTTGGCCAGCGACAGCGCCAGCGCCGTCCCGGGATCGAGGCCGAACAGGCCGCCGAGGAGCACGAACCCGCCCTCCTGCACCCCAAGGCCGCTCGGCACCGGGAACGCCGCGGACTTGATCGCCTGACTCAGCGCCTCGATCACCACGATCTCGGTCCACGGCACCCCCTCGACGCCGATGCAGGCGAGCGCGATCCAGATCTCGACGGCGCCCATGCCCCAGGCGAGGAGGTGGAGGCCGAATCCAGCCGCGAGCGCACCGCGCCGATCCGGGGCCCAGACCGCGTCGAGGGCGTCGTAGACCCCGCCCGGCGCGCCGTTCCGCGGCGTCACGGCCGCGCCAGCCCAGCGGCGCATCCGGTCGGTGGAACGGCGCACGAGGTCACGGGCCGCGCCGCTGCGCTGGACCGCGAAGAAAGCCGCGACGATCACCGCCGTCACGGCGAGCGCCCCCGCCGTCCAGGTCGCCAAGGCCTCGGCGGTGCCGCCGCCCACCTGCGCAAGCAGCACCACGCCGAGGAGCGCGAACAGCCCCTGGGTCGCCACCTGCATCAGCATGTCGACGAGGATCGAGGCCGCCGCCAGGGACCCCGCCACGCCCCAGAACGTCAGCAGCCGCCCGCCGACCACATCGCCGCCGACGGACGCCACCGGCAGCAGCACGTTGATGCCCTCGCGCACGAAGCGCAGGATGAGGAACGCCCCCGCTTCAACCTGAGCGAGCCCCGCAAGGAGCCGCGCCCAGGCGAAACCACAGGTTGCCACGATGGCCGCCCGCACCAAGACGATGCCGATGAGGCCGAGGGCGCCGATCCGCCCGAACGCCTCCCCGACCGCATGCAGATCGTGCGTCACCACGAGCCAGATCCCGAGGCCCAATCCCAGAATCGTCCCGATCAAGGGCAGCCGGCGCAGGAGCGCCCGGCCGATGGCGCCGGTCGAAGACGGCTTCATGATGGGCGATCCTGGCGGATCGAAACGCTTCGGATCTGCATCATCGCGGGGGGCGGATAGCCTCGGAAATTCAGGGCGCACGCGGCCCGGAACACGGATCTTCCGGAGTGCCGGGCGGCGTTAGCTTAGCTTTGGGGCCGAAATCGGGGAGGAGGGCGGCGAGGATCGCCCGGCGGTCCCCCGCCGGGTCGATGAGGACGATGCGCCCCTCGGCGAGGCTCGCGGTCGTCGCCACCGCCACGGTGCGTTTCGGGCATGGTCCGAGGCAGCCGACCTCGACGAGGCGGGGCTTGAGGAGGCCGCCCTTCGACGACCCGCCGCACTCCTTCAGGGCGCGTTTGAGGATCGTGCGCACGGCGCCCTTGGGCAGTCCCTGACGCTTGGCGCATTTGGTGCAAACGAGAACGACATCACCGAATTTGGCCCGGGCGTACCGGATCTTATCGGGCGTCACATCGGTCAGGTCTCGTGTCATCGTGTTCCTTGGCGGGGCGGTCTGCCCGGCGTTCATTCGTTCCTGCGCTCGACCCAGCCGCTCGGGTCTAGCCACCCGGGCTCGACCGCTGAAGCCACGCCTTAAAAAGGGCCGAAAAACACGGGACTTCCCAGGGTAACGGCATGGGGTCGAAAGGGCTCCGCGCCGCCTCCGGTGCCATGGGTGCCGGAAGCGCGGTGTGGGGTCGCGTTCGCGCGCCGAGCCTTCAGGAATCCGATGCGATGAATGTCGACGAGGTCAAGCAGTCGGAGCGCCTGCGCGGGGTCATCGACCTCGCGCTGCGGGCGGTCCCCGATCTGCGGCGCAACGCCGAGACCGTAGAACCGATCCCCACCGGCCGGGCGCCGACCCTTCTGCGCAGGGCGAGCGAACGCCTCGACTGGCGGCGCCTTCCCGGCCTGCGGCCGGCATCCTCCAAGCCGCCGAACCTCACCATCGACCTGATCCGCAACTTCAGCGTCTTCGTGCTGCTACCGACGCTGATGCTGGCGATCTATCTCTACGGTTTCGCCGCCAACCAGTACGTCGCCGAAGCACAATTCACCGTCCGGGGCAATGTCGAGCCCATGGAGGAGGCTTCGGTCGGCCAGTTCGCCGACCTGATCCAGAAGCATAACAGTCAGGACAGTTTCATCGTCAAGGACTATATCCAGAGCCAGACGCTGGTGTCCAAGATGGAAGAAACGTTGAAGGTCTCGGCGATGTTCGCCCGTGACGAGGCCGATTTCTGGACCCGCTATCGGCCGCCCCAGCCCATCGAGGACCTGGCTCGATACTGGCGTAAGCATGTCATCGCCCGTATCGATGTGATCTCGGGCGTGATCACCCTGACGGTTCGCGCCTTCACGCCGCAGGATGCGCTCGCGATCTCCAAGGAGGTGATCGCGCGCACTGAGGTGCTGATCAACCAGATCTCGCGCGCGGCCCAGGCCGATCTCGTCGCCCATGCCGAAGCCGATGCCGTGCGGGCGCAAACACGCCTGCGCGAAGCCCACCTCGCCCTTCAGAAATTCCGCAACCGCTGGGGCATCATCGATCCGATCAAAGCGGCGGAAGCGACGCTGACGACCCTCGGCAGCCTGCGCAAGGATCAGCTCAAGGCCGAAACCGATCTCCAGGTTCTGCGTGGATCGAACCTCGACGAGAAGTCCCGCAGCATCCAGACCCTCGTCGCCAACCTCGCGGCGATCCAGCAGCAGACCAAACGGCTTCAGGATCAGCTGACGACGGAAGGTCTCTCGGGTTCCGACCCGTCGAACAACATGACCCGGGCGCTGCTCGAATACGAAGGGCTGCAGGTCGAGAAGACCATCGCGGGCAAGCTCAACGAATCCGCCAATCTCATGGTCGATCGGGCCCGCGTCGCGGCCACGAAGCAGCAGATCTTTCTGGCGACCTTCGTGCCGCCGGATCTGCCCATCGCCTCGCTTTATCCGCAACGCGGATATGCCCTCGTCGTCGGGTTCTTCTGCTTCCTGGTGGTGTGGAGTTCCATCGCCCTGATTGTCGCCGGTCTGAAGGATCAGCGTCTCTGAGGCTGCGACCGATCCGGCCGGATCGGATCGCGGCTCTCGGTCACCGGTTCGTCGTGGTATTTCGCCGAGCCGGCATTCCCGCCCGCCCATGCGTCACAGCCGGAACGACATGTCCGAATTCTCCGACCTCATCGCTCGCGCCGTAAACCCGTCCATGACGCGCGAGGCACGGGAATCCGTCTACGGCGTGGTCAAGGAAGCGGTGCAGCGTCTCCAGACCCGCGATGGGCTGGCGGCGGACGATCCACGCATCGCGCTGCAGCAGCACCTCGTCGAGGAGACGATCCGCGACGTCGAAGCCGATATCGCCCGCTTCGTGTCCCTGGAGAAGCTCGAGCGGGCGCACGCGGCCCAGGTCGCCGACGAGGCCGCGCGGAACCGCTGAGGGCCATTGGGGGGTGAGCTGAACCCAATCCCCCGTAAAGCGGTCTCCCTGGAGAGCCAGCGGCGAGCCCCGGAATGCTCGTCGGAGCGCCTCCTGCGCCCGGGCGTCAGCCGTAGGCGGCAGCCGCCCGCGCGCTGCCGGGTTCGGCCACGCTCAGACCGGCATCGACATACTCGTTGAGCTTGTTCCGCAGGGTCCGGATCGAGATGCCGAGGATCTTGGCGGCATGCGTCCGGTTGCCGAGGCAATGGTCGAGGGTGTCGAGGATCAGGTCGCACTCCACCTGCGCCACCGTCTGGCCGACGAGGCCGCGGGTGGCGGCTTCGGCGACGCGCGCGGCACGCTCGGCCGGACCGGCGGCGGGACCACCGATGCTTTCGCCCTCGGGCGTCAGGATCGCGTCGGGGCCGATCTCCGGACCGGAAGCCAGCAGAACCGCCCGGTGAAGGGTGTTCTCGAGTTCCCGCACGTTGCCGCGCCAGGGATTGGCACGGACGAGCCCCTGCGCCTCGCGGCTCAGGGGTCGCACGGGCACGCCGTTCACCTCGGCGTATTTCCGGGCGAAGTGGCCGGCGAGTTCGAGAATATCGGCGGGGCGCTCACGCAGAGGCGGCAACTTCAGGTGAACGACGTTGAGGCGGTAGTATAGATCCTCGCGGAACGTGCCCTTTCGAACCTCGTCGAGGAGATTGCGGTTCGAGGTCGCGAGCACCCGGATATCGACCTTGACCGGCGCCGAGCCGCCGACCCGGTCGATCACCCGCTCCTGGAGGGCACGCAGCAGCTTCGATTGCAGCCGTACGTCCATCTCCGAGATCTCGTCGAGGAGGAGGGTGCCGCCACTGGCTTCCTCAAAGCGGCCGATGCGGCGGGCGACCGCGCCGGTGAAGGCACCCTTCTCATGGCCGAACAGCTCGGATTCGAGGAGCGCCTCGGGGATCGCCGCGCAATTGACGCAGACGAAGGGCTTGGCCGTGCGGTTCGACTTGCCGTGGACGTGACGGGCCAGCACCTCCTTGCCGGTGCCGCTCTCGCCGGTGATGAGCACGGACGCCTCCGAGCGGGCGACCTGTTCGGCGAGCTTCACCACCCGCTCCATGGAAGCATCCCGCCAGACGAAGGCACGCCCGTCTTCGGAGACCGCCTGCAGCACCGCGGCGATGAGCTCGGGGTCGGGGGGCAGGGGAATGTATTCGCGTGCGCCCGCCTGGATGGCCGCCACCGCCGCCTTGGCGTCGGTGGCGATGCCGCAGGCGATCACGGGCGTGCGGATGCGTTCGTCGGTGAGCGCGGTGACGAGTTCGCGGATCGGCAGACCGACATCGATCATGATGAGGTCGGCGCCCTTGGCCCGCAGCACAGCCAGTCCCTGCGGCAAGCTCTCGGCGTTGGTGACCGCCGCTCCCCGGTTCATGGCGATCTTGGAGGCGGTGACGAGTTCGCCGTTGAGGCGTCCGATGATGAGAAGCCGCATGGCTCAAGGTCTCCGTGTCGGGGCCTCGCGGGGGCGCGCGGTGGGCCGGGAATGGTCAGTGATCGTTCTTGATGATCTCGGTCATGGTCACGCCGAGGCGCTCCTCCACGAGGACGACCTCGCCACGGGCGACGAGGCGGTTGTTGACGAAGATGTCGATGGCCTCGCCGACCTTGCGGTCGAGTTCGAGCACGGCACCGGGCTGGAGCCGCAGCAAATCACCGATGGGCATGCGCGAGGAGCCGAGCACCGCCGAGACCACCACGGGCACGTCGAAGACCTGTTCGAGGTCGGCTGCACTCTTGGGTGTGGTCGGCGCCTCACGGATGGATTCGGTGCCGAGTCCATCGAAGGACGCATCCATTCCATTGAGCTGCGGCAGGGTGAAATCGTCCGACATGGTCTGGCTTTCAAAGGATCAGGCGTTGAGGCCGAGGGCATCGAGCACGGCGGCTTCGATGCGGGCGCGGTCGCGCACCACACCGCCGTCGGCCCATTCCATCCGGGCATCCCCCGGAGCGAGGTCGGGTTCCCCGAGAACCACGAGGCGGCCCTCGAAGCCACGCTCGCGCGCCAGACGCTTCACCAGGGCTTCGGCTTCGTCGACGAGGCTCTCGTGGACGCGGACCACGAGGTGAGGCACGCCGCGCAGATGCTGCAGGGCGGAACGGGCCGCATCGCCGATGGCGGCCAGGGGCTGCGCATCGAGGGCCTCGCCGGCGATGCGCCGGGCCAGCGCCACGGCGAAATCCATGGTCTGCGCCTCGCGCTCGGCGTCGCGTGCGTCCGCCTGGCCGAGCAATCCGGCCGCGGCGAGCCCGAGGCGCGTAAGGGCATCGGCCATGCGACCCTGCGCCTGCATCTCGGTCTGGGCGCGGCCCTCCTGCACGCCACGGGCGTAGGCGTCGGCCACCGCCTCGGCCAGGGCCGCATCGTCCTTGGGCGAGGCGACGCTGGCGGGGCGGGGCCGGAAGTCGGTGTCGAACAGGAAGGGACGGGCGTTCAATAGACCAGTTCCTCTTCACCGCTCGACTTGGCGATCATGATTTCGCCCTTCTCGGCCAGGTCCTTGGCGAGTTCGGTCATCTTGGCCTGGGCCTCGTCGACCTCCTTGAGGCGGATCGGCCCGAGCGATCCCATCTCGTCGGTGATGTTCTTGGCCGCCCGGGTGGACATGTTCGACAGGAAGAAGCCGCGCACGCGCTCCTCCGCCCCCTTCAGGGCCCGGCACAGGGTATCGTTGTCTATCTTGCGCAGGAGGGTCTGCACGCTGCCCGGATCGAGCTTCAGCAGATCCTCGAAGGTGAACATCAGCTGGCGAATCTTCTTCGCCGACCCGCGGTTGGCCTGATCGAGGGCGGCGAGGAAGCGGCCTTCCGTCTGGCGGTCGAAGGCGTTGAACACATCGGCCATGAGCTCGTGGGCGTCGCGCCGCGTCGTCTGGGCGATGGTCGAGACGAACTCGACGCGCAGGGTCTCCTCGATGTGGCGCAAGGCCTCCTTCTGCACCGTCTCCATGCGCAGCATCCGGTTCAAGACGTCGATGGCGAAATCCTCGGGCAGGATGGTCAGCACCTTGGCGGCGTATTCCGAGCGGACCTTCGAGAGAACCACGGCCACCGTCTGCGGGTACTCGTTGCGCAGGAACGAGGCGAGGATCTCGGGATCGATCTGGGTCAGGCTCGCCCAGACCCGCTTGCCCGAGGCCCCCTTGATCTCGGCCATGATCGAGGAAACCTGATCCTGCGGAAAGATCTTGAGGAGAAGCGATTCGGTCCGCTCGAAGTTCGACGTGATGCCGCCGCCCGACGACAGGCGCGAAACGAAATCGACGATGAGTTTCTCCACGGTCTCGGCCTCGAGGGAGCCGAGCTGGACCATGGCGTGCGAGACCTTCTTGACCTCGTCCTCGTCGAGCATCTGCCAGATCGGCGCACCTTCGGTATCGCCGAGCAGCAGGAGGAGGGCGGCGGCGCGCTGGGTGCCGGGCATGGCGGCGAAGGCCGCTCCGCCGGCATTGGCCAGTTCCGCCGCGATGTTCAAACCCGAGGACATGGCCTCAACTCCTTAGGGACGACGCGCGAAAGGCTAGGCGGATCTCAGTTGTCGTTGATCCAGTTGCGCAGGACCTCGACGGTCTCGCCGGGGCTGGCACGGACCATGTCGACCACTCGTTGCACGGTTTCGGCCTGAACCTGGCCGTTGATCTTGGCGAAATCGACGAGGCGAGCGGTCGGGTTGTCGCGTGGCGCCATCATCGCATCCAGCGCAGGGTCGCCGGTGCTCGCGGACGGGCCGGCCACCAGTGCGATGGCGACGGGCTCGGCGGTGAGCACCCTGCGCAGGAGCGGACGCACCACGGCGAGCAGCACGATGAGGGTCAGCATGGCCAGGACCGTCAGCTCGACGATGCGCATGACGTCCTCCTTGGAGGGAGACATCAGGGACTGGACGAGGCTCGGCTCGATGAACTCGGGCGGGGCCGGAGCCTCCGCGAAGCGAAGGTTGACCACCTCGACCTGATCGCCGCGCGCCTTGTCGAAGCCGATGGCCGTGCGCACCAGGGTCGTGATGCGTTCGACTTCGGCCGCCGGGCGCGGCTGGTAGGTGGGTTTGCCGTCGGCCCCCGGAACGTAGGCTCCGTCGACGAGGACCGCCACGGAGAGCCGCTTGACCCGGCCGCCCTCGACAACTTCGGTCTTGGTCACCCGCGAGATCTCGTAGTTGGTGGTCTCTTCGTTCTTGTTCGTGGAATCCTTCTGGGCCGGGGCGGCGCCCGGCTGATTGGCTCCGGGCAGTTCGTTGCCGACGCTGACGGCCCCCTCGGTCCCACCCGTCAGGGAGGTCTCGCTGCGGGTCTGGGTCGAGCGCACCACGCGGCTCTCGGGATCGAAGCTCTCGGAGCGGCTCTCGATGCGGTTGACGTCGAGTTCGGCGCTGACCTGCACCCGGGCGCGACCGGCACCGACGATGCCGGCGACGATCTCCTCGATCTGCGCGCGCAGGCGCCGTTCGAGGCCGACCTGTTTCTCCTCGAGCCCCAGCCCCTTGTCGGCCTCCGCGTCACGGGCGCCATCGGCGAGAAGTCGGCCGCGCTCGTCGACGATGGAGACCCGCTCGGGCTTGAGCCCCTCCACCGCCGAGGCGGTGAGGTGGCGGATGGCGCGCACCTGGGACGGATCCAGGTCGCCCATGAGCTTGAGCACGATGGCGGCGCTCGGCGTCTCGCGGTCACGGTCGAACAGGCGCCGCTCGGGGATCACGAGGTGGACGCGCGCGGCCTGGACCCGGCCGATGGCGCGGATGGAGCGGGACAGTTCCCCCTCGAGGGCCCGCAGGTGGTTCACGTTCTGGACGAAGTTGGTGGACGAGAACGCATCGCCCTTGTCGAAAATCTCGTACCCCACACCCGCCTGGCCCGGCAGCCCCTTGCCGGCAAGATCCATGCGCAGGCGGGGAAGATCGGCGCGGGGAGCCATGATGGTCTGACCGGCATCGCCCTTGGTCTCGTACTTGATGCCCCGCGCATCGAGGTCGCGGATCACCGCGGAGGAGTCGGATATGGACAGGTCGGCGAACAGCACGCCCATGTCGGGCTTCGAGACGCGAAGGATCACGAAGGCGAAGAAACCGATCAGCGTCATGGTGACGGCGGCCATGGCGGCCAACCGCGCCGGCCCCAACTTCATCACCAGTTCGAGAACCGATTTCACCGCGCGACGCACCCACCCGAACAAGCGTGGCGGACACCCCGCCCCCGCCCGGCAAAATTTGCCCAGGCCGTGGTTAGCGAGCGGTTAACGATGCGGAGACCATCGCGGGAATCCGAACGAGCGCCCCCGAAAACACGAAAAAACCGCGTCCCCTGGGGGGCGCGGTCTTTCGAGAGGATCGGCGGGCGCTTTCCCCGTCGGACGAGGCGGTCCCGGTCAGATCCGATTCGTCAGTGCCGGTAATGCTGGATGCGCGTGGTGCGCAGGCCGGCAAGGCCGTGCTGGTCGATGGAGAACTGCCAGCTGAGGAACTCCTCGGTGGTGAGGGTATAGCGCTGGCAGGCCTCCTCCAGGCTGAGCAGGCCACCCCTCACGGCGGCGACCACCTCGGCCTTGCGACGGATCACCCAACGGCGGGTAGTCGTCGGGGGAAGATCGGCAATGGTTAATGGACTACCATCAGGCCCGATCACATACTTCACTCTCGGGCGGCTTGGTTCGGTCATGATACGCTCTACAACTCGACTGACCTGTCGAGATTGGAAGCTACTTGCCTCCACTTAAAATATGTTGAAGCGGAACGATTGCATCTGATTCGTCTCGACGCTCATGTGGACAACCCTGTTCCGATGCTCCGCACGCTGCCGATCGGAACCCGTGCAGAGTCGATCAGGAGGACCGGTGCGGTGCCGCTGAGATCGATCCCGTCGACCTTGCCGGTGATCTGCGTATCGACGTTCACCTGGGTCCCCGTCGCGTCGCGGGCATCGACCTTGATGGAATAGGTTCCCGACGGCGCGCTCATCCCCGTGGATGCCCGCCCGTCCCATACATAGCTCTGCGCCCCGGCCGGCATGGCCTTGCTCTGCGTCGCCACCACGTTGCCCTGGGCATCCGTGATGGTGATGGTCGCCTGGGTGGCGGCGCGCGAGGGCGTCAGGGTCCAGGTGGCCGAGCCGCCGGCCAGATCGGCGGTCTTGCCGTCGGCGGTCACGGTCTGGCCGATGAAGCCCGTGGCGGAAGCCGAACTCGACGCCTTGGCATTGGTGAGGATCGAGTCGAGGCGATCGTTGGACTTCAATTGCTGCTCGACGCCCGCGTACTGCACCAGCTGCTGGGTGAACTGGTTGGTGTCCATCGGGTCGAGGGGATTCTGATTCTTGAGCTGCGTCGTCAGCAGCGTCAGGAATTGCGTGAAGTTGCCCGCGATCTCCTGGGCGGACGTCCTGGTGGTCGAACTCGCCGACGCGGCGGTGTTCGCCAAGCTGCTGATGCCGGATGACATATCGGATGCCCCTTCAGATTCGGATGTCGAGGCCGGTCAGGCCCCTCAGGGTGCGTACGGGGATGGCTTCGAGGGCGGCGCGGCCCTCGGGCTGGTGGGAAAGGCCGGGTCCACCGGAGCGGCCATCGGGGCGGCGCCCATCGGAGCCCTGGTTCTCCGTGCCCTGGCCGCCGGACTGCGTGTCGCTGCGCAGGGACAGGCTGATGTTGGCCTCAGGGGCGTCGAGGCCGGCCTGCGAAAGGGCCTGCTGCAGGCTGCCGGCATCGCGCTGGAGCAGGGCGAGGGTCTCGATGCGGTCGACGACGAGATGTGCCATCACCGTCCCGCGCTCCTTGTCGATGTCGAGGCTGACGTCGATGCGTCCGAGTTCACCGGGATCGAGCCGGATCTCGAAATGGTTCGAACCCTGAAGTGAGCGTAGGCCGATGGTCATCGGCACGGCTCCCAACGGTACGGCGGGCGCGGCGGCTTGCGGCGCGGGGGCGGCCGTGACCGACGCACCGGACGCCGCCGTTGCGGCGGGCGCGGCCGAGAAGCCCGGCACGAGCGCATCGAAATTCTCCCGGACGGCGGACAACCCTTCGGGCATGGCGAACGCCGCGACGGGCTCGGCGCTGCCGAACGCCTCGTGCACGGCCACCGCCGCATCGGACTTGCCGCCGAGTGCCGGATCGAACGTTCCGGCCGCCGATATGTCCGGCCGGGCAAGGGTATTCTGCCCAGCGGCGGCGGGCGCCTCGCCCCTGGGCGACGGGACGCTCCCGGATGGAAGCTGGAGCTGACCCGTCGAGGACGAGACTTGCCCGGTCACGGCTGAGGCCTGACCCGCCGCATCCTGCCCCCCCGACACCGCGTCCCCAGCGACGGATGTCTGTCCCCCTTGGCCGGGTCCTACTTGGAGCATGGGCTGGGGCGGAGGGGGCGCGGGCAGAACGCCGAAGCCCATGAGGGAGATGGCCGGCTCGTCGGCCGACAGCCCGGCGGGGTCCGTGTCCTCCTCCGTCCCGTCGCCGGCACCCACTTCCGAGGGGCCGGTGATCGCCGCGATATCCGAACTGGCGAGGACCGCCCCGGCCATGCCCGCCTCGGGGGAGCCCGCAGCGCCGGCCGGAACGGGGGCGACGACGCCTGCCCGGTCCTGCGACAGGGCGTTCGTCCCAGCCCCAGCCTCGCCGAATGGGCCGGCATTCGCCTTTGTCGAGACCTTCGCCGGAGGAGCCGGCACGTCACGCACGGCTCGAACGGGCGCCGGTGAGCTTTCAGCCTCGGATGAATCGATCCTCGATGGCCCGGCCTTGGTCCGTTCCGTGGTCCGGGTCTGCCCCGTGTCGATGTCCGGCGTCCGGGCTCGCTCGGATCGGCTGGCGATGTTCGCGCGGGCAAGCTCGGCCCGGGCGGTCTGCGTACGGGCGTCCGGTGTACGGACGTCCTGGGACCGGGTGGCCACAGTCGCACGGGACGGTTCGGGATCACAAACGACGAAAGCGGCCCGTGCCGGGGCTTGCGCCGAAACACGGGGGGCGGTCGGCGTCGCACGGCGCAGGAGAAAATCCGTTTCGAGGAACGTCTGCGCCATGGGTCCAAGGTCTCCTTGTCGGATCCTGGAGCAAGGGACGCGCCAGCCTCCCGAACCAGTCAATATCTTGTAAAGACGAGATTTTTTCGCAGCGGCCCGAAGGCGATCCGGCGAAATCTGCGCGTCGCCCGGCAGAACTTGCCGGGTCTGCAGCGGGATGCCCGACTTCGCGTAAGCCGTTTCGTTCCTAGAGACGCGCGCTCTTCGAAGGCGCGGCCCGAGTCCGTTCCGGTGGCGATCGGCCCTGCCGGCCCTATCCCTGGAACTCGGGCGCAAGGAACGCTATAGACTCGCGACCGGGACCGGACCGGCCCCGTCGGTGAAACCTGGCGCGATGAATTCCCTCGATCTTCCCAAGGCCCCGCACGAGACGCGTGTCGTCGTCGCCATGTCCGGCGGCGTCGATTCCTCCGTCGTGGCCGGCCTCCTGAAGCGCCAGGGCTACGACGTCGTCGGCATCACGCTCCAGCTCTACGATCATGGTGCAGCGACCCATCGCAAGGGCGCCTGCTGCGCCGGCCAGGACATTCACGATGCCCGCCGGGTCGCCGAAGTCCTCGAGATCCCGCATTACGTCCTCGATTACGAGGATCGGTTCCGGGAATCGGTGATCGACAGGTTTGCCGAGAGCTACCTCGCGGGCGAGACGCCGATCCCATGCGTCGAGTGCAACCGGTCCATCAAGTTCCGCGATCTCCTCGCCACGGCGCGCGACCTTGATGCGGACGCCCTGGCGACGGGCCATTACGTCGCGAGCCGGCCCATGCCGCAGGGCGGACGCGGCCTGTACCGCGCCCTCGATCCCGCCCGCGACCAGAGTTATTTCCTCTACGCCACCACGGGCGAGCAGCTCGATTTCCTGCGCTTTCCCTTGGGTGAATTGCCGAAGGACGAGACCCGGCGCCTCGCCCATGAGCTCGGCCTGTCGGTCGCACAGAAAGCGGACAGTCAGGACATCTGCTTCGTGCCGCAAGGGCGCTACGCCGACGTCATCGCCCGCCTGCGCCCGGACGCTGCCCGGGCCGGCGATATCGTCGATCTCGCCGGCCGGATCCTCGGTCGCCACGAGGGCATCGTCCACTACACCGTCGGCCAGCGCCGGGGCCTGCGCCTCGCCGTCGGCGAACCGCTCTACGTGGTGCGTCTGGAGCCCGACACCGCCCGTGTCGTCGTCGGCCCGCGCGAGGCCCTGGCCACCAGTCGCATTCGTCTCACCGACGTGAATTGGCTGTCCGAAAGCGTGCCGGTCGATCTGTCCGTGGCCGTGCGGGTCCGGTCGACCCGGGAGCCGCGCCCGGCCCATCTCACCCTCGACACCGCCGCCGGCACCGCCGAGGTCGTTCTGGCGACGCCCGAAGACGGCGTCTCGCCGGGCCAGGCCTGTGTGATCTACGCGGATGACGGCCCGCGTGCGCGGGTGCTCGGCGGTGGCACCATCCGGCGCATCGACGCGTTGCAGGCTGGAGCCGCGCAGGCGGCCTGACCCACTCTTCCACTTCCCACAGGACTTCGAGATCGACATGCTGAGCGAGCCGCGGGAGGCCGGTCCGAGCACCGCCCTGATGCGCAAGGCCTATGCCCGCTGGGCGCCGGTCTACGACGTCGTCTACGACAAGCTGACCGAACCCGCCGCCCGCGACGCCGTGGAAGCGGCCGTGGCCTGCGGCCCGCGCATCCTCGAAGCCGGCGTCGGCACCGGCCTCTCCCTGGGGTACTACCCGCGCACCAGCTTCGTCTGCGGAGTCGATCTGTCCGAGGACATGCTGAAGCGCGCCCGCGCCAAGGTGCTCCGGCGCGGCCTCACCCACGTGCGCGGTCTCCAGGTGATGGACGTCTGCCGCCTCGGCTACACCGATGCTAGCTTCGACGCCGTGGTGGCCCAGTTCCTCATCACCCTGGTGCCGGATCCGGAAGGCGCCCTATCGGAGTTCCTGCGGGTGGTGCGGCCGGGCGGCGAAATCGTGCTCGCCAACCATTTCGGTCAGACGGACGGGCCTATGGCCAAGGTCGAGGAGATCGTCGCCCCGCTCTGCACCAAGATCGGGTGGTCGTCCGACTTCAAATCCACACGGATCGAGGCCTGGGCCCGCACCAACGGCGTCGAGTTCATCGGCGTCGCCCCGACCTTCCCGGGTGGCTTCTTCAAGATCCTGCGGATGCGCAAACGCCCCTGATACCGAAACCCCGCGAACCTCTGAATCCGGCCCGGCGCGTCCCGCACGCTCCGGGCTTCTTCATGATTGCGGCTTGGAATTTCATCCTCCTCCGAAGGTCCTTCGCGCGGTCGCACCGGACCAAAGCGTGGCTGTGGCGAGGTCGCAACACCCCAAAACCATCCAGACTTTGCCTTGGGAGGCGCCAGCCCCCGCCGCGATCCCGCCATAAACCGGGACCACCTCATGCCGTGCGGTAAACGGTAGTCCCCCCAACGATTTACCGCAGAGTTCCGAGTCATTCGACGAGTGAACCACGTGGGTTCGCACGCCACCCGCGTGGGGTCGTGCGGCACACCGGACGACCGGACCTCATGTCCAAGCGTAGCAGGCCGGGGCGGCGAGATTGACCATGGACGCGCGCACCACCGACAAGTCCAAGCTTCCGAGCCGTCACGTGACGGAGGGACCCGAGCGCGCGCCCCACCGCTCGTACCTCTATGCCATGGGCCTCACCAAGGAGCAGATCCATCAGCCGCTCGTCGGCGTGGCTTCGTGCTGGAATGAGGCGGCGCCCTGCAACATCTCGCTGATGCGTCAGGCCCAGGCCGTGAAGAAGGGGGTTTCGGCCGCCAACGGCACCCCGCGCGAGTTCTGTACCATCACGGTCACCGACGGTATCGCCATGGGGCATGCCGGCATGCGCGCCTCCCTGCCGTCCCGCGAAGTCATCGCCGATTCCGTCGAACTCACCATGCGCGGCCACGCCTACGACGCCCTCGTGGGGCTGGCCGGCTGCGACAAGTCCCTGCCCGGCATGATGATGGCCATGGTGCGCCTCAACGTGCCGTCGATCTTCATCTACGGCGGCTCGATCCTGCCCGGCTCGTTCCGGGGTCGGCCCGTCACGGTGCAGGACCTGTTCGAGGCCGTGGGCAAGGTCGCGGTGGGCGATATGTCCCTCGACGACCTCGACGAGCTGGAACAGGTCGCCTGCCCCTCGGCCGGCGCCTGCGGCGCCCAGTTCACCGCCAACACCATGGCGACCGTCTCCGAGGCCATGGGTCTGGCGCTGCCATACTCGGCCGGTGCCCCGGCTCCCTACGAGATCCGCGACAGATTCTGCATGACGGCGGGCGAGAAGGTGATGGAGCTCATCGCCAAGAACATCCGTCCGCGCGACATCGTCACCCGCAAGAGCCTCGAGAACGCGGCGGCGGCGGTGGCCGCTTCGGGCGGCTCCACCAACGCGGCCCTGCACCTGCCGGCCATCGCGCACGAATGCGGCATCAAGTTCGACCTGTTCGACGTCGCCGAGATCTTCAAGCGCACGCCCTACATCGCCGACCTGAAGCCGGGCGGGCGCTACGTCGCCAAGGACATGTTCGAGGTCGGCGGCATCCCGCTTCTCATGAAGACGCTCCTCGACCACGGCTTCATGCACGGCGACTGCATGACGGTGACCGGCCGCACCATGGCGGAGAACATGGAGCGGGTGCACTGGAACCCGGACCAGGACGTGGTGCGGGCCGCCAACACGCCCCTCACACCCACGGGCGGCGTCGTCGGCCTGCGCGGCAACCTCGCCCCCGAGGGCGCCATCGTGAAGGTCGCGGGCATGCCGGCATCCGCCCAGGTCTTCACCGGCCCGGCCCGGGTGTTCGATGGCGAGGAGGCCTGCTTCGAAGCGGTCCAGAAGCGCACCTACAAGGAAGGCGAGGTTCTGGTCATCCGCTACGAGGGCCCGAAGGGCGGCCCCGGCATGCGCGAGATGCTCTCGACCACCGCGGCTCTGTACGGCCAAGGCATGGGCGACAAGGTCGCCCTCATCACCGATGGCCGGTTCTCGGGCGCGACGCGCGGGTTCTGCGTCGGCCATGTCGGGCCGGAAGCCGCCATCGGCGGCCCCATCGGCCTGATCCGGGACGGCGACGTCATCACCCTGGATGCGATCAACGGCACCCTCGACGTCGCCGTGAGCGACGAGGAGTTCGCCACGCGCCGGGCCGCTTGGACGCCGCGGACCAACTCGGCGACGTCCGGCTACCTGTGGAAGTACATGCAGACCGTCGGTCCTGCCGTGGACGGCGCGGTGACCCATCCGGGCGGCGCCGAGGAGACGCACACCTATGCCGACATCTAGGACCGCCCTCGGCCGCCCCGTGCGGCCGGACCGGGCCGCCCCGGATCGGCCGACGCGCGGACGGCTGCGCGTCGCCATGGCGGCCGGGCTCCTGTTCCTGTGCGGAATGCCCGTGGAGGCGCTCGACGCCACTGCACGCACACCTGTGCCCCCGGCGGGCTATCGCACCGCCCGCGAGGCCCTGCGCTCGGGCGTGCGCGACTACAACGCCGGCGACAAGGAAGGCGCCGCGCGTGCCCTCGAATACGCCGCCGGCCAGGGCCACGCCCTCGCCCTGTGGAAGCTCGGCCGCATGTACGCCGAGGGCGACGGCGTGCCCCACGACGACCTCAAGGCGTTCGAGTTCTTCTCGCGCATCGCCGACGACACCACCGACGACGGGCCCGACGCTCAGAATTCGGGCGTGATGGCCAGCGCCTTCACGGCTTTGGGCGCCTACTTCCTCGACGGGATCAAGGGCACCTACGTGCGCCCCAACCCCGAGCGCGCCTACGACATGTTCAACTACGCGGCGTCGTATTTCGGCGACCCGAACGCCCAGTACAACCTCGCCCGGCTCTACCTCGACGGCACCGGCGTCGAGGCCGATCCGCGCCAGGCCGCGCGGTGGTTCAACCTCGCGGCCGAGAAGGGCCACGCCCCGGCTCAGGCGCTCCTCGGCGAACTCCTCATCAACGGCCAGGGCGTGCCGAAGCAGCGCGCCCGCGGTCTGATGTGGCTCTCCCTGGCGCGCGAGGCCGCGCAGGGCCGTAAGGACGACTGGATCGTCACCCTGTACGACAAGGCCTGGACGGCCGCGAGCGAGGACGACCGCCTGACCGCCCAGGCACAGGCCCTCCAGGCGCAGGCCCAGGTCACCGGATCGGCCCGGCGCCGACGCTGAGGTACAAGCCGCAGCGTCGGGCCGTCCGGCCTACGGGTTCGTGCGCGCCGCGAGCGCCGTGATGAAGGACGGACGCTCCAGGGTCGTGGCGACGTAGCGGGCGAGCTTGGGCCAACGCACGGCATCGACCTTCTCGTCGGCCAGGTGCAGGTTGTGGAAGCCGGTCACCACCGAGATATCCGCGATGCTGAAAGCGTCGCCCACAAGGTACGGCCCGTCGATCTGCGCTTCGAGGTAATCGTAAATCTTCGGCAGATCCTCGTTCAGCGCCTTCGTGACAGCGGCTTCGTCGCCCGGCTGGCCCAGCAATTTGGGCTTCACGACCCGGTTGGCGAAGGGGGCGATGATCACCGGAAACATTTCCGTATCGCCGAACTTGTCGAACCAGACCGCCCGGCCGCGTGCCTTGGCTTCCGTTGGCAACAGCGGCGGAGTCGGATGTTTCGCCTCGATGTAGAACAGGATTGCGGACGAATCCGCGAGGAGGAAACCGTCGTCGTCCATGGCCGGGATCTTGCCGAGCGGGCTGGCGGACTGAAAGTCGGCGTCGGGATCGTGGAAGAACAAGGGAATGTGCTCGGCGCTCTGACCCTTCTCGGCAAGCGCCACGAGGACCTTGCGGACGTAAGGGGAGTAGCCGGTACCGTAGAGTTTCACGTGGGAAGGCTCCTGTTCCAGAGGGACGCGGCGTGGCAACCCGCCACCGGCCCCTTGGTTCAGGAAAAACCGACCCGAGCGGGATGCAGGTCAGGCGAGTTCCACCGTCACCGGTACGTGGTCGGACGGTTTTTCCAGCCCGCGCAGATGCTTTTGTACCGAGGCCGAGACCAAGCGATCGGCGGCCCGGGGCGAGAGCAGGAGGTGATCGATGCGAATGCCGGCATTCCGGTTCCAGGCACCGGCCTGATAATCCCAGAACGTGTAGAGGCCGGGCTTCGGATCGCAGGCCCGTAAAGCCTCGGTGTAGCCCTCGGCCAGGAGCGTGCGGAAAGCCGCACGGGTCTGGGGCAGGAAGAGCGCGTCATTCACCCAGGCCGCCGGATCGGACGCGTCCTCGGGCTCTGGGATGACGTTGTAGTCGCCTGCGAGCACCACGGCCTCCTCGCTGGTCAGAAGATCGCGGGCGTGGTGCCGCAGGCGCTCCAGGAACGCGAGCTTGTAGGGGTATTTCGGGCTGTCGACGGGATTGCCGTTGGGCAGGTAGAGCGAGGCGACCCGCACGGGTGCCGTATCGTCCCCCGTGATCAGGCCTTCGATGTACCGGGCCTGCTCGTCGGTCTCGTCGCCGGGCAAGCCGCGCCGGACCTCGCTCAGCACGAGGGGGGCCCGCACCAGCAGGGCGACGCCGTTATAGGCCTTCTGCCCCAGGGTCTCGACGGCATACCCCGCCCCTTCGATCTCGGCGCGCGGGAATGCCTCGTCCTGGCATTTCAGTTCCTGGAGGCAGACCACATCGGGCTTGGCCTCGTCGAGAAACGCCACGAGGTGGCCGACCCGCTGCTTGATGGAATTGACGTTCCACGTGACGATCCGCATGGGGCTTGATGTCCTGAACCTCGGCGTCGCCCGTCATCGGGGCTTCGCGCAGCGGTGGCAAGCCGTCGGGGCGATCGCGAAGTCGAAGATGGACCGGGGAAAAAGGATATGCCCGACACGTGGTTCGCGCCGCTCCAGGCCTATTGCGAGCGAACCGACGCGACATTCTGGGCCGAGCCCATCAACGCGGTCTCGAACGCGGCCTTCCTGGCGGCCGCGTTCGCGGTGATGCGGCACGAGGGGAGGGGCAGGCGACCCGACGCTCCCGTGCGAATGCTGGCCGGACTCGTCGCCCTGGTCGGCCTCGGCTCGTTCCTATTCCATACCCTGGCGGTACGCTGGTCGCTCTTGGTAGACGTCGTTCCCATCGCGCTGTTCATCCACGCCTACTTCTTCCTGGCCTTGCGGCGCTTCTTCGATCTCGGGGCGGGGCCGGCCCTGGGTCTGACGTTGCTGTTCGCTGGGGTCGGCTTCGGTCTGGAACCGGCGTTGACGGCCTTGAGCGGCAGCGATGTCGATGCCGTCAGCAACGGCTCCATCGGTTACGTCCCGGCGATCCTGGCGCTCTTCGGCGTCGGCGCCGGTCTCGCCCGCTCGCACGGAATCCCTCAAGCACCGGCGCGGCACGGGGCCGGGCGGGCGCTCCTCGGCATCGCCGCCCTGTTTGGCGTCTCCCTGGCTTTCCGGACCCTCGACCGGAGCCTGTGCGCGAGCGTACCTCTGGGCACGCATTTCCTATGGCATGTCCTCAATGCCGGCGTCCTCTACGGGCTCCTCGTGACAGCCCTTCGCCACGGCGCACGGAAGGCTTGAGCACGCCGTCGGCGGGTTTGTTGCACCCCCTGGAAATTCGTTGCAGAAGAGCCCGCCGCTCCCGACCGGGGCGAACGGAATGCCCCGTGGACGGTCGCCCTGTGCCGGGCAAGCCCTGGACGGGCCACTGGAAGATGACGGATCGCGCGCCATGAAACAGCCCCTCCGCCTCGGAGTCGCCGGCCTCGGCACCGTCGGTGCCGCCGTGGTCCGCATGGTCGCCCGCCGGGCCGACGCGCTCGCTGCCGCCAGCGGCCGCGAGGTCCGGGTCGCCGCCGTGTCGTCGCGTGATCGAGGCCGAGACCGCGGTCTCGACTTGACGGGCGTCACCTGGTTCGACGACCCCGTGGCACTTGCCGCGAGCCCGGACATCGATTGCGTGGTCGAGCTCATCGGTGGCGCCGAGGGTCCGGCGAAAGCCACGGTGGAAGCGGCACTCGCGGCCGGCAAGCACGTGGTCACGGCCAACAAGGCGTTGCTGGCGCGGCACGGCGCCGCCCTGGCCCGGGCGGCGGAAGCGAAGGGCGTCAGCCTCGCCTACGAGGCGTCCGTCGCCGGCGGCATCCCGGTGATCAAGGCCCTGCGCGAGGGGCTCACGGGCAACGCCGTGTCGCGCGTCTACGGGATCATGAACGGCACCTGCAACTACATCCTCACGCGGATGGAGCGCGAGGGCCTGACCTTCGAGGCCTGCCTCAAGGATGCGCAGGCCCTCGGCTACGCCGAGGCCGACCCGACCTTCGACGTCGAGGGCTTCGACACCGCCCACAAGCTCGCCATCCTCACGAGCCTCGCCTTCGGCGTGGAGATCGACGCCGAGGGCGTGTCGGTGGAGGGCATCTCGGCGATCCAGCCCCTCGACCTCACCATGGCGGAGGAGCTGGGCTACCGCATCAAGCTGCTTGGGGTCGCTCAGGTCGCAGAGGGCGGGATCGAGCAGCGCGTACACCCGACCATGGTGCCGAAATCCTCGGCCATCGCCCAGGTGATGGGTGTCACCAACGCGGTAACGATCGACGCCGACGCGGTCGGTGAACTCACCCTCATCGGCCCCGGTGCCGGCGGCGAGGCCACGGCCTCGGCGGTCGTCTCCGACATCACCGACATCGCGGCGAACGTAAACCGCCCGACCTTCGGCCGACCCAACGCGGATCTCGGCCCCTCCCAGCGCGTCGCCATGCAGCGGCACGAAGGCGGCTACTACATCCGCCTCACGGTCCACGACCGGCCCGGCGTCGCCGCGGGTGTCGCCACCCGCATGGCCGAGCGCGACATCTCCATCGAGAGCATCCTGCAGCGCCGTTCGGAGAGCGCGGCCTCCAAGGACCCGCACGGCCGCTCGGGCCAGCCCGTACCCCTCGTGCTGATCACCTACGCGGCCACCGAAGGAACCATCCGCGCGGCCCTCGACGCCATCGCGGCCGATGGTCTGCTGGCGGAGGCGCCCCAACTCATCCGGATCGAGCGGGAATAGGCGCCCGGCGCAAGATTTCGCTGGAACACCGGAAGAAAACGCCCGGAACAGTAGTGTTTCTCGAACTTTAGTTCATAGAGAGCGCACGAACGGCGAGAGGCGCGGACAGGTCCATGGCGTACGGCAAGACACCCCCCGGCGGTACGGTCGATCGTACCCTGGCCCTGGAACTGGCACGGGTCACGGAGCGCGCCGCCATCGCCGCCGCCCATCTGCGCGGCCAGGGCAAGGAGCGGGAGGCGGATCAGGCCGCCGTCGATGCCATGCGGGTCGAGTTGAATACGCTTCCCATCGACGGCACCGTGGTGATCGGCGAGGGCGAGCGCGACGAGGCGCCGATGCTCTACATCGGTGAACGCCTCGGCACCGGAGCGGGCCCGAAGGTCGATATCGCCGTCGATCCCCTCGAAGGCACCACCCTGTGCGCCAAGGACATGCCCGGCGCCATCGCGGTGATGGCGCTCGCCGAGGCCGGGTCCTTGCTGGCCGCCCCCGACGTCTACATGCAGAAGATCGCCATCGGCCCCGGTTATCCGGCGGGTCTCGTCGATCTCGATGCCAGCCCGGCCGACAACATCGCCGCCCTGGCGCGCCACAAGGGGATCGACCCCGCCCAGATCACCGCCATCATCCTCGACCGGCCACGGCATATGGCCCTGGTCGCCGCCGTGCGGGCGACGGGCGCCGGTATCCGCCTGATCTCGGACGGCGACATCGCCGCCATCATCCACACCACCAGCCCGGACGAGACCGGCGCCGACATCTACCTCGGCATCGGTGCCGCCCCCGAGGGTGTCATCGCCGCCGGGGTGCTGCGCTGCATCGGCGGCCATATGCAGGGCCGGCTCATCCTCGACAGTCACGAGAAGCGCGAGCGCGCGGCACGGATGGGCATCAGCGACCCGAACCGGAAGTACGAGCTCCACGACATGGCGCGCGGCGACGTCATCGTGGCGGCCACGGGGGTCACGGACGGAGCCCTCCTGAAAGGCGTGCGGTTCAAGCAAGGGCACGTCGAGACCGAGACGGTGGTCTATCGCTCGGCCACCGGCACCGTGCGCCGGATCATCGGCGAGCATCGCCGGACCCGACCCTTCGAAGGCTGACGATGGGACGGCCGGGACTCAGTCCCGGCAGCCGTTCCGTTGCTCTTCACGCACGATATCGGCAATCTTCGCGCGATCGCGGGCGGAAAGCGGGACATCGCGGATTTCGTCGTAGCGGCAATCGGCGTTGCCGAAAGCCTTGATGCCGCGGGCCGTCTTGAAGCAGTAGCCGGCCTCGGCATAGACGGCATTGCGCTCGCCCCAGAACGCGTCGCACGGAAAGGCAGCCCAGGCCCGGTGCGGCAGTCGGGACGAAAAGGCAGACAAGGATCAGACGACGCAGCATCGGAGAGCTCCCATGGATGCGCGATCCTGCCGCGTTTTCACGATGCCGCACATGTCCTCAGCCGTAAATTCCGAGCCGAGATTGCCCGGAGGCAGGCAAGCTTTCCCAGGCGGGGGCTCTCCGAGGCCCAAGAACTCCGCTCGATTGCTCCGGACCAGGCCGAGCCCGCTATCGAGCGGAGGCTGCCGTCAGTTGAAGAGCGAACCCACACCGCCCTGGACGCGCCCGAGGCCCTGCTTGGCGATGGGATTGCCGGGGTCGAGCTGCGCGGCGCGCTGGTAGCTCTCCATCGCCTCCTTGCGGCGGTTGGACTTCTCGTAGGCGACGCCGCGATAGGCCCAGGACGTCGCGTCCTTGTTGTTGACGTTGAGCGCCGCGTTGTAGTCCTCGATGGCCTTGTCGAACTGGTTGGTGGCAATCAGGCTCTGGCCGCGGGCGGCGTAGGGAGCGGCGACGAACGGGTTGCGGTCGATGGCGGCGTCGAAGTCACCGATGGCCTGGGTGTTCTGGTTCTGCTTCTGCCGCACGAGCCCACGCGCGTGATAGGCCTCGGCGGATTCCGGCGTCAGGCGGATCGCCTGGTTGAGGTCGTTGCCGGCGCCTTCGAGGTCGCCCTGGGCGCGCAGCACGTTGGCGCGGCCGATATAGGCCGGGCCGTAGTTCGGGTCCGCCGCGATGGCCTTGGAGAAATCTCCGAGCGCAGCGTCGTTGCGGCCGATCTGGCGGTTGGCGAGCGCGCGGTTGTTGTAGGCCGAGGCCGAGTTCGGATCGATCTGCACCGCCTTGGTGAAATCGCCGATGGCGTCGTTGAACTGGCCCGAGCGCGCATAGGCCGCGCCGCGCGTGACATAGGCGGCGGCATCGTTCGGGTTGCGCTGGATCACTTCGCTGAGCGAGGCGATGTTCACGTTGGTGGCGCCCGTGGTGTCGGTCTCGAGGACGGCGAACTGCTTCGGCGCACCGGCATTGCCATAGGTCTCGCACCCACCGAGCGCGACCGCCACGAGGGCGGCCCCGATCAGCCCCGCCTTCGATGCCCGCAGCGTCAGAACCGTCATGAACCCGCTCCCCCCGGGCGTCCGTGCCCTGCACGGTACCGCCCAACCAACTTGTGCCCGAACCTGAGGCCGCCCCGATCCGCGAGCCCGCGCCGGAACGGTCGCGCATCGCGGTGAACGCACACTTAAGAAAGCGCCGTTCCCGACCCTCAAGCCCGGCGATGTGGCGAACGTATGGCTCGTGACACCGATGGGCTCCGGGGAGCCCCGGCGCCGGTCAAACGCTTCGGCCGTGTGGTGCCGGAGCCGCAGGTCAAGGCCTCCGTCAGGCTTCCGCGGCCTCGATGGCGCCGCTGAGCTCGAGCCACTCCTCCTCGGCCGATTCGAGGGCGCTGGCGGCGTCGGAGCGCATCTTCGCGAGTTCGCCCGCCTTGGCGGCGTTGGCCTGGAACGCGGTACCATCGGCGAGCGCCGCGTCGATCTTGGCCATGGCCTCGGCGAGCTTCTTCATGCGCGCCTCAACCGCCTCGATCTTCTTGCGCAAGGGAGCGAGGGCCACCCGGCGTTCGGCATTGGAGCGCCGCTCCACCGCCTTGACCCCGCCGGCCGCCTCGGACGCCTCCTTCTCCGCCGGCCGCTCGGGACCGGCGAGGACGAAGCGGCGATAATCGTCCATGTCGCCGTCGAAGGCCTTCACGCTGCCATTGGCGACGAGCCAGAGCCGATCGGCACAGGCCTCGACCAGGAAGCGGTCGTGGGACACGAGGATCACGGCCCCTTCGTAATCGTTGATCGCCTCGACCAGGGCCTGCCGACTCTCGATATCGAGGTGGTTCGTCGGCTCGTCGAGGATGAGCAGGTGCGGCCCCTTGAAGGCCGCGAGGCCCATGAGGAGACGTGCCTTCTCGCCACCCGAGAGCTGGGAGACGGGCGTTTCGGATTTCGTGCCCGAGAAGCCGAGCCGCGCAGCGGCGGCGCGGGCCTTGGATTCCAGCACGTCCGGCATCAGGTCTCGGACATGGGCGTAGGCGCTCTCGGCGGGGCGCAACTCGTCGAGTTGGTGCTGGGCGAAGTAGGCGACCTCCATCTTGCCCGAGCGGCGCATCTCCCCGCTCAACGGCGGCAGGCGTCCGCCGATGAGCTTGCAGAAGGTCGACTTGCCGTTGCCGTTCGCCCCGAGCAGGGCCACGCGGTCGTCGGGGGCGAGGGACAGGTTGAGCCCCGACAGCACGATGCGGTCGGGGTAGCCGGCCTGGACCCGCTCCATGGCGACGATGGGCGGCGAGAGCGGCCGCTCCGGACTCGGCAGGCGGAAGGCCGGCACGTCGTCCTCGATCACCGATGCGATGATTTCCATCTTGGCCAGCCGCTTGACGCGGGACTGCGCCTGCCGCGCCTTCGTCGCCTTGGCCTTGAACCGATCGACGAAGCTCTGGAGATGCGCCCGCTCGGCGTCCTGCTTCACCTTCGCCTTGGCCTGGAGCGTGCGCTTCTCGGCGACCTGGCGGGCGAACGAGGTGTAGCCGCCCCGGTAGATCGCGAGCTTGCCCCGGTCGAGGTGCAGGATGTGGTCGACGCACTCGTCCAGCAGGTCCCGGTCGTGGGAGATGATCACCGCCGTGCGCGGATAGCGTTCGAGGTAGTCGTACAGCCAGATGGTGCCTTCGATGTCGAGGTAGTTGGTCGGCTCGTCGAGCAGAAGCAGGTCGGGCTCGGAGAACAGCACCGCGGCGAGGGCCACGCGCATGCGCCAGCCACCCGAGAAGTCGGAGCACGGGCGGCCCTGCGCCTCGGCATCGAACCCAAGGCCGTGCAGGATCGCCGCCGCGCGGGCGGGTGCCGAATGCGCTTCGATGTCCACGAGCCGGGTCTCGATCTCGGCCCGGCGCAGGCCGTCGGCGTGTTCGGCATCCGCCATCAGGCGCGCGCGCTCGGTGTCGGCCGCGAGCACGACGGCGTGCAGGGTCTCGGGGCCGGCCGGGGCCTCCTGGGCGACGGCGCCGATGCGCATGCCCTTGGGCATCGACACGGTTCCGCCCTCCGTCGGCAACTCACCGAGGATCGCCCGGAACAGGGTGGTCTTGCCGGCCCCGTTGCGGCCGACGAGCCCGACCCGGGCCCGGTCCGGAATGACGAAGGTGGCGCCGTCGAGGATCAGGCGCTCGCCGATGCGATAGGTAAGGTCGTTGACGCGCAGCATGGACGGCGTTCTGGCGCCGTGCCCCGGCCGTGGCAAGCGTCGCACCGCGGTTTCGAACCCTCCCGGACGGTTTCCCCGCCGGCGCGCCGGATCGGACGCGTTCCGAGGCGGCGGGATCGGCGCGGGGCGGGCCTATCCACGCCGATCTGGGAGGCGGCGGCTTGACCGCTCCAGACCCGGCGGTCACCATCGCGGCGCGGTAAGGACCTGTCAGGTGCCGGGCTAGAATGCCGGATCGGCGGCGATCCCCTTGAGGTCAGGATCGGGCGCAGGGCGCCACCAGGAGTTTTTTCGATGAGTCGGCTGGCGACAATCCCGTTCTTCAAGGAACCGGGAATCGAGTTGTCGTCCTATGAGACGCGCTGTCATTGGCGCCGGTTCGACGAGAACGAGGTCCTGGTCGACTACGACGACGTCTCAACCGACGTGTACTTTCTCGCCTCCGGCGAGGTTCGCATCCTCAACCGGTCGCAATCCGGCAAGGAGGTGATCCTCGGCGAGATGCGCGGCGGCGCGTTCTTCGGCGAACTCGCAGCACTCGATGGCATCGGCCGTTCGGCCAACGTCACCGCGCTGACGCGGGGCGAGGTCTGCGTGGTGCCGGCGCCGATCTTCCGCCAGATGATCTTCGCCTCGGAGGCCATCGCCGACCGGCTGTTCCGCCTCCTCGCCAAACGCGTGCGCGAACTCAACACCCGCATCATGGAGCACGCGCTCCTCGATCTGCGTCATCGCCTCTACGCCGAACTGCTCCGCCTCTCGGTGCCGCGCACGGGCGGGGACGGCGCGCGCGTCGTGACCCCACCGCCCTATCACCACGTGCTCGCCGCCCGCATCGGCTGCCGGCGCGAGCAGGTGACCCGCGAATTCACCGTCATGGCGGCCGACGGTCTCATCGACCGCACCCGCGGTGCCCTCGTGATCCGCCGGCCGGACCTGCTGGAGGCCCGCGTTGCCGAGGCTCTGCGGGAGGACAGTTGAACCTTGGGCGATACCGGTTCGGTGCCCCGCCTCGGTCTGGAGGGAGTCACGAAGCGTTTCGGCGACGGGGTCGCCGTAGCGGATGTGTCGCTGGCCCTGGCGGCGGGGGAATTCTTCTGCCTGCTTGGGCCATCGGGCTGCGGCAAGAGCACGTTGCTGCGTCTGATCGCGGGTTTCGAGACGCCGAGCACCGGGCTCATCCGGGTCGATGGTCTGGATCTGGCAGGCCTGCCGCCGCATCGGCGGCCGGTGAACATGATGTTCCAGTCCTATGCCCTGTTCCCGCACAAGACCGTCGCGGGCAACATCGCCTACGGCCTCGATGGTCTGAGCCGGACGGACAGGAGCGCCCGGGTAAAGACCCTGCTGGCCCGCGTGCGCCTGGAGAACTTCGAAGACCGCAGGATCGAGACCCTGTCCGGCGGCCAGCGTCAGCGCGTGGCCTTGGCCCGCGCTCTGGCCCGCGAGCCGGGCGTCCTTCTCCTCGACGAGCCCCTCGGCGCCCTCGATCGGGGCCTTCGCGAGGAGACGCAAGGGGAGTTGCGCGCCCTTCAGCGCCGGCTCGGCACCACCTTCGTCATGGTCACGCATGATCCCGGCGAGGCGATGGCGCTGGCCGACCGCATCGGGGTGATGGATCGGGGCCGCCTCGTGCAGGTGGGCGACGCCGCCACCCTGTACGAACGTCCCGCGACCCGCTTCGTCGCCGGCCTGCTCGGCGACGTGAACCTGATTCCCGGCCGGATCACCGGGCGCGACGGCGAGTGGATCGTGGTCGAGACCGGGTTCGGCCCGCTGCGCGCCCGTGCCTCCGAATCCGCCCCGGGGGAGGGGGAAGCGGCCACCCTCGCCCTTCGCCCGGAACGGATCGGCATGGATGCCTCGGAGGGACCCGCCGGCACGATCACGGAGGTGACCTACCTCGGCGAGCGCGTGCGCAGCCAGGTCCGCATGAACGACGGTACGCTCCTGCGGGTGAGTACGCCGGCGGCGAGCCATGCATTCGGCCTCCAGGCCCGGGACCTCCATGGCCCAGGCGACACGATCCGCCTCGACCTCGCCCCCGAGGCCTGCCGGATCCTACCGCCATGATCCGGTTGCCGGCATGATCAGACCCGCCCGCCTCCTGGCCCTGGTACCGGCCCTGTGGCTCGGAGCCTTCGTGCTCCTGCCGGCCCTGATCATCCTCAAGATCAGCCTCTCCTCCGCGGCCACGGCCCAGCCGCCCTACCTGCCCGTGCTCGATTGGAGTGCGGGCCTGGAGGGGTGGAGCAGCTTCCTCGAAGCCCTCGATTTCACCAATTTCGAAACCCTCCTGAGCGATACCCTCTACCGGGACGCCGCCCTGTCGTCCCTGGCGCTGGCAGGGCTCGCGACACTGATCCTGGCGCTGATCGGCACGCCCATCGCCCATGCCATGGCGCGCGCGCCGGAGCGGGCGCAACCCCTGCTGGTCGCCCTCGTCATCGTGCCGTTCTGGACGAGCTTCCTCATCCGCATCTACGCCTGGATCGCGATCCTCAAGCCGGAAGGCCTCCTGAGCGGCGCCCTCCTGCGCCTCGGACTGGTCGACCGCCCCCTGGAGATCCTCGGCACGCAAGGGGCGATCCTCATCGGGCTGACCTACGCCTATCTGCCGTTCATGGTGCTGCCGCTCTACGCCGTCATGGCGCGCCTCGACCCGCATCTGCGCGAGGCCGCGGCGGACCTCGGCGCCTCGCCGGCGCGGGTCTTCTGGAGCGTGACCTTGCCCTTGGCGCGGCCGGGCCTCATGGCCGGAGCGCTCCTGTGCTTCGTGCCGATGGTCGGCGAATTCATCATCCCGGATCTGCTCGGCGGCTCCGACACCCTGATGCTCGGTCGCGTTCTGTGGAGCGAGTTCTTCTCCAATCGCGACTGGCCGCTGGCGTCCGCGGTGGCGATCCTCATGCTCGCCCTCCTGGTCGTCCCCATGGTTCTCCTGCGCGACTCCGGCGCGCGTCCAGGGGAGGCGGGGCGGTGAGCGTCTTCGGCCGCCTTTCCTTAAGCCTCGGCCTCGCCTTCCTGTACGGGCCGATCTTCGTTCTCGTGGCGTACTCGTTCAACGCCTCGGCGCTGGTCACGGTCTGGGGTGGATTCTCGACCCGCTGGTACGGCGTGCTGTTCGCCGATGGGCCGTTGCTCGCCGCCGCAACCGTGTCCCTGCACGTCGGCGTCGCGGCGGCGGCGCTCGCCACCCTGTTCGGCACCTTCGCGGCGCTCGCCCTCGATCGCGGCGGACGTTTCCCCGGTCGGCCCGTCTTCGGCGGCCTTCTCTACGTTCCCATGGTCATGCCTGAGGTCGTCACCGGGCTGGCCCTGCTGCTGCTGTTCGTCGGAACCGGCTTCGAGCGCGGCCTCGTCACCCTCGTGGTGGCGCACGCCACCCTCGGCCTCGGCTTCGTCGCGGTGATCGTCGGTGCCCGGTTGAAAGGCATCGACCGCGCCCTGGAGGAAGCGGCCGCAGATCTCGGCGCCGGGCCGCTGCGTGTGTTCGCCACGGTCACCCTGCCGCTCATCGCTCCGGCAGTGGCGGCGGGCTTCCTGCTGGCCTTCACCCTGTCCCTCGACGATCTCGTGATTGCGAGCTTCGTCACCGGACCGGGCGCCACCACTCTGCCGATGCGCCTCTACAGCCAGGTCCGCCTCGGGGTGAACCCGGAAATCAACGCCGCCTCGACACTGCTGGTCGGTGGCGTCACCACCATCGTCCTCACCGCCTCATGGCTGTCGGCACGTCCCGCACGATCTTCGGTGAAATCCGTCTGATCGCCGCGCGATGCGGGCGACCATCGGCTGACGCTAGGGCGATGGGGCGACGGAGCAGGATCAGGGAGCGTAGGCACGGGCGGCCGGCGGTAGATCCGGCTTCCCGCCTGCCGCAGGGTGGCGCAGGGCACCGGTCGCCGTGAAGCCGGTGTCGCCATCCTCCGGGGCGGCCTTGCGGACCACGACGGCGTTCCACGGGCCGGTGATGGCATAGCTCGGCCCCGGTCGGGTGGTTCCATCGGGGGCCGCGCGCGGCAGGATCTGCGCCCGCGTCTCGATGCGACGCTCGGGGAGGACGACGGCGCCGCTCAAGGCTCCGGTCAGCGCCGATGTCCGCAGGGTGGCGTCGACGATTTCTCCGATGCCATCGACGACCCGCAGGCTCAGGCCGGCATGCTCGAAGGCGGTCCGGCCGTTGCGGCGAGCCAGCGCGCCGGCCGCGACGGCACCGTTGCGGTGGACGACATCGGCGAGATCGATCCCCGCCAGGGCACCACCGTCGATGGCGACGCTCGCGCGTCCATCGATATGGCGCACGAGGGCGTCCGGCGTCGTTCCAGCGCCCTCGAAGGTGAACTGACCGCGTGCGCCTCCGAACACCCAGCGATCCTGGCCGAGATCGACCAGGAGGGCGCCGAAGTCGAGACGGTCGAACGCGCCCTGGAGCCTGACCTCGGTCTTGTCCGGATCGTCCACCCCGGGCGTGAGGCCGAGGCGGCCCTTCACCAGCCCCCCCTGCAGGGTCGCGCGATTCAGGGATGCCTCGATACCGCCCTGGCGCACCAGGACGCTCGCGGCCACGTCCTCGAACGCGAGCGGTCCCATGCGGGCCTGGCCGGCCGAGATCCGCAAATCGAGGTCTCCCCCCGTGAGGGGCCGCAGGGCGAGACTGCGTCCGGTCCGACCCGGCGGGTCGTCCGCATCGAGGCCGAAGAGGCGCAGGGTTTCGGCGAGGAGGGGCGCGAGGTTGAGGGTGTCGGCCGCCAGGGTCGCCTGGATCGACGGACGCGCACCTGCCAGGGAAACGGAGCCGGCGCCCTCGAAACGGTCCTCGCCGATATTCAGGCGCACGCTCGGCAACAGAAGGGTCCGCTCGCGTACCTCGAAGCGGCCCGAGAGGGCGAGGGCTTCGATCACCGGGGAGAGAGCCATATCGCCCCCCATCCACCCCAGGGTCTCGGGCACGGATCGAGTCCGCAGACTGGCGCTGCCGGTGAGCGCCGGTTGAGCCGTGAAAGACCCATCTCCCTCGATGGAAAGGCTGCCCGCCGGCCAATCGGCCGTCGCCGCGAACGGGCTGCGTGCGCCGGCGGCGAGATCGGCCGCCCGTAATCCCGAAACGGTGAAGCGGGCCGGAACCGCGTTCCAGCGGAACGCGCCCGCGATGTCGATCTCCGCGCTCCAGGCCGGCCAGGAGACGTTGAGATCGACATCCTGCGCGGTCTGGGTCTGTCCGTCACGCAAGTCGCGCCCGGTCACGGTGACACGGCTCAGGGTCAGGCGACGGGGATGGGCCGCGCCCGGCTCCAACAGACGCGCGGCCCGTGCCCTCGGTTCGGCCCACCGCATATCGTCGTCGCGGGTCGGCAGGTTCACCATCCCGCCATCGAGGGAGGCGGTGGTGACCTCGATGCGGCCAGTCAGGAGGGCGAAGAGATTGAACTGGAGCTTGAGGGCTCCGCCTTCGACAAGGGGGATCTCGCCGCCCATCGAAGTGAGGCGCACGCCACCGAGGCTGAGGCGGGGCAGGGGAAGGAGAGCCGATTCCGCCGGGCCGGAGGCGCTCAGGACGATCCCGTAGGTACGCGCGAGCGAGCCGCCGAGAAAGGCGACCGCGCGCTCGGTCGGTACCGCCCACGGGAGACAGCCCGCCGCGAGGCCGGCGGCCAGGACACCCAGGCCGAGGAGGGAAGCGAGACGTCGCAGCGACAGGGCACTCCGTGCGGAGGAACGCGAGCCGGACCCTTCCGGCGCGTCCAGCCGATGATCGTCACGGGCGCCCCCACCCATCGACGAACACTGATGCGATTCAAATCCCTACGCCCTCCGGAGCGGTTTGTCTCCCAGGGCCCGGGGCCGTGCACCGGCCAATGCCGGCGCGGGAGGGGACGTCCGAATCGGATGACACCCGTGGGGACCTGTCGGGGCGCATGGTAAACCCCCGCTGGTCATCACGAATTGCTTGGCGTAACCGCAGCGAGGCGCGATGCTGACGGCGGGCGGAAAACCTGTTGCCGGAGACCTTTGGGGAGGGCGTTGATGAAGAAGGTACGCAAGGATGCGACGGAGGCCCTGGCCGGTCTCCTGACCGACGGGATGACGGTGATGGCCGGGGGCTTCGGCCTGTGCGGGATCCCCGACGAACTCATCGACGCGATCCGCGCGTCGGGGGTCAAGAACCTCACCGTGATCTCGAACAACGCCGGCATCGACGGCGTCGGCCTCGGCAAGCTGCTCGAGACCCGGCAGGTCGCCAAGATGATTTCGTCCTACGTCGGCGAGAACAAGGAATTCGCCCGGCAGTATCTCGGCGGCGAACTCGCCATCGAGTTCAATCCGCAGGGGACCCTCGCCGAGCGCATCCGCGCGGGCGGTGCCGGCATTCCGGCCTTCTTCACCAAGACGGGCGTCGGCACCCTCATCGCCGAGGGCAAGGAGGTGCGTGAGTTCGAGGGTGAGAACTACGTGATGGAGCGCGGTCTGTTCGCCGATCTGTCCATCGTCCACGCCTGGAAGGGCGATACGGAGGGCAACCTCGTCTACCGGAAGACGGCGCGCAACTTCAATCCGATGATGGCCACGGCCGCCAAGGTCACCGTCGCCCAAGTCGAGCACCTCGTGCAGCCGGGCGAGATCGACGGTGACGCGGTCCACACGCCGGGCATCTTCATCAAGCGGATGATCCACGTGGCGACCCGCGAGAAACGCATCGAGCAGCGCACGACGCGCAAGCGCGGCGAGCCCGCCATCCCCCCCGCCACCGTCTGACGAGAACGCAGGAGACACCCCCATGGCCTGGACCCGCGAACAGATGGCGGAGCGCGCCGCCAAGGAGCTGCGCGACGGCTTCTACGTGAACCTCGGCATCGGCATTCCGACGCTGGTGTCGAACTACATTCCCGACGGCATGTCGGTACAGCTGCAATCGGAGAACGGCATGCTCGGCATGGGCCCGTTCCCGTTCGAGGGCGAGGAGGACCCCGACCTCATCAACGCCGGCAAGCAGACCATCACCGAGCTGCCGACCACGAGCTACTTCTCGTCCTCCGACTCGTTCGGAATGGTGCGGGGCGGGCACATCAACCTGTCGATCCTCGGCGCCATGCAGGTCGCTCAGAACGGCGATCTCGCCAACTGGATGATCCCCGGCAAGATGGTGAAGGGCATGGGCGGCGCCATGGACCTCGTGGCCGGCGTCAAGCGCGTCGTGGTGGTGATGGAGCATGTCGCCCGCAACAAGGACGGCTCCGAATCCCCCAAGCTGCTCTCGGCCTGCGACCTGCCGCTGACGGGAACGCAGGTGGTCGATCTCGTGATCACGGATCTCGGGGTCTTCACCATCGACAAGAAGGGGAACGGTGGCATGACCCTGATCGAGCTCGCCGACGGCGTGACCGAGGACGACATCCGGGCGAAGACCGAAGGGGCCTTCACGACGCGTCTCGCCTGAGCCGCCTCGTTTCGGGACGCCGAAGCCGGGCACGGCGCCCGCATGGCTAAGCGCCCGTTAAGCCGACTCGTCGAAATGTCGGCGCAGGCCGGGGACCGGGCGTTCCCGGCCTGCGTTGCGTAAGACGAGGATGATCGGCTGATGGATCACGTTCCGGCAAGGATGGACAATGTCGTGCCGTTCCGGCGGGCGGCCCCCACGACCCCACCCCCGGCCGGAAGCGTTCCGCGCAAGGCCACCAACGCGACCCGGCGCGGCGACCAGCGCGCGGTGATGGATGCGGTCTACGCCACCGGCACCCTGGCGGTAGCGGCCGGGGACCGGGAGACCAAGCTCATCGCTGCCCGTCTCCAGGTCTACGGCTTCCTGACCATCGAAGAGATCGACACCGACGGTGCGCTCCGGCGCCTGCGGCCCTCCGAGTCGATCCGCGCCCGGCCCGAACGCCCCTGGCGTGTCACCAAGGCGAGCTACGGCGCCGGGCTCGCCGTCTCGATCCCGGCCGTCGACGGCTTCCTGTTCGAACAGCCGGCCTGAGCGGGGGCATCATGCGGTTCCCAGCGGAGCCGTGCGCTCGGGGCTAAGATCCTCGCGTTCGAGCTCAGCGCAGGCCGCGCAGCGCCATTTCCTCCGGCGCCTGTTCGGCGGCGTCCTGGCGCGCCAGCGCGGTCGCGAGATCGACGGGGCGGTAATCCCATGCGTCCATGCCGACATCGCAGGCACGGCTCGTGTCGGGCAGGCACGCATGCGTGTGTCCGTAGAGATGCCGCGTCCCACGCCAGAAGCCCGGCCAGGACCGGTGCGGGTAGTGCGACAGGAACAGGCGCCACGCCGCGCCGTCGGATGCCGCCACGGTGATCCGGGCGCTCGCCTCCGGCGGATCCGCCCATGGCAGGTCCAGCACCCGGTTGGTGTCGTGATTGCCACGGATGAGCCGTTTGGTGCCGTTGAGGCGCGCGAAAACCCACGCGCAATGCGCGCGACTGGCCCCTGCGGCGAAGTCCCCGAGGTGCCAGACGTCGTCGTGGGGGCCGACGACGGCGTTCCAGCGGTCGATCAGGGCTTCGTCATGGCCCTCGACGGAGCCGAAGGCGGACCGGCGCCGCTCGACGAGGGACGCGTCTCCGAAGTGGGTGTCGGCCGTGAAGAAGGTTGCCATGCATCCTGCCGGGAGGGGCGCCCCCGGGACTCGAGAACGGCGAAAGGGCTCGCGGTTCCCGACATGGCGCGGCCCGAGCGGCCAGCAAGGCGACGTGCTGACTCAGGCGAGCCGACACCGTCGTCTTCCTGGCCGAACCGGCGCCGTCAGTCGTTGACCGCCGGAATGGCGAGCGGGGGTGTCTGCTGGTGCTGCACGACACGCCACTCCTCGTGGGAGAGACGTCGATACGTCGAGGTGCAATTGGCTTCGTAGGTCTCATCGTCCCGCGAGGCTTTCGCATTGTAGGCGATGACGATGAGGCCTTCCTGCGGACGGGAGATCTGGCCGTTGGAGATGTCGATGTGCGACCAGCGCGGCGTATTGGCGACGGCCTCGATCGCCTGATTGCCACTCATCACGAAGGGTGGGTGCGGCAGGACCATCAGGCATTCGCCGTCGACCAGTTCGCGATAATGATCGGCATCGCCGACCCAGAGACTCTTCTCGAAAGACCAGACCCGATTGTCGTCCACGGTGATATTCTCCCTCGTCTAAGGCTCGAGATCCAAGGCTGGTAGGAGAAGCCCAGCGCCGAAGGTTCGTTCCGCCGTCGTTCCGAGCCCTCGAATACGCTGCCCGTCGAGGATCGGGCCGACGGCCTGAACGCGGGGGTCGTACCGACGAGCGAATCCCCTGTTGGCAAGTCCCGCGACTTCTCGTCCACCTCGGAACACCCTGCACCTGCCCCCTGTTGCCCAGATCCACGCCACCGGCTGCCGCACTCCTGCGCAACCGGGTGGCTGAGTGACGAGTGCGTATGCAGTTTCCGAGAGACGACCGCGATCACGCTTTGGCCCACGCGTTCCGCGACTTCATCCGCGACCCGCCGTTCCCCTGTGTCGGCGCGAAATCGGCCTTGTCCAAGGGGCAGATGAAGATCGTGGTGGCCCGCGACATCACCTCCGGCTGGGACGACATGCGGATCTATCCCGCCCTCCTGGCCTTCGCGGCGCGCTACAAGCGGGCACCAGATCTGTTTCAGAGCTTCGCAGTGGTGTTCGAGGGGCCGGGCGACCTCGGGGAAGAGCAGTTCGAGCGCCATCTCTGGGCCCGCGCCCAATCCCTCGCCGACAAGGATTGCTGGCTTGGCCAGCCATGGGACCAGCGTGTAGCCGACGATCCCGAGAGTCCGCACTTTTCCCTGAGTTTCGGCGGCGAGGCCTTCTTCATCGTCGGCCTGCATCCACGCGCGAGCCGACCCGCCCGGCGCTTCTCCTCTCCGGCGCTCGTGTTCAATCTTCACGCCCAGTTCGAGGCCCTGCGGGCGGCCAACCGTTACGAGAAGCTGCGGACCTCGATCCTCGAACGCGATGCGGCGTTGGCCGGGTCCGTGAACCCGATGCTGGCCCGCCACGGGGAAATGTCGGAGGCGCGCCAGTACAGTGGGCGGGCGGTGTCCGAGGCTTGGCGCTGCCCCTTCCAGGGCCGGACCGGAGCAGGCGGAACACACGATGTGTGAGGCGCACGCATTCAAAGAGATCGCGCCGCGCTCAGGCGTCGCCTTCACCCTCGACAGGGGGCAGCGCCTCACGGTCATCGACCCGAAGGGCGAGCAGGTCGCGGATCTGTTGGCCTACAACCGGCGCGATACCGGTGAAGTCCTTTCTTCCGGGCGCACCCTCGACTACGCGAGCCGGATCTACCTCACCACGGGCGACCCACTGTATTCCAACCGCTCCAACGTGATGCTCACCATCGTGGCCGACACGGTCGGGCGCCACGACTTCCTGCTGACCCCGTGCTCGAAGGATACCTTCCGGATCATCTATGGCGACACCGACCCGCATCGCGGCTGCTTCGGCAATCTGGCAGCGGCGCTCGCCCCCTACGGCATCGAGCCGGATCAGATCCCCATCGCGTTCAACTGCTTCATGAATGTGCCCATCGATGCGACGACCGGTGTCATCCGCGTGGAGGCGCCCCTGAGCCGAGCGGGAGATCACATCACCTTCGAAGCTCAGACCGACCTCGTCATCGGCCTGACGGCGTGTTCGGCCCTGCAATCCAACAACGGGAGCTTCAAGCCGATCCATTACCGAATCGATCCTCCAGCAGGTGCATGAGCGGAAGGGGGACATTCCGGCGCGCGTGAAATCCGCGCAAGCCCGTCGTTGTCCGCAACGCCTCCGACTCCCGCGCGTAGGCCTTCCGATAGGGGCCCTCGCTGGCACCCACCGAAGCGGAGGAACGGTAGATGAAGCATAAGGCCCTGCGCGATCAGGTGATCGTCATCACCGGCGCCTCGTCCGGTATCGGCCTCGCCACGGCCCGCATGGCCGTGAAGAGCGGCGCGCGCGTCGTGCTCGCGGCCCGCAGCGGCACGGCCCTCGCCGCAATCGTGTCGGAGATCGAGGCAAGCGGCGGACGTGCGGTCTCCGTCGTGGCGGATGTCGGTGTGCGGTCCGATGTCGAGACGATCGCAGAAATGGCGGTCGCGACGTTCGGAGGCTTCGACACCTGGGTCAACGTCGCCGGCGTCACCATCTACGGTCCGCTGACGGAGGTGTCCGACGCAGATCATGCCCGACTGGTGCAGACCAACCTCTGGGGCACCGTCTATGGCTCCCTCGTCGCCGTCGCGCATCTCGGGCGGCGGGGTGGAGCGCTCATCAATGTCGGCAGCGTCGCCTCCGATCTCGCCTTCCCGTTCCAAGGAATGTACTCGGCGACAAAGCATGCAGTGAAAGGCTTTACCGATGCGTTGCGCATGGAATTGCGACACGTCGGCACTCCGGTCTCGGTAAGCTTGATCAAGCCCACGTCCATCGACACGCCCCTGCCACGGCGTGCCCGCAACTACATGAACCGCGAACCGTTGCTGCCCCCGCCGGTCTACCCGCCGGAAGAGGTCGCAAACGCAATCCTGCACTGTGCCGTGCATCCGCAGCGCGACGTCTTCGTCGGTGGCGCCGGCAAGGTGTTCGCGGCCAGCAAGGAATTCGCGCCCGGCGCGTTCGATCTCCTCGCCCCGGCCATCGTCGCCTTTCAGCAGCGGCCCGGCCGCCCGAGACGTCCGGCGGGCACGCTCCACGGACCGGAGCAGGACGACACCGGTCATGCGAGGGGCGATCAGCCCGGCTACGTCATGCGAACGAGCGCCTATACCCGTGCCAGCCTTCACCCGGTCGCGCTGATCGCCGGCGCAGTCGGTCTCGGCCTTGCCGCGACGGCTCTGGTGGCGCCGCGTTCCACCGGCCGACGGTCCTGAGATGAGGGCGACCGCACAACGCCTGCCATCCCCGCCACCCGTTCAACCTTCGACGGCCGACCGGGCTGTGGCGCGCCGGGTCGTCGACCTGGGCCAGGGTCGCACCCTCGCCTATGCGGAGGCGGGGGAGGGCCCCGCCATCGTCCTCATCCACGGGACATTGATGGCCCTGGAGGATTCCTGGCTCGCCCTCGTGCCGACCTTGGCCCAGCACTATCGCGTCATCGCGGTGGATCGACCAGGCCATGGGATGAGTGCGCGGCGGCGGCTCGTCGATGCCTCACCCTGGCGCCAAGCGGAGATGATCCGGGATGCGATGGCGGCCATCGGCGTCGACCGCCCGTTGCTGATCGGTCACTCCTTCGGGGGCACCGTCGCGTTGTGCCACGCCCTGCGATTTCCGGAACAGACGGCCGGAATCCTCGCCCTCGCGCCGCTGTGCTTCCCGGAGATGCGTCTGGAACAGGTGCTCTTCGGGCCGCGGTTCACGCCCGGCCTCGGAGAGGTTCTGGGGCCATTGCTCGCGGGATCGGCCGACCCTGCCCTGCTGCCGCTCCTATGGCGCGCGATCTTCCTGCCTCAGGCCATGCCGTCCTCGGTTGCCGAACGCTTTCCGTTCGCGCTGGCGAGCGGGTCGGAGCGGATGATCGCCGAAGGGGAGGATGCCGTCAGTGTCTGGACGGCGCTGACCCGCGCCGCGGCCGCTTACGGAACCTGCAAGGTGCCGGTTCATATCCTCGGGGGCACCGCCGACCTAGTTGTCAACAACGCCCTCCACGGCGCTCTGGCGGCGCAAGCGATCCCGCGCGCGCACTTCGACTGGGTGCCGGGCGCCGGCCATATGCTTCATCATTTTCACCAGAACACCGTGCTGGCGTCCGTGAGAGATCTGATCGAGCGTGACCACGTCGGACAAACAGGTCGGACAGGCGCAGCGCCCAAACTCGGCACACGGTGATCTCGGCCGACGAAGCTCGGTTCGAGACGCAACGGCACCGTCGAATCACGCGACAGCCCCGCCGCCCGATCGGATCACGGGTCGACGGGGCGTGCTTACGCAACAGGAGCCGGTACGCAACTTGGCTCGCAGCGAGAATGCCGGGGCTCGGTTATCATCACGTATCGTCATGGCACCCGGATTTCCCGAAACGGGAAAGGCCTCGAAGGCTCGGGGCCGATCCCACGTCGGTAGACACCGCTCCGAGACGTCCGGACCCTTGCCGGGTCGACCCGGGCCGCCAGGCTGTCTTCCCCACGCGCGAGCGCTACCGGCTCGCAGTCGCACCGCTCAGGGTCAGTTCGAGGTAGCGCTGGGTCGTCGGCGCCACGAGGGCGGCGACGGCCTTGGCCATGCCTTCCTCCTGCTGGAGGGACAACGTGAAAGCCGACCTGTGCGCGCTCTGGCCGGCAGCCTCGCCGATGGTGAGAAGCGACGTATAGGCGGCGATCTCGAAATTCTCGAAGGCTTGGTTCGCAAAGGTGTTCTTGAGGATTTCGTCCTGGGCCGGCACGTGAGCGATGGCCATCATGTTGCCGACGAATCCAAGGAATCCCTCCTTCAGGGCAGACGGCGTTTCCGACAGGGACGAGAGAGCTTCCTCCAACCGGTCGCGTTGGCCATGGGTTTCCTCGATGTGGCGGCGGAGAGCGACCTCCATTTCCGGATAGTTCTCGAGGCGCTCGACCTGCCGCTCCATGATCTGGAGCGCCTGCAACTCCAGGGCGTGGGTATTCTTGAGGGCCGTGACGTAGATCGCTCGTGCATCGATGGTCATCGGACGCTTTCCTTACGACGATGGCGGCTATGGCCAAGTTACTGCGGTGAACTGCGCCTTGATGGCACGTGGTTCTTCGACAACTCTGCTCATGCCAACCCGTTGCGTATGCGCGATCAGAACCACGATGACGCTGAGCCGCACCTTCCATCCCGTTGGTGATCTTGCCCGTTGGTGATCTTGTGACACTTTGCCCTCGCCGCCACGCGAGCATCGCGCATCAAGCCATGGGCAACCCTGCGGGGCGAAGAGGCCGGCGGCCCGGGAACCAGGGCGGCACCCGGCCGGAACGTGGCCACTGGCGGGGCGTTGCGCTCGGTCTAACCGATCGGCGCTCCGGAGATTTCCGTGCCACAGGGACACCCGCTTCGGCTCTGGATCGTCCGCCACGGCGAAAGCTCCGGCAACGTCGCCCGGGATGCCGCACAGGCGACGGGCGCAGCCCGGATCGACATCCCCGAGCGCGATGTCGACGTCCCCTTGAGCGCCCTCGGACATCGGCAGGCCGGTGCCGTCGGCCGCTGGTTCGCGGCCTTGCCCGAGGACGAGCGCCCGAATCTGCTCCTCGCCTCGCCCTATCGTCGTGCGGTCGAGACCGCCGAAGCGATCAGGGGGGCGGGCGGCCTCGCGGCGGCGGCACCACCGCTTCTCGTCGACGAGCGCCTGCGGGAGAAGGAATTCGGTATCCTCGATCGCCTGACACGCGCCGGCATCGAGCGATACCATCCCGAGCAGGCCGCACTCCGGAGCGACCTCGGAAAGTTCTACCACCGCCCCCCAGGCGGCGAGAGCTGGTGCGACGTGATCCTGCGCCTGCGCAGCGCCCTCGATACGATCTCGCTCCATCACGATGGCCGCCGGGTGCTTCTCGTCGCACATCAGGTCGTGGTGCTGTGCTTGCGGTATCTTCTCGAGGAGATGACCGAGGATGGGATCCTCAGCATCGACGCGGACGGCGACGTAGCGAATTGTGGGGTGACCGAGTACGCCTTCTCGGCGTCGGCAGCGCCCGGCAGCGGTCTCGCGCTGGTGCGCTACAACTTCGTCGCACCCCTTGAGGCGGACGGCGCCCCCGTTACCTCCGAACCGGACACCGACGCCGTGCAATAGTTTTCGCGGCGACGATGGAGGATCGATCCATGCAGGCCGTCACGCCAGTCACCGAGCACCTGCTCCGGAGCATGGCCCCGCCCGAGCCGGACGGCGACAGCAAGGACAGTCGCGGTCGTGTGCTGATCACGGCGGGCTGCACCGGCCTTCCCGGCGCGGTACTTCTCGCCGCCAATGCGGCCCTGCGCGCCGGTGCCGGAAAGCTGCAACTCGCGGTCTGCCGCGATCTCGCGATCCCGATGGGACTCGTCGTCCCGGAAGCCTTGGTGGTCGGCCTGCCACAGACCGAGGATGGCGGCATCGGCCGGGCCTGCGCCGACGGCCTCGCATCGCGTGCGGCATCCAGCGATGCGGTTCTGATCGGACCCGGCATGGCCGAGGACGCGGATACCGAGGCCGTGACCACCGCACTCGTTCACAAGGCGAGGGACGTCGCCATCGTCCTCGATGCCGGTGCCCTGATCGCGCTCCGTGCCGACACCGACCTGACCCGCACGCGTAGGGAACCTGCGATCATCACCCCGCATGCCGGCGAGATGGCCCAGCTCCTCGGCCTGGAGCGCGAGGCGATCGAGGCCGATCCCCTCGCCGCGGCACGCCAAGCGACGGAGCGCTTCGGAACGGTGACGATCATGAAGGGCGGCCGGACTCACATCGTCGCCCCCGACGGCCGCGCATGGTGCTACGAGACGGGACATGTCGGATTGGCGACCTCCGGATCGGGGGACACGCTCGCCGGCATCATCGTCGGGCTCCTTGCCCGCGGCGCCGGACCGGAAACGGCCGCCCTGTGGAGCGTGTACGTTCACGGCGAAGCCGGTCGCCGCCTCGGACGCCGCTATGGCGGGATCGGCTACCTCGCCCGGGAAATCCCGAACGAGATCCCATCCATTCTGGCCGAGGTGCTCGTTTAGGTAGGAGATCGGCGGAGCTGAAGCCTGCCGAACGGAGCGCAATCGAGTCTCGGCGGTCCGACGCAATCCAGCCTTGCCGAGCGGCCGACTTCGCGATAGCCAGAAGCATCGGCCCCCGTTCCCCGCGCGGATGGGAAGGCATAGGCTGAACCGATAAGTCGGGCCTGTAGCTCAATGGTTAGAGCCGACCGCTCATAACGGTCTGGTTGCAGGTTCGAGTCCTGCCGGGCCCACCACTTTTTCCCTAGGGAGACGACCCCACCGCGCACCCGCCCCCGGATTAGGGGGACAGTTATGGGGACAGATACGCACGTTTCGACCCCACTCGGACGGTGTCCGGCGGGGTGGTCGGCGACGCGGGTTTCGGGGCTCGGGGCCCCGTCCGTGCTGGTCGCAGGAAGAGCGTCCTCCCCCGCGACGACAGCTCCAACCAGGATCCCGACGCGGGCACCCGCAAAATTCCTGCAAAAAATACCCGGCGTCTTCCGCCGTCCCGGCACCCGGCGTCCATGTCCGGTTAACCGAACCTTCCCGGGTCCCAGCGCCCGTTAGGGTTTGGGCAATGCGGCTCGCCGAATTTGCCTCCGACGCAACCGCACGGAGCCCGGCCATGGACTACCTCGACCACATCAACGCCACCTACCACACCCACGAATTCCCGCCTGACTCCTTCTACGAGGAGACCGGCACCCGGGTCTTCGCCGCCCTGACGATGGCCGACCGCGCCCAACTGCGAAGGACGATGCGGGACGCCATCCGGTCCTGGGCGGACGATCAGGATGACCCCTGGCTGCGCAACATGTGCAACGTCGGCGTTTGGGGCCAATGGGGCGGGCGGGTGACGAACGCCATGCTGCTGAGCGCATGCATCGAGATGGCCCGGGCGAAGTCTCAGCCGATGTGCTCGGCGATGGCGTGGGGTTTCATCCTGACCTTCGCCTTCGGGGACGAGCACGAGGACCGGTTCCAGGCGCTCTACGCCGAGATCCCCATCGGAAGCCTGATGGGCCCCCGGCGTCCCGCGTCCGCCGTCCCGCCCTCCGCCCGATCAGTCGAATGCGAGCGATCGGCTTAGCGCCCCCTCAACCTGGACATGGGATCATACATCGATGTGCAGACGCCCGTATCCGCCCGAGACATGGAGCTCTCCCGCGAGGTCCACGACCTCCTGTACCTGGCGCTCCGGAAGGACCCGACCCCTCCGGAGCGGCGCGCGAGGCTGCACGAGATCTCGCAGCGCGGCGGCATCCTCACGACCCCGGCCGGACCGGAGAGGCGGGCCCTCGTCGAGCAGATGAAACTCGACCGCGCCTACATCCTTGAGGATCGCCGGGTCGACCGTCGCGTGGTCTGGGGCACCACGGACTTCACGCGGCCCTACCAGTGCTTCGCGGACTTGAGGAAGCTCCCCGCCCAGGTCGATCCCGACCACCACGCCTAGCCCCTGGCTGCCTCGCGTGCCCGCCGGTCCGGGCCGAGCTTCCGCGCCAGGTCGGCCAGCCGCTGGGCCCGCACGAAGCCCCGGCCGACCTGTCCCGACAGGGAGGCCATCTCCGTCAGGGCGTCCCCCAGCGCCCGCCGCAGGGCGTCCCGGGCGTCTCCGTCGGAGGCCTCCAGGTAGGTCTGTTCCAGCTCGTCCAAGATCGCCTCCGCTGATTCTCTCATGAGAACAGAATGAGAACATTTCGGAGCGGGAGTCGATCCCTGGACGCGGCGATTTGCACGCCCGGGACCCGCCCCGGGCATGGGCCGCAGGCGCACGTGCGCCCGACGTGCGCCTGAAAAAGGCTACCGTATACCCTAGGCTATACTTCCCGAATTATTCAGTACGAGCCTTAGCTTAGATCTTATTTATAGCTTCGGGTATATTACAAGAAGCGCGTTACAGGTGTCCTGCTGCAGCATTCAACCCACGCATTCTTGCTCATCCCCGCCTTCTCCCCACCCGGCGCCGGTCATTGATGACCTCCCGCTTCACGGCGTGCGCGATCCACTGGGCGAGCTCCCGCTGGAGCCGGGCCGTCCGCTCCGCCGGGGTGTCCCCGGGGTTCTCGGCGATGACCTTCTCGACCGTCCAAGCGGCCCCGCCGGCGATGTCGTCGATCGTGGACTGCTTCATGTCAGGTCCTGCCGAAGCCGAGGACGTTCGTTTCCCCGAGGATCTCGATACGGCCGCCCCCACCTCCGGCCCCGTGCCCGGGAGCGTCAGGGTGCGGATCGATCCGGATGAATGGATCGGTTAGGCAGTCCTCTGACCATGGGAGGGCGCGCGGGGCGGGGCCGAGGATCCGGCCCTGCAGGTCCTGAACCTGAACCCATTCCGCCGTGAACGTTGCGCGCTCATAAGCGACGTAGCCTCCACCGCCGCCGCCGCCAGGGTGACCTCCGGATCCGGACGGCGACCTAGCCATGACCTCCCCAAGGCGGGACCCGGACGGCGGGGCGGCCGACGGGGCGCCGACGGCGGCGCGGTACCGCTGTAGGAAGGCTTCGCGGCGGGTTTCCGCCGAGACAATCCCAAAGGCATTGAAGGGGGCGGTGAACCGGATCCCCGATCGAGTCACGTAGGTATGGCCACCGCTCTCGAACGTGGCCCACACGCGGACAACTGGGTCTGACTCCCTGGCGGTTGTGGCGAAGGGATCGAACCCTGATGCAGGTCCCGCTCCGTCATCCATGAGCCACGTGATCTCGGCTTGGTAGGGGGACAGCCTCATCGGTCCACGTTGCTGCAGCGCTGCATCCCGCTCGGCCTGGACCTCGGGCGGCAGTCGGTCATGCCGGAACGTCCGCCCGTCTTCGAGCAGGACGATCTCGGTTTCGCAGGTGGAGACATCCAGACACCTACCAACGGCCTTGAACGCGGCCACGAGGTGCCGGACTTGCATCGAGGCACCGCGGCCGGGAGCATGGTTGAACGGGCCCTTGGCGTAGTTCAGCTCCCGGTGCCGGATCCGGACGGTGAGGATCGAGAGCCCATCCCGATCGCGCAGGGACCAGATGGCGTCGTCGTGCAGGTCCTCGCCGCCGACCAGGTCGTCGTAGCCACCGTCGCCGACGCAGTGCTGCATGCAGGTACCCTCGCGATCGAGGGCCTGCCATGTGACGAGGCGGACCCAGTATCCGCCGTCGTCGGCCTCGATGCGGTCGGCGGTGCCCTTGTCCGTGGCGGGGATGCGCGCGGTCATGGTCTCAAGTCCTTGTCTTGCGCTGACGGCCGAGGGCCTCGCGGAGTTGGGCCATCTCGCCGGTGCGGGGGTTCTCCCAGGAGGCGACGACGGCCACGATCAGCACCATCCCAACGAGGACGACTGAGGCGAGGGAGCAGACCCAGACGGTGAGCTCGCCCATCAGGCCGGGCCTCCGGACAGCGCCTGACCGAACAGGTCCACCTCGGCCCCGGGGCGGGCATCCTCAGGGACTGAGGCGAGCGCGGCCGCGACGGTGTCGAAGAGCTCGACGGTGGCGACCATCAGTCCGGTGATGCCGACCGCCGCAAATGCGGACACGGCCGCAGGCTCCCCGCAGCGGGCGTCCGTGGCGCGCCGACGGAACGCGGCCCGGGCCGGCGCCGGGATCCGATAGAATGCCCAGCGCGCCTGGTGCGCGGCCGCGGCCTGCTCGATCCCCATGACGTGTCTCCCTCGATCCGGCGGGAGGATACCAGCTCAAACGATTCGGCACTGGCCGGGACCACGATTTCGCTTGCACGAGGCTGACTCGCCACGGGACGCCCGGGCGCCGCGAAGCCCAGGGATATCTTCACCATTGGGGCGGCTTCCTGTTGCACGGGGCGGGCCCGTCGGGCAGGTTGAGGACTCACCGGAAGGACTGCCCCCGTGACCGCTGCTCGCACCTTGAAACGGATAGCCGCCGCCGCCTGAGCCCCTAGCTCGGCGCCCGCCTGCCATCCTGTTTCAGAGCGAGCTTCCCCAATGTCCGACGACCAGTCGCGCGCCGATCGCCGCCGCGTCCGCATCGCCACGTACTCTGCCAGCGAAGCCCGTCACCGTCGGGCCATGGCCATCCCGTCCGACCGCGTCCCCACCGTCGAGGAGCTCATCGGAGGCGCCGCCCCGTGGCAGGACTCCCCGACCGCCGACGCGACCCGTTGGGCCTCCGACCTCGTGGCGTCACCCGAGCGCGAGCGGCTGCCGCAAGCCGTCCTCGCCGCCCTTGTCACGTTCGGCGAGGTCCCGCGGGTCGAGACGGCCCACGCCGTGGAGCGCGCATGCCTGGCGCACATCGCGGCGTTCGAGCCCTCGATCACCACGGAGGACCTCGTCGGCGAGATCGCCGATCGCGCGACGATCTACGGCGCCCTGTTCGGGAATCCGGCGGCCGCCGGTCGGGCCGTGGCTATCCTCCACGACGCTGTCCACAGCTACCTCTACGTCGCCCACTCCGACCCAGTCCCCCTGCGCGAGGTCGTCGTCACGCTCCTGCACATGGCGTCCCTCTGCAGCCGGGACCTCCCGGAGCGTGATGTCGGCAACGATCTTCAGGTCGGCTGGTCGTTCGGGCGCGCCAACGCCAGGGATCTCCTCCGCACCCTCGCCGACGTCGCCCGGCCTCCGTCGGACCTCGCAGCGCTGGAGGACCTGCCCCCGGCCGGGGAAGACGAGCGCGAGCCCGTGCCAGCGGCGGACATCCTGGCGCTCGCCGCCGCGGCGCAGCGGGCGGCGCCTGGCGTCGTCGTGATCCCCGAGGCCGGGTCCGGGAAGAAGCACACCGGGCAGGCCAAGGAGCTCGCCGGCAAGAGGCTGCCGCTGCGGCTCATGCCGAATCTGGAGGAGCTCGGCCGCAGCCTCACGGCCCGGCGGCCGTGGCTGGTCCAGCCCATCTCGCGGGTCCTGTCGGTCCTCGCCGGCCGAGAGACGGTGAGCCTGCCCAACCTGCTCCTCGTCGGCCTGCCCGGCGGTGGGAAGACGGCACTGGCACAGGACCTCGCGGACGGCCTGGGCGTGCCCAGCATCGTCTATGGATGCGCCGGAATTTCCGACGCCAGCGCCCTGGGGACATCCAAGCAGTGGTCGTCGGCCCGGCCGTCGATCTTCACGCAGCTCCTCATGGACCATGGCTGCGGGAACGGGATCGTGACCCTCGACGAGCTCGACAAGGCGGGGGCGACTGGGGGGCACAACGGGTCGCTCAGGGAGGGCCTGATTTCCGTCGGCGAAATCGCTGCGAGGCGCAGGTTCTTCGACCTGGGCATCGATGGTGTCGTGGACATCAGCGGCGTCAGCCTGATCGCCACGGCCAACGACGTGGCCTCGCTACGCGGTCCGCTCCTCGATCGCTTCACAGTCATCGAGCTTCCGCCGCCGCGGCGCCAGGACCTGCCCGTGATCGCCCGCGCCATCGTCGACGGCATGCGCGCTGAGATGGCCGACGGCCGGTGGCTGGCGGACCTGGACGATGCCGAGATGGCCAGCCTCGGGGCATGGCGGGGCGGGTCGATCCGGCCGCTGAAGAGGGCCGTCGAGCGTATCGTTGCCCTGCGATCCGACAGGCGGTTCGCGCACTGAGGGGGTCGGCCGTGGCTCTTCCTGCACTCCGGTCCCTCCGGGAGTCCGTCGAGACATCGGTCCTGGACGAGGCGGTCGATGGCACCCTCGCCGTCGGCGTCTACGCCTACATCTCGGCTCTGGTCCGCCTCGTCGAGGACGGCGATCGCGCCCCCGACATCGCCCTCGCCGAGGGCTCCGCCGCGGTGGCCTTCCTCCGCGCCGTCCCACGCCTGCCCCCCGCCCGCCCTCGCCCATGGAGACCATCATGAACCCGCGTTCCCGTCGCGCCGCCCGTGAGCTCTCCGGGTACCTGATCAGGCTCTACGGCGCCCAGCCCGGCCTCCGGATCAGCGAGGCCGACCCGCTGGACGGCAGCCCCCGCGTGCAGGTCTACGCCGAGGGGATCGAGGCGACGCGCCCCCCGCCCGACGATGGCCGGACGTACGGCGCCGACTCCGTCGACCGGTGGGCCCCCGCGTTCGTCAGCTCCGTCGCCCGCCTGGCTGCCCGGCTCGTGGCGATCCGCTCCGAGCGGTACAGCCCGTCGGGCGGCCTGGTGCCGGCGGACATGCACGAGGGCGTCGAAGACCTCGAAGCCGCCTTCGGCCGCCTGTTCGAGGGAGCGGTCGAGGTCGACGTCCCATGGCAGGCGCTGGCCCGCGCGGTGGCGGAAACCCTCCAGGTCGAGGACCTCCTCGATGGAGTCGAGAGCTCGCAGATCAAGTCAAAGTTTGCCGAGCTCAGATGGTATTTTAAATCTATACCCAAGCCTATCCGGGGCCAGATCAATGTATTCGTTGAAGCTGCCACGGTCCTGTCGACAGTCGTCTGCGAGAGGTGCGGGGCGCCGGGCGGGCATCGTCCAGGACCGTGGCACCAGATCCGCTGCGATGCTTGCCAGGATGACTGGGAGCGGAGCCGTCGTGCTGGCTGACGTCTACCGCCACCGCCGCCGACGGGCCTGGAGCGTCCGGGTCGGCGGCCGGGTCGTGGGGCATCGGGCGAGCGTCTGCCTAGTGGGCGTTGTCCTTCGAGCGAGCGAGGCGGGACGGGTCCGGTGCCTCGACCGGGGCTCGCGGGAAGTCGTGGCCTGGGCCCGGGGCGAGCTCGCCGACCTGGCGCGGCCGGTCGGGTCGGATAGGCTGCGGTACCGGCTGGACACGCCGGGATTCCGGGCGGGAGACGAGGGGCGGCGCGTCTCGGGAGGGGCGGCCGCATGGTTCGAGGCGGACGGCACGGCGTGGATCGAAGGGGGACGGGGCGATGACGACGATCTGGATCATGTCTGATCTGCACGTTGACGCGGCGCCGTGGACGCCGCCGCCGGGGCCTCGGGTCGACCTCGCAATCGTGGCCGGCGACATCGCCAACGGCCTGACGCGGCGGTCCATTCCCTGGCTCGTTGAGCACGTCGTCCCCCGCGCCCGGCACGTCGCGTACATCCCCGGGAATCACGATTTCTACGGCACCCGGCACCCGCGCGAGCTCGCCCACGCCCACGAGGTCGCCATCGCCGTCGGGATCAGGCTGCTCGAAGCGGGGCAGTGGTTCCACGTCGACGGCATCCAGGTTGTCGGCGCCACGATGTGGACCGACTACGCCATCGGGGAGCCGAGGTGGCCCCGGGCGTACGCAATGTCCGAGTGCGGCGACCGGGAACGCGGGATGCGGGATCACAGGAGGATCCAGACCTTGGACCGGGCGGGCATGCCCTCGGCGTTCCGCACGCCGCAAGCCGCGGCGCTCCATGCCGAGCACCGCGACCGCCTGGAACGAGTCCTGTCCGAGCCCACCGTCGGCCTGCGCATCGTCGTCACACACCATGCGCCTTCCGCCCGCAGCCTCCTCGGGGGTCGGGTCGAGGAGCCGACGGACGCGGCCTACGCTTCGGACATGGAGAGCCTGATGCAGAGTCCGCATGCGCCCGACCTGTGGATCCACGGTCACGTCCATCGGTCGCGGGACTACGTCCTTGGCCGGACGCGCGTGCTCTCGAACCCCCGCGGCCACGCGGGCGAGAACCCCTCCTTCGACCCCTTCCTGACGGTGACCCTATGACCGTGACCCTAGTCCTCCTCGCCGCGCTGGCAGCCGCCCCGGCGCCGGAGCCGGCCCCGTTCCCGGTCGAGCGGTTTCGGGTGGAGGTGTCCGAGCGGACCCGGGCCGGCGGGACCGTCGCGGCCGTCCTCGTCGCGACGCGGTCCCGATGGACGACGCGGTGGGTCCTGCGCTGCACGGCCGACGGCGACGCGTCGACGACGGGGGAGTACCGCGGCGTCGACCTCGCCGAGCAGGGCTGGATCGAAGGCACCGTGAAGGACGTCGACGCCATCGGGAAGTTCACGCTGGCTCTCGGATCGCCCCTCTGGATGGCGTCCCTGCCGGGTTGCCCGCGGTCGGGGATCCCCGTGATCCGGAAGCTGCCTTAGGTCCCGCCGGCGGCCGCGATCGTCGCCTCGAAGGCTGCCCGGATGGCATTGGGATCGCGCTTGGGCCCCGGGCCGGCATCGAGGCCGTCGCCGACAAGGCGGAGGATTGCCTGCGCCCGCTTCCGAGCGCGTCCGCGCATGAAGGCGACGTCGCTGGGCTTCACGGAAGCCTGCCCCGACTTCATGCGCCGGACTTCGCGGGCGTCGACCCCGAGATCTCGGGCCACGTCCGTCGTCCATCAGTCGCCGTAGAGGAGCTCCCCGATCGCGGACAGCTCGGCGAGCGGGGTGAGGTCCGGGGGACCGCCGTTGCCGGATCCGGACCCGGCGGCGACCGTCATGGCCGGCGCGGGACGGGCACGCCCGAGGGCAATCCGGCGGTCCCGCTCGGCGGCTCGGCGGGCTGCCGCATCGGGGGCGGCCCCGGGGATGGGGGGAGCTAAGGAAGTCAAAATGTCCTAAGTACTAATTTGATGCACAGACGATCGGGGGGGGGCGGGAATGGGTCCCAACCCCTACGCAGAAAAGCGGAGGCCTCAGCCTGTACTTTGTTTGATGTCGACGAAGTCCTACCGATAGCGGCCCTCGCCGACGTCGAGGTGTCTTCGAGATCGGGGGTCCGACCGCATCCGTCGCAGCCGCCGGTGTCCTGTTGGCAGTTCCCGGCATAATCGTGCTGGCCAGCATTGGTTCTCGCTGTACCGGCCATGCCGCGTCCAACGCTTCAGGACCAAGGGTTGCGGAAAACCACGTCATGTTGGAGGCATCCACAAAACGAGGTCGCTGACGTCAGCCGCTCCCGCCCCTTCGGTAGCATGCCGGGTCGATGGCGAAGTTGATCGACCGGATCGAGGACACCATCCTAGCATTCGTCGACCGCAGCCCTCTTTGACCTACACGAGGTCAGCTCGGGCTGCTCTTCGAAATGGATGCATCGGAAGTGGGCACATCCGCTTCGGCAATGGCGCACGCCGGAGCGGACTGCCCTCTTCCGTCTGTCCCTCGCCGCCGCCGACCTTCGGCCGGCGATTTCCGGCTTGGTCGCACCCTCTCACAAGGGCATCCCGCCTAGGCGCCGGAATTGTTTGGGCGCCGACGGGACGACGTCGGCGCACCGCCTGAAAAATGCCTCGGTCAGCCAGTCTTCGGACGTCTCCCGAGATGCGCGGGACAGTTGGAGGCGCGGCCGGCCGAGCAATGTTGCGAAACCTTATCAATGCTGTCCGCGGAAAGGCGGCGCCCGAGGCGCCCACGGCGCACGGCGAGGAAGATCCTGCGGATACCTTACCGATGCCGGTGGGACCAGAACCGGCGACGGTCTTGACCTCGGTCTTGATGAGCCCGGCCGTCAGCGCCGCCGTGGCTACAGGATCGACTCCCGAGCGCGCGGAGGTAGTCCGGCTGGTCAAGGCGGGCGTCCTCGTATTCCTGACGGCGTGCGAGGCGCGGTCCGCCGATGCCGTGGTCGCGTGGATGCGGGCGCCCGAGGGGGTCGCCGAGGGGGATGGGGTCCTACTTCGTGTCGTGACGCCCGGTGCTTATCTCTGGCCGCGGGACACCGTCCCGATGCCGCTCGGCGCAGCACTCGACGACCAAGGCTTGGCGACGGTGCGCGGGATCGTAGAGGCGCTAGTTGAGGAAGTGAACGTGGCGGGGATGGTGCCCGAGGTTGGTGCCGGGTTCGTCTGCATCGGCGCTGGAGGCGCCCTCCCGTCCGAGCTCGTCGGTCAGATCTGGCATCGTTGTGCTAGGGCCGACATCGCCCTGGGACTGGAGGGCCGTACGCTGGAAGCCAATCCTTCGCTTGATGGGCAGGGCCGAGTGACAGTCGTCGCGCCGGAAACACCATCGGAGGCTTGGTTCACAGCCGTGACGCGAGCTGAACGCATCGACCCCCGTTCGCTCCTGATCGTCAGGCGCATGGGCGAGGCGGAACATGCTTCGCTGGACGCCTTTCGGTCCCTCCTGTCCACCGCACGTAAGGCGCTCGACGTCCCGGGCGCACCGCCGGAATGCGTGGCGGACGCGTCTGGGTCGGAATGCGCTGTCTTGGTCCCGGCCGACCACGTTCTCGCGCCGCGCATTGCCGTACCCAGCGACGTCCACTTCATCGAGCGCTGGACCGAGGCGAACCGCAGCTACGTCCGGGAGCACTATTGGCGGGCGACAGAGACCGGGAGGTCGAACCGTCGCGCCGCGGAGGGCATCCTGGTGAAGCTCGAACCCAAGCGTCATGCGAGGGCGGCCGACTTGGTCAGGCTGGCAGGCCTCGACGACGGCCGGCGGATGTTCGACGACTACTCGGGAGCGGTGTGCTTCGATCCGGGTTACTACGAGTTCGAGATCCCCCGGCCCACGGACGACCGCGCCGTCGACATGCTGGTCAGGGAGTTGAGGGAATATTTCGACGATAAGCTCGGCGCGATGCCGTTCGACCGCCCGCTCCTCAGGCGCCGACTCTACACCAACTCCCTGGTCCTACTGCGGGGGGATGCGTATTACGCTAACCTGAAGCAGATCCCTCCTTGGGAAAAAGCCGACGACTACATCCACGAGGCCGAGGTCCTTGAGGCACTGTTCCGGCGGCTCCTGGGCGAAGTTTGGTTCGACGGCGCGGTACGGGCCTGTGCCGAGGGCGGGTCGAAGACCGAAAAATGCTGGAAGCTGCTGGTCGGGACCATGGATCAGGCTCGCAACCTGGGGCTGGTTCTCTACAGCGTGGCTGCGCACAGGTGGCGGGACAACCGGCGGCAGACCGAGCAACGTGACTTGCTATCGGCGGCGACGGGCCTGGTGAAGGCGTACTACAGGGTCTTGTTGGGGGATGCCGAACTCACGGCCACCGACCTCGCGCAGGAGATCATCTCGGGGGCGATTCGGGCCGCCTCCGAGCTTCGGGCCTTGAGGTCCGACGAGGAGAACCGCGCGCGTTCAGCGGATTGGTATGACCCGGATAAGCCCATCCGGAATTGGAGGGAGGCCGACGACCCATACGAGAACCTCCTTCTCGGTCTCCTGGCCGTCGAGGGGATCGGGGAGCGAGACGACACGGTCGCCCTGGGGCTGTTCTGGGGCGGTGTCGAGTTGCCCGTCGTCGCCGCCGTGGCGGCCGAGGTTACTGGGAAGCGCTTGGCGACGTGGGGCTTCCTCTCGCACGGTCGATACAGCTCGGCGGCGTCGCAGGATGGCGACCATTTCTGCGACCTTTCTAACTCGTGCTGGAGCGATATCGCGGGACTGGGTCGCGCGGACACTGGTAAGGTGCTGCTCATGGACGATAATGCCTTGAGTGGCGGGACGCTCGAATCGGCACGCGATCTGCTCTTCCGCCGTGGGGTCACGGAGGTTGAAACGTGGGTGGTGCGCTTCAGCGGGGAGCGTCGCGAGGGGCAGATGCGAATGGACAAGGGCGGCACGGTGGAGCCGGCGTACATGGACCGACGCCTCAAGGGCTTCCTCGGTGAGACACCGTACGCCCGCAGCTACTCCCGGAAGCGCTATGAAAGTCCCGTCGGAGTGTTCAACACCGCGCGAAGCCGCATCCTGCGTTATCTTCACAACAACAGCTTCGCGTCTAAATTCGAGCGTGAAGGCTTCTGAGAGGTCGTAATGGGAATGGACCCCCGCGTTTCCGCGATGTTCGCCGGCCCGGCGCCAACCGCTCGACGTATCGACGGCATGCGTGACGCCCGTTCGGGCAAGCCGCGGCTGTCGGGCGACAGGGATTACCTGGCTGGCTACGAGGCTGGGAATAGGTATGGGTCGACCGGCGCCCCCGAAGGTCGGGAGCCTCCGAGGCGCGGCGGTCCGGAACGACGCTAAGGAGCTAAGCGCGGTATCGGGTGTCCCTGGGCCCCGGGAGAGCGTCGGGGTTCTCGGCCGTGTGGCCCGGCGTCGCCGGCTTCCCTCCCAGGCACATCGAGAACCCTGCATCATGGCATCTCCTCGGGCGGCCTCGCCGCCCAGGAATGATCCAACGCCCCCGACCGGGCGATGACGTCGGCCCGTGTGCAAGGTTGCACGATGACAGTGGCCAGCGAGCATCGTTGCCGGAGGGTCAGGATCTGACGTTTAGGCCCCCCAAAGTGGCGGCGCGCTGGGTCGGCGAGGCGTCGAAGACGGAAGGCGCACCACCGGTCCGAGCTCGTCGACGACTGTAAGCAAACTATCAGGGACCGTGATCCAACACGCCTTCGCACTACTGGGTGAGTTCCTTAGGTCGGCGGCGACCCGCAAGTTTATTAAGCGTCATGCCGCATTGTCGACTGCGAGGCCGCGTACGCTTGGCCGAGTTTCGGAAGCCTCAATGGACGCCGCGTCATCCCACAGGAACGATCAGCCGGCCTCGGATTCCGCTGCGGGTGATGGGCTGAGTCTGCAGCACGGCGGAGCGTTTCAGACAATGGGCCTGCATAAGGACGAGTCCCTAGCGGCCTTGGCCGATCGCGGGTTCAACGTCGCGCAGTTCGTGAGCTTTACCCCAACTGCTGAGGGCAGCCTGCGGGTTCGCCTCTCGCGCACCGACGGACTGACTCCCGACTTCCCGTTTCCGGACGCCGCCACGGCGCTGCGCGAACTCCTCGCGCGGAGTCCATCCGGTTCGATTAACCTCAGGAGCTACACGCCGGACAGCCCCCGGAGCCGGACGTTCATCTATGGACTAAGGGACGCAGAGGTCGCGCTCGCCGCGGCGGAAGGCCTCGCCAAGGAGGGGCTGCACGTCATCGCCAACGAAACTGTCGATATCCATGACGGGGGCGTTTCCGGAGTGGTCCTTGGGGACATTATCGAGTTCGCACCCGACGACACACCCCGCTGCGTCGAGAAGCCCGGCGTCGCCTCTCTGCCTATTGGCTGGGGAAGGTCTATCCTGAGAACCGTCTACGGCTTCGAGCCGGCACTCGATGCTGGCGGCGGCCGGCTAGAGTTCAGCGTCCACCCTGGCCGGCGCGGATGGCAGCGCGGGCATACCTTGGCCTGGGAATACGAGACCGGTGCCGCCGATGCGGGAGAGCCCCCGCCCTACTGGCCGAACAGGTTCAGCCGGATGATCGGCGACAAAGCCTTCGGTCTCCTCGTCGCGAACGAGGCCGGGCTGCCGGTTCCCTGGACAACGGTCATCGGCCGCCGCGTCGCCCCGTTCTCGTTCGGCTTGCGCACCGGGGAGGCCGAGGTGTGGATCCGGACCTGCCCGATTGAGCCCGAGCCGGGACGGTACTCCACGTTCAAGGGGTGGCGAGACCCGTACCGGCTCCTATCCGAAGAGGATCCGGACGGGGACCGCATCGCCTCGGTCCTGAGGCAGGATGCGGTCCCAGCGCGCCACTCAGGCGCGGCGATCGTCGGCGGGGACGGTGAGCTCATAATCGAGGGGCGCTCGGGCGAGGGAGATCGCCTGATGCTCGGCGAGCTGCTGCCGGAAGCGCTGCCCACGTCAGTCCGCGAAGCGGTCCAGGCGGCTTTCCGGACCGCTGCTGAGAGGCTTGGCCCGGTTCGCTTCGAGTGGGTGCACGACGGCGCACGCCTCTGGATCGTCCAACTGCATGTCGGGGCCACGACGACCTTGCCGAGTGCGCTTGTGCCGGGCGATGCCTCAACCTGGATCGACCTCGACGCATCAACGCCCCTAGCCAACTTGCGCGAGCTGCTCGACCGCCTTCCTCCAGATACGGGGCTGCGCCTGACCGGGATCGTAAATCCCACGAGCCACGTCGCGGACCTGCTGCGGAAAGCGAGGGTGCCGACCCGGGTCCTTGGATCACGGGAAGGATGACGAGTGCCAGACCCGGCATCCTCGTGGGATCGATTTACATCCCAGCCACGGGTTCTCGATCATGCTACGGCGCCAGAGGAAACGAGGATAGTGGTGCTGCCAAGCCCGCTAGAACTTGGGGAGTGGACGCGTCCTAGCGCGCCTTCTTCCGGAACTGATCCGGCGTCCCATCGCTGGGCCCAGCACGCGGGCTCCGCCATAGCTCTTCCACGATCGCGCCATCCTTCACGCGGTGCACGGTGAGGACATGATCGAGGATCGGCGCGACCCGGTCGGGCACGGCAATTTCGGCGACGTTGCGCTCCCCGGGCTTTCCGCGACGCTTTGGCTCGCCCGGATAATCGACGATCCGGCTGAACGTCAGCGGGCCGCGGCGGGCCGCGGCCATGATCGTCGAGCCGCTGTTGATTGGGCTGAGCTCGATCACCGCGCCGTAGACGTCGACCACGCTTCGCGTGTCAAGCGTCAGCACGGTCTGAGCGGCATCGCGGTAGGGACCCGCATTGAGCAAGCCGTGAAGGCGATACAGCTCCGGCCAGAAGAAGACGCGGGAGTTAAGCGACGCATACCATTGCGTCGGCGTCATCTCGTCGAGGCGGCGCAGCAGCACGGCCTCGGACATCGGCTTCTGGTCACGCACGACGGCCCCCGGCAAGCCGGGCCGCGAGATCTCAACGGATTCAGGCCTGTGACGCCTTTCGATCGCCTCTCGCTCCTCTCCGGAGACTTGGTAGAGGTCGAGAAGGGAGGACGTGCTGAGCAGGCCATGATCAACGATGGACTGCCAGCTGCCGTCCTCAGCCATGTGCCACAACCGGGGATATTTGCGGACAAGATCGTCGGGAGTCATCAGTCGAATCCTGTGTCGATGATCGGCGTGCCGAACCCGACCGAAATCAGGGTCACCGGGGCATTTGCGACCAAGGCGACCTCGCCGGCGAACTCTTTCGTCGCGTCCGAAAGCTGCTCGAAACCAGTCGCAGTCGCATTGGCCGCGTCCAAGTAATCCGCGAAGGTGAGGGCGATGTCGGTCGCCCCGTTAAGGACCGCGGCACGGCGAAGCTGCTCCCAATCGAACTCGCCGATCCGCCTCGCCTTGCCCGACACGGTCCCAACCTCGGTCTTGCGTATGTCCTTCAACGGCACGCCCGACCGCGTGGCGATCGTCTCGGCGTCGATTTCCCGCATCATAGGGCCGGAGGTGCCTCCCACACGGATCGGATAGGTCCGCGTCACCATGATGACCCTCCGGACGCGGTGCGGCGCTATCCCGGCGTCGGCGAGGCAGCCGGAGGCGGTCGTATCGCGCGAGGTCACATGGGGGTGAGGCCCGTGGTGTAGGCTGAGGTCGGTCCCTTGCGTGCCTTCCAGCATGATCAGGCTCTCTGCGGCATAGGCCTTCTCAAGCTCAAGCTTGGTGCAGCGAACGAAATCCTTGAGTTCTGCCACGTCGCGCGCGAGGCGCACGGGCGCGCCGAATTGCGGGGTGACGCCCCGGTTCAGGATCTTTCGCGCCGTGGCGACGCCGACTCCCTGCTTCGTGGAGCCGATGACCTCCAACCCCTGCTCCTCAATCTCACGGTCGTTGGGCTCGATGATCATGGATTGAGGATCGATCGAGAGACGATCTGGCCCCAGGCGGCAATCGGCGATCTCCTTTAGGAGCTGCGGCAGCCACAGCGTCGCCCCGGCGCCGACCAAGATCTGGGCAGTCTCGTTCGACTGGGTCCCTGAGGGCAGCTGGACGTACTTGTAGCGGGGATCGGCCACCATGTGCCCCGCGTTCGGGCCCCCGACCCGCATTAGCACTCGGTACCGCCCGGCAAGGTAGGCGCAGATGTTGCCCTTGCCCTCGCTGCCGTACTGCGCCCCCACGACTACGTCCACCAGTTGCTTGGGTCGGCCGGGCAGCAGGCCGAGCCCAGCGACGGCGCGCGCGAGGATGCCCGGTCCGTCCAGCGTGTCGGTGGCGATCACCACGTCCGCCACCTTCGCGAGTTCGGAAACCGCCCGCTCTGTCTCATCTTCCGATGCCCGATCGAACGACGTATCCTCGAAGGTCATCTCTCGGCGGGCATCGTATCGCCTCGCGCGCACGAACCATGCAGCCTTCAGGTGAACGTGCCGCACCCGCTCGCCGTAGGCTTCCCTGAGACACTCTATTTGGTCGCGCGTCCGAGCGCTGTCGAGCACGACAACGGCATCAGCGGGAAACCCGTCCTCCCGCTCGCGCAACGCGTCGACAACCCATCGGCCCTTCGTTTCAGCATCCAAGTTGGCACCGACCGACTGCAGATCTGATCGCTCGGCGGATGCATTTTTTTGAAGAACATGTTTCAATAAAACACGCGTTGACAGTACATGCGCCTTAAGTCGATGGCGTAGCTGGGAGCAAAGCGTTGATTTGCCGGATGCAATCTGACCGCTCAGAACGATAATATGACGCATGTAGATGGGGTATACGTGTGCACCGCCGGATGCAACGGCCACCTGAGAAATTTTGCAGTGCAACCTAGGTCGATCCGTAAGCTGGGCGCCCAAGCGTGGCGGGTAACTGCACGGTTACCGGCTGGCGCCTTTTTTCAGGACATCACCGATCCTCACAGGGACAGCGGCGGCGTTTGGGCGCTTCGTCGGCCAGGAGTACTATCTGCCGTATTCGGGCGGGGGACATCGGAATGATTTGGACAGCGGTCGTGGCGGCTGACAAGCCACGGATCATGCTGCGTAGCGGCGTCGAGCTTGACTTTCTTGACCCCGCATCTTGCGACTTCACGATCGAGGACATCGCGCACGGTTTGTCGATGCTGTGCCGGTATGCCGGGCAGTGCCGCGACTTCTACTCCGTGGCAGAGCATTGCCTTTACGTGAGCGACGCCGTGCCGGAACATGCGTTCGCCGCCCTGATGCACGACGCCGCCGAAGCCTTCGTCGGCGACATCACCAGGCCGCTCAAGCAGATGCTACCGCAGTACAAGGCGATCGAGCTGGCCGTGGAGGAGGCCATCTTCATCCGCTACGGTGTGCCACGCCCCATGCCGCGCGCCGTCAAGCAGGCGGATCTTGCCGTCCTCGCAGCCGAGCAAGCTCAGCTCATGCCCGCCGGTACGGATCGGTGGGTGCGAGCCGCCGGGATCCGGCCTGCCAGGATTCGAGTTGCCTGCATGCCCCCGGCGGAAGCGAAAGCGGCGTTCCTCGAAAGGTTCGAGGCCTTGCACGGCCGAACCGTCGATCGGCTTACGGAAGTCGCTTAAGGACGGATTAAACCCGCTAAAGGCATTCCTTGCGGGCGGGGGTAGAGGGGGGCGCACCTCCTTTTCGCGATGCCCGGCCATGGCCCGAAGATGCCCAGTCATTGATCTGGCGCTCGACGACACGATCGAGCGGCGCTGGGGCCGGCGCATCCGGGCCCGCGGGATCTATCGTGATCCGGTGCGCTCGTCGGCAGCCCACTTCGTCAAGAAGTGCGGCCTGCGCTGGATGAGTTTGATGCTGCTCGCTGTTGCTGACGCTCGGGCCGGACTGGGACCGCATGACGTCCACGGTGTCCTGGTCTTCCAGGCCGTCGCACAGGTCCTCGAACCCAAGAATGCGATCGCTGTACCTTCGGATCGCATGAAGGGTCACGTGCGCGCGCACGCCCCCGGAGTGATCTGTGACGACGTCGGGCGGCGTCGGGGACGGGGCGGCTCGGAGGACGGGGGCAGCGCGCATGGGGGGCTCTCTGGTGAAGGTGGAGAGAGCCTCCGTTGGGCGGCCGGATCCGGCGAGGGGACCGAATCGACATCGTTCCCCTCGCGGTCGGGAACCTCTTCGATTCGCGCCCGATCGGGGGTCCGGGGCATCCCAATCCCGGGGTCCGGGGCGGCCCGCCCTAGGCGAGCCGCCCGATGAGTGTCGGTTGAAACGACCCCGTTTGCGGAATGCCGGCGACGCGGGTAGCCTGTCTTCAGTCGCGCGGAGTGGTGCCCGTGCTTCTCCCTCCAGCGCATTGGTCATGGCAGCTCGCTCCTCCATCATCCCAGCCTACCTCCGAACCGGTACCCCTTGGCCGGCCGATGACACGTGGGAGATGCAGGATCATGTCCGGCTCCTCCATGGCCGGAGCGCCGACGGCTGCTACGTGCTGGCGTCGAAGCGGGGCCCCTACGCGGAGACTATGCACCGCGCCCGCGAGCCCCTCGCGCTGTCCGACCTGCGCCCGGCACAGTTCGTCTCGATGAACAGGTTCATGCGGCGTCGGCTGGGCTCCATGCTCGCCGCCGTCGGGCACGCCTGGTTAGAATTCGACCCCTACGCCGAGGACGCCCAGGGCCGCCCGCTGCCGTTCCGTGGCATGGACCCCGCGGCCCTCATGGCGATCCTCGCCGCGGCGATCGCCGAGGCCGGCCTGCCCGCACCATCCTATTGGACAGACTCCGGCCGGGGCCTGCATGCGGTCTGGCTCTGCGAGGCCCTCCCGGGTCGGGCCGCCCCGAAGATGGCGCGGATCATGGCCGCCCTGTACGGCCCGGTCCTGAACGAGGACGGCACCGTGCCTGCCCGCGCGCACGAGGATCCGGACCGGGACGCCCAGGAGGCCCGCCTCGCCCCCATGTGGCGCCTGTTCCGCGACGCCGGGCTTGACCAGGGCACCCAGGACGCCGCACGCGTCCTGCGCATCTGGGGCAGCGTGAACCCGAGGAGCGGCACGCGCTGCCGCCGCCTGTGGCCCGCCGACATCGAGGACGTCCGGCGCTGCACGGTCGACGCCCTTGCCGATGCGGTGCTGCCCCTCTCGGGCGTCGCGTTCCGGCAGCGCATGGCGGAGCGGGCCGCGATGCCCGCCACGGCCCGTCTGGAGCGCCCGGCCCACACCCGCAAGGGCAACCCCCACGCGGGCAGGATGGGCGTCTGGGAGCGCAAGGTCGCGGACCTCATGCGGCTCCGCGAGCACCGCGGTCGCATCGCCGTCGGGCAGCGCCACATGTGGACGTTCCTCACGGCCAACGCCTATGCGCAAGCCAAGGGCGGCACACCGGCCATGTGGGCCGAGCTCCTGGCCCCGCTCGCCGGACTGAGCCTGGCCGAGGCACTCGACTGCCTGCAGAGCCTGGGACGGCGCCAGAAGCGCCGCGAGGCCGGGGAGACGATTGAGCACGGCGGCACGGTCTGGACCCCGCTGTTCCACTACTCCGGGGCCAAGATGGCCGACCGCCTCGGCGTGACTGAGGCCGAGGCCAACGCCGCCGGGCTCAACCTCGTCCGGCCCGGCAAGGGCAAGGCCGTCCCCGCGGCCGAGCGCAAGGCCGCCGCACGCGTTCGGGACGGCGCCGTCCCCCATGCCGCCCGGGCCGACGCGAAGCTCAAGGCGGGCCGCCAGGGGCTCGCGCTGCGGGCCGAGGGCAAGACCGTGACCGAGGCCGTCGAGGCGATCCGCGCCTCGTGCGGGCGCGGGCGCACGTGGGCTATGGAAGCCATGACCCTCGCGGCCTCCGCCCCGGTCGAGATCGTGGCCGTCCCCGAGCCCTCCAAGCCGTTGGAGTTCGCAAAGGAGGCAGTTCGGTTTTCGGGACGCTATATCGGGGGCAAAGCCCCGGGCCCGGCCCCATCCCCCCTCTCCACCCCGGCCCCGGCCCGAATCCGGCTCGCGACGGGGCTGTTCAAGGTCGGGGACCTGCGCCTGTCACGTCACTCGCTCCAGCGGATCTCGGCGGACGGCACGGGCATCGTCGTCATCGAGGACCGGTTCTTGGGGCTGATCGCATTCGATGGCCAAGGCAACCAGGTCGACGTCCCCGCCGACCTCGCCGATGGCCTACCGAGGCGTCGTAGGGCCCCCAGCGTCGCCCGCTCCGGGTCCCGCCGCATCTTCCGGTCGTCCCGTCCCACGGTCCCTGCACCGGCCCTGTCGGCCGACGAGTACCGCCGACTGTCGAAGGGCTTCTGAGCCCCCCGCCCTTGTGGGAGGCCGGGGGGTGTCCTATCCTGGCACTATCGATGCGCTGGAAGCTTCGGAACGTGCACCACACGTGGCAGGCCTCCAACTGGCAACGGTTGGGGGCCTCCGTGTTTCAGATCGCATGACGGCCTCGGTCCTACGCTTGGGCCATGACCCTCTCCCTCGACGTCGTCTCCGACATCTGCGACCAGGTCGCCGCCTGGGAAGCCGCCTTCCTCTCGGAGACATCGCTCAACCGCTTCCGGCGGGCGAGCGCCTGCGCCATGTCCGAGACCTCGAAGGCGGCCAAGATCGGGGCCACGGACGCCCTCGACGATGCCTTCCAGAACCCCACCCCGTGGATGCGCCGCGCGTTCACGTACAAGCGCGCACTGTCCCGCACAGGGGACAGTGAAGGAGCGCACCGACTTCGTGCCCGACCTCGTCGTCGAGCCTACCTTCGCTTAGCAGGGTGACGTGGCGACGTTGCGACATCAGACCTTCGGCCTGAGGGGATTTCCCTGAGTGGCCGAAGTTTCGGCCCGACACTACGTCGGAGGCGTCCATCCCTCCGCCGCGAACGCCTTGCCCTGGAGCAACAGCCACCGATAGACCCAGGGACGGCATCGGGGTCGATCCCCTCAGCGCGGGCCGCCGTAGTCGGCGCCCCCCGGGCCTCCTCGACGGCATCCGGGCCGAAGCACTTTCGAACCTTCCAGAGGTGCAGGGCGACGTCGCGGTGCACCGTGAACTCCCACTTGGCCCGTTCCAGGTCGTAATTCGCCTCGGCCCTCTCGGCTGCCAGCACGAGGTCGATCTCCGCCTTCTCGTTGTCGCGGACCTCGCCCAGGCAATCCCGCACGTCCTCCAAGGTGAGCATGGTGCCGTCGAGGTCCGGCCGCGCCCGGCGAAGCTCGGAAACCACGTCCCGGCAATCGGCGCAGACGTAGCGCTCGCGCATGCCTGCGACGACCGGGCCTTCGAGGTGGTCCGGGTACAGTTCGCGCCGGAAGGCCAAGTTGTCCGCGTCCGTCTCAAGGTCGACCACCGCGAGCGTTCGAATCTGGGTGAACCATCGCCCGGACCCGCTCCGGCGTAGGATCGCGCGCTTGCCCCGGTCGCAGCAGGGGCACGTCCAGTCCGCGGGCGTCCGCTTCCACCCCTTGCCGGGCTTGCGCTCGAAGACCTCGAACTCGGCGTCCGTAGGCGGGCGGACACGGGCTGGTCGACGACGTTTTCTGGGACTTGCCGACCCCGTCCCGGCTCACCGAGCGTTGGCTCAGGTCCCCCCAGAGGCGATAGGCCCAGGCTTTCAGTACGGCCGCCGGCTGCCGCGACTTGGCTTCCCGGGCGATGAAGTCGTCGAGCGTCGATGGATTGAACAGGGGCGTCGACGTGATGCCGCGTTCCATCGCGAACAGGCCGGAGGCGAGACGCTCCACGAGCACCTCCGCGAAGGCGATGCGGCTCTCGAACTCCTCCCTCACGCCGAGCCAGACCTGGCGCACCTCCTCGACGTCGATCTCGTTCATCGCGTTGGGCCGCGGCCGCACGAAGCGCGCGATCTCGGATGGCGTGAACGAGAAGTGCCGCGGCAGGCCGAGCGCCTTCTTTGCATCGCCCTCGGCGGTGTTGCAGCCGTCGCAGACCAAGGAGGCGCGGAAGCGCATGACGAGGGCTCACATGGGGTCCTCCGCGTGGCGGGAGGAGGCGGACAGTTCCTTGGCCCACGGGGTGCCCAGCCGCTCCCGGAGGAACGCGTTGAAATGCTCGCGCATGTGGTCGTGGTGGAGATGCAGGTGCGCCAGAAGGACGCCGCCCTCGTTCGGGCGCGCGATCTCGGGCTTGCTGCGCCCACAGCATGGACAGGTCCAGCAGGTCGACGTCTCGAACCAATTCCAGTTGAGGTCCAGCCGGTCGGTGCCGAAGCGGGCGAGGAGCGCCTTCGTCTGCTCGGACCACTTGCCGTCGAGGTGCGGGAACCAATGCGCGAGGCCGGCCTCGTCGAGGAACCGCACGTCTGGCAGCGTGATCTCCACGGTCAGCGTGTCGCCGACGGGGATGTTGTCGTCGAGGCCTTGCGCGGGTGCGTGCGCGTCCGTCATGCCGGCCTTCCCTGCCCGGGTCCCGGCCGGAGGCCCTCCATCGCGAGGCGGTGGATCAGGTCGTCGAGCCACGGCTTGCCCAAGTTGCAGCGTAGCGGAAGCGCGGGCCGGAAGCCGATGTCGTTCAGCAGGCCGCCGAGGCTGACGAGCCGCGCACGGTGCCCCTGATCGAAGCCGAAGCGCATGCTGGCGGCGTCGGTCCCGCAGATCAGCCAGTCGTCCTCCCGCGTCAGGGCATGCGTCCAAAGCGAGAGCTCTCCGGCGTCGAGGTGCGCGCCGGGACCGTCGAGCTGCAGCCTCATGATCGCGAGGGCGTCATCCGGCTCGACCGAATGGAAGCTCGGGCGCAGGATCGTCGGGTCGATGTTCTCCTCGGGCCGCCGACGCTGGAAGCCCGTCTGCGTCTCCTCAAGGCACTTGGCCACCGTCACCAGGCGGTAGCGGCTGGACAAAGCCCGCCACACGCCGACGCGATGCGCCTCGATGACCGTGTTGGTGTCGGTGAGGACCGAGCCGCGATGGACAGCCATCGTGCGGGCTCACATGTCGAACGGGCGTTCGACCCCATGCGCGTCCAAAAGGTCCCCAAGCTCGTCGATGGTGACGTCGAGCAGCGCCGCGGCCCGCCGCACCGAGACGAGTCCCTGCCCGATGGCGTCGGCCACCACCGTCAGGAAGTGCTTGCCGAACTTCAGGGGCACGTCCTGCTCCCTGTGGACCAGCCCGCCGTTGTTCACGAGCCGGTGGTCCTCGTAGCCCTGGGCGGCGGAACGGGAGAGGCGTTCGAGGTCGACCAGGCGCCACTTGAGCGCCTTCGCCGAGACGCCGAGCTCGGTCGCCCTGCCGTTGATCCAGTCCGGGTTGCGCCCCTCGTCCGTCACGCCCTCGAAGAGCCGCCTCGGCATGAGGACCGCGGAGGCGAACTTTTCGGCCATCGTCTCGACGCGCTTCTGCAGGTTGCCGGTGCCCTGCCCGTCGTCGAGGCGCTCCGGGGGCATCGCGTCCCAGGTGAGGATGTGGAAGAGCTCGTGCGCCAGGTCGAAGTTCCGCCTGCCGGGCGCCTCCAGCCGGTTTACCAGCACGGCGCCCAGGTTCCTCACGAGGCAGGCGGCCCCCGAGATGCCCCTCTCTGCGTCGACCATCAGAACGAGCGTCGACAGCTTGTCCTGCATGGCTTCCGTGAGGCGCTCGGACGGCACCGGGCCCAGGTCAAGGAAACCGGCCACCGCCTCGCCGGCCTCAAGCGCGTCCTCGTAGCTGTTCGTGCGCGTCAGGTTGAGCCGGTGTGCGATGGGCGAGAGCGTCCTGCCCGTCGCCGCCGCCAGCTCGCGGTACGCGCCGATCCACTCGCCCGCCTTGCGCTCGAACGCGTCGAGCTCCGCGACCGAGGTCTCCGAATGGCGCCGCCAGGAGAACCTCGCCTCGCCGACGATGAGGAACGGGTTGGTGAAATAGTCGAGCGGGACGTCGAACGCTTGCACGGCGGCGACGAGTTCCTCGGCCGACAGCTTCCGGCCGCCGGTCTCGATCTGCTGCAGCGACTGCCGATGGTCGAGGCCGAGGACGCGCGAGAGCTCCTCCTGCGACATGCCACGCTGCTCGCGGAGCGCCTTCAGCCGGATGCCGGTCGGTGCGGATGCCATCATGTCCCTCCATTGCGGCTGTATCTTGCACATCGGCATTTTGCAAGATATTAAAGCAATCCACGAGGTTGCGTGCGTACTCCTACACTGGCACGCCGCGCCATCCTCGGACCGGGGGCTTGAGCATCAGGGCTTTCCGGCCGTCCCGGCGCCATCGGCTCCGGACCGCGGGCAGGCTCTGAGGCATCCCGGGCCGCGCATTTGTCGCGCGGGCCCCCGACACGGACATCGACATGGCAACGAACCCCCCGGCCGGCGACGGCCACCGCAACGGCATGGTCCGCGACCGCTCACAGGTCCACAACCCCAAGACGGACACCTGGACGAAGCGGGACACGGACACTGGCCGCTTCATGGACGGCAAGAAGGACGGCACCCCCTTCAAGGGCGTGCGCAAGGAGCACTGAGGCGCGGCGAATCCTGGCGGAAGCGTACTTTGTGGCGCGCTATCCCGGTAGCGGCGCCGGAGACCTGACATGACGGCGAACACAGTTCATTTCCGCGTCGGCAACGGCGACATGCACCTCGTCGAGATGGAGGGCGGACGCAAGCTCCTGATCGACATCAACGTCCGGCAGCCCGGACCCGACGTTCCGGACGTGATCGCCCAACTGCGCAAACGGCTGCAGCGGGACATCTACGGCCGGCTCTGCATCGACGGGTTCCTCCTTACCCATCCCGACCAAGACCATTGCCGCGGTCTGCGGGAACACTTTCACCTCGGGCCGCCGGAGACATGGTCGAAGGCGCTGGACAAGATCGTCATCCGTGAGATGTGGTCGAGCCCCATCGTCTTCAGGCGCGCGGGGCGCGATCACGCGCTCTGCGATGACGCCAATGCATGGGCCTGCGAGGCGCGCCGACGGGTGCGCCGGTACCGCGAGCGGGGGATAGGCACGGACGGCGAGCGCATCGTCATCTTGGGGGAGGACGTCGACGGCAAGACCGACGACCTCCGTCAGATCCTCGTTAAAGCCGACGAGGAGTTCTCGACGATCTGCGGCGTGCCCGGCCAGTTCAAGGGGCGGCTCATCGCCCCCATGCCGGCCTCCGACGACGACGAGGACGAGTTCCTCAGCAAGAACAACTCCAGCGTCATCCTTGGCCTGGCCCTCCAGGCGGACGGCTATGCGGAGGCGTCTCGGTTCCTGTTCGGCGGGGACGCCGAGGTCGGCATCTGGGAGAAGGTCTGGGACCGGAACAAAGCCCGGAAGCACGTCCTGGAATACGACGTCCTCGTAGCGCCCCACCATTGCAGTTGGCACTCGCTCTCCTGGGACAGCTGGTCCGATTACGGCGAGGACGCCAAGGTCAGCGCGGATGCCCGCGACGCCCTCGGACAAGTGCGGTCCGGGGCGGAGGTCCTGGCGAGCAGCAAGCCGATCAAGGACGACAACATCGACCCGCCCTGCATCCGCGCCAAGCGGGAATACAGGGCCATCGTCGCCCCGCACCGCGGCACCTTCACCTGCATCGCCGACCGTTCCGGTGCCGACCCTTACGAGATCGAGGTGACCTATGCGGGGCACAAGCCGAAACGCCCGACGGTCCCTGCGGCGGTCGCGGTGGCGACCGGAATCGGGGCCGCCCCCCTCCCGCACGGCTGAGACGGGCCCGGCGGAGCCGTCGCCCCCTGAAATGCCCAGGGCTGTCGCCCGGGCCCTTCGCCTGATCGGGTTGCACCCGTCCGTCCGCGGCGTTGAGAGCCATGTCGACGCCGGCACCGGCGCGACCATGGCCACCGTACGGATCGACACCAACCTGCCTTCGCGGTGGCGGGTGAGGGGCCATTCCGACAACGGCGTCCAGGCCGTCGAGCCGGTCACGATGGCGTTCTGGCCGGAGTATCCGCTGCGTGAGCCGTACATCGTCCTTCGCGAGGATTTCGACCGAAGCCACCCCCACCTGCAGCCCCGGGGGCCAAGCTTCCGGCCCGAACCCTGCCTCGTGTTCGGCTCGGTACGCGAACTCCTGCAATCGCGCGGCGTCATCGGGCTCGTCGACCAGCTCGCGGAATGGGTCGAGCGGGCCGCCCTCGTGCGCCTCAATGACCCCGCCGGGGGCTGGGAGGTCACGAGGCGCGATGGCGTGCACGACGTGGTCGTGCTCGGCGCCGACTGGCTTCGCTCGCTCCCGAACCGGGATGGGGGATGCGACGGCTACGGCATCGGCTACGCGGCCGTCCGCGAGGACGGTGGCCCCGAAACCTATCGCGCGCTTCTGTCCGAGAGCCGGCACGGCTTGTCGGAGGACGACTGCCGCTGGCAGGTTGAGGTGGTTTCGAACGAGGAGCGGTACGGGTTCGGCCTCGCGCTTGTGGCGTGGTCCGGCCGGACGCCGTCCGGCGAGCCGTTCATCGCCGGACGCTACCTGCCGGAAACCGTCGTCGACATCGCATCCCTGCATGCCCGGGCCGAGGAACTGGGCTGCGGCGAGCACCTCCGGGCCAAGCTCGGCCTGCTGGAAAGACGCCTGCGACGCAGGCGCCTCAAGCACCCGCAGCCCTGCGTCGTCATCCTGCTGGCGCGCCGGCCCTACGACCTCGTCGGGAGCAACTCGCCCTTCGAGATCTGCCCTTACCTCATCGAACTGCAGGGCAACGACGAACTCGGGTTTGGAAGCGCAAAACCCGTCCGGCTCGCGGGGCCGCACGAGCAAGTCACGCCGGGCCTGATGCGAACCGCCTCGGGCGGGGACGCGACCGGATTGGCCCGGTGGACCCTGCTCGGCTGCGGCAGCGTGGGGTCGAAGATCGCGACGCACATGATGCGCTGTGGCCGAGGTCCGACCCGGTTCGTCGACGTATCGCCGATGCGGCCGCACAACTTCGCACGGCACGCCCTCTTTCCGGCGAGCAAGTGGGAGCAGCACCAGGGCGGCGGGAAGGCATCGCTCCTCGCCGAGAGCTTGGTGGGCTTCTCCGACGGGCTGTCCGCTCTCACCGCGGATGTCGCCATTGCCGCGAACGACCCCGTCATGGCCGCGAAAGCGTTCGGGGCCGACGCGGACTTCATCGTGAACGCGACCGGCTCCCTAACGGTGCGGGAGTCCCTCTCGCTCCCGCACGTCGCCTCGTGGAGGCCGAGATGCGTCGAAACCTGCCTGCTGGGCGCGGGGCGAGTGGCGTACATGGCCGTCGAGGGCCCCTCCGCCAACCCGTCGTCGGCGGACCTAGCCGCCGAGGCGTACAGGCTGCTCGGCACCGACGACGCGGTTGCCGCGGCGGTGTTCGGGCCCGAGGCCGCCGCTGCCAGCATCGCCATCGGGCAGGGTTGCTCGTCGTTCACCTTCCCGATGACCGACGCGCACCTGTCGGCGATGACAGCGCCGATGGCTGTGGCACTCGGGAAGCTGCACGCCGGCGGCTTGCCCGAGGACCGCGGCGAGGTCCTGATCGGTATCGGGGCTGACGACGGCCTCGGCCAGAGCTGGACCCGGCACGAGATCCTACCTTGGCACGTGGTGCCGGCCGCCTCCGAGGATGGACCCCGCATCCGCGTCAGTCCGCGGGTCGATGCGCTGATCGCCCGGGAGGTGGCCTCCCGCCCAGGCAGCGAGACCGGGGGAATCGTCGTCGGCCGCTACTCAGGCGTGACCGACACCTTCCATGTCGTTGACGTGCTGCCCGCGCCGCCAGACAGCCGGTTCTCGGCCGAGGAGTTCGTGCTCGGGGTCGAGGGGTTGGCGGACCTCATCGACGGACTGATCGGACGTAACGGCGGCGCCCTCTATCCGCTCGGCACCTGGCACAACCACCTCGTCACGAGCGGCCCGTCGCCAAAGGACGTCGCCACTGCCCTCAAACTCGCGACCGAGCAGGCGTTCCCGCTGCTGATGCTGATCCACACGCCCGGCGGGTACCGCTCCCTGACCGCGGAAGTCATCGCTCGCCCAAGGACGGGCGACCCACTCGGAGAAGCTGCATGATGGTCCACCTCGACCGTTACATCCTGAACGCGCGCGTCCTTCCGATGCTCGTGGTCACCTTCCCCCTCGTCCTCGCCGCCTATCCGTGGCTTCCGGCCGATGCGTTCGTCAAGGACGGATTGTGGGCCACGGCCATCAAGTGGGCGACGACCGGGGCGAGCTCCGCCTTTCTCGCGACCGTCCTGTCGTTCGTGCCGCGCGCGTTCGGCACCCGGTTGGAGGAGCGGCTCTGGCGGGAGTGGGGCGGCGCCCCCGCCGCGGCCTACCTGCGCTACGCGCACCCGGAGCTCGACGAGCGGCAGACGGCGGCGCTGCACGCCAAGATCGCGAAGCTCGACCCCGGTCTCCACGTCCCCTCGAAGGCGGAGGAGAAGGCCGACCCGGCCGCGGCGGACCAATGCTACGAGAGCATGGTGCGGATGTTGCGCGCCCGGACCTGGGGGCCGAAGAACTATCCCATGCTGTTCGACGAGAACCTGAGCTACGGTTTCCGACGCAACCTGTTGGGCATCAGGCCCGTCGGCATCCTCGCCTGCCTGATCGGCCTGGCCTCGGGCACCGCCGCCATCTGGATGGGGCACGACGCGTGGCCCGTGGCCGCCCTTTCAGCCGCCGTCGGTGCTTTCATCCTCGCGAACACGCCCGGCGACGTGAAGCGGCAAGCCGAGCGTTATGCCCGGCGCTTATTCATGACTGTCGATCTGCTAAAGCCCGTTCCAAAGGCTAAGCCCGCTGGAACGGCAATCCGCAAGAAAGGCGTGGCGCCTGTCCCGCCGACACCGGCCTGACGGGGCCGATGGGACAGGCGGTGACAGGGGCGCATCCTAGAATAGAGTTCGGCGTCTGAGGGCGCATTCGCGACCCGGTTACGCTGTTTAAACGTCACTCAAACTCGAACTCGTGTATGTCGCCGAACTCCCCGCTGTAGGTCAGTTGCACGGCCATAACCGGCGGCGCCACGACGAGCTCCAACTGGCTCAGGTTCATTTCCTTGATGAAGGGCGCGAACGCGACGGTCCTCGTCTGCACCGCAGGAAGGCGCGCGGAGAAGATTATCGGCACCCCGCTGCCCCGGTTCGCCGAGTTCCAGGTCTGGGCAAACTGTTCAACGGGCCCGAGCGCCAGCGAGTATGAGCACAGATAGTGCAGCTCGCGGCGGAGCCCATCCGCGGGCAGCGTCATAAATACGCCTCGCCGGACTGATTGGTGGTTCAGTCCCGAGGAATTCGGATCGCCGAACAAGTCCAGGTAATCCGCCATGCGCTGCTGGATGAGGTTGCTGTTCGCATCGAACAGCGCCTGGGTCTGTTCGGGCGCCAACAGAGCCTCTACCGTATCCGGAATTTGCTTCAGGACGTATTTTCCCGCACCGCTGGGGTACTGATGACGGTCGAGGTCCCTGATGGAGGCCTTGATCCCCATCATGGTGTGCGTGTTCTGGCGCCGCGCGAAGCCGTCGACCCAGTCTTCACGAAACGCTGCCTCGATCAGGTCGAACTTGTCGGATGGGACGCCGTTCGCCAGGACTAGGTCCCGGAAATGGGCGGACCACTTCGGCTGCATCTCCGCGAAGTATTCGACCCGCCGGGTGGCTTCCTCATTAACTTCCATCGTCTTGGGCCCGGAAAACCAGGCATCCCGAGTGACGGCGTTCGGGTCATAGTTGTGGAGAAGGCGGTGCTGCATGAGCGGATCGCCTACGTAGGTATCGAGCGTCGCGTGCTCAAGCTGCGGCGATGGCACCCAGCTGTTGAGGTAGACGTCATACTCGTCGCGCTCATCGGGTTCGTTCGGCATCGTCACAGTTCCGGTTAGCAGCGCAGTCGCGCAGTTGGTGTTCAGCCGGTGGCGCATCACTCTACGTTCGACAGGATCTGAACAGGACGCCTTCCAATACGGCAACGCCCTGTGCCGCATGTTCGTCACTCTGGATCTCGTTCCTGCGCCCCTCGTCACCTTTGCTGTCCTCCTCGACCACGGCGAGGCGCCGCTTCGAAAACAACCGCCACCGGGAACGTCCGCGTCGGAGCGATCCCCAGAACTCTCGCAACGACGAAGTTGGGTCGGGACCCGTACGTCCGTTCTACGACCGGGTCGGGTGGGAAGCAGCTTGGCTGCTTTCAGTCGCAAGACGTTCATAAGCGGACCTAGGATGACCCGCCGTCTCCGGATGGACGGTCCAACCCATCGCAGGGTCGAAGTTCGTTAAAGTCGGATGCCGACATCATCAGAGGCGATGCGACCAGCACGAAAGTGCATTCACGATTGCAAAGCCCCGGTCACGCGACATCTCGTGCTGGTCCGGCATGGCCAGAGCGTAGCCAACCGATCCGGCCTGTTCACGGGATTGCTGGACTCGCCCTTGACCGAGCAGGGCCGGAGGGAAGCCGAGGCAGCCGGCCGGCGTTTGGCAGAGTGCAACTGGCGCTTTTCCGCTGCCTTCACCTCGACGCTAACGCGGGCCGTCGTGAGCGGCCGGCTTATCCTCGATGCGCTCGGGCAACCCGGATTGGTCCCCCAAAGCTTCGCCGCGCTCGACGAGCGAGACTACGGGGACCTCAGCGGGCTCGACAAGATCGCCGCCGATGCGCGCTGGGGGGCGGAGCGGATCGAGACCTGGCGCCGCTCCTACGCAGAGGCGCCGCCGAACGGTGAGAGCCTGCGCGATACCGTCTCCCGTATCGTGCCATGCTACCTCCGAACCATCCAGCCGGCGGTCATGGGCGGAGACGTGCTCGTCGTCGCCCACGGCAATTGCCTGCGGGCGCTTGTGATGGCGCTCGAAGACCTCAGCCCGGCGGAGGTCGAGCACCTCGAACTCGCGACGGGCTCCGTCAGGATCTATGAGCTTGCCGCGGACACGACGATCAAGGCCCACTGGATCGACGGGTGAATCCGCCTGTCGGCCTCTCACAATGGGTCTCCGTGATCTGCGAAGGGGCACTTATTTCATCTATTTCAGTGATGGGAAGCATCTAATCATTCCGTTGGAGTGAATGAAAAGAACATGGGATTCTCCGGCATCACATCGGAGCCACCCATGTCCGCGCCCAGACTTTTCTCCCACGCTCGGTCAATGCGTGCCTTGGCCGGCACGAGAGCCATCCTTCCGGGACTGGGTCTCTGTATGGCGGTCACCGCCGCAGCGGTCGGCTTCGAGGCCGTCGAGGCGCATCTGTTCGGTCGCGCCTGGCTCGAAGCCCTGGTGCTGGCGATCCTGCTCGGGAGCGCGATCCGCACCGCCTGGACCCCGTCGCAACGTTTCTTTCCCGGCATCGCCTTCGGGGCCAAGACCGTACTGGAGATCGCGGTCGTTCTACTCGGGGCCTCGCTCAGCCTCACGACGATCCTCGCCGCCGGTCCGGGTCTGCTTTTCGGCATCGCGGGCGTCGTCGTGGTCGCGATCCTGTCGAGTTACGGCATCGGCCGAGCGCTCGGGCTGCATCCGCGCATGGCGATCCTCGTGGCCTGCGGGAACTCGATCTGCGGCAACTCGGCGATCGCCGCCACGGCACCGGTGATCGGCGCAGACGGCGAGGACGTCGCCGCCTCCATTGCCTTCACTGCGGTGCTAGGCGTGCTGGTGGTGCTCGGCCTGCCGCTGCTGGTGCCGCTGCTCGGCCTGTCGCCGATGCAGTACGGCGTGCTCGCCGGCCTTACCGTCTACGCCGTGCCGCAGGTGCTCGCCGCCACCGCGCCGGTCGCGGCGCTCAGCGTCCAGGTCGGAACCCTGGTGAAGCTCGTCCGGGTGCTGATGCTAGGCCCGATCGTCCTGGTGCTCTCGCTCGGCGCGAGCCGGCTGCGCGAGGAGACCGACGAGGCCGCCCCCGGCGTCACCGCGGGCGACCGCCCGGCCCGCGGCGGCCTCGCGATCCACCGCCTGGTGCCGTGGTTCATCCTCGCCTTCCTTGCGCTCGCGGGCCTTCGCTCGACGGGCCTGATCCCGCCGGTTGCGCTCGCGCCGATGTCGGAGACCGCCAACGTGCTGACCGTGGTCTCGATGGCGGCGCTCGGCCTCGGGGTCGACGTGCGCAGCGTCGCCAAGGCCGGGGCGCGGGTGACCCTCGCGGTGGTCGCCTCGCTCCTCGCCCTCGGCGCCGTCAGCCTCGGCCTGATCCGCGTGCTCGGCCTCGTCTGATCCGCGCTATGGCATCGATCCAACTCCTTGATGAAAGAACTGCCGTGACACGTTCGTCCCAATCTTCGTCCGAGGCGGTCGCGCAGGGGACGGGATGGTTGATGGGGCCGGGTCGCGAAGCGGCGGACGCGGCAGCCCTTCTCGACGGGTTCAGTGCGTGCCTCTCGGGGCTTGGCCTGCCACTGGCCCGCGCCACCACCCACGCGCCGACCCTGCATCCGTCGTTCCGCTGGGTAATGCGCGTCTGGCATCCAGGAGCGTCGAGCCTAGCCTTGCGTCGCCGCCACGGCATCGAGAGTACGCCGACGTTCCACGGCAACACCGTCGAGCGCGTAGTCGAGACCCGTACCCCGTTCCGATGCCGTCTCGACGGGGATGGGCCGCTGCCGTTTCCCGTGCTCGGCGAGCTTCGCACCGAGGGTCTAACCGACTACCTCATCGTGCCGCTGCGCGCCGCGCGTGGACGCATGGGCGCCGCCTCCTGGGCCACGGCGAGACCGGGCGGCTTCACGCCGATCGAGATCTGCACGTTGCTGGCGCTGGTCGAGCCGTTCTCGCTGCTGTTCGAGATCAAGGCGCTCGACGACATGCTAGGCGCGGTGCTGAGCGCCTATGTCGGACGCGACCCGGCGCGGCAAATCCTGACCGGCACGGTGCGGCGCGGCGACGTACGCTTGATGCGGGCCGCGATGATGCTGACCGACCTGCGCGGGTTCGGCGAACTGTCCGACCGGCAAAGCCCCGACCGTGTCGTGGCCGCCCTCAACCGGATGTTCGATGCCATCGTGCCGGCCGTCGAGGCGGAAGGCGGCGAGGTGCTGAAGTACATCGGCGACGGGCTACTGGCCGTGTTCGATGCCGATCGCGACGAGGCCGAGGCGCGCAGTGCCGCCTTGCGTGCCGCCGAGGCCGCGCTTGATGCGCTTGCGACCCTGCGCAACGGTGACAGGGCTGCCTTCGAGGTCGGCGTCGCACTTCATGTCGGGGAGGTCGCCTACGGCAATATCGGCGGCGGCGACCGGGTCGATTTCACGGCGATCGGCCGCGATCTCAACGTGCTCGCCCGCGTCGAGCGCCTGTGCAAGACCTACAACACGCCGCTGATCGCCACCGACACCTTCATCGACGGGTTGGCACATGCCCTTGAACCGCTCGGCACCGTCGCCTTGCGCGGTTTTTCCGAGCGTCACGCCCTGTTCGGGTGTCGCAGGACCGCGCCCGTCGGCGCGCCGGCGGCGTGACGCCGAGACGGCGTCCTTGATCGTCCCATTGGAGATCGAAACTTCTCAAATCATCGCGTTTGGAGATCATTCGTATCGCGAAAGACCGTTGGTGGGAATAAATCGTATCCCGTAGCATCTCCCTGGTCGCGAGGAATCGCCACGGGTCCGATGCCTTCGAACGCATCGACGCCGACATCCTTCAAGGGGAGAGACCATGCACGGACTGGACAGACCGATGAACCGCCGCCTCGTCCTGGGTGGCCTAGGGCTCGGAAGCCTCGGCGCCGCCATACCGGCCTGGGCGGCGGGCTCGGTGAAGCTTCCGCTGCCCGGCGGCCCGGACGAGCGGGCGCTGACCACGGCCTTTCCGGGCAAGGCCGAGATGATCCTCCAGCGCACTCATCCGCCGCTACTGGAGACGCCGTTCTCGGTGTTCGACGAGGGTGTATTCACCCCCAACGACCGCTTCTACGTCCGCTGGCACTGGGCCTCGATCCCGACCGAAGTCGATGCCGGCACCTTCCGGCTCAAGGTCCACGGCCATGTCGAGAAGGAGCTCTCGCTCTCGCTCGACGCCATCGCCGGCCTGCCGCGCTTCGAGATCGCCGCAGTGAACCAGTGCTCGGGCAATTCGCGCGGGTTGTTCGAGCCGCGGGTGACCGGCGCGCAATGGGCAAACGGTTCGATGGGCAACGCCCGCTGGACCGGCGTGCGCCTCAGGGACGTGCTCGAAAAGGCCGGGGTGAAGGCCGGTGCCGTGCAGGTGCGCTTCAACGGCCTCGACGAGCCGGTGGTCGACGACGCGCCCGACTTCAAGAAGTCGCTCGATCTCAAGCACGCCAACAATGGTGAGGTGATGATCGCCTACGCGATGAACGGCGAGCAATTGCCGCTGCTCAATGGTTTCCCGCTCCGGCTCGTGGTGCCGGGCTGGTACTCGACCTACTGGGTCAAGATGCTGTCCGACATCGAAGTGCTGGACAAGCCCGACGACGGGTACTGGATGAAGACCGCTTACCGCATTCCTGACGTGCCGGGCGCTAACATCAAGCCCGGTCAGACCGGCTTCAAGACGGTGCCGATCAACAGGATGGTGCCGCGCTCGTTCGTCACCAACCTGACCGATGGCGCCAAGGTGGCGGCCGGAACGCCGGTGGCGTTGCGCGGCATCGCCTTCGGCGGCGATTGCGGGGTGAAGGCGGTGGACTTCTCAGGCGACGGCGGCGCGACGTGGTTCCCGGCGCAGCTCGGCGCGGACGAAGGCCCCTACAGCTTCCGCCGCTTCGACGGCAGCTTGCCGGCATTGGCTGCCGGCAGCCACACGGTCAGGGTCCGCTGCACCAACACCAACGGCGTCGCGCAGCCCCTGGACCGGGTCTGGAACGGGGCCGGCTTCATGCAGAACGGCATCGAGGCCGTGTCCTTCCAGGCCGCTTGAGGAGAACAGCCATGAACCCGATCCGCCCTGCGGCCCTCATCGCCGCCCTCATACTGTCTCCCCTGGTGGCGTTCGCCGCTTCGGCTCCCGAGCCGATGCGCTTCACCTCGCAATCGATGTCAACAACAACTGCCTCGCCTGCCACTCGGCCGGGATGGTGCTGACCCAGCCCAAGCTCACGAAGGCGCAGTGGACCGAGACCGTGAACAAGATGGTTCACGTCTACAAGGCGCCGGTCGATCCGGCCGACGTGCAGACCATCGTCGACTACCTCACGGCGTTGAAGCCGACGCCCTGAACCCCCGAATCCCGAGGCCGCCGCGTTTTTTTCGCCGGCCTCGGGGAATAGACCGCGCCCTCCGGCATCTCCCCAGGGCGATGCACGGCCAAACCGGTCTCGCATCACGCAATCCGAATTAGAACCAGCCCTCACGGCAGGCCCCGGCCGCCGAACGAGCGCGCATGCCAGAGAGACACGCTTCATGACCCACGTCCGCACCAGCCTCCGCGCCCTCCTCGCCGGAGCCGCCTTGCTCCTCGCCCAGGGCCAGCCCGGGTCCGCCGCTGGCTTCGACGGCGCGATCAAGAACAACGCCCTGGCGCTGAACGCCGCTGGGACCGTCGCCGCTGTGTCGAACAGCGAGGAGAGCGCCGTCATCGTCTACGACGTCGCCAAGGGCACGGTGCTGCGCCGCCTCGACGGCTTCGTCACGCCGCGCAACATCGTTTTCGCGCCGGACGGCGCCCGCTTCTACGTCTCCGACAGTGGCACCGGCCGGATCACGGTCTATGAGACCGCCACCGGCAAGGAAGCCGGCGTTCTCGCCGCCGGCCCCGGCGCGTTCGGCACGGTGCTCTCGGCCGACGGGGCCAAGCTCTACGTCAACAACGAGGCCGCGAGCACGCTGACCGTGTTCGACACCAGGACCATGCTCGCCGAGGCCGTGATCCCCGGCTTCGCGCAGCCGCGCCAGGGCGTGAAGCTGTCGCCTGACGGCAAGACCGTGTTCGTCACGAACTTCCTTGGCGACAAGATCACGTTGGTCGATACCGCCACCAACAAGATCACCGGTGAGATCGCCGGGTTCGACAAGCTGCGCGCCATCTCGATCACCAAGGACGGCAAGACGCTTTTTGCCGCCAACAGCGGCCGTAATACCATCGGCGTGGTCGATGTCGCCGCCCATAAGGTCACCTCCGAAGTGGAAGTGGGCAAGGACCCCTACGGCGCCGCACTGACCCCGGACGGGCGCTTCGTCTATTCGGGCAACCTGAAGGACAACTCGCTCTCGGTGATCGACACCGGCACCCTCAAGGTCGTCGCCACGGTGACCGGCCTGAACGAGCCGCGCCAGGCGATCGCGTTCTCGGCCGACAACGCCCATGCCTACGTCCTCAACCGCGACCTCAGCGTCGCCGTAGTGGACCGGGCGAAGAACGCGGTGGTCTCGACGATGAAGCCCTGAGGCGACGCGCGCCGGGGGCCTTATCGCCCCCGGCGCGTTCTCGTCGTCGATACGTCACGAACGCAGGACAAAAACCCCATGCTCGGCCTGTTCCAGCGCAAGGACCGCCTCATCGTGCACGGCGAGGCGCCCTACAATGCCGAGCCGCCGCTCGATCGCCTGCGGGCGGCCTTCCTCACCGACCAGGCCGACTTCTACGTCCGCAGCCACGGCGACATCCCGGACCTCGACGCCGACGGCTACCGCCTGACTGTCGACGGGATGATCGCGACGCCCCTCGAATTGTCCGTCGCCGATCTGAAGGCACGCTTCGCGCACGTCACCGTCACGGCGGTGATGCAATGCGCCGGCAACCGCCGGGCCGACATGCTGGCGGTGGCCCCGGTCGCCGGCGACCCGTGGGCGGCCGGCGCCATCGGCAACGCGGAATGGACTGGGGTGCGGCTCGCCGACGTCCTGCACGCCGCCGGGATCGATGCGGGCAGTCCGCGCCACGTCGCCTTCGAGAGCCACGACCGTATCGCGGGGTCGGACATACGCTTCGGCGCCTCGATCCCGCTCGCCAAGGCGCTGGCGCCCGAGACGCTGCTCGCCTTCGCGATGAACGGCGAGCCTCTCGCCCCCGAGCACGGCTATCCGTTGCGCGTGGTGGTGCCGGGATTTGCCGGCATCCGCAGCCCGAAATGGCTCGCCCGCATCACGGTGCAGGACCACCCCTCCGACAACCCGATGCAGGCCGACGACTACAAGCTGTTTCCGCCCGACGTGACCGCCGAGACCGCGGACCCCGCCCACGGCATCACCATCGAGGCGATGCCGCTCAACAGCGCGATCTGCGAGCCCGCCCGCGGCGCAGCGTTGAAGCCCGGCCGGCACGCGATCCGCGGCTACGCCATCGCCAGCGATCGCGCGGTCGCCCGCGTCGACGTCTCGACGGATGGCGGCCGCAGCTGGGCGCAGGCCCGGATCGACCGCGATGCCGACGCGCCCTACGCCTGGACGTTCTGGGAGATCGACCGCGAGCTGACCGCGGGCGAGCACGAACTCGCGGTGCGGGCCTGGGACTCCGCCGGCCAGACCCAGCCGGCCGCGCCCGACGACACCTGGAACTACAAGGGCTACCTCAGCGCCGCCTGGCACCGGGTACGGGTCACTGTGGCCTGACCGTCACGCCCAGAGCAGGGCGGTGGCCGCAAGGCCCGAGATCGCGATCAGCAAGGCCACGATCCCGACGGTGAGGATGCGCGGCATCATCGGGATCTCGGCATCGGCGAGACGCGCCCGGATCGCCCGGTCCCGCCATGCGGCGCCGGCGAACGAGGCAAGCGCGCAGGCGATCAACGTGAGCGACAGCACCTTCAGCGGCCAGACCGCCAGCACCTCCCGCAGGAAGCGCTGCGCGGCCAGGCCGACGCCGAGGAAGGCGAGCCCGGTGCGAAGCCACGCCACGAACGTACGCTCGGCTGCCAGAACCGTCCGGTCCTCGGCGAGCCTCACCCGGGGATCGTCGGGGTGCACGGGTTTCGCAGGATCGCTCATCCGGCATCCGCCGTCGCGATCAGGTCGAGCAACGCGTCGGCGGCCCGGCTGCGGTAGCGCTCCTTGTGGCGCAGCACCCGGAACGGCCGGCTCTGCAGGGCGAACGCCGCCCGCACCAGGGTTCCGGTCCGAAGCGCGGCGGCGACCACGGTCTCGGACAGGACGGCGGCCCCGCCCCCGGCCTCGACGGCGGCGCGCACCGCCTCGTTAGAGGGCAGTTCGAGCGTGACCCGAAGCTGGGCGGCTGCGAGGCCGGCCGCACCCAGGGCCGCCTCGAAGGCCGAGCGGGTTCCCGATCCCGCCTCGCGCAGCACCCAGTCGGCCCCGGCGAGATTTTCGGGTTCGAGGTCGGTCGCCCCGGCGAAGGCATGGCCAGGGGCGACCACGAGGACCAGTTGGTCCTGCGCGATGGTGGTGCTCGCAAGCGTCGGGTCGTCGAGCGCCCCCTCGACGAAGCCGAGTTCGGCCTGCCCGGCGCGCACCGCGTCGGCGGCGTCGGTGGTGTTGCCCACCGCCAACCGGATAGCGATCTCAGGGTAGGCCCGGCGGAAGGCGACGAGGTGGCGAGGCAGCCAGTCGCTGGCGATGGTCTGGCTGGCGTAGAGCGCCAGCGTCCCGCGCCGCAGGCCGCTGAGGTCGGCGAGCACCAGTTCGGCGGCCTCGGCCCGGGCGAGCACGGCGCGGGCCTCGACGAGAAATATGCGCCCCGCCTCAGTCAGCTCGATCCCGCGGCCGACCCGGTGAAAGAGCTTGGTGGCGTGTCGCCCCTCGATGTTGGCGATCGCCGTGCTGACCGCCGACTGGACGAGGTTCAGCGCTTCGGCGGCCCGCGTCACGTGCTGTCGCTCGGCCACCGCCACAAAGATGCGGAGTTGGTCGAGGGTCATGGTTGCCGCTGCGGAACCGGCAGTCCACGGACTTGCGCGTCGACCGACTGCGCGACGATCAACAGCCGCGCCTCGTCGGTGCGACCCGTGACGACGTAGGACATGCCGCCATCGACCCAGGAGAAGGCGGCGATGTCGCCCTCGCGGGCGAAGCGGAACACCGTGCGGCCATCCGCATCGCCTACGCGGCTGTAGAGTGTCAGCCGGGTGCCGTGGTCGTCATCGTACATCAGCATCGCGGCGGATTCGGAACCCGCCGGCAGCAGCCGGCCGCCCATCAGGCGGAAGCCGTACGCCGTAAGGTCGGGGGTGGTCACCGCCCGGCCGAGGCGCTTCGAGAGCCACGTAACAAGGTGCGGCTTCTCGTCGGCGCGCACCTCCACCGGATGCACCGCCTCGACCACGTAGGTGCGGAAGGCCGCCACCGCGTCGTCGGTCGCTGGCTCGGTTCGCGCGAGCGTGACCGTGGGTACCTGCCGCGCGGCATGGCCGAACCAGCCGGCGGCGCCGCCGACCGCGAGGCAGAGCACGGCCGCAGCCGCGACCGGAAGCCAGCGGTAGGTTATCGGGCGATGTCGCGAGCGGATGTTGGCCACCCGGAGCCGCGCCGGAATCGCCTCCTCGGCGATCGGCGCGAGGCGGGCACGCAAGCGCTCGCGTAGGGCGCGATCCGCCGAGACCTCCGCCGCCCGCGCGGGGTTTCCCCTGAGCCATGCCTCGACCAGCGCCTGCCGCTCCGGTTCGAGACGACCGTCGATCAGGCCGTGGAGGTCGTCCTCGCCGACCGGGCGCGGATCCCCGCTCATTTCACCCTCCTCAAGAGTCCGGTCCGGCCAGTTTCCAGAAAACCGCGCATCCGCGTCCGGGCCCGGCTCAACCGCGACATCACCGTGCCGAGCGGTACCCCGAGCACCTGGGCCGCCTCGGCATAAGACAGATCCTCGACCGCGACGAGGAGCAGCACCGAGCGCTGCTCCTCGGGCAGGGTGTCGAGCCCGGTGAGCACGTCGCGTGCCCCCATAGCGGCCTCGGGGTCGGCACCCGGATCGGGCACCTGCTCCAAAGCCTCAGCGCCGACATCGATGCCGCGCCGGCCCCGGCGTCGAACAGTGCCAAGGAACAGGTTGCGCTCGATCGTGAACAGCCAGGCTCGCAGGTCGCCGTCGCGGCGACGTCCGGACCAGGCGGACAACGCCCGCTCCAAAGTGTCCTGGACGAGGTCGTCCGCCGCTTCGCGGTCCCGCAACAGTGCGACTGCGTAGCGCCGCAACGCTGGGATCTGCGGTTCGATGAGGGCGGCGATCTCGTCCACGAGGCTTTACCGATTAGGGCTTGGCGATGTGCCATGCACCGTTGAGGAATCCGTCGCCGGTGATGTCGCCGGGCTTCGTATCCTTGGCGAAGGTGTAGAGCGGCTTGCCCTTGTGGGCCCACTGCATCGTGCCGTCGTCCCGCGTCACCATCGTCCAGTCGCCACTAGCAGCCGAGCCGGAGGCGGCCATCAGTGCCGGCCAGTTGGCGGCGCAGGGGCCGTTGCACATCGACTTGCCGCCCATGTCCTTGTCGAAGGTGTAGAGGGTCATGCTCTTGGAATCGACGAGCGCCGGCCCCTTGGCAGTCTCGGCCGTTATCGCAGGCGCAGCGGCCTGGGCGGCGACGGCGGAGAAGGCGAAGGCCGCAAAGGCGGCGCGGATCAGCATGGTGCGCATGAGTGAGGTCTCCGGCGGTCTACCATGACCGCATCGGGAGAGATGCCGAACGGGCGCGTCTATTCCACTGACATTTGGAAAAGATCGATCACATCGGCAGGGCCACCAATTCGTCCCCGGCCAGGGAATAAAGCCGTTTCCCCGGCATCTCTCCCATCGACAACGAACGAGGAGGACGGCCCATGCGCGGAGCACTGGGATTTGCGCTCACGGCCGCCGTGATGGCCGGCGGCCTCGTCGGCGGCCGGATGATGATGCCCCCGACGCTGGCCGCCGCCGAGCCGCCGGCCATCGTCTCCGCGTCCTTCGACGCGATGATGGCGCAGTCGATGACGCGGATGCATGCCGACATGATGGTCCCGCCCTCGGGCGATCCGGACCGCGACTTCGCTGCGATGATGATCCCGCACCACGCGGGCGCGATCGCGATGGCCCAGGCAGAGCTGCTCTACGGCAAGGATCCGGTCCTGCGCCGCCTCGCGCAGGGGATCATCGTCGAACAGGGCCAGGAGATCGCGGTGATGCGCCGGGCGCTCGCCGATCTCCCTCCCGCGCCGGATTCGTCTGCCGCAGCTACCCACCTTCACCACCATGGCACGGCCCCTGCCGCCGAGATGCCTTCGGAGATCTGCCGATGAAGACCGCCCTCACCCTCCTCGCGCTCGCGATGCTCTCCGGCTCGGCTCTCGCCGGGCAGGCCCCGGGTGCAGCCTTTGCACCGGACGTGCCGGTCAGCGGCAGGGACCGGTTCTATACGTCGGACCAGTTCTCCAACACGGTCTCGGTGGTCGATCCCGCCGCCAACGTCCTGCTCGGCGTGATCCGGCTCGGCGACCCGACGCCGATGAACCTGAGCCCGCTCTATCGCGGCCAGCTCCTCGTCCACGGCATGGGCTTCTCGCCCGACCACAGGACGCTGCTCGCGGTCTCGATCGGCTCGAACTCCGTGAGCTTCATCGACACGGCGACCAACACGGTCCGCCACACCGCCTATGTCGGCCGCGCGCCGCACGAGGCCTTCTTCACGCCGGACGGCCGAGAGGTCTGGGTGAGCGTGCGCGGCGAGGACTACATCGCCGTGCTCGATGCCGCGACCGCCAAGGAGACGCGCCGGATCACCGTGCCGAACGGGCCCGGCATGACGATCTTCTCGCCGGACGGCGCCTACGGCTATGTCTGCTCCAGCTTCAGCCCCGAGACGGTGGTGATCGACACGAAGACCCACTCCATCGTCGGGCGCGTGAAGCAGGAGAGCCCGTTCTGCCCCGACATCGCCGCGACACCGGACGGCAAGCAGGTGTGGTTCACCCTCAAGGATGTCGGCCGGACCCAGGTGTTCTCTGCGACGCCGCCATTCGCGCCGCTGAAGACGATCGAGACCGGGCCGATCACCAACCACGTCAACATCGTCTCGACCAAGGCCGGCCAGTTCGCCTACGTGACGATCGGCGGCCTGAACCAGGTCAAGGTGTTTCGCACCGACGACTTCACCCAGGTCGCCACCATTCCGACCGGCGCCCTACCGCACGGGCTCTGGCCCTCGGGCGACGGCAGCCGCGTCTATGTCGGCCTGGAGAACGCCGACAAGGCGGCGGTGATCGACACCGCGTCGAACACGGTGATCGCCGAGGTGCCGATCGGGCAGGGTCCGCAGGGCGTCGCCTACGTCCCGAACGCCGTGCCGGAGGGCGACCGAATGCAAAACCTCCAAGCGCTGGGCGCAGCCGGCAAGACCAGCGCGCTGACGCTCGCGGGTACCGATGGCAAGCCGGCGACGCAGGTCACCCTGTTCGACCAGGGCGTGTTGCAGACGCTGCAGGCCGCGGTAACGGGACTGCCCTCGAAGATGCCGTTCGTGCTGGCGCTGGCCGCCGATCCGAAGGGGGCCGCAGGCCTGGAGCCGCTCGCCGCCTTCATGACCAACCCGGCCGGCGCGGCCATCGTCAACGCGATCGGCCCGATCCGCCAGATCACCCGCACGGATGCCGGCGCGAGCCGGCGCTACCTCGTGGTGGTCTCGGGCAAGCCCGGTGAACTCGGCGGCGTCGTCCAGATGCAGACTGTGGATTGAACGGGCGGCCTCACGAGCGCGGGAAGCGGGAATCCGAGAGCATGCGTTCGCAGCGCGCGTCCAGCTGCAACGTCTGCTTTCAAGGCCTCCATTGGCTTGCTTCTATGACCGAGTAGGGTCGGGGGCCGTCCGTCAGCTCTACGAAATGGAAAAGCGGACGCTGGCTCCAAGGGCGGCGTCAGGCAGTCTCGCGCCTTTAACGAACCTTTACTTTCGATCTCACGAAGGCCGCCTCGTTCGGGGACGTCAAACCAGCGAAGGCCCAGCGGTTACAGCACACTCAAGCTAGAAACACCGTGCGTACGTAGAGCTAGAATCGTGCCCGTCCGCCTCTCGATTCGCATCGGCACGGCTATGGGCTCGAACCAAAGCTCCGGCTTAGCCCGGGACGACCTCGATGATCGAATGAGCGTGAGCACTGTGCGCAGCACATCGTAGACTGTCTCTGACACAGCGGCTCCATCCCAGTCGCTCAGAACATTCCGTTCGCGTTGGCGGAGGTCTCTGGCAGGATCTGCAGCACGTCCCAGTGCTCGATGATCCTGCCATCGGTGTCGAGCCGGAAGATGTCGATGGCCGCGTAATCGTGGTTGCCTGGCCAGTGCTGGAGACAGTGAAGAACGACGAGATCGCCTTCGGCGACGACCCGCCTCACCTCGACCCGCTTGCCCGGCCACTCATGTGCCATCCGTTCGAAATAGTTGATGAAGCCATCCTTGCCGGATGCCACATGCGGGTTGTGCTGGATATAGTCGGCGCCGGCATACTGCTCGATCGCCTCACGCGGCCGGCAATCGTTGAACATCAGCTCGTAGAAGGCGATTACGTTCGCCTTGTTCTTTGCAAGATCGGTCATGCGCTCCCCCGTGAGCATGGGCTTGGACGCCGTAAAGACATCGTCGTAGGCCGAGCTGCAGCCGCTTGCACCAGCCAAGCCTGGTACTCAGTTCCGCCCGGCTTTCGCCAAGTTGGACCGGACGACGAGTACGTGTCCGGGCGTGACGGCCGCTGGGTAGGCGCGACCGCGCAGGTTGCGGCATAGCGCGACCGCGCAGGTTGCGGCATAGCGCGACCGTGGTGGTACCGAAGTTTCCCCTCGTACAGGTACCGCCTCAGGAGAGGGAGAGGCGGACTTGTCGTCTTTGGCTCCGACTACAAGGACCTTGCGACCTACTCAGGTCCGAGGCTCCGATAGGAATTTTGCCGCGTCATGATCTGACCCGAAGCACGATCTTGCCCTTGATCCGGCCCTTCTCCGAGCGCGCGTGAGCGAGTGCGACTTCGTCGAGGGGAAACTCCAAGCCGACCTGCGGCACCACCAAGCCTCGCTCGATGAGGCGCGTGAGGGCGTCGAGCTTGCTGCTGCTCTGGCGCGAGAAGACGAAGTGGTAGGTCGCGTTCCGGCCCCAGGCGTCGATGAGGTTCTGGGGCGTCGCGGTGTCAACCAAAGTGACGACGCGCCCATCCTCGCGTAGGATGCGTGGGGAACGCGAAAGCGTATCGCGCCCAAGGGTATCCAGGACGACGTCGACGCCCCTGCCGTCGGTCAGGCGATTGACGGCGTCCACGTAGTCCTCGCGCTCGAAATCGATGACCGCCGAGGCACCGAGCCGTTCGACGAGGGCCGCGTCGCTGCCGCGCGCTGTCGCGAGGACCCGCGCGCCGATGGCCTTGGCGACCTGAATGGCGATGGCTCCAACGCCACCGGCGCCGCCATGGATCAGGACGGTCTCGGTCACCTGCAATCGGGCGCGCTCGACCAGCCCTTCCCAGACGGTCACGCCGACGAGGCTGACGCTCGCGGCCTCGGCATGAGAAATGTTGACGGGCTTCCGCGCCACGATGTCGACGTCCGCCACGTGGTATTCCACGTACGATCCCGGCCCGCCGAAGATCCGTGCCGTGTAATAGACCTCGTCCCCGACACGGAACTCCGTCACCTCTGATCCAATCTGGTCGACGACCCCGGAGACGTCGTGCCCGATGATGGCCGGCAGTTCGACCTGGTCGGCATAGTCACCGCGGCGGATCTGGTAGTCGAGCGGGTTGATCGAGGTCGCATGCACCGCCACGCGGATCTGCCGCGATCCCGGACGGGGGTCGGGAAGGTCTCGGAGTTCGAAGCTGTCGGGCCCGCCAAACCGCGTCAACACCATCGCTTTCATGTCGGCCTCCTGCTGTGGCAGGTGCCCTTGTGTCAGCCGAGGTGCCGGATGACGAACGCGTTCTCCTCACGCGACAGATGAGCTACGTTCAGCCATGACGATGCGGAGATCGCTTCCCCCGCTCGCCGCGCTGCGGGCCTTCGAGGCCGCCGGGCGCCGCCTGAGCTTCCGCGGTGCCGCCGACGAGCTTGGCGTCACGGCGACCGCCATTAGCCATCAGATCCGGCTCCTCGAAGAGACCCTGGGGCTTCGCCTCTTCCACCGCGAGACGCGCAGGGTCCGGCTCACCGCAGAGGGGTCCGTGCTGCTGCCCGTGCTACGCGATGGCTTCGACGCCTTCGCCGAGGCCATCGACCAGATCCGCGGCCGACCACCGGCCGGCGTTCTTACGATCTCGGCGCCGACCGCCTTCGTCGCCAAGTGGCTCGTGCCTCGGCTGGCCGACTTTCGCGCCGCCCATCCGGGCTACGATCTGCGTCTGCACGCGTCCGACAGCCTGGTGGACTTCGCTTGCGACGGGGTCGACGTTGCTGTCCGATACGGGCCGGGGCCCTATCCGGGCCTCGACGTCCACAGACTGGTAGTCGACCGGGTCGCGCCCGCTTGCAATCCTCGCCTCGCTGTTCGATCCGAGCGCGATCTGCCAAGCCACCCGCTGCTGCATTTCGAGTGGGCTCACGTAACCGACGAGACGCCGACTTGGGCCGCTTGGCTGCGGCAGGCCGGGATCGGCGACGTCGACGGTGGCGCGGGTATTCGTTTCAGCGACGAAGGTCACGTCATCCAGGCCGCGATCGCGGGTCAGGGAATCGCGCTCCTGTCCCTCGTGCTTGCCGCTGACGACTTGGCAAGTGGCGCGCTGGTTCAACCCTTCGGGCCGGTGCTCGACGCCCATCCCTACTGGGTCGTCCACGCACGACATCCGGCCCGGGCAGAGGATGTCGGGAAGCTGGTCGACTGGCTACGATCCACCGCCGTTTGATCAGGCAATCCTACTACCCATGGTCTGTTTTGGGTGACACTCGCAGCAACCTGTACGACTAAGTTGGTCCGTTACCGGTCCATCCACCATAGCATCGGGTGAATTTGAAATGGTTCGCTTCTGATCAGAATGCGAAAGCGATCTCGGCCGTGAATTATAAGAGCTCACCTCGAACGCGAACGAACTCCTTCGAGCACCTCGATCGCCCCGTTACAGAGCCTGCGTTGCCGCCCCCTTCGCGCGGCCGATGAACAGGATCCGGCCCGTCGGGCGACCGATGGGCGAGCCCGCCTCGGGCTCCAGGGTGATCTCGAAAAGCTGCCCGTCGCCGATGGCTTCCAGCCTTTCCGGCGGCAGACGGATCGCTCCGCCCGGGGGCAGCACGCCGAGGGAGACCGGACCGCGCGCCTGATCCCACAGGGTCCAAAGCTGCAACGCGCGCCCGCTTCCCGGCTGCACGTCAGCCAGCGGCAGGGACCGCACGGTGCCGTTCTGGGCAACTTGGATGAGCCATCCCGGTCCGCTCTCCTGCCCGGAGGCGTCGCGGCTCTGCAGGATCGCGTAGAACCGCGTCGGGCTCTCGGCCGGCGCCGGGACGCGGCTCGGCAGGATCGCCAGAACGATCGCAGCGGCCGTGGCGAGCCCCGTGGTGGCCCGCCACAGCGCAGGGCTCCGCCACGCCGCCCGCAACATCCCGCCTCGCGGCGGTGTGAGGGCGAGCGCCGCGGTCGGGCCGAGCGCCTGCCGGCGCGTCGCGAGGGCCTGCTCGATCCGCGCCCATTGCGCCGGGTCGACATCGGCCTTCCCGACGGCCGCGGAGGCCGGCAGCAGCCGCTCTTCCCAGAAGGCGATGCGGCGGGCTAGATCTTCATCCGAACCGAGGGCCCGCTCGACCTCCGCCATGGCTGCGGAATCAAGCAGGCCGAGGACGTATTCGCCCGCCAGGACGTCGCGGTCTTCCGGCCGGCTCGGGATCATGACAGGCAATCCTTCAAGGCGATGAGGCTGCGGCGGACCCATGCCTTCACGGTCCCGAGCGGTGCCCCCAGTCGCTCGGCGATCTCGGACTGCGACAGTCCATCGACATAGGCGAGCAGGATCACCGCCCGCCTGTCTGCGCCAAGCTGCGCGAGGCAACCCTGGAGGCGTCTCCCGTCCTGCGATGTCGCCAGAATGGCGAACGGATCGGGCGCGTCGTCCGCGATCTCCGTCGCCGCGGCCGCGTCGAGGTCCGTCTCCCGGCTGACGGCCCGGATGTGCTTGAGCGCGCGGTGTCGCACGATGCTGGTGATCCAGGCACGGCCCGCGCCGCGGCTGCGGTCGAAGGTGCCGGCGCGCTCCCAGATGTCCATCATGGCATCGTGCAGGACGTCGGCCGCAGCATCACGCCGCCGCACGATCCTGAGCGCGACGGCGAGCAGGAACCCGGCCTCCCGGTCGTAGAGACGCCGCAGAGACGTCGGATCCCCACGGGCGCAGCCTTCCAACGCGGAGGCGTGATCGAACGGCTCCATGACCCTCCCGGCGATTGGAAGGACCGGCCGCCGGGCCGGTCCTGCAGTGGCGGAGCGATGCTACATCTTGGGCAGAATGGCGATGTCACGGACCTTGCCGGACACACCCGTGATCTTTGCGGCCATCTCGCCCTTACCGGTGGCGAGATCCACCTTGTAGAGCGTGTCGCCGGCCATCGCCCAGGCCTGGTTGCCGCCCTGGCCATCGGACAGGATGTCGAAGGCCACGGCCTCGCCCGACATGCCGAGCATGCCGACGGTGTTCAGGATGCCGTCATTCGGCGGAGCCTGCTTCAGCAGCGCGCCGGCAGCGTCGATGTCGAACAGGGCCGTCTCCTTCGTGCCCTTGAAGGCATTGGTGTAGGCGCCAGCCGTCACCTTCGGGGTCTTACCCTTCATGCTGTCGGCTTCGGCGAACTTGAGCTGGCCGTCCTTCGTCACCTTGCCGTCATCGACATTGGCGCGAAGGTTGGTGCCGTCCGAACCGATGATGCGCAGGCGGTCGGCGACGGGATTGAAGTCGACCGTTGCCGCGGTGCCGGCGGCCAGCATCGTGTCGAGCTTCGACTTGGCCGTGGCCTTGCCGGACATCGGATCGATCGTGACGACGCTGCCATCCGAGATCACCGCGTAGAGCATGCCGTCGGCCGGCCGCACGTCGATGCCGAGGACGCTGCCGCCGATCCCGGTGATCGTCACCGTCTTCGTGACCGTCTTCGCGGCCGTGTCGACATGCGCCAGCGTGGCATCGCCGACGAGGGCCGCGACGGTCTCGGCACGCGCGGCAGTTCCAAGGCAGGTGCCAGCCATCAGGGTAACGGCGATGAGGCTCAGTCGCATGGCGTTCTCCATCTGCCGCGAAGGCGGCATCAAGAGCGCTAGCCATGAGCCGGAGGATCGGATGCAGCCCAACTCAAGTATTTTCGCCCACCAGCAACCGTCCGCTTTCGAGAGCCACTCAGGCCGTCGGCTACGACGCGGTTGGGTCGACTGCCGCTGGTCCGCTCTATGACCGGGTCGGGTGGATTTTTGTCTGTCCGCTTTCGGGAGGCAATTCGCTGAAGCGGACGTTTGATTGAATCTCGAAGCGCGACGGTTCAAGGCGTGAAGACGCTCGACAGACGTGTCTTCGGATCAGTCGACCGCTTCGATGTCTTCCAGCTGAACGATACATGCCCTTCCCGCGAGCCTATTAGTTTCAAAACCATGGGTACCCAAGTAAAACAGAAAAGCGCCAGCAGATCCGGCGATGGCCCGGACGCTTTCGGCCCAGGTAGCGCACTGTCTAGGTCCGACGAGAGACACAGGCTTTCACCGCTCAGTTGCGCCTCTGTAGGGTGCTAAATCATCTGTATGGTGCCGGGATGCATATTAAACCTCATTGCAATCCCACCAAGGACAAAGACGAACCGTGAAGCGTCCCTAGCACGAACGCCACTTTTGCTTTCAAAACATAAGACTCAGATCACGCCACTCATATCTTCGTAGGAGGGGAAAGATGTGGCGCCACCTCTTTCATTGGGGAAGGCAGACCAAGCAGGGCGGCAATCTCGATCCCGTCATTTCCACCCAGCAGATCGGCCAGGGTATAGCGGTCAAGAACCGCGAGAAACGCCGCCAAGGCTTCACCGAGCGCACGCCGAAGGCGACATGGAGCCGTGATCACGCAGGCCCCGCCGGCGAAACACTCGACTAGCGCAAGATCTTCCTCTGTCTGTCGCACAACGGTGCCTACGACGATTTCCGCGGGAAGCTTGGCGAGCTGTAGCCCACCACCTCGACCCCGGGTGGTGCGTATGAACCCTAGGCGTCCGAGTTGGTGCACCACCTTCGTGAGGTGGCTCTCTGAGATGCCGTAGGCCCGCGCGATCTCGGCAATCGAGCTTTGCCGTGGCTCATGCAAGCCGACGTAGATCAGAGTTCGGAGGGCGTAATCGGTGTAGCGCGTCAGGCGCATGGCAGCTCCTATGAGAGCCTAAGGTACATATTCGTTGCACCTTTACAATCTGCAGGCCATAAGGTTCATCGACAATGAATCTTATGGGAGATGCAGATGCCGACCCCTCTCGCACCAGCCACCATCGCCCTGATCAAGGCCACCGTACCCGCCCTGGAGGGGCACGGGCTCACCATCACCCAGCGCATGTACGAGCGGCTGTTCGTCGATGCCGAGATGCGCGCTCTCTTCAATCAGTCCCACCATGGCGAGACCGGATCGCAGCCCAAGGCGCTTGCGCAGGCGGTGCTCGCCTACGCCCGCAACATCGACAACCTCGGTGTCCTCGCGGGCGCCGTCGAGCGGATCGCCCAGAAACACGTCGCCCTGAACATCCTGCCCGAGCACTACCCCCATGTGGCGGAGGCCCTGCTCGGCGCGATCCAGGACGTGCTCGGCGACGCCGCTACGCCCGAGATCCGCGCCGCATGGGGGGAGGCATACTGGTTCCTTGCCGAACTGCTGATCGGACGCGAGGCCACGATCTATCGCGACCTCGCCACGAAGCCCGGCGGCTGGAACGGCTGGCGCGGGTTCGTCGTCGAGAGCGTCACCCAGGAGAGCGAGACAATCCGCTCCTTCGTGCTGGTCCCGTCCGACGGGAAGCCGGTCCTGCGTCATGAACCGGGACAGTATCTTGGCTTTCAGTTCGACCTCCCCGACCGGGGGGCGCTCAAGCGCAACTACTCCATCTCCTGCGCCCCGAACGACCGCGCCTATCGCATCACCGTGAAGCGGGAGGCCTCGCCGGGCGTGCCGGCCGGCGTCGTCTCGAACTGGTTGCATGACCATGCCGGACCGGGCACCTTGGTCAGGGTTGCCCCGCCGGCCGGGGAATTCTTCCTCGATCGAAGCACGAACGAACCTGTGGTTTTGGTCAGCGGCGGCGTCGGGCTGACTCCCATGATCAGCATGCTGGAGACGATCTCCGCCACTTCGCCGGAGCGTCCGACCTGGTTTGTCCACGGTGCCCTGAACGGACGGGTTCACGCCATGGGCGCACATGCGCGGGCCCTGACGAACGGCCACGAGAATCTGCATTCCCGGTTCTTTTATGCGCATCTGGAAGAGCAGGGTGCTAGCGACCGGCAGATTGCTGAGACGGGCCTGGTCACTGCGGAGTGGCTGGCGGCGAACACCCCGCGGGAGCAGGCGACCTACTACCTGTGCGGCCCCAAACCCTTCCTGGCCGCGCTTGTGAACGGGCTTGGCCGTCTAGGTATCCCAATCGAGCGGATCCGCTTCGAGTTCTTCGGGCCGGCCGATGAACTGGTCGAGGCGCCGAGACAAGCGGCCTGAGCACCGCCGCGCCACCCAAAATACGGGCTGTCCGCGACATCTTAAGGGACCTCGCCGAAATCCGGAGAGGTCCATTGGTTGAGAAGTCCATGAGCACCCAATCGGCTTCATCCCCGGTGCTCGACCGGTCCGCTTGGCTGGTCATCGCCCTTGCCGTCGCAATGGGCATCGGTCGTTTGGCCTTTACGCCGTTGATGCCTTTGATGATACGCGACGGTAGTCTGGACGCATGGGCCGAGCAGAAAGGTCTCAGCCGCCGGACCCTGACGCGAGAGTTTCGCCGAGAGACAGGCCTTAGCTTCGGGCAACGGCGCGCTCGGGCCAGGGTCGTGCGTGCCCTGGCGCTCGCCGCCGACGGCAAGAAACCACATCAGATCGCGGCGTCGGTCAGCTACCGCAGCATTCAGGCACTGCGAGGCAAGACGGAAGCCTTAGAGGCTGTTTCTTACCTCGCCACGTGGGCAAAACACTGTCGGGTGAGTCTTCGCGGTCGTCGAGCTTTCGCGTCATGATCGGAAAAATTCTAAGGCCAGGTTGAGTCGGGCCCCGTCCGTCCACGCATGACCGAGAGGGGTGGATAAGGAGACCGTGCTCTTGAGGGCTTTTCGACATGTGGATCATCCACGGGCGTGGGCCTCGATCCCTGACCGCACATGTCACATTCACACACCTGCTCTCGTCTCTGTGTTTAGGCGCGCGTTTCTAATCCTGGTGAGCCGGATGTCCGCGCGTCCCGATCAAGGGGCAATCATGAGCACTTCAATGACCGGCCAAACCGATACGAGAGATTCTTGCCGAGCGCGTCCAAGTTCGGAGGAATTGGTGCCGTCACGATACGCGGTGCGCATCGGCGAGATCGACGTGCTGGTCGTCAGCGACGGGGTATTGCCTCTTCCGACTGCCATGCTCGCTCACAATGCCGACCCGGCGGTTCGGGCGGCATGGTTGGACGACATGTTCTTGGCGCCGGACGCATTCGACTGGCCGCTGAATGCCGTCCTGGTTCGGAGTGGCGAGCAGACAATCCTCATCGATGCCGGGCTCGGGCTGGACCCGAACCTGGCTCTGCCGCGAGCCGGCCAGCTGGTCAAACGACTGGAAGCGGGCGGCATCGATCTGGCGTCCGTGACCGACGTGGTGCTGACGCACATGCACATGGACCATATCGGCGGGCTGCTCATCGACGGGGTGAAGGAACGGTTGCGGCCCGACCTGCGGATCCACGTGGCGGCCGCCGAGGTCGCGTTCTGGGAAGCACCCGATTTCTCCCGCACCTCCATGCCGACGGGCTTCCCGGATGCGCTGCGATCCACGGCTAAACGGTTCTCGGAGGCGTATCGCAGCCATCTGCGAACCTTCGAAGATGCGCATGAGGTCGCGCCGGGGGTGGTCGTCCATCGCACCGGGGGCCACACCCCCGGGCACAGCGTGGTCCGGCTGGCATCCGGCGGCGAGCGCCTCACGTTCGCCGGCGACGCCATCTTTCCCGTGGGTTTCGACCAGCCCGACTGGCACAACGGTTTCGAGCACGACCCCGAGGAGGCAGCTCGCGTTCGGATCCGTCTTCTCCGGGAATTGGCCGGGACCAGGGAACAGTTGGTGGCCACGCACCTGCCGTTCCCGTCCGTCGGCAGGGTCGCGGTCGATGGCGACGCCTTCCGCTGGGTGCCGGTGTTCTGGGATTACTGACCACGCGTCGGGCAAGAGCCAAGGCGGCGGCGTCGCTGGAGAAGGTCCCCCAGAATCGCCGACGGGAAAGCCGTCATCCCCGATCTAAGTTCGGGGATGACGTTTCCGCGATCCGCACCGAAGGGACTTCCCACACGTGATGCGGGAGGCGCCGCAGCGAACCGTTCGATGATGATCGTCGTGCCTGGAGTGACGGGACTACGACGATGCCGGTCGACCCGGTCCGCCATCGATCACGCGTCGAGCGGTTCCGATGCATGATCGAGCACGCTGCGGACCTTGTTCGCCAGTTGCTGCAGGGTGAAGGGTTTCGGCAGGAAATGCGTGCCGGGATCGAGCACGCCATTATGCACCACGGCATTGCGCGTGAACCCCGTCGTGTAGAGCACCTTGAGTTCCGGACGCCGCCGGATCGCCTCCTCGGCCAGTCGACGCCCGTTCATGTCGGGCATGACGATGTCGGTGAACAACAACGCGATGTCGGGCTGGGCGTCCAGAATACGCAATGCGGCGACACCGCTCTTGGCATGGCGCACGCTGTAGCCGAGTTCGCGCAATGTCTCGACGCTGAGAAGGCGCAGGGCCTCCTCGTCCTCGACCACGAGGACGATCTCGCGTCGGCATCCGAGGGGCAGGACAGCCGTGAGCCGAACATCCCGAGGCGATCCGGCAACTTCGCCCTCGCCATAGAAGCGCGGCAGATAGAGCTTCACGCTCGTGCCCTGCCCGGGCTCCGAATAGATCCGTGCGTGTCCCTTCGATTGCCGCACGAAACCGTAGACCTGCGACAGGCCTAACCCTGTTCCCTTCCCCACCGGCTTGGTGGTGAAGAACGGATCGAACACCTTGGCCAGGACCTCCGGCGACATGCCGGTTCCGGAGTCGGTCACGGCAACCAGGACGTACTGACCGGGTGAAATCTCCACGGTCCTGGCATAGGCCTCGTCGAGGTGGGCGTTGGCCGTCTCGATGGTCAGGCGACCGCTGCAGTTATCGGTCTCCGGCATGGCGTCCCGCGCGTTGACGGCCAGGTTGAGGATGGCGTTCTCCAATTGGCTCACGTCGGCATGGGTGCGCCACAGGCCGCCAGCGAGCACGGTCTCCAATTTGATATCGCCGCCGAGCGTTCGGCGCAGGATCTCGGACATCCCGGATACGAGCTTGTTGGCATCGATGGGCTCCGGCGCGAGCGGCTGTTGGCGCGAGAAAGCCAGCAGCCGTTGGGTCAGCGAGGCCGCGCGGTTCGCACCATCCGTGGCGACATCGATGAAGCGCTCGATGTCGCTCTCGCCGCGCGCCAGGCGTTTTCGGATCAGATTGAGGCTGCCGATCACGATGGCGAGCATGTTGTTGAAGTCGTGCGCAATGCCGCCGGTGAGCTGGCCGACGGCCTCCATCTTCTGCAACTGCCGCAGATGAGCCTCGGCCGTCTCGCGGCTCTGCATCTCGCCGATGAGCGCGCGGTTCGCATCGTCGAGTTCTTGCGTGCGCGCGGCGACACGGTCTTCCAGCGCCACGTTGAGGTCGCGTAAAGCCATCTCCGCGACCTCGCGCTCGCGTGTCCGCGCCTGCAACTGAAGCGCCGCCGTCGCAAGCGCCGCACCGATCAGGTTCACCTCCCTGATAGGGGTGGCGATGGCGCCGACCGGCTCCCCTCGGCCGATCGCCGCGGCGCCTTCGCCGAGGCGACGCATCGCACGCTCAACCCGTCGACCGACCCCCAAGGCGATGCCCACGATGAGCGATCCAAGCACGAGACCTAACCCGACGAGGATCGTGATCGAACGCTGCAGCGGTGCCTCGGCGAGCTTCTTATCCACCACGACCGCCGCGGTCCAACCGGTCAGCTTGGACCGGCCATAGCCCACCAGGACATCCTCGCCGACCCTGTTGCGGCCATAATATCGTCCGGCATCATCGATCGCATGAGAGCGGAAGTCGGTTGAAGTCAGCTTGCCGACGAAGTCTTCTTGCCGCTCGGTCCGGACAGCGACGATCCCGTTTCGATCCACCAGGGACCCGATCCAACCGGACGGGAGATCCTCGCGGCGCGTCGTCGCCACGAGGTAACCGAGATCGAGGCTCGCGGCGAGGAGATAAGTCGGCGTTTCGCCGATACGGACAGGGGCGCTGACGATCTGAAAAACCGGCTTTTGGGTCACGGAGGTCACGAAGACGTTGCTGACCACTGCGACGCCGGTGCGCAGAACCTCCCTGTCGATCTCCGCAAGGGCCGGGGGCGCGGGTGCGGCGGTTCCGAACGGCGCCCGGGTCGTCAACGCAGCGGTCCCATCGATATGCCGAAGGTTGATGTTGATTCCCTGCAGGCGACTGATCTCCTGCATCTGGGCGTAGAAGGCCGGAAGGTCGTGGGTCGCCAGGCTCGGCGAGGTCGCGAGCGCCTGGAGCGTCGTGAGGACGCCATGGATCTCGCGGTCGAACGCCACGGACAAGCCGTGGGCTCTGGTCTGCACGTCCTGTTCGACCCGCGTGCGTTCGGACGCGGCGAAGCGCCAGAGCAGGACTCCGACGAACAGCAGGGTCGGGATCAGCAGGCCGACGAAGAGGGTCAGGAACTGCCATCTGAGCGGACGGGGCGGCGTCAACCGTTCGTTCCTCGCCCAGGGGGCACATGGGATATGTCTCTTGTCAGCCTCTCGATGTCGGGCGCCATGATCGTCGTTCCTCGCGATGCTCCCTGCATGACGAGGAAGCAGGTGCGCACGTGACATGACCGGAGGTTTTGTATGACCGCCGGAGCGGCTGGCTCGCGACCGGACAAATTTCGCAGAGCCAATGTCACAACGGGTGGGACCGCTTTCGTCTTGGTTTCGAACGTCCCCACCGGGACCGGACACAGGACGGAGCATCACATGAAAATCGTCGTCATCGGCGGTACGGGGCTGATCGGCTCGCAGGTCGTCACCACCCTGAAGGCCGCCGGCCACGAGGTCCTCGCGGCCTCGCCGAACACCGGCGTCAACGCCGTGACGGGCGAGGGGCTCGCGGAAGCATTGAAGGGCGCCAGCGTCGTGGTCGACGTCGCCAACTCGCCATCGTTCGCCGACGACGCGGCCATGGACTTCTTCGTCCGCGCCGGACGGAACCTCGCCGCGGCCGAGAAGGATGCCGGCGTCTCCCACCACGTCGCGCTCTCGGTGGTCGGCACCGAGCTCCTGCTCGACAGCGGCTATTTCCGCGCCAAGCTCGCTCAGGAGGAGTTGATCGCCTCGGCGGGCGTGCCGTGGACCCTAGTCCGCGCCACGCAGTTCTTCGAGTTCGTCGCCGCGATCGCGGGAGCCGCAATCGTCGACGGCGTCGCGCGCGTGACGTCCGCGTCGATCCAGCCGATCGCGTCGGCCGACGTTGCGGCGAAAGTCGCGGAGGCCGCGCTGGCGCCACCGCGAAACGGCATGGTCGAGATCGCCGGCCCGGAGCGCCTGCCGATGGTCGATCTGGTGAAGCGTCACTTCGACGGCCTTGGCGAAACGCGTGAGGTTGTCACCGACGACACCGCACCGTATTTCGGGGTGGTCCTCGAAGGCCCCTGGCTGACGCCCACCGGTGACGCGTGGCTCTCGCAGCGGCGCTACGACGACTGGCTGGCGGCACAGCCAAAGCGCGTGGCCTGAGGCCTCCCGCCGATGGATGCTACCTACATCCCGGCGCTGTCGGCGCTGGCCGGGTCGGCCATCGGCGCGATGGCCTCCTTCGCGACCACTTGGCTGACGCAACACAGCCAGGAGCGTGCGACGCTCCTGGTGCAGGACCGAGCGCGACGGGAAGCGCTCTACGGCGAGTTCATCCGGGAGGCGTCGACCTTGTTCGGCGACGCTTTCCGGCACGACCTCGACGACCCGGCCAAGCTGGTGAACCTCTATGCCATCGTGAACAAGATCCGGCTCTTCGGAGAGCCGGAGACGCTGGAGGAGGCCGAGCGCGTCATGCGGCTCATCGGTGAGACCTACTTCGCCCCGAACAAGGATCTCGCCTCCTTCGCGGACATTCGGCACGCCAGCCACCTCGACCCGCTCTGCGCGTTCTCGACGGTCTGTCGCAGGGAGCTGGCGATAGCCCGCCGGTGAGGCTCAGTGAGGCGTCGGCGTTTCCACCGCCCCTCCGAACGACCTTGCCATTCGCTGGAGCTTGTCCGGGTTACGGGTGAAGTAGATGCCGACGATCAATCCGCCCTGGATATCCAGGGCGACGGTCTGGAGCATCCCGCCCGGCTCCAGGCTGAAGTAGCCCGGCAGGCCATCGATCCAAAGGTCCTGCAGCTTCTGGGCATGCTGGATCCACGATTTGCGCGCGATCCCCTCGAACATGCGCGTGACCTTGTCGATGCCGATGATCGGCCTCGGGAAGGCGAGCACCTTTCCGCCTCCGTCGGAGTGCACAACGACGGAATCGGCGAGCATGCTGCGCAGCGCCGCGACGTCGCCGGTCGCCGACGCCTCGAAGAAGGCCTTGGCGATGCGCGCCCCCTCCTCCCGCTCGACGGGGAAGCGCGGGCGGGCGGACTGCACGTGTTTCCTAGCCCTCGCGGCGAGCTGACGGACTGCCGGTGGTTCACGCTGGAGCGTGGTCGCGATCTCGGCGAGTGGGACCGCGAAGACGTCGTGCAGGAGGAACGCGGCCCGCTCCAGCGGCGAAAGCCTCTCCAGGGCGAGCATCAGCGTGAGCGTGAGGTCATCGCCGGGGGCTTCGTCCGGGACCAGGGCGACGGGCTCGGGTAGCCATGTGCCAAAATAGGTCTCACGCCGTACCCGAGCGGACTTCATCACGTCCAGGCAGAGCCGCGTCACCGTCCGCGATAGGAAGGCACCGGCTGAGGCGACCTCGGCATGGTCGACGTGCCGCCAGCGCAGCCAAGCGTCCTGTACGACGTCCTCGGCTTCGCCCAGGGACCCGAGCATGCGGTAGGCGAGCCGGACGAGCCGCGCCCGCTCCTGCTCGAAGACGCGGGTCGGATCATCGATGGTCGGCATGGCGGAACGACCAGACGCTGAGGGCGACAGCAATAAGCGCAGGAAGTGTCACAGCGGGGAAGTCTCGGGGTAGAACCTCCGGCCCGCAGATGCCCACCGCAACCTCCCAGAAGTGGAAAAGCGCGTGGCCCGAGAGCCAGATCGCACCCATGCTCCAGAGCAGCGAACGCGGTCCCGGTCGGGCCGCGCCGTACGCGAACCCCGACCCGATCAGCACGAAGATCAGGCCGATATCGCGCAGGAAGTGCTGATTGAAGGGCCCGGTCGTCGTCACGCCCGGCACGGTGAAATACCATGCCTCGGGCGCGACGAGCATGAAGACGCCGTTCCCGGCCAGTCCTGCGCCGAGGATGCCGGCGAGTACCGGAATGGCTTTGGTCATCGAGCGATCTCCACGTGATTGGTTCACGCGAGTGACGATGCGCTGTCGTCCGATGTGACATGGGATGCGAGTTTCCGCAGGGCTCCCTTCGGAACGTCGGTCTTGCACGGCTCATCTCACTGAACACGAGCTGCCTGACCCGATGGCCGAGCGTCGCTACTAGCACTCGATCAAGCCATGACACGGAACCCTAGGACACTGTGACGATATCCATCGATGAACGACCGCTTTCGAGATGCCCACGTGTGGGCATCAACGGCATCGTCGGGTCGTTTTGCGATGGTCCATTATCGGTCGGGAAACCGGCAAAGCGGACGTCCTCCGGCACCGGCTCCGCTCAGGGTTTGACCACGGCGAGAACGGCTATGGCGATCACTGCGGGGACGATGAGAACGGCCCCTCGCAGCGGCTTGGCGCCATACCCTATCGCTAGCCGTCGGATCTGGCCTGATTGCAGTCCGTGGACTGCGGACAGCATGACGACGAGGACCAGCTTGGCCTGCAGCCAACCGTAGGGGAACCAACCGCCCGAGACCGCAAGTCCGCTGCCGAAGGCCCATGCGCCGAGCATGGCAGGCGTCGTGACCACCCGATCCCATCGTCTCAGGGCCTGCGTCAGCGGAACGATCCAATCCGTCGTCGCACGTCCCGCGAGGAGAATCAGGTTGTTCGCGACGACTCCGCCGACGAACAACAACGCGCAGGCAACATGCGCTGCCTTCAGCCATGGATAGGCATCCGCCAGCGTCATGCGCGTGCGTCTCGGCCAAGCGCATCCGAGCCGCGACGGGTGAGGAAACGAGCCATGAAGTAGCCAGCCGCCGGGAGGTGGGCTCCTAGGAACAACCTGACCGCTCCGCGGCTCGACAACACGCCTGCGCCAAGTGACTGGAGGATCAGCCAGAGGTAGGCGACGTAGGCGAAACCGTGGATCGGACCGAGGATGCGGACCGCCATGGGCAGGTCGCCCAGATGCTTCAATGGAACCGCAACGCCGATGAGGAGGAGCAGCGTCGTCGCCTCAGCCAACGCGGCGATCTTGAGCCATCGCAATGGCTCCTGGTCGATGGGTGCATTCCCGCCGGACGCATGGGATCGTCCCGCGTCCTTGGGTTCCTGAAGCCAATCGTTTCGCTGCCCAACCGTGCCCATGCATCACCTCCATGTCTGCTGCCCAGGCGGCGTAGCGGACAATGTCGGAACGGCGTGAGTGGCGGAAAAGACGTTCACCGATCAGTTTCCGCCAATCGCCAAACGATGTAGGAACGGCCTGCTTCAGGGGGCGAAGTTCGCATGGCTCATGTCGTTGGCGTATTGGCGTTGGACGGGGTCGTGCCTTTCGATCTTTCGATCCCCTGCGAGGTCTTCGGTCGTGCGCGAGGGGTTGATGGTGCGCCCTTCTATGAGGTTCGGGTCTGCGGCGAGGCGCCGGAGGTCAGCGCTCGCCCGTTCGGATTGCGTGTGCCCTATGGACTGGGCACCCTTCAGTCGGCCGACACCCTCGTTATTCCGGGCATCGATGATCCCGACGTGCCGGTCGCACCGACCGTCGTGGCCGCGATCCGACAGGCCTGGGCGGCCGGTGCGCGGATCGCATCGATCTGCTCGGGGGCCTTCGTGCTCGCGGCCACCGGCCTGTTGGATGGACGACGCGCCACCACCCACTGGCTCGGCGCCGGCCACCTGGCGGAACGCTACCCGGCCATTGAGGTCGATCCCAACACCCTCTTCGTCGACGAGGGGCGCATCATTACGTCCGCAGGAGCCTCGGCGGGGCTGGATATGTGCCTGCACCTCGTGCGGCGCGATCTCGGACAGGCGGCTGCCGCGCATTCCGCCCGGCTTGCGGTCGCCCCCCTCGACCGCGATGGCGGTCAGGCCCAATTCATTCGCCACGAACCGCCTCGGACGAATGCGAGCCTCGCACCTTTGCTCGAATGGATGATCGGGAATGTCGACCGGCCGCTCAGTATCGCGGCCATGGCGGCCCGTGCAGGCATGAGCGAGCGCACCTTCACGCGACGTTTCCAGGAACAGACCGGTACGTCGCCGATGCAATGGTTTCACTTGGCCCGGATCCGACGTGGCCAGGAACTGCTGGAGAGCGGTGACGCGTCGGTCGACCAAGTGGCGTTGGCCAGTGGCTTCGCGTCACCGGTCACGTTCAGGTCGAGCTTCCGAAAGGTGACGGGGGTCAGCCCGGCGGCCTATCGAGCAAGCTTCAACGCAGCGTCTCGACTAAGGCAATGAGCATCATGAGCCGAGCCGATTCATGCTGTCGTTCGCGCCGGTTCAATGGATGCTCGAAACGCCACGACGGCCAGATCCGACATTGTACGAACGACTGCTTGAGCGTCCGGCATGAACGCGTCCCTGGGATGGGGTCGGGTGGTTTCCTGCCCGCCCGCTTTCGGGTGACTAGGGCAAGAGGAGAACGGCCATCTGAGATAAGCAATTATCGGAGAACAAAATGCTCTCAGGCAGTCGACATGCTACCATCTAGTAGGTTAGCCTGGCTGTATTTATGCAGCGAAAGACTGCAGGCCGAGGCACCATTGGGAGGATTTGCGATATGCCTGAAGACAGCGATGTGTCCGTTTCGGCCCCACCCTCAGGCAAGGACAGCGAGCGTGAGGATTGCCCATGCCGTGAAGGCATGTACGTCACTCATAACAACCGACGTCGCTTCCTGTTTGCGGCCGGCTCGACGATCGGTGCCGCCGCCGCCTTCGCAGCTGGTACGGCGCAGGCCGAGGACAAGACTCCTGCCGGCGCCAAGCGGTTTGACGTACCTGAAGATCCAACGAAGGAACAAGGCCGACCGGTGGCTGCCGATGGCGGCTACGGCTCTCGCTCGCAATTCGAGACGGAGGTGCGCGTCCGTCATCCTACCCCGAATGAGAACACGTCCTGGTCGCTGACGCCTTTGGCCGCGCTTGTCGGCAACGTCACTCCCTCCGGGCTCCACTTCGAGCGGCATCACGGGGGTATCCCGACCATCGATCCGGCTCGCCACGGACTGGTCCTGCACGGCATGGTCGACGCGCCGAAGCGGTTCACCATGGACGACATCAAGCGCATGCCGTCGATAACCCGAAAACACTTCATCGAGTGCTCCGGCAACGGTTTGACGGAATGGAAGAAGCCGACCCTGAAGACGGTGCAGCAGACCCATGGGCTACTGAGTACCTCGGAGTGGACCGGGGTGCTGTTCTCGACATTCGCCCGTGAGGTTGGGCTCAAACCAGGCAGCGCCTGGGTGCTGGCCGAGGGCGCGGACGCCGCGGTGATGACGCGCTCGATCCCGATGGAGAAGATGCTCAAGGACGCGATGATCGCGTACGGGCAGAACGGTGAGGCGATCCGCCCGGAGCAAGGCTACCCCATCCGTCTGCTCCTGCCCGGCTACGAGGGCAATACGCACATCAAGTGGCTTCGCCGCATGGAAGTCAGCGACAAGCCGTTCATGACACGCGAGGAAACGTCAAAGTACAGCGACCTGATGGCGGATGGCCGGGCCCGCCTGTTCACGCTCGACATGGACGCGAAATCGGTCATCACGTTCCCCTCGGGAGACATGCGCCTGCCGGGACCAGGTTCCTACACCATTTCCGGCTTCGCCTGGTCCGGCCGGGGCCGGGTCCAATCCGTCGATGTCTCCTGCGACAGTGGAAGGACCTGGTACCCCGCCCGACTCGACTCGACGCCGGAACCGATGTGCACGGTACGGTTCTCGTTCCCGTGGCGCTGGGACGGCTCACCGGTCGTGCTGCAAAGCCGCTGCACCGACGAGACCGGCTACATTCAGCCGACGCTGGCCGAGTTGATCGCGATCCGCGGGGATCATGGTCCCTCGGCTTCCATCTATCATCTGAATGCCATCCAAAGCTGGGGCGTTTCGCAGAATGGAGGGGTCAGCAATGTCCATGCTTAAGCTGAGTTGCCTGCTCACGGGCGTGATGCTGACCGCCGTTCCCGGCGTCGCCATGGCACAGATGGCCTCCGAGACCCGGCTCGGCGTAGGACATCCCGTGACCGAATCCGATCTCGGCGCTTACTTCTCGATACCGCCGAGCGGGAAGGGATTACCCTTGGGTTCCGGAACGGCCAAGCAGGGCGAGGCGGTCTTCGCGGAGAACTGTGCCGCCTGCCACGGCGAACAACTCCAAGGCAACATGTCGCCCGGGATCGGTGGAGATAAACTGATTGGCGGCCGCGGTAGCCTTGCCACGAACAATCCGGTCAAGACGACGGAAAGCTACTGGCCGTATGCAACGACACTGTTCGATTATGTCAAACGCGCGATGCCGTTCAATGCACCCGGTTCGCTGACCGATGATCAGGTCTACAGCGTCGTTGCGTACATCCTCGCACAGGGCAAGGTCATCAAGCCAGATGACCCCATGACCGCATCCACGCTGCCAAAGGTGCAGATGCCCAATCGCGACGGCTTCATTGCCGATCCGAGGCCGGAATTGAGCCTCTACCGATGAAGGGTAGGCTGTGATGGTGACTGCCGGTTCGAGGGTTGCACCGAGGATGGCAGGTTAAGGGAGGACGGTGCTTCGCGCGATCTCGGCCTCGTCGCATCGGGGAAGGGACGAGGCCCGGCGGAGCCCGTACCCAAGGCCGATCAGCACCGCGATCCGCACCAGGGCGGGGAGGACCGCGCCGATCACGATGCCCCCCCGCACTCCGGGGCGCCGGAAAGCCATCCGGCGCCGAACGGTATCGCCACACCATCGGGCCCCGCCCGCCGTTGCCTATGCAATGCAACGCCGAGACGCAGCCCCTACTGCCAGGGGCATCGGCAAAGCGCACTTTTCAACCGCTCAGGTACGCCCAACCTGACGGCTTCGCCCGCTTTTCGAGGATCTGCATCCTGCATTAAGATCGCGGCGTCCCCGGAATTGAGTCCCGACGTCCGCGTCCGGCTTTCCGGAAAACGAGCTCGACTTCCCCCCGTCGTGCGCGATCATCGGCGCGTCGGCGACGCGACGTCCCATGTTGGTAAGCGGATCGTTTCTTGCGGGTGGGACGGCGGTGTTTCTCGTGACTGGAAGCGAAGCGGCGGCATCGATATTCAAGCCTATCCGGTTCCACGTTCCGATCAGGTCCGAAAGCGCTTGCGATACTCGGCCGGGGTCAAGCCGACGATCTTGGCGAACACCTTCCGGAATGCGCCGGGATCGGTGTAGCCGACCTCCCATGCCACCTGATCTCCGGTCAGCGTTCCCTCCTGGAGCAACGTCCTCGACCTGCCGACCCGCAGCCTCTGCACGTATTCCGTCGTGGCGAGGCCCGTCGCCTTCTGGAAGCGTCGGAGGAACGTGCGTTCCTCAAGCCCCGACCGCTCGACGAGGGCCTGCAGGGCGAGGCTCCGCGCACCCGTCTCCTGCAACCATAGCTGGACCCTGAGGATCGGCGCGTCGCCGTGGTTCAGGCGGGGGGAGAACGCGCTGTAGTAGCTCTGCTCGCGACCGGGAGGATCGATCAAGAACGCCCTGGCTGTGTCGAGCATGACCGCCGCCCCCAGGAAGCGGTCAACCAGACGCAGAGCCATGTCGGTCCAGGCCATCACGCCCCCAGCGGTGAGGATATCGCCATCGTCGATGAGCAGTCGGTCGACATCGACACGGGTTTCCGGAAACCGGGCCTGGAACTCTTCCTCGTAGGTCCAATGGGTCGTCACTGTCCTTCCCGATAGGAGTCCCGTCTCGCCAAGGAGAAACGCACCCTTGCAGACGGAACCGAGGGCGGTTCCGCACGCATGTCGCTCGCGAAGCCATCCGGCGAACGGTGCCGCATCCTCCCGGGTGACGGGGGCACCCAGCCCCGGCGGGAGCACGAGGACGTCGGGTGATCCCACCGTATCCGCGACAGTGTCGAAGACCCGCACGGGCGAAGCCTCCCCGGACTTCCACTCCCAATGGCTGATACGGAGAAGGGAGCCCGCTTGCCCCTTTTCCGTTCGTCCGGCGAGTTGCCCGGCGGTCGCGAGGAGGTCGGTCATTCCCAACACCGCCGCGAGCTGGGCTCCCGGGAAGTTCACGATCCCGATCTCAGCCAGGCCATCCGTCATGTCGGTATCGCCCCTAAGTCTGTCGATTGCGCCACTCCTTAAGTCGGCCCGCTCCGCGTATCTAGAGGCCTACCAATCACCGAATACCGGGATCCGTCACATGGCCAATCGCGCGATCATCGTCGTCGACCTGCAGAACGAGTACCTTCCCTCCGGCAAGCTGCCCCTCGTCGGGATCGAGGGCGCGGTCTCCAACGCCGCCCGCATCATCGACGCGGCGCGTTCGGGCAACGACATCCTCATCCACGTGCGCCACGAAAGCCCGACGGCGGACGCCCCCGTTTTTGCGATGGGTTCGGACAACGTGAAGACCATCGCGGCCGTCGCAGCCCGGGACGGCGAGACGGTCATCGTGAAGCAGTACCCGAACGCGTTCCGCGAGACGGCGCTCAAGGCGATGCTCGACGAGAAGGCCGTGGACGAGGTCGTCGTCATCGGTGCCATGAGCCATATGTGCATCGATGCGACGAGCCGGGCAGCCGCGGACTTCGGCTATTCCGTGACCGTCGTCCACGATGCCTGCGCGACCCGCGACGTCGAATTCGGCGATAGGATCGTCCAGGCCGCCGACGTCCACGCCGCCTACATGTCAGCGCTCCGCTGGGCCTATGGGAAGGTCGTGTCGTCCGACGAGTTCCTGGCGCGCTGAGGGACGGGCTCATGACGAAGACCATCGATACCGGTGCCCGGCTCGACCGGCGTCGGGCCCTCGCCCTCGCCCTCGGTGCGGGGGCGCTGGCCGCTTCCTTCGGAGCGTCCCTTGGCCTTTCCACCCGCCGCTCCCTTGCGGCCGGCGCCGAGAATACGCTGACCCAGGTGCGCAATGCGACGCTCCGGATCGACTATGGCGGCGTTCGCTTCCTCGTCGACCCGCTCCTCGCCGACACGGGAGCCTACCCAGGCTTCGAGGGCACGGCCAACAGCCATTTGCGCAATCCTCTGGTCCCACTCCCGATGCCCGTCGAGAAACTGATCGATGTCGACGCGGTGATCGTGACGCATCTGCACGCCGACCATTGGGACGAGGCGGCGAAGGCGACCCTGAGGAAGGACCTGCCGATCTTCGCGCAGGACGAGGAGGATGCGGCCCAGATCCGCGGCGCGGGATTCACCGACGTGCGGGTCCTGACGGGAACGGCGGAGTTCAAGGGCGTCCGGCTGGCGGGAACCCAAGGGCGGCATGGCACCGACGAGGCGCTGAAGGCGCTGCCGATCCTGGGACACGTCTGCGGCGTGGTCTTCAGCCATCCCTCGGCCAAGCCCCTCTACGTGGCCGGCGACACGATCTGGAACCGTCATGTCGAAAGCGCCATCGCCGAGCACAGGCCCGGGGTCATCGTGCTGAACGCAGGCAAGGCCGTCGTACCCGGCTTCGCACCCATCATCATGGGCGAGGCGGACGTCCTGGCCGTCCACAAGGCAGCTCCCGAGGCCGTCCTGGTCGCGAGCCACATGGAGGCGATCAACCACTGCATCCTCAGCCGGGCGGAACTGCGTGCCTTCTCCGAGCGCGAGGGGTTCGCGTCGAGCCTCGTCATCCCTGCGGATGGCGAGAGCCTGAGGATCTGAGCAGGACCTTTTTCGAGGGATCTATGTCCTTTGAGCCATCCCCCGGCAGCGGTAGGTGTTCCCCACCGATGCCAAAGGTCTTCCATGACGACGATATCCGAGACCAACGATATTCCTTCCTACGCACCCTTCCGCGCAAATATGGCACAGGCTGGAAAGCCCGTGTTCAGGGTCGGCATCCTTACCGGACCAGGCTTCGTCCCGATGGACATGGTGGGTGTCCAGACCGTCTTCAGTCTCGCACCCGGTGCGGAATTGCATTTTCTCTGGAAGAATCAGGAGCTCGTCGAGGGCTTCCCCGGCTGGTGGACCAAGCCTTCCACGACATTCTCGGACTGCCCGGAGAGCCTCGACGTGCTCGCCGTCGGCATGCATCCGCCGGAGGTGCAGAACGATCTGGAGGTGATCGACTTCATACGCGACCTGGCACGCCGGTCGCGATACGTCGTCGGCGTCTGCAACGGCGTCGCCCTGCTCGGTGCAGCAGGATTGATCCATGGCAAGACGGTCGCGAGCAATTTTGCGGCGGAAGCACTCCTGCACGATCTCGGTGCAAGCGCGGTGCTGCCGTCGGGCGGCGGCGTCGCGGTAGACGGCAACCTGTTTACTGCCGGGCCCGGCATCGGAAGCTTCGAGGTTTCGCTTCGGGTGATAGAGGCCGCGTTCGGCCGGGAGATGGCGGAGTTCGCTGAGTTCGCCATCGAGTACGATCCCCATCCTCCCTACGGAAAGGCCACTGTCGACAAGGCCGACCAAGCTGTCGTGGGGCAGTGCCGGGAACTGCTCTCGTCCATCGTCGAACTGTATCGAAGGACACCCGTCGACGGGGCCGTCCCGTCGAAGTGACATCGGACAGGCCCAACCCGGAGCCCGCCTTGGCCCACACCGTCGGTTTCTTTGTCTGCCCTGGCCACCAGATCCTGGATCTGGCAGGCCCGCTCGGTACCTTCGATGTCGCTCGGTTCTCGGCCGGGCAGGACATCTACGAGACATTGGTCCTGTCCCTGAACGGTGGGTCGGTCAGGGGTAGCGCAGGCGTATCCATCGAAACCCTTCCGGTCGACGCCGCCACCCTCGACACGCTCGTCGTCGTTGGCGGTGATATCGTCCCGATGTCAGCCCGTGCGGAAGTCGAAGCGGTCCGTCGAGCGGCTTCCCGTACGCCTCGCGTGGCGAGCGTCTGCACGGGGGCGTTTCTGTTGGCCGAAGCGGGGCTCCTCGATTCGAGGCGCGCCACCACCCACTGGCAGTTCGCCGGAGAGTTCCAGCGCCGCTATCCCCGCGTCAAGTTGGATGCCGACCGCATCTTCGTCGCCGACGGCCATATCTGGACATCCGCGGGCATCACGGCGGGGATCGACTTGGCACTCGCCCTCATCGAGGCCGACCATGGCGCGGACCTGCCGCGAGCGGTGGCAAGGCAGTTGGTGGTCTATCACAGGCGGCCGGGAGGCCAGTCGCAGTTCGGTGCCATGTCGAACATGGAGCCGGAGTCCGACCGTATCCGGATCGCATTGACCTACGCCCGTGACCATCTCGCGGAGCCCTTGCCAATCGCATGCCTGGCGGACGTCGCGAAGCTCAGCAGCCGTCAGTTCGCCAGGGCCTTCAAGCTCGAAACGGGCGAGACACCCGCGAAGGCGGTGGAACGGTTGCGGGTGGAGGCAGCCCATGTTCGCTTGCGGGAAGGCTCGGAGCCCATCGAATTGATCGCCCGGAAGGTCGGGTTCATCGATGCAGAGCGCATGAGGCGGGCCTTCATCAACGTGCACGGGCACCCGCCGCAAGCGGTCCGGCGGCTACATCGGTCGAGCACGAGGCCCGTCAGATCGATGGCACGGCATCCCTGAACGGCAAGGGCAACTGTGTTGCCATCGCTACGCCGCTAGACTACCTACTAGAAGGTAGGCGCCACGATCCGCGCTTACCGAGGAATGGCTCCCGAGAGAGCCGCAGTTGGAGGAGATCCGAGATGGAAAACTGGAATGGCTACCGTGGTGAGTTAATGTCTACCCTGGGCCAGATGGGTCAGATCAGCCCCGAGCTCCTGAGCGCACACGATAAGCTGGCCTCGGCCAAGCCGAAGGAGCCCCAACTCGACGCCAAGACGCGGGAATTGATCGCCCTTGCCGTGGCGGTGACGACCCGGTGCGATGGTTGCATCGCCTTCCATACCGACGCCGCGCGCAAGGCAGGCGCAAGCAAGGAGGAGATGGTCGAGGCATTGGGTGTCGCGGTGGCCTTGAATGCGGGCGCGGCGCTCGTCTACAGCGCGCGGGCCTTTGACGCCTTCACACGCGATGCAGGCTAAGTATCCAGGCTGATAAAAGGCAGAAACACGCCCGCCTCGGACGATGAGCAGAACGTCGGCCGGACACCATGGCAGGAGCCGACGGGTTCACTGCCGGCGGTCCGGCCGTAGCAGCCGTCGTATCACTCCATCCACCGCCACAGCGGGAACATCGATCATGAGCAAGCTCACCGTCTTCGTCTGTGCTTCGGCCCTCGCCGTCGCGTCCGCCAGCATCGCTCTCGCGCACGATTACAAGGCGGGAATGCTCAAGATCGGGCATCCCTGGGCCCGTGCGACGCCCAACGGCGCGCAGGTCGGCGGTGGATACCTTACAGTCGAGAACACCGGCACCGAGGCCGACAAGCTCGTCGGAGGAACCCTTACCGGGGCCGGACGCGTCGAGGTGCATCAGATGTCGATGGAAGGAAGCGTGATGAAGATGGCCCCGGTCGAGGGCGGCCTCGTCATCAAGCCGCGGGAGATCGTGACCCTCAAGCCCGGCGGGTATCACCTGATGTTCCTCGACCTGAAGGGGCAGATCAAGAAGGGCGAGATGCTGAAGGGCAGCCTGGAGTTCGAGAAGGCGGGCAAGGTCGAGGTCGAGTTCAAGGTCGAGGCGATTGCGGCGAAAAAGTCGGAAAGCGGACACGATCACCATTGAGACCGTCGCGTGCGTGTGACGGTCCGGGACCCGGGTGAGGGCGACTTTCCACATGGCCACGAACGACCCTGACACGCCCGCCAGTCGGTGGAGATCCATCGCCTCGGCGGTTGCGGGCGCCCTGATCGTCCTGGGCCTTGTCGGCGCAGCATGGACGATCCTGTCGGATACCGGGTCGAGGAACGCGGCGTCGTCCCGTATCGGCGGCCCATTCCGCCTGCAGTCATCCGCCGGTGGGATCCTCGATTCCGACATTCTCCTGGGCAAGCCGTTCCTCGTGACCTTCGGCTTCACGCGGTGTCCGAGCACCTGCCCGACGACGCTGGCCGAACTAACCAGCCTGATCGACACCCTGAAGGCAGAGGGCAAGTCCATCGATGCCTTCTTCGTCACCGTGGATCCGGAGCGGGATACCGCCGCGACCATGCGCGAATACCTGACGTCCTTCAGCGACCGGATCACGGGGTTGACCGGCACGGTCGATGAGATCGCCCAGGTCGGGCGTCTCTATCGAGCCTTCGTCCAGAAAGTGCCGACGGGGCCCGGCGATTACACCTTCGAGCATACGACGTCCGTCTACCTCATGGATGCGGACGGGCGATTGGTGGTGCCCCTCGACCTGGACAATGCCTACGAGCGGGGCGTGGCCGAAGTCCGCCGTGTCCTAAATCAGCGGTCTCCGACAAGCTCTACCGACGCCCGTTAATGCTTGTCACTCACGGCTTCATCATCGAATCGAGGAACAGTCGTAGCATCCCGGTCCATCGGGTCGCGCCTGATATTTTGGCTTTGGGACACCGGAGCTGGATGCGGGTGTGGGATCCCTGTTGTTGTCGGGTCCTGAGCCCACGAGCTTTTCGCCACACTCGCCTGAAACCCATGACATGCGGCATCGACTCGATTGACGGGTTCTCAAGCGCGACCGTACGAAAGGTCATGCGCTTGCGATTGCCAGGTTGGGCCGCCTGCCGCGTGGTCATCGTCGTGGCCGCGCTGTATGCGCTCGCGCTTCAGGCATTCCTCGGCGGAGCGAGCTTCGCGGCCTCCGGCGGTCCCACCCACATCATCTGCGCCCCAGGGTCGACGAGCGTGGAGGAGCCCACCAAGTCTCCCCCGCTTCACAAGCATCTCGATTGCTGCCTGGTGGCACATGCGCTGGGGGCGCCGGTCGTTCCGCCCGCCATCTCGGCGTCGATCACGTGGCCCGTCCGGAAGGCCACCACCGTCGTTTGGCGGTTCGAGGTCACCGCCTACCCCAGAGCACCGCCCGGAGTCAGCGCAAGCGCCCGTGCCCCTCCTATCGTCTGATCGATCGCCTTTTCCCGATCCTTCAGACCATAGGCCCATGCCATGTTTCGTATCCCTCGGGGCGAGCTTCTCGCCGCCCTGTTGCTGATCTTGCTCGCCACCACCTCCGTCTTCGCCCAAACCGCCGGCACCGGGGTCACCCTGCCGGAACTCACCGTGGAGGGAGGCGGCTCGTCCGCCGGACCGGGGGTACGCCAGACCACGGCCGGCCCCGTGCAGGGCTATCGCGCCCTGACCTCGGTCTCGGCCACGAAGACCGGCACCCCGATCCAGGAAACGCCCCAGTCGGTCCAGGTCATCACCCGCGACCTGATCCAGGACCAGCAGAGCCTCACCGTCTCGGAGACGCTCCAGAACGTTTCCGGCGTCACGGGACCGAACCCGCTGGCCTTCAACCAATTCTATACGCTCGTGCGGGGCTTCCCGGCCGAGACCTTCATCGACGGCCTCTCGACCTACTTCCAGCCCGGCGCACGCGACCTCCTCAACAACGTCGAGCGCATCGAGGTGCTGAAGGGCCCTACCGGCATCCTCTACGCCGGCGGCTCGGCCCCCATTGGCGGCATCATCAACCTCGTCTCCAAGCTGCCCGTCTTCGCGACCTTCACCGAGATCGGCATCACCGGCGGTAGCCGGGGCTTCGTCAGCCCGTACTTCGACATCAACCGGCCGCTGACCGGGGACGGCACGGTGCTGTTCCGTATGACGGGCCAGTTCCAGCGCGACGTGCCCTCCATCGATTTCGTCGAAACCCGCAGCCTCGCCCTCAACCCGACCGTGACCTTCACCAACAACGCCGGCACGTCGCTGACCCTGCAGGGCTTCTACTCGCGCCGGACCCAGCCCGACTATGCCGGCCTGCCTGCGGTCGGCACCGTCGACACCTCCGCCTTCAGCATCCGGCGCTCCCTGTTCCCGGCCTCGACCACGGTGCCGGACACGTCTACCGTCTTCTATGGCGTCACCGCACGCTTCGACCACGTCTTCAACGACGTATGGTCGACCTTCACGAGCGTCCGTTTCAGCCGTTCGCTGCTCAACCAGCAGGACCAGTTCGTCATCGGGAACAGGCCCGACGTGCCGCCGTCGAGCTTCTTCCTGTCCAATGCCATCGTGGGCGGGAACATCTCGGAGATCTCGATCAATCCGAATCTCAAGGCGAACTTCGACCTCGGGCCGACGCGCAACGTCCTCCTGCTGTCGGCCGACTACGACAGGGTCAAGGACAGGGAGTTCGTGAGCAACTTCGATCTGATCGGCCCCGTGGACTTCCGTGCTCCGGTTTTCCCGGACTACGTCGAGCCGACCTCGCGCGCGGGGACGCCGAGCAACGCCTACATCAACGCCGGGCTCGCGGTTCAGCTTCAGACGACCCTGTGGGAGCGCATCCACCTGCTTGCCGGGGTGCGCGGGGCCTATGTCGAGCTCGACGGGCTCGACAGGCTGACCGGAACCCGCTCAAGCGTTCAGGCAATCCGGCCGGTGCCGAAGGCGGGCGCCATCGTCGACGTGTACAAGGACGCTGGTGGCAACGTCGTCTCGCTGTTCGCCGACTACAGCGAGGGCATCCGCGCGGTGCCGTTCCTCTCGACCTCGACCCCCAAGCCCGAGACCTCACAGCAGGTCGAGGGCGGCCTCAAGGTCGCTCTCGCCTCCGGACTGTCGGGCACGCTCGCGGCCTTCGAGCTCACCCGCCAGAACGTGGCGACTGGCGATCCGAACAACCCGTTCCGGCAGGTGCAGGTCGGCGAGCAGCGCTCGCGCGGGGTCGAGCTCGACCTGCTCTGGCAGCCCACGCCGAACTGGCAGATCCTGGGCACCTACGCCCACATCGATGCGACCGTCACGAAGGACAACACCTTTGCCGTCGGTTCGCAGCTGATGGCGGTGCCGGCCGATTCCGGTCGGGTATGGGCCAACTACAAGTTCCCGGAGGGCGCGCTCCGCGGGGTCTCGCTCGGCGCCGGGCTCTACGCCGCCGCGCGGCAGGCGATCACGCTGGACAATTCCTTCTACACCCCGGCGTTCGTGACGCTCGACGCCAAGGCGTCCTACACCGTCGACGGGTGGACCTACTCCCTGGTCGGCAAGAACCTCGCCGACGCGCTCTACTTCGAACCCTACCTGTTCTTCGATGGCCGGGTGCGCCCGTCCAACCGCCGTTCCATCTACGCGACCGCCTCGGTCCGGTTCTGAGAGGGCTCCATGTTCGACCGTCGCGACTTCACCCGCCTCGCCGCCGCCGCCCTCGCCGGCATCCCGTTCCAGCGGTCCTCCGCCCATGCGGGGGATGCGCCAACCAAGGACCTCCCCGCGCCAAGCCATGGCGGGGACATGGCCGGCTACGATCCGAACGTGCATTGGATGGGCGACGAGCGGATCGCGATGCTAATGTACCCCGGCATGACCGTCTTGGACCTCATCGGTCCCCAGAGCATGTTCGCCGCGATGATGGGCGCCAGGATCCATCTCGTCGCCAAGACGCTCGACCCGGTCACTAGCGATGCCGGCGTGACCATCACGCCCGACGCCACCTTCGAGACCTGCCCGCGCGACCTCACCGTGCTGTTCGCGCCCGGCGGAACGGATGGAACGATCAAGGCCGCCACCGATCACGCGACCCTCGCCTTCATGGCGGATCGGGGAAGCCGGGCGACGTACGTCACCAGCGTGTGCTCGGGCTCGCTGATCCTCGGCGCGGCAGGCCTGCTGAAGGGCTTCCGGGCCACCTCGCACTGGTCGTGCCGGGACGCGCTGGCCGGGTTCGGCGCGATACCGACAGACGCCCGCGTCGTCCGAGACCGCAACCGGATCACCGGCGCGGGCGTGACCGCCGGCCTCGACTTCGGTCTCACCATGGTCGCGGAGATGCGCGACCGGACCTATGCCGAATGCTGCCAGCTCATGAGCGAGTACGACCCCGATCCGCCCTTCAAGGCAGGCTCAATGAAGACCGCCCCGCCGGAGGTGAGAGAGCCGATGGTGAAGATGGTCGCCGGCTTCAGACAGGCCGCCGAGGCACTGGCGGCGGGTAGCGGATTGCGTTGAGAAATACCGGCCGCCCCTATGGGGAGAAGCGCGACTGCCACATATGCCTTCACTCTCCGACAGGTACCCCCGCTGAAACGACAACTATCGCCATGTGGAGCACAAAATAACGATTATCGTTAAACGAAGCAAATAGATTGTTCTTTGCAGTTATTACAATTTTATAATGAAGAATGCCCACCGGCCGGGTAAGGACCAGTTATGTTATCAACTGCGGTGCGGTTCTATGTCCGCTTTCGGGCGGCGCTCGTGGCAACCTCTACGACCGGGTCGGGTCGGGACCTGTCTGTCCGCTTATCAAGAGAGTCGGGTGAAAACCTGTCGGTATGCTGGCGTGAAGCGAAGCCCGGAAACTGACATTTGCGCGGTTCGCCATGGCCGGGGCCCCCGGCGAGGCCATGGAGCGCGACGCCGAACGGTGTCCCTCGCTCCGCCGGTATCCCGTGGGGATAGCCAGCCCGAAGGTCCGGACAGCCCTGAGGGCGGGCGACATCTCCGGCTGGGACCTGGACCGGCAGCTCGCCGTCGCCGCCAGCTTGGACCTGCCGGCCCGCATCACCCTGGAGCCAGCCTGACGTCGGCCCGTTCCGGGCGCACGTGCGCCCGCTGTGCGCCCTCCAAATCGCGACGCGTCACGCGAACTCGTGACGCGTCGTTGTCCCTTGCGTGCCCGTCCGGCAATCTGCCTTTTCAGAAGGAGATCCCCCGTGCGCACGATGACCCGATCCTTGTCCGAATCCGCCCGCGCGAACCGGCATCGCCACCTGGCCAAGACCCGGAAGCAGTCCGAGCGCGAGCGGAGGCGCGCAGCCGGGCAACCGGATCTCAACACCATCGATCGGGCAATCGTAGAGGCGGTCCGGTCGCACATCCTGCGGGATCGCGAGGTGCCGCCCATGCAGCGCCTGATCCGTGTCGAAGCTCTCGTCACCACGATCGGCCTGCACCTTCGCCAGCGCGTCCACGCCGCCCACGACGCAGGTGCGGAGCCCGTGAGATACACGACGGAGGGCGTTGCGGCGGCGATCCAGTGCCGGCTGTTCCAGCCACCCGCGCGGCCTGGGAAGCCCGCCCCGAAACCCGTCGATGGGGCCTAGGCCAAAGCACGGGATCGGCGATTCATTACGCCGGACAGCCGTTACGAAGTCTAGGAGTAACGGTAGGACAGGTCCTCGGGCAAAAACCGCTCCGAGGACCCCGCTGTTTTCGCGCTTGGACAGGTCACGCGTTAACGTCCGGCCAGGGATAGCCTCCGAAACCCAGCGCCGCCCCGTTGACCGGGGAGTCCGGCCAGGCCCATCTTGGCTCCACACCCCGCCGAGGAGCCCGCCCGATGAGCCACATGTCCCACATCAGCATGGAAGCTTCTGGCTGCCTCGCTCAGGGCATGGCGCTCGGTGTGATGGCGGTCGACACGTTCGGCCGGGAGATCCGACGGGACCGGGAAGCCAACCTCTCCTCGGTTGAGAAGCTCGCCTTCCGCCTCCGTGAAGCCCGCCGGGACCAGCGTGCTGCCCTCGATCGGGCCGCCCAAGCCGAGCAGGCACTCGCCGCCGTCATGGCAGAGAACGCCGTCCTCAAGTCGACCCTCCGGCGCGAGCAAGCCCTCACCGCGGGCCTCCGGGAAGTCCTTGGCGTCTGACGGTAGGGGCAGCCGAAACGAAGAAGGCCCGCCGGGGTGATCCGGCGGGCCTTCTTCCGTTCAAGGATGGGTCGATCAGTGCTTCCAGCCGCGGGTTTGGTAGGCGTCCTCATCGGCGTCCATCGAAGGCCCCCCGGCTCCGCGGGCCCGCATCGCGGCGATCTCACCGAGCATGTCGCGCTCGTTCTTCTTGGCGGCGGCGACGAGGGCCTTGATGTCGAGTGGCCTGTGGACTTGGGCTTCCTCGGCCGGCGTCAGCTGCCGGACGGGCGGGAGGAGCTCGGACCGGCTCCGGCCGGAGACGTGGGCCTCGATTCCCCAGATCTCCATGTCAAGCAGGACGGCGAGCTGACGCCTGTCGAGCTCGTCGAGCCATGCGACGACAGAGCGAGGAAGGTCGTCCGTGTGGAGGTAAGGGTGCGCGCCGTTCTCGATCCTGTTGGACGCCGCCATCTGGACGCTCTGACCCAGTATCGCCGTCCGGATCAGGTTGGCGGGAGCGCGGGACGGCGCGGAAGGGGCGACGTCGTCGTGCGAGACGGCGGCGTCGGCGAAGGCACGGGCCGAGACCGGGGCGGTGGGAAGGAGGGCGCCGAGCGTCGAGCCAATCCCGCCGGCGACGAGATCGACCGCCCGGGCCGGCCCCTCAAGGCCCTTGCCGGCGGCGACGAGAGCGTGGTCGGCGACCGTGCGGGCGACACCGGCAGCCTTGCGGACGGCCGCGACGTCGCGCTTCAGGTCCGCCCACGTGCCCCCGAAGATGAAGCGGAACATCGCTGCGATCATGGCCGCCATCGCGGCCGCGAATGCGGCGAGGGCGGACCGGGCCTTGGCGGCCGCGGCGGGGTCGAGGCCCGTGGCGGACGTCCGGGCGGACAGGGCGGCGGCGGAGGCGCTGGAGGAGAGCTTGGTCTTGATGGCCATGACGGTGTTCCCTGTTTCCTGGTGAGGCGCTCCCGACACCCGCCGGTGCGCCTCCAGAACCATGCCTCCGCGACATGCATAGAACCACGCGTGACGCGTCACGCTTCGCCGAACAGCCGTTCCCGCAGGTCCTCGGGCAGCTGAGCCCGGTGCGGAAAGATGATGCGTCGGGCGTGCCTGGCCTGCAGCGGCGTCAACGAATCGGCGGCGCTGAGCCGGTGCCCGGGCGCCGACGCTACGGCACTCCATCCCATGCCGTTCCGCTCCTGGCACCGGTCCCCGTCCATCGCCGTCAGGTGCCGGCATGCGGCAAGGACGGCCGCCCTTAGCTCGTCGTCCTCCATGGCGGAGAGGTCCTCGGCGTTGGCAGGGCCGGCCAATCGGGCGTCGACAGCCCGAACGTTGGCGAGCGCCTCGGCAAGGAGGGCCCGGGCGAAGAGGGCTTGCCCCGGGGTGAGGGCGGCGACCTGCGCGAACCCGCGCGCGATGTGGCTCTTCGCCCGGAACGCCCAGGCCGATTCGGCGAGCGCGTTGGCCAAGTCGGCCTGCAGGGTGGCGAGGTCCTCCGCGCCGATGGGACGGCGTGCGACCTCGCGGGCCTCCTGCAGGGCGAGCTCGTCGCGGGCGAGCTTCTCGTACGTGGCCAGTCTCTGCGCCAGGACGGCCTCGCCGGGGCCCCGGGCGAGGTCCCAGAGGACGAGCGCCCCGACGGCTTCGAGGCCGACCTTCGCCAGGCCCGGGCGAGCCCAGAAGACGGCGCAATCGTAGAGGGCGGTGCGCCTGGCGGACCACCGGTCGCCACCGGCGGGGATCCACGACAGGTCGAGGAAGGAGGGCGGGGACGTGATCCCCGTGGGCACGGCAAGATCCGGCGAACTGATCCTTTGAAGCATGTATTCGTCTTTTCTTTAACAGTGATACTGAAACGCCTTTCGGTATCATAAGGCTATGACCCCCGAAGAAATCTTCGCCTACGCAGATATTCGCACTTGATTATCCGAAAACAAGGGGCAAAATAGGAGACAATTACTCATCGAAATTCAGGAGCGCCCCATGGGGGACGAGAGCGAGCCCCCGTTGCTGGGCGTGCCGGCGCGCGTGCTGACGGACGACGAGGTCGTGACGCTGCTGCGCCGGGGCGTCGTCGAGGCCGGATCCAAAGTCGCGTTCGCCAGGGCGAAGGGCGTCAACGAGACCGACCTCGGGCAGGCCCTCCGCGGCCGGAAGGCGCCGACGTCCGGCCTGTGCCGCTCCGTCGGGGTCGAGCGAGCCCTCGTGCTGAGGCACGCCCCGGTCGCGGCGGAGCCTCCCGACTGACCGGGGCGGCCTTCCGCGTCGACTCCTTCCCCCCTCCTTCAGTGTGGTGCTGCATCATGAAGACCTCGATCTCCCTCGACCTCCTCCGCCACGGCCACGACGCCTCCGCCCCGGAGGGTGTCGCCAACGTCCGCGTCGCCGGGCGCCTGGACGGCCTGGATGAGCTGGCCGCCTCCATCGCCAGCCTCGGCTTGCTGCAGCCCCTGATCGTCGTCATGGCGGCGGGTCTGGCTTTCGTGGCCGACGGCAACCGGCGCCTCGCCGCGCTGCTGCGCCTCGCCGCCGCCGGCACGATCCCGGCGGACGCGCTGGTTGACGTCATCGAGCGCGACGCCGCGACCGCCCGCGAGGCCGGGCTCGCCGCGAACCTGAACCAATCGCCCATGCACGAGGCCGACCAGATGCTGGCCTTCGCGCACCTCGCCTCCGGTGGGCTCAAGCCGAAGGAGATTGCGAGCCGATTCGGCGTCTCGGTTCCCCAGGTGAAGAAGCTGACTGCCCTCGGCTCCGTGGCGCCCCGGATCCTCGACGCCTGGCGCTCAGGGAAGCACGGCGTCGGCTTCGACAAGGTGAAGGCGTTCACGCTGGCGCCGTCCGTCGCCGAGCAGGAGCGGGTCTTCGACAAGCTCTCGACGCGTGGCGGCAGCTTCTGGTCCAGCCAGGTCCGGCAGGAGCTTGGGGCCGATCACTCGACGGGGACGATGCTGAAGCGCGTCGGGCTCGACGCCTACAAGGCGGCTGGAGGCCACGTCATCAAGGACCTGTTCGGCGACAGCACGGCCGTCAGCGACCGGACCCTGCTGCAGCGCCTGTCCGACGAGCGCCTAATCGCCCGGCGGGACGAGCTCCGGACGGAGGGTTGGGCGTGGGTCGAGATCGAGTCGGATCTGCCCAACGAAGCCCGCTACTCCTGGTCGACCCTGCACTCGCAGCGCCGCGAGCCGACGGCGGCGGAGGCGGCCCGGCTCCAAGAGATCGAGGCCCTGTTGGAGGCCGAGGACGACGGCTCCATGCCGGACGAGACGATCCAGGCCGCGGTGGCCGAGTCCCGCGCGATCGAGGCGTCCCTCGCAGCGAAGCCCGGGGACGAGGATCGCGCGCGCTCGGGCTGCATCGTGTCCTGGACGTGGGAGGGCGAGATCTCCCTCCGGGAATACGTCCTGCGGCCGGAGGATGTGAAGAAGCCGGCGGACAAGGCCGAGGCCGGGAAGCCGGCGGCGGTCGAGCCGGCGGGCATGTCCGCCGCCCTGCTGGAACGTGTGAGTGAGCAGCTCACCCAGGCTGTGCAAGACGTCATCCCGACGGACGGACGCGTCGCGCTGGCGGCCCTGCTCGCCGGGGCGACGTGCAAAGACAAGTGGTCGGCCCCGGCGAGGGTCAAGCTCGATGGGCTCGGGGGTGAGAAGGAGTCGGTTCGCGACAACGAGGCCTTCGACACCCTCCTGGATCGCTACCTCGCGATGTCCGTCGAGGACCTGCTGTCGGCCGCTGGCAAGGTCCTGGCGCGGAGCCTGGACCTCCGCTCCGCCAAGGCCATCGGCACGGCGGCCCCTGTGGATCGCCGCGGCGTGATGGCCCTCGCCGGTGCCCTCGACCCAGGCGTCCTCGCCGGTCGGCTCGGGGAGCGGTTCGACGCCGAGGCCTACTTCCGTGCCGTTCCCCGGACGGCGGTGTTGGCAGCGATCGAAGAGGCGTGCGGCGCCGAGGCAGCCAACAGGGCGTCGAAGCTGAAGAAGGGTGAGCTCGTGACGCTCGCCGTCGAGACCGTCCTGCCCACCGGCTGGCTCCCCCGCGAGATCCGCTGGCCCGGGTACGCGGGGCCGGGCTCGGACGAGCCGGCGGCTGCCCTTGCCGAGGCCGCCTGACACCTTCCGGGGCGACCATCCCGGCCGTCCCGCCCTCCCTTCCCAGCGAGGCATCCCCATGGACCAGACCACCACCACGCCAGAGACGGCCGTCCCCGCCCTGATCGCCGGCATGCTCGACCACGACAGCCCCCAGGCCCTCGTCGACGCCTACCGCTCGGCCGAGGCGGCCGGCCGCCCTGAGCTCGCCGCGCAGGTCGCCCGGTTCGCGGGGGTTCTCGGGCAGGAGCTGCGGGCCCGCCAGGCGCGAGGCGACGAGGACGTCCGGCACAGCCACGAGAGCTCGCACGACGAGATCTGGGCCGAGCAGGACGAGGCCGGCAACGGGCTCTCTCTTCTCAAGTCCGTCCCCGCGCTGGAAGCCGCGATCGAGGGCCTGGACGAGGAGGAGAAGGCGGCGATTTGGAGCGAGCACGGCCCCTACCGCGACGACCTCGACGACGAGGGGGAGGCCTGAGCCATGCCCCGGGTCTGGCACTGGGACGACGTCGAGGACGTTAGGGACCAAGGTGCGCCCGATCGGACCTTCATCTGCAGCGCATGCCAGGAGGAGCTTGACGAGCACGAGCTCGTCGTCCTGACGCGGCACCCCGAGACGCCCTGCGTCTGCCTCAACTGCGCGTGCGGCTGATGCGGGGCCCCCTCCGCAACGCCATCGAGGCCATCCCCCTGCGGCTCCAGAACTTGGAGCGGCATGGGGATCTCGTCCGGGACGTCATCGAGCCCGGCCGGGTGCCCCGCGTCTATCGGGTCCACATCCTCCGATCGGGCGTCGTGTACGTGCCAGTCGACGTGGTCAGAAAAAGTTGAGCGTGCTCATCAAAAGTTGAGCAAGCCCATTGACGGCTGCACGCCTTGTTCATAAATTGTTGAACAAGGCGTGCCGCCGCCTCATCCCCCAAAGAGCCAACCCGATGCGCCAGACTGACATCGCCGCCGCCAAAGCCCAGGCCGACAGAGACCTGCGCGCCGTGAAGGATGCCGCCGCGTCGCTCTCGGCGTTCCGGTGGTCCGTCGAGCAGGCCCTGCAGAAGCTCGTCAGCCGGGCCGCGACCGCGCGGGCATCGCTCGACGCGTACGCCGACCTCACCGGTTCCGTGGAAGCGCAGGACGCGATCGCGCTCCTGGGTGTGACGGCGGACACCGCCGGCGAGGAGGCCGTCCGGGCCATCCTTCGGGGCATCCCCGAGCAGCTGCCGCAGCGTCCGTGCCCCGTGGCTGCCTGACGTCCCCAACGCCGGGGCCTTCGAGCCCCGACCACCCCTGACCCCATGCGGGATGCCCGATCCACCTCCACCTGCCGGCCCCGGGCACCGGCATCAACTGAAAGGCATCCCAAATGTCAAAGTCTACCAGCCGCAAGACCTTGGAGAACCGGCTCGACCGCCTCGGCGCCACGCTGCACCGGCGCACTGCCGGGTGCAGCGCGCAGTTCGAGGACGGCTCCGTCGCCCCCTGGCACGTCCAGAACGGCACGACCCGGATCGCGTTCTCGAACCTCGCCGACGTCGCCGCCTACATCGACCGCCGCAACGGCGACGTCTGACGCAACCAAGCCGGGGCCTCGCGCCCCGGCCCTTCTCGGGCTCGCCTCCTCCCCGGGGCGGACGCGACAAGGGCCGGATCCCCCGACCCGAAGGAGACGACCATGACGTCCAAGCCCCCCAAGCCCGGCACGTTCGACAGCATCGCCCTCGGTGCCGGTTACGCCGAACCGACGCACCTGACCTCGCCGATCACGTCCCTGTCCACAATGTTCGCCATCCACGGAATGTGGGGTGCCGTCGACCTCGATCAGGGGTCGCTCCAGTCCCTGCGCCACATCCTCCGCCTCGTTTTCGATCCCGCTGTCCGGACGGCCATGGCCGTCGCTGCGGGCGGGGCCGACCACGACGCCGAGCGATCCATCGTCGACCTCTCCATCGCCGACGCCGAGGCGATGTACAGCCGCCTGGCCTCGCTGACGGGCGTGTCGCCGTACGTCCACCCGCACCACGAGCCCGACTTCGCCCGGTCCTGATTCCCGCCCCCTCCCATCCCACCGACACGAGGACGTCATGCTCGAATCCATCCGCCGCCGGGGCGTCATCGCCGAGTACGGCAGCCTCGCCAACTACCGCACCTACGTCGTCGAGGGCCGGTACCAGACCTCGCGCAGCCTGCACCTGTTCACGCCCATGTCGGAGGAGGAAACCCGAGCCCACCACGCCGACCTGCGGCTGCAGATCATGGACTGGGACGCCGACCTCGCATGGGTCGATGCCGCGCTCGCAAAGGAAGCCTGACATGGCCAAGTCGGCATCGATCCGCGGGACGGACAAGGCCCGGCGCGAGCCAAAGATCGACCTGAGCAGGCTCTCGGAGGAGCAGAAGGCCACGCGCATTGCGTTCCTCGATCTGGCCGAGATCGCCTTCGGGAAGGCGTGGCAGACGCCCGTCGCATCGGCGCTCGGCCGGGACAAGGCGCAGGTGGCGGGCTGGATCTCCGGCCGCCGCCCCGTGCCCGTCGACGTCCTCGCGGAGTTGCCGGCACTGGCTCTTCGGTGGGCCGCGAGCCTAGAGCATCGAGCGGAGATGCTCCGGCTCCGGTGGGATCCGGCCCTCGCCGAGCGGCGGATCCAGATCGAGACCGCCGCGGCCGAGGCGGGGTCCCCTCCCGAGCCGCCCCCGGCGCCGAGGACGCCCGAGGAGATCGTCAACTACATCGTGGCGGAGCTCCTCCTCGACGTGCCCATGGACTCCCCCTCGGACTAGACGCCTAGCCCCGTCAGGGCGGCCTCGTCCTCGTCGGGGATGGCGCCCTGCGGCTCGACCGACAGGGGCGCCAGGGTCTCCGGGTTTCGCCCCGCGAGCATGTCGACGATCCACGACAGGGCGTACTCGCACTGGCCGGCCCCATCGCAATGGTCGCGCGTCATGGCCACGACGTGCTCGCCTTCCCGGAGACGGCCCTCCGGATTCCGGGCGATGACCATGCCGTCGTAGGCGTAGTCGTCCGGCCCGAATTGATAGACGAGCGCGAACGGTATGCCGTTCCTTTCGTCGGCCATGTCGAGTGCCTGGAACCTGCGCCGCGGATCCTCGGCCCACAGCCGGAAGGCCTCGCTCGTGCGGGCGAGCTGCCACACGGGATGGACCGCCAGGCGCCTGTGGTCGTCCTCGAACCGTTCGATCCACACGCGGCGCCGAGGCCACCCTTCCGCAGGCATGAAGCGGCGCCGGCCGTGTGCGGTGTGCGAGCAGAATGGGAGGATGGTCCGCCAGGGCATTAGAGCGAGAGGTTCCCGAGGATCTCCTCGTCCTCATCGGGAATGGGGCCTTGAGGCGGCGTCGCCAGCGGCCGCTGAGTCTCGGGGTCTCGCCCTTCCAGGATGTCCACGACGCTGCTGAAAGCGTGGTTTTCCCGGCTGGTGACGAGCACACAGTCAGCCATGATCCCCACGGCGTACATCCCGTAGCCCATCTCTCGTCTCTCCGGGGTGATGGGCCCACGAAAGCCGTCGTTCAAGAACCTATAGATGAGCCCGAAGGCCGGCTCGCCCCGCACGTTCGACATCTCCCACGCCTGGAACCTAACGTCCGGATTCTCGTGGTCCTCCGCCCAGCTCCGGAACTCAGGGCTCAGTCTAGCGGCCTGCCACAGGGGACTGGTCCGGAGCCGGAGGTGGTCGCCATATCGGAACGGGTTGTCCGGACCGACGCGGGGGCCCTGCAGGTCGGTGACCCAGACGCGACGCTCGCTCCATCCCTCGGGCGGCGCGTCGCGTTGCCCGTAGGCGTAGTGGGAGACGTAGGGACGGATCTGGCGCCAGGGCATCCCCCCGCGTAGCAGGCCGCCCTTACCCGACCGTTCACGCCGCCGCTGACATCGCGCTCGCGACGGCGTCCCCGGCCTCGCGGGCGGCCGTCTCGTCGAGGACCTCCTGGATTTCGGAGAGCCTCACCGGGCGGTACCCCCACGAGTCGACGCCGACGTCGAGGCTGCGTGCAGTCCCGGGGAGGCTGCCATGGGAATGCCCGTAGAGGTGGATGTCCCCCCTCCAGACGTTCGGCCACGTCCGATGCCCGTAGTGGCTGAGCCAGACGCCCTGTGCCCTCGGCATGCCGGGGTCCTGCACGTGGATCTGGCAGGCCTGCACGGGCGGGGCGGCCCACGGGAGCCGGAGACCCTGGCCCTCGTGGTTGCCCACGACGAGGTGCTTGCGGCCCCGGAGGCGATCGAAGACGGACCGCGCGTAGCCGTGCCCGCCCCCGTAGGCGAAATCGCCCAGATGCCACACGATGTCCTCGTCCCTCACGCGGTCGTTCCAACGCGAGATCTGCACCTCGTCGTGCTCCTCGATGGAGGCGAACGGGCGCGGGCGATCCATTCTGGGACTGAGGATGCCCTTGTGGCCGAAGTGGGTGTCCGAGGTGAACCAGTGCACGGCCATGGCGGCCTCCGGAATTCATGGGTAAACGCGTGCCGTCGGGGGGCGTCCCGGCGGCTAGTGGCGGCATTCAGGCCGGGCGTTTGCGCAAGCGGAGGGGGTGCTGGTTCATGGTGTCAGCCTCGCCGATCGGCGGCCCCGGGGCAAGGACGGATTCCCGCGAGGGTTGACGATCCCCTGGGCTCATTGCCTGGGCCCAGGGACGGCGAGGGGAACGACGTTTACCCTGAAGGCGGAACCTGCGCCGGTAGCCGTTGACCTCCCCCCGCGGATGGCGAACGCTGCGCCATGCCCGAATACCAGCTCATAGCCGGCGTCCTCTTCGAGGGGCGCCGCGAGATCGCCGAGGCCGCCCACGACGACGCGCCCCTGGATCTGGAGACGGCCGTGTGGCTGCCCCAGCTCTGCGTCCCGGACGACGTGCTCGGGCGGGTGCCCGTGTTCACGGTCGCCGCCCTGCGCGGTGCCATCGAGCGCGGCGAGCTCCGACCGGAACGGCATGGTCGGCTCCTCTACGTCAGCCGCCGAATCGTCATGGAATGGAGAGAGAGATGCCGCGCCGCGCCCTCGGAGCCCGACTCTGGGAAAAGCCCGCCGAATACGCAGAAGACGGTAGCCTCCGGAAGAGGTCGGTCTGGGTCATCCGCGACGGCAAGCTCAACGTCGCCACCGGCTGCCCGGTCGTCCCTGAACTTCCTGACCGAGGCCGCGGCGCGGCTGAGCCGGCGCTCGCCGACTTCCTGACCCGGAAGCACAACCCGGCGAGGGAAGAGGACCGCGCCCTCGGCGAGATCCTCGTGACGGACGTCCTGACGGTCTACGCCGAGGACAAGGCGCCCAAGCACGCCCGGCCCGAAAAGACGGCCGCCCGCCTCTTGCAGCTTGGCACGTGGTGGGAGGGTAAGCGCGTCTCCGAGGTCAACGGCAAGAGCGTCCGGGCCTACGGCACGTGGAGGAAGAAGACGGCGTGGAAGTCGGCGCGCCCCGACAGCACCGGCAAGCGCCCGCGCACGGTCACGGACGCCGGGGTGCGCCGCGAGCTGGAGGACCTGCAGGCGGCGTTGAACCATTACCTTCGCGAGGGCCACATGCGCGCGGTGGTCAAGGTCCCGCTGCCCGAGAAGAGCCTGCCGAAGGAGCGGTACCTGGAGCGGGACGAGGCGGCGCGCCTGCTCCGGACGATGCTCCACATGCCCGAACGCCAGACCGTCCACCGCGGCCCCCGCAAGGGCCAGGTCATCGAGACCGCCAAGCGCCCGGCCCGCCACCTTGCGCGCTTCCTCCTCGTCGGGATCTACACGGGGACTCGGGCGGCGGCGATCTGCGGCGCGGGATTCGCGCCGGCGGAGGGCCGCGGGTGGGTCGACCTCAAGCGCGGGATCTACCACCGCCGGGGGGTCGGGGTCGCCGAGACGAAGAAGCGCCAGCCGCCGGTGCGCCTGCCGAAGCGGCTCCTGGCGCACATCCGCCGCTGGGCCCGGACGCCCCGAAAGGACGGGTCGATGCCGGAGCATGTCGTCGAGTTCCGCGGGCTGCCCGTTGGAGAGGTCAACAAGGGTTTCGCGGCGGTCGTCGCCGCAGCCGGGCTCGGGCCGGACGTCACGCCACACACGCTGCGCCACACCTGCGCGACCTGGATGATGCAGGCAGGCGTCGACCTATGGCAGGCGGCCGCCTTCCTCGGCATGACGGTCGCCATGCTGGAGAAGGTGTACGGACACCACAGGCCGGACTTCCAGGAAGAGGCGGCCGGGGCGCTCGACAAGGGCGGCCGCCGCGTGGTCGAGACGATCGACGTCGAGGACGCCTTCACCCGTCGGGCGGCTTGAACCCGGCGGCCCGGCATGGGACCATCCGGTACGGGCCTCGGTGGGCGCCAGGGCTACGGCCGTGACGTTGACCAGGCGGATGGGTGGATGGGCTCGGGGCAACCCGGGCCCTTCTGCTGTCCGGTCCCCTTTCGTTCTAGGGGGACAACATGGGGACAGAAACGGGGCTGATGGGGGACGATTTAGGGCGATCCGGGAGGGTGTCCCAAGAGCGCGCCCGATGGGGATTTGACGTAGCGCGGACCCGCTCATAACGGTCTGGTTGCAGGTTCGAGTCCTGCCGGGCCCACCACCTTCGTCAGGAGAACCGCAAGGGATCGTGTGCCTTCCGGTTCAACCAATGCCTCTGACTTTCGTCCTAGTCGCCGTACCGAAGGGCCTCCACGAGCACGGCGAGGGCCGGTGTGAGGAGGGGGCGGCTGGCGTGATAGAGGTGATAGCCGGAGAACGGCTCGCACCACGGTGCGAGCACCGGCACCAGGCGTCCCGTCGCGACATGCCCCTGCACCTGATCCTGGGGCAGGTATGCGATGCCAAAACCGTCCAACGCCGCTTCGAGGATAAGCGTGACCGAGTTGAAGACGAGTTGCCCCTCCACCCGCACATGCAGGGCGCGCCCCTCGTTCTCGAACTCCCAGGCGTAGAGCGCCCCCAGGGTCGGCAGCCGTAGGTTGATGCAGGCGTGTTCGGTGAGGTCCTCCGGCCGGCGCGGGGGCGGACGCGTGGCGAAGTAGGCCGGCGCGCCGACCGCGGCCATGCGCATGTCGGGCCCGATCCGGACCGCGGTCATGTCCCGGGCCACCATCCCGCCGAGCCGGATGCCGGCATCGAACCCCTCGGCGACGATGTCGGTCAGGCCGGAATCGATGCTCGTCTCGACCTTGATGTCGGGGTAGACCGGCAGGAGACGCCGGAGGGCCGGCCAGAGGACCGTCTTGGCCGCGTGCTCGTCGGCGGTGATGCGCAGCGTCCCCGCAGGCCGGCCGCGCATCTCGGCCAAGGCGACGAGTCCGGCTTCGATTTCGTCGAAGCGCGGCCCGACGGCCTTCAGGAGGCGCTCGCCGGCCTCCGTCGCCGACACGCTGCGAGTCGTCCGGGCCAGCAACCGGATGCCGAGGCGTGCCTCGAGGGCTCGCACGGTCTGACTGAGCGCCGGCTGCGAAACCCCCAGCTGCGCCGCCGCTTTCGTGAAGCTGCCCAGGCGGGCCACCGCGAGGAAGGCGGTGAGGTCATTCAGGCTTTCCCGCAGCATCCATAAGCCTCGCTCATGACCCCATGTCGGTACGAGCCCCTAATCCGATCCGATCCCGGGGGCTAGTTACGCACACGCCCCGGCTCGGCGTGCTCGCAGCGCATCGGGCCGTCATTCTCGCTGGAGCATGGTTCATGGAGATCAAGCGCGTCGGCTCGCAGCCGTCGGCCAAGGGGCCGGACGCCTGGTTCAGCGGCACCGTCCGCATCGACCCGCTGTTCGGCGCGACGGAGCCGGCCCGCGCGAGCGGTGCTCTGGTGACCTTCGAGCCCGGCGCCCGCACGGCGTGGCACACTCATCCACTCGGCCAGACGCTCATCGTCACGGCGGGTTGCGGGCGGGTCCAGCGCGACGGCGGTCCCATCGAAGACGTCCGCCCCGGCGACGTGGTCTGGTTCCCACCGGGTGAAAAGCACTGGCACGGTGCCGGGCCGACCACCGCCATGAGCCACATGGCCATCCAGGAGGCGCTGAACGGCGGCGCCGTCGATTGGATGGAGAAGGTCTCCGACCGACAATACGGAGCCTGACACCGACGACGCGGACCCTGCCGGAGCTCTCGCGGGCCCGACCCGGGGCGGGGCTGCGCGCGCATGAATCACAGGCGAGCACAAATCACAGGGAAGGGGCGGGATGCCCATGAATCCGAAGGAAGTCTGCATCGAACGTGGATCGCTCGCCCCAGAGACGGGGGTCGGGGCGTCGCGCGGATGGGGTGCGGTGCTCGCCATGACCCTCTGCTCCACGACGCTCGTGGCCTCGGAGTTCATGCCCGTCAGCCTGCTGACGCCCATCGCCGCCGACCTCAACATCACCGAGGGGCACGCGGGGCAGGCCATCGCCGTCTCGGGGCTCTTCGCGCTCCTGACGAGCCTCGTCATCGCGTCCGCCACGCGCGGCATCGACCGCCGTACCGTCCTGGTGGCCCTGACGATCCTGATGATGGGATCGGGGCTGATGGTGGCCCTCGCCCCGAACGCGGCGGTGTTCATGGCCGGACGCGCTCTGGTGGGGGTGGTCATCGGCGGGTTCTGGTCGATGTCCGCCGCCATCGTCATGCGCCTGGTCCCGGCGGAGCAGGTTCCCCGGGGCCTCGGGATGTTGAACGGCGGCAACGCGTTGGCCACCACGGTGGCCGCGCCCCTGGGCAGCTTCCTCGGACACTACATCGGCTGGCGCGGGGCGTTCTTCCTCGTCGTGCCGCTCGGGGCGTTGACGCTCGCCTGGTTCCTCGCGAGCCTTCCGGCGATGCCGTCCGCGCGCACGGCCGGTGGTGGCACGGTGTTCCGGGTCCTTCGGCGCCGCCAAGTCCCCCTCGGAATGCTCGCCATCTCGCTGTTCTTCCTCGGGCAGTTCGCCCTCTACACCTACCTGCGGCCGTTCCTCGAGACGGTGACCAAACTCGACGTCCCGACTTTGTCCCTGATCCTGATGCTCATCGGCGGAGCCGGCGTGCTCGGAACCTACCTCATCGGCTTCCTCCTCCGGTCGCGGCTCCACAGCCTCCTGGTCGCGATGCCCCTCGGGATGGCGGCCATTGCGGTCTCGCTCATGGCGTTGGGCGGCACACCCGTCGCGGTGGCGCTGCTGCTGGCCGCCTGGGGGCTGATCGGCACGGCGGCGCCCGTCGCCTGGTGGACGTGGCTGAGCCGGGTCTTGCCCGACGAAGCCGAGGCCGGTGGCGGGCTCATGGTCGCGGTCGTCCAGCTCGCCATCGCGCTCGGCGCCACCCTGGGCGGCCTTGCCTACGACGCGAGCGGCTACCGCAGCACCTTCGCGGTCAGCGCGGTCGCCCTCGTCGCGTGCGCGGTCGTCGCCATCATGGCTTCGCGGCAGACCTCGCGAGCGTGATCACGATCCCGCCAGCCACATTCCCCGTCCCGGTGACCGATCAAGGACACGATCCATGAAGCACGCACGACACGCCGCGACATCACTGGCGGCGGCAATGGTCCTCGTCCTCGGTGGCGTTGCCGGGCTCCACGGCGAACCGGCCCCGGAGCGGGGCTCCTCCGCATCCCCCGGCAGAAAGACGCCCGCGATGGAAAGTATCCGAATCCGGCTCGCCGGCGAAACCGTCACCGCGACCCTGGAATCCGGCGAGGCCGCCCGGGCCTTCCGGGCGCTCCTGCCCCTCACTCTCAACCTGACCGACTACAACGCCACCGAAAAGATCGGCGACCTGCCCGGGAAGCTCTCGATCCAGGGCGAGCCCGCCGGCATCGACCCGGAGCCGGGCGACATCACCTACTACGCACCCTGGGGCAATCTCGCGATCTTCTACAAGGATTTCGGGTACTCGCGCGGGCTCGTCCGCCTGGGTCGGCTGAGCCGCATCCCCGACGCGTTCCGCCAGCCCGGACCGATCACGGTGACCATCGAGCCGGCCCCATGACAACGCAGCGTCCGAGATTGCGAAGCCTCGCCCGGGCATTCCCGATCCTGGCCTGCCTGACGGCGGGGACGGCCGGCGGGACCTTGGCCCACGCGGCACCCGGCGCGCTCGCCGACGACCTGCGGACCCATGGGCCGGTCCCCATCCCACCGGGGGAACGAGACCTTCAGACCGTGGTCGCGCAGCCCTGGTTCAAGGTCTCGGGCGAAGGGGTTCCCCTGGAAGGACCGTCCTTCGACCGGGCGGGCGACCTGCTGTTCACCGATGCCGGCACCGGCCGCGTTCTCCGCCTCACGCCGGACAGGCGCCTCTCCACGATCGTGCCCGCGAATGCCCTGAACCTCGGCGGGCTCGCGATCCACAAGGACGGGCGCATCTTCGCCGCCGGCACCGGCGGCTTCCGGCATGGCTCCATCGTCTCGGTGCGGGCGGACGGTTCGGATCTGCGAACCATCGTCCCCGCCGAGGCGGGGTACGTGGTCAACGACCTCGTCTTCGACGCGCAGGGCGGCTTCTACTTCACCGACTTCCGGGGCACCTCCACCGACCCGAAGGGCGGTGCCTACTACGTCGCGCCCGACCTCACGACCGTCACGCCGGTCCTGCCGAACCTCGCGCTGGCCAACGGTGTCGCGCTCAGTCCGGACGGCAAGACCCTGTGGGTCACCGAGTTCGGTCGCAACCTCCTGCACAGGGTCGACCTCGCCGACGCGACCACGCCGACGCCGCTCGGCACGACGGTGGCCTACCACTTCACCGGTCCGGCGCCCGACTCGATGCGGGCCGATGCCGACGGAAACCTCTACGTCGCCCTGTACGGCCAGGGCCGCGTGCTCGTGTTCAACCGCAACGGCATCCCCATCGGGCAGGTCCTGCTGCCGGGTCGGGACGAGGGCCACAACCTCCGGTCCACCAGCATGGCGTTGCGGCCCGGCACCGGAGACCTGCTCATCGTCGCCAACGACGGCTCAGGCGGCCGGGGCTCCACGATCTTCGAAGCGCACGCCTTCGCGAAGGCACTGCGCCTCTTCTCGCACCAGTAACGCCCGGCCCAGCTCCGGACAGCGAAAGTCTCGTCATGACACGCATCGATTCGTTGCCCCGCTCCGCCGGGCAGGGCGGCCGCGGGGCGATCTGGACCCGGCGCGCCGTCGCAACACTCCTCTTCCTCGTCGGCCTCGGGCTCGCCACCGGCGGAACGGCGCTCGCCTGGTACGGCGGCTCGCCCTACTACCTCCTGACCGGCTTGGCCGTCGTGGCGAGCGGCACCCTGATCTGGCGGCGCGACGAACGTGGCCTTGCGCTCTACGTCGCGGTGCTGGCCGCGACGACGACGTGGGCGATCTGGGAAGTCGGCTTCGACGCCTGGCAGTTGCTTCCGCGCCTGCTGGCTCCCTTCGTCCTCGGCTTCGCTCTGCTGCTCCCGCCGGTCTTCCGGATCGGTCGGCACGCCTCTTCCGCACGTGCCGCGGCAGGGCCGGCCGTCACCGGCATCATGGCGGCGGCCCTCTTCGTCGGCGGCCTGCTGCATGCGGCCGGCCCCGGCGCGCCGGCCGAGCCCATCCTGCGCCGCGGTATGGCCGACGGCGTTCCGAGTCCCCTGGCGCAGCCGCTCGCGCGGGTGACGCACGAGGATTGGCCGGCCTTCGGCAACGACCAGGGCGGTACGCGCTTCAGCCCGCTCGCCGACCTCACTCCGGCGAATGTCGGCAAGCTCGCGGTGGCGTGGGAGGCCGAGACCGGCCCCGACACGCCCGGCCCGGCGACTGCCCTCGAGGCGACGCCCATCATGGTCGGCGACGCCCTCTACCTCTGCGACGGCCACAACCGCGTCTTCGCCCTGGAAGCCGAGACCGGGCGCGAGCGCTGGCGCCACGACCTCTCCTACGGCGTGCCGCCCTCCGGCAAGCCGTGCCGGGGCGTCGCCCATTATCGCGTGCCGGATGCGAGCGGCCTTTGTGCCGCCCGCATCATCGCAGCCAGCCAGACACCGGAGCTGATCGCCCTCGACGCCGGGACCGGCGCGCCCTGCACCGACTTCGGCAAAGCCGGCCGCGTCGACCTGCGCGAAGGCCTCAGCGCGTATCCGGAAGGCCAGTACTACGTCAGTTCGGCCCCGCAGATCATCCGCGGGAAGGCGGTCGTCGGAGGCGGCATTCCCGACGGCCAGTTCTGGGGCGGCCCCTCCGGCGTGATTCGCGCCTTCGATGCGCGCACCGGCGAACTCGCCTGGGCCTTCGATGCTGGTCAGCCCGACCGGGCCGGCCCACCGCCGCCGGGGGAGACCTACACCCCGTCCTCTCCCAACAGCTGGGCGCCCATCAGTGCCGACGAAGCGCTGGGGCTGGTCTACCTTCCGATGGGCAATGCCACGCCGGACAATTTCGGCGGCCAGCGACGTCCGTTCGACGAGGCGGTCTCCAGCGCCGTCATCGCCCTCGACGCCGAGACGGGCCGCCTGCGCTGGCGCTTCCAGGCGACGCACCACGACATCTGGGACTACGACACCCCCTCGCAGCCGACCCTGCTCGACATGCCGACGGCGAACGGGATTCGGCCGGCCCTGATCCAGCCGACGAAGCGCGGCGAGATCTTCGTGCTCGACCGCGAGACCGGCCAGCCGATCAAGCCCGTCACCGAAGTGTCGGCGCCGCAGGACGGCACCGCCGCCGGCGAACGCCTGGCGCCGACCCAGCCCGCCTCGCTCGATCTACCGGCCCTGCGCGGCGCGACCCTGCGCGAGTCCGACATGTGGGGCGCCACGCCCATCGACCAGATGGTCTGCCGCATCCTGTTCCGCCGGTCGCGCTACGAAGGGCACCTGACCCCGATCACCCTGGACAAGCCGGTCCTCATCGATCCGGGCTCGGTGGGCGGTGTGAACTGGGGCAGCGCCTCCGTCGATATCGACCGCGGGATCATGGTGGCGAACTGGATGCGGTTTCCCGACCGGGTCGAGCTCCTCACCTGCGCCGAGGCGGAGCGGCGCAAGCTCAAGCTCGCCGACGGGAAAGGCCCCGGCGGCGACGCCGACCGGCCGATGCTGAACACGCCCTACGGCGCCTTTGGCGGCCTGTTCATGTCCCCCCTCGGCATTCCCTGCACGGCGCCGCCCTGGGGGTTGATCGCGGCCGTCGACCTGTCGAGCGGCCGCCTGCTGTGGTCGAAGCCCCTCGGGACCGCGCGCGACACCGGCCCCTTCGGCATCCCGTCGATGCTGCCGCTGACCGTTGGGACCCCGGTCTCGGGTGGCTCGGTGGTCACGCGTGGCGGCTTGGTCTTCGTCGGCGCGAGCATGGACCGGACCTTCCGGGCGCTCGACGCGGCAACGGGCCGCGAACTCTGGCAGGCCCGGCTTCCCGGCGGCGGCAACGCCACGCCGATGACCTACCGCAGCCCGGTGAGCGGGCGCCAGTTCGTGGTGGTGGCGGCCGGTGGAAAGCCGCCGCTGGCGATCAGCCTCGGGACCAAGCTGGTCGCCTACGCGCTGCCGCGTTGAGCCTCGTCCTCCTGAAACCCGCCGACGATCCGACCTGGAGTGACCGATGACGCAGACGCATGATTTGACCGGCAAAATCGCCTTCGTCACGGGCGCGACGAGCGGCATCGGCCGCGCCACCGCCCTGGCGTTCGCCCGAGCCGGTGCCGGTGCCGCCGTCGCGGTCGCCGACATCTCCGAGGACGGAGTCCGGGAACCCGAGGAGATCGCGGCTGCCGTGCTCTCCCTTTGCTCGGATCTGGCGGCCTTCGTCGTCGGGCATGCCATGGTGGTCGATGGCGGTCAGACGGTGGGCTGACGTCCACCGCCCGCCCCGCGCTGGCGCAGCGCCTCCACCAGCACCGTGAAGGCGGGGGCGGGCTGACGGCGGCTCGGATAGTAGAGGTGGTACCCCGGGAAGGGCTCGCACCACCCCTCCAGCACCCGGACCAGCCGCCCCTCGGCCAGGTCCCGCTCGACGTGCTCCTCCGGCAGGTAGGCCAACCCGAGCCCGGCGAGCGCGCCTTCCCGGATCAGGCGCAGGCTGGTGAACACGAGCCGGCCTTCGACGCGCACGTCGAGAGCCTCGCCCTTGCGCTCGAATTCCCAGGGGTAGAACCCGCCGCGCGTCGGCCGGCGCAGGTTGATGCACAGGTGTGCCGTGAGGTCCGCCGGATGCCTGGGCTTCCGTCGGCCGGCGAAGTAGCCCGGTGCCCCGACCACGGCCATGCGCATGTCCGGCCCGATCCGCACCGCGACCATGTCCTTCTCGACGTGTTCGCCGATGCGTATGCCCGCATCGAAGCGCTCGGCCACGATATCGATGAGGGCCTGCTCCGTGACGACCTCGACCGTGATGTCGGGGTAACTCGGGAGCAGGCGCGTCAGGACAGGCCACAGAACCGTCGCCGCCGCGTCCTCGCTCGCCGTGATGCGAACGGTGCCGGCCGGCTTGTCCCGCAACTCGGTCAGGGCGGCGAGTTCGACCCGGATCTGCTCGAATTGCGGCCCCACGCTCCGCAACAGACGCTGCCCCGCCTCGGTCGGCGAGACCGCCCGGGTGGAGCGATTCAGTAGCTGCACACCCAGTCGTGCCTCGAGTCCCTTCAGGGCATGGCTCAGGGCCGATTGCGTGATGCCCAGGCGTACCGCGGCGCGGGTGAAGCTGCCCTCCTGCGACACCGTCACGAAGGACAGCAGGTCGGTCAGGTCCGCACGCGCCATCGATGGTCTCCGCGTCGCATGTCCGATGAGCCGGAGAGGCGCCGGGGTGGCGGAACGGCCGAATCCATAAGCTCTGCTCATGACCCTATGTCGATGGACGGCACTAATCAACGAGGTCGGAAACCCTACCTTGGATTTGATCAAATGTGCCCGCTCGCCCTGGGCATCCCACCCTCGATGGGCGGCCGTCGCGCCGTCCCCCTGCAGCCCGTTCGGAGACCGAGATGGGAAGTCCTTCAGATTACGCGTTGAACCGGAGAGATCTGATGGCGGGCGCATCCGCCACCGCGGCCCTGGTGGCCTTGCCCTCTACGGCGGGCGCCGCACCCGCTGGCGCCGACAAGCCCGTTCTGGCGAAGGTGTCGCTGACGGTGAACGGCCAGCGCCGGGACCTCGAACTCGACACCCGCACCTCGCTACTCGACGCGGCGCGC